>JANXRG010000064.1 GCA_025353105.1 Verrucomicrobiota bacterium
GTGAACTTCGACTCCACCGTCGCGGGTGGCGGCGGGAACCTGTTTTTCGCCGGCGACGTGACACTCGCGGGGACCGGCAGTATCACACTGAAGGTCGAAAGCCAGGACCTCATCGACGCGCTCAACGTCAACAGCACGCTCACCAATTCCTCCAGCCACACGATCAAGGGAGCCGGGGTGATGGGGCCCGGTTCGCTGTTCTTTGCCTTCGCGAATGCGGGACTCGTGGACGCAAACGTGCCGGGCAAGACTCTCACGTTCATTACCCGCGATTCCAGCGGCGGAACCGTCACGAACACGGGGACACTTCGCGCCAGTGGCGGCGGCCTGCTCACCCTTGCAAGCAACTCCGGCCCGGGCACGGTCACCAACACCGGGGGCCGGATCGAGGCGCTCGACGCCTCTGTCGTCAACGTGCTGGGCGGCGTCACCGTCACCGGAGGCATGCTGGCGGCCATCGGCACCGGCGTCGTCCGTGGCGGGGTGTATGGTGTTGTTAACGGCGGCACATTCGCCAACCTCACGACCACCGGAAAGTTCGACCCCACGCTTTCGACCATCAGCGGCGTGGTGAGCAGCGCGGGTACCGTTACGGTATCGACGGACGGAGGCGCCACGCTCGCGAGCGGCGCGACCTTCAACAATCTCGCCGGCGCCACCGTCAACCTCACCAGCACCGGCGGATTCACGGGCAGCGGCACGTTCAACAATATTGGAACGCTGACGAAGTCCGGCAGCGGCCAGGCCGTGTTCACTGGGACGACCTTCCTGAACACCGGCACCGTGGCGGTCAACGCGGGCGCCCTCGCCTTCGGGACCTTTACGCAAAGCGCCGGCACGCTGCGCTTCACCGGCGGGACAAGCGCCTCGGTCGGGTCCGGCCAGAGTTTCCAATTCACCGGCGGCGCGCTCGCCGGCACCGGCACGATCACCGGGAACGCGGTGAACGCGGGCGCCCTCACGATCGGCAGCACCGACGCCACCACCTCCGCCATCACGATCAGCGGCAACTTCACGCAGAACGCCGGCGCGATCCTCAACGCGAACATCGGCGGCCTCAACGCCGGCAACTTCGGCATGCTCACAATTGGCGGCGCCGCCACCCTCGCCGGCACCGTCAACGTCAATTTGGTCAACGGTTTCAAGTTCCGCGTCGGCGATTCCTTCCGCCTCGTTTCGGCGGGCTCTGTTTCCGGCGCTTTCTCCGGCGTCACGCTCCCCGCCGGCGTGCAGGGAACCCTCAGCGCAAACGGGACCGGCGTCACCCTCACGATCACCGTCGCTCCGCCGGCCGCCACCCTCATCAACATCGCCACGCGCGCCCGCGTCGAAACCGTCGACAACGTCATGATCGCCGGCTTCGTCATCACCGGCTCCACTTCCAAGAAAGTCATCGTGCGCGCCATCGGGCCATCGCTCACCGCCGCCGGCGTCTCCGGTGCGCTCTCCAATCCCACGCTCACACTCTACAACGCCCAAGCTCAGATCCTCGCCACCAATGACGACTGGCGTTCCACGCAACAGGCCGAGATCATTGCCTCCACCTTCCCGCCCTCCGACAATCGGGAATCGGCCATCGTCGCCACTCTGCCCGCCGGCGCGTACACCGCCATCGTCAGCGGCGTGGGCGGCGAGATGGGCGTCGGCCTCGTCGAAGTCTACGACCTGGACCTGCCCAACGTCGCCACCGCGCGACCCATCAACGTCGCCACCCGCGCCCGCGTGCTCACCGGCGACAGCGTCATGATCGCCGGCTTCGTCATCGGCGGCACGCGCCCCCGGCGCGTCATCGTACGCGCCATCGGGCCAAGCCTGACGGCCGCCGGTGTTCCCGGGGCGCTGGCCGATCCCACGCTCACGCTCTACAACGCCCAGGCTCAGGTCCTCGCCACCAACGACAATTGGAGGGACACCCAGCAGGCGGAGATCGCCGCCACGCCCTTCCCGCCGAGCAACGACCTCGAGTCAGCGATCGTGGCCACGCTCGATCCGGGCGCGTACACCGCCATTGTCGCCGGCAAGAACGGCACCATCGGCGTCGGGCTCGTGGAAGTTTACGACCTCGAATAGCAGCGCGCCGCGCGCGCGGCGGTGTGGATTAAAGCGCGTTGCCGTTCAATCCGGAACGCGGTGGCTAGTCCCAGGCTTGCCGCAACCCTGGGTTTCTTGACCAAGAAACGGATCTAACCGCAACCCAGTGGTGGGGCGGATTCAACAACACCAGCGGTGGCGGTGGAGTTAACGCCGCCGCTGGTGTCGTTCTCGGAAAGCAGCCGTATGGTTCCACCGGTACACGCGGTACGTAAGGTCGATATTGAGATGAGCGAAACGGCACCGGAAGCGGCCAAACCGCCCGCGTCTTGAACCCGGCGTCCACCTCCGGCGACATTTGGTTCACCACATTTTTTTTCCGCTGCTAAGCTCGGGACTGTCGCGCTTTGGCCAACAATTCAGCCCGGCGGTGAATGCGATTTGCTCCCATCCACCGGGCTGGCGACTGAACAGATCGGGAACGAAAATGAACGTCGAAATTCTCTCCCGCGTCCAGTTCGCGCTCACGATCTCGTTTCATTTCCTGTTCCCGCCGATGACGATCGGCCTGGGCTTGATGCTCGTGGTCATGCAGACGCTGCGCCTGCGCACCGGACAGGCGCTTTACGTCGACATGGCGCGATTTTGGACCAAGGTATTCGGGCTCATCTTTGCGATTGGCGTGGCCACAGGCATCCCGATGGAGTTCCAGTTCGGGACCAACTGGGCCCACTACGCGCGGTTCGTCGGCGACATCTTTGGCGGTCCGCTCGCGATCGAGGGCATCTACGCGTTTTTCCTCGAGTCCGGCTTTCTCGCCCTGTTGCTTTTCGGCTGGAACAAGATCGGGCCAAAGATGCACCTCTTCGCCACGTGCATGGTGTCGCTCGGCGCGCACTTCAGTGCCATCTGGATTCTCGTCGCGAATTCGTGGATGCAAACCCCCGCCGGTTTTCACCTCGCCCGACAGATGAAGGTCGTTGCGGGCGGCCAGCAGCATCCGATGACGGCGAATCTCGGCGACGTCCCGTTCACGATCCTCGAAGTTCGCCTGCCGGCGGCCTACGTCGTCCAACCGGCAGACCTCGGCCAGGTGCGCGCCGTCATCGACAGTTTTCCGGACGCCATCTTCAACCCGTCCACCCTCGATCGTCTCACGCACACGATTATCGCCTGCTGGATCACGGGATCATTTCTCGTGGCCGCGGTGAGCGCGTGGTGGCTGCTTCGCGGACGAAATGTCGATTCGGCGAAGGGCTCGATCAAGATCGGACTCACCGGCGCGACGATCGCGTGCGTGCTGCAGCTGGTGTCGGCGGATTCCACCGCGCGCGGGGTCTCGCGCAATCAGCCGCTCAAGCTTGCGGCGCTCGAAAGCCTGGAAAGGACGACCAAGGAGGCGCCGATGGGAATTGTTGGCTCGGTGAGCTGGCGGCGTGATACCGCGGGAGAGATTGTTGGAGTCGACGAGAAGGTGCTGCGCATTCCCGGGATGCTCAGCATTCTGGTGTCGGGTAACTTTCTGCATCCCGTCCAAGCCAGCCAAACCGTGGTGCCCGGGTTGGAACAACTGCCTTCCGACGATTTCCTGCGCCGTCGCCATCCGGACGCGAGCGCCGAGCAAATCAGGAAACTTCGACCGAGCTACTGGCCGAACGTGCCAGTCGTATTTCAGACCTATCACCTCATGATCGGCCTCGGCGTGGCAATGACCGGAATCTCATTGCTGGGCTGCGTCCTGTGGAAATTCGGGAAACTTTGGGACACCGAAAACAAGCTGATCCGCGCGTATCTGTTGCTCCTCTCGTCGTGCATCGTTCTTCCGCAAATTGCCACCCAGGCGGGCTGGTTTACCGCCGAAATGGGACGCCAACCGTGGATCGTATATCACGTGCTCAAGACCGGTGAGGCGATGTCCGCCGTGGTGAAGGCGCCTCAAGTAATGACTTCAATTGTGCTCTTTTCCATTATCTATCTGTTGATCGGCTCGCTTTTCCTCCGGTTGTTCTTGCGACTGGTCCGACTGGGTCCCGGGAAGGGCGACCCGGACACGTCGCTCTTTGAGCGTCGGCGACCACTTTCGCTCAAGGGCGGACGTCACACGAAAGGATAATCGCGATGGACCTGAACACGATTTGGTTTCTGCTCGTTGGCATTCTTTTCACGGGATACGCGGTCCTCGACGGGTTCGACCTTGGCATGGGCCCGCTGCTTTTTGCCGTGAAAACCGACGAGGAACGTCGCATCTTCCTCAATGCGATCGGTCCGATCTGGAGTGGTAATGAGGTCTGGCTCGTCACCGGTGGTGGCGCGCTGTTCGCGGCGTTCCCTGAAGTGTACGCCACGGTGTTCTCGGGATTTTACGACGCGTTCATGTTGCTGCTGTTTGCGTTGATCTTCCGCGCGGTGGCCATCGAATTTCGCGGCCAGCGGCCAGAAGCTGGCTGGCGCCGCACGTGGGACATCTCCTTCGCCGTCGGCAGTCTCGCCTCGGCCCTGCTGATCGGCGTGGCCCTCGGAAATATTGTCTGGGGCATCCCGCTCGACGCCCGCCACGAGTTCCACGGTAGTTTCGTCACCCTGCTCCATCCGTACGCATTGCTGGTCGGCGTCACGACCGTGGCATTGTTCGTCATGCACGCGAACCTGTACCTTGTGCTGAAGACCGCCGGCTCGTTGCAGCAAAAGCTCATGGGCTGGACCACGCGGACCGTGCCAGCCTACCTTGTCCTTTTCATTGTTTTGAACGTGGTGACAATATTCACGTGTCCGCAGATCAAGTCGGCCTTGGGGCAGCGCTGGCTCCTCCTGGGCACCGCGGCCACCCTGTCGTTTGCCATCACGTTGAACATCCTTCGGGAGGTGCGCCTCAAACGGGACGGGCGCGCGTTTATCTGCTCCAGCCTGTCGATCGTGCTCCTGATGTTCCAGTTCGGTGCCGGAGTCTATCCGAACATGGTCTTCTCCGTTCCGGACCTGGCCAACAGCCTGAACATCCACAACGGCGCGTCGACCCAGAAGTCGCTGCAATTCATGTTCTACGTCGCGATGATCGGCGTGCCGATCGTGCTGACCTACACCGCGTCGATCTATTACATTTTCCGCGGCAAGGTGGTCCTCACGGAAGAATCGTACTAGACGGCGGAATCGAACGCGCGGCGCGTGATGTTAGACGTTCGTTTCAGGATCGCTCAAGCCGACCGACGGACTGACCGACGCCGTGACGTCGGTCAGCTGATGTCGGGGACGGTTAACCTGCTCCCCCTCGCCACCGCTTATTTCTTGCCGAGCACTTCTTTCGCGACGGCGAGGATATTCTCGGGATGGAAACCGAAGCGCTTGAGCAGTTCCTTGAGCGGGGCGGACGCACCGAAAGTCCGCATCCCGACGACTTTGCCAGCGTCGCCGACGTAGCGATCCCAGCCAAAGGTCGATGCCCCTTCGATCGCCACACGCGCTTTCACGCCGGGCGGCAGCACGCTGTCGCGGTACTCCTTCGGCTGGTGATCAAAGAGCTCCCATGACGGCATCGAGACCACGCGGGACTTAATCCCTTCCGCCGTTAAGGTCTCGTGCGCCTGGACCGCGAGGGAAAGCTCGCTGCCGGTCGCAATGAGGATGACATCGGGCTTCCCGTCCGGAGCGTCGCCCAAGACGTAAGCACCCTTCGCCGCGCCAGACGCCGGCGCATACTTCGTCCGATCGAGCGTCGGCAGGGGCTGACGCGAGAGAACCAGCACCGCCGGTTCATGGCGCGACTGCATGATCGTGCGATACGCCTCCACGACTTCGTTCGCGTCGCCTGGCCGCAACACGATCAGCCCGGGAATCGCGCGCAACGACAGGAGATGTTCCACCGGTTGGTGCGTCGGGCCGTCCTCGCCGTCTCCCAACGAGTCGTGCGTAAAAACGAAGAACGTCGGCAACTCCATCAACGCCGAGAGACGGATGCCCGGCCGCGCGTAGTCGCTGAAGATGAAGAACGTGGCGCCGTACGCCCGCAGCTTCGAGAGGGAAAGGCCGTTTACGACCGCGGACATCGCGTGCTCGCGAATGCCGTAGTGCAGATTGCGTCCGCCGTAATTGTCCGGCTGGAAATCACCGGCGCCGGCAAACGTGAGCAGCGTCTTGTTCGACGGCCCGAGATCGGCGGAACCGCCCATGAGCCAGGGGATGTTTTGCGCCAGAATGTTGAGCACCTTGCCCGACGCGTCGCGACCGGCCATGCCCTTGGCATCGGCGGGGAAGACCGGAAGGCCCTTGTCCCAGCCCTCGGGGAGCGCGCGCTTTTGCATCAGCGGAATTTCCTTCGCGAGGTCCGCATGCTGCGCTCCATAAGCCTTCATCATTTCATGCCATTTGGCACGAGCGTCCGCGCCACGCTTGCCGATGCCCTCATTGAAATGCGCCATCACGCCGTCTGGTACGAGGAATTGGGCGTCCTCCGGCCAGCCGTACGCGCACTTGGTGAGCTTGACTTCCTCTTCCCCCAGCGGCTCGCCGTGCGCCTCGGGTTTATCCTGCTTGTGGGGCGAGCCCCAGCCGATGTGGCTGTCGAGCACGATGAAAGTCGGACGGCCCTTTGTCTTCTTGAAGTTCGCCAGTGCATCCTCGATGCGGTCGATGGCGTTCGCGTCGCCCACCCGCAGCACATTCCAACCGTAGGCCAGAAAGCGCGCCGCGACATCCTCCGTGAACGTGATGCTCGTGTTGCCCTCGATCGTGATGTGATTGTTGTCCCAGATCCAGCAGAGGTTATCGAGTTTCAGATGACCCGCGAGGGAGGCCGCCTCGGACGCAATGCCCTCCATCAGGCAGCCGTCGCCGCAGACCGCGTAGACATTGTAATCGAAGACGTCAAAGCCCGGCTTGTTGTACCGGTTCGCGAGCCATTTCTGCGCCATCGCCATGCCGACGCTGGTCGCGACGCCCGCGCCCAACGGGCCGGTGGTGGTTTCGACGCCAGAGACCCAATGATATTCCGGATGACCCGCCGCGCGGCTGTCGAGCTGGCGGAAGCGCTTGATGTCGTCGAGCGTGACCGACGGTTTGCCGAGGCTCTCGTAGTCCGCATTGACGGCCTGCACGCCCGTGAGGTGAAGGACGGACCACAGCAACATCGAGGCGTGGCCATTGGAGAGAACGAAGCGATCGCGGTTGGGCCAGATCGGATCTTTGGGATCGAACCGCATCTCGCGATTCCAGATTGTGTAGACCAACGGCGCGAGCGCCATCGGCGTGCCGGGATGGCCGGACTGGGCCGCTTGTACCGCGTCGATCGACAGGGTGCGAATGGTGTTAATCGCCAATAGATCCATTTTCTCGTTGGGCATAAGTCGTTGCGTTTGGGGTTAGGAATTGTTTTGACCGGCTGCCGCGCGGTCCGCCAGCACCAGACCGTGGTCGGGAAGGACGCGTCCGCCGGGGATGGAGGGATCGCCTTTCAGCAGTCGCTCGAGCATTGTCACTTTTTCACCGCCCGTGACCAGCCAAAGAATGCGCAAAGCGCGATTTATCAGCGGATAGGTCAGTGTCATTCGGCGGCGACCCTGATACAACCCGCCCGTCAGCGCGACGTCCACGTTGGTCACCCCGAGCACGGAATCCCCCGGCACGAGGGAGGCGGTGTGGCCATCCGGCCCGAGACCAAGGTGCACGACGTCGAACACAGGCGGCGAACCGGCGAGCTTTTCGATCGTCTTCGCGTACTGCGTCGCCGCGGCCTCAATGTCGGGCGCTTCGACTGGCATCGCGTAAATTTGCTCAGGGGGCAGTGGCGCGTTCTCGAGGAGGCTGGCGCGGAGGTGCGTGAGATTACGATCCGGGTCGCCCGCGGGGGCGATGCGCTCGTCGACCTGGAACACGTGCATGCCATGCCAGGGGACCTGTTCGTTGGCGAGCGCGCGCAGCATGACCCAGGGCGTCTTTCCGCCGCTGACGGCGAGGGTGAATCGGCCGCACGCGGCAACGGCGGCACGCGCTTCCGCCGCAATCATTCGCGCCGCGGCATGCGCCACGGCGTCGGCATCGGCAAACACTTCAAGTTTCATGGGTGCGTTTTGGTTTGGATTAGTCCGTCATCACCGGCGCCTGCCAACCGCCGGGGGGCGACACTTGCTTATAGACCTCGGCCGGTCCCCACGTGCCTGGCTCGTAGGCAAAGACCGGGGTACCGACCTGCAGGACCGGATCGACGATGCGCCACGCCTCCTCCACATAATCCTCGCGGGCAAACAAGGTGGCGTCCCCGGCCATCGCGTCGCCAAGCACGCGTTCGTAGGCGTCCATTTCCTTGGCGTCGGGACGATGACTGGCGATGATCTCCGTGGCCTCGGGCCCGGTTTCATCCGGGCTCATCACATTCGCCCCAAACGCGATGGTTTCATCCGGACTGATCCGCAGGCGAATGCAATTCTGCGTGAGACCGTGCGCATCGTAGATCGTGGGCGGCGGACGGAGCCGCAGGGTCACCTCCGTGCAGGTCACGGGCAGACATTTCCCAGCGCGGATGTAAAACGGCACGCCGCGCCAGCGCCACGAATTTACCTGCAGCCGCAACGCGCCGAAGGTCTCGACCGAGGAATCGGGCTTCACTCCCGCCTCGGCGAGGTATCCGCGAAACTGCCCCCGGACAATGTCCCCGGCCTCGAGCGCCGGAATCGCCTTGAGGACCTTCACTTTCTCGTCGCGCATAGATTCGCTGTCGGTGCGCACCGGCGGCTCCATCGCGACATTCACCATGACCTGAAAGAGGTGATTCTGCATCACGTCGCGAATCGCGCCCGTCTGATCGTAGAATCCGCCGCGACCCTGCACGCCAAAGTTCTCCGCCATTGTGATCTGCACGCTCTCGACGTGCTCGCGGTTCCAAATCGGTTCGAGAAACGAATTCGCGAACCGGAAGAACGTCATGTTATGCACCGGGCTCTTGCCCAGATAGTGGTCAATGCGGAAAATCGCGGTCTCGTCGAATGAATTCAGCAAGATCTGATTGAGTGCCTTGGCAGACTCCAAGTTCGCGCCAAACGGCTTCTCGACGATCACGCGCGAGCCTTCCTCGGCGCAACCCGATTTCGCCAGCTGCTCGACGACCTGGCCGAAGAGCACGGGCGGGATGGCAAGATAGTGCGCCGGTCGCTGGGCCGAACCGAGTTCCTTGCGCAGGGCCTCGAAAGTGGCCGCGTCCGCATAGTCGCCGTCGACATAGCGGAGCAGGCCACTCAATTTCTCCCACGCGGCGGGGTCGAGCCCGCCGTGTTTTTCGAGACTGTCCTTCGCGCGGACCTTGAGTTGATCGAGATTCCAGCCGGCCTTGGCCACGCCGATGACCGGCACGTTGAGGTGCCCCCGCTTCAGCATGGCTTGAAGCGACGGAAAGATCTTCTTGTAGGCCAGATCTCCCGTCGCCCCAAAAAAGACGAGCGCGTCCGAATGCGGAGGACTCATCACGGGAATTCGTTGTCCGTGTGACTATTTCTTCTCGATGTGACCGCCGAATTGAAAACGCATCGCGGAAAGCAGCCTGTCCTGGTAATCGGCCTCGCCGCGCGAACTGAAGCGTTCGTACAGGGCCGCGGTGAGGACCGGCACGGGCACGCCCTCATCAATGGCGGCCTTGATCGTCCATCTCCCCTCGCCCGAATCCGAGACCTTGCCCGAAAACTTCGAGAGCTTCGTGTCCTCGACCAGTGAAGTCGCCGTCAGGTCCAGCAGCCACGAGGAGATCACACTACCCCGACGCCAAACTTCGGCAATGTCGGCGAGGTTGAGATCAAACTGATAATGCTCTGGTTCGCGCAGCGGCGTCGTCTCGGCGTCGACCTCGTGCATCCTTTTGCCGATGTCGGCGGAATGCAGGATGCCGAGACCCTCGGCATAGGCGGCCATCAAGCCGTACTCGATGCCGTTGTGCACCATCTTCACGAAATGCCCGGCCCCGCTCGGGCCGCAATGCAGGTAACCCTGCTCCGAGGTGCCACCGAGTTTTTCGCGGCCGGGCGTCACCGGGGCGTCGCCCTTGCCGGGTGCGAGGGTGTTGAAGATGGGATCGAGATGCCGCACGGTCGCATCCGGGCCGCCGATCATCATACAGTAGCCGCGCTCCAGGCCCCACACGCCCCCGCTCGTGCCCACGCCGCAATAGTTAACCTGCCGCGGCGAAAGCTCCTTCGCGCGCCGGATGTCGTCGATGTAATACGAGTTGCCGCCGTCAATGATCGTGTCGCCCGCCTGCAGATGGGGCAGCAGGTCGGCGATCGCCGAGTCTACCACCGCCGCCGGGACCATCAGCCAGATCGCGCGCGGCGTGCTCAGCTTCTTCACGAAGTCCGCCGTCGAAGTGGCGCCCACCGCCTTCTCCTTGGCCAGCGAGTTCACCGCTTCCGTGGAGCGATCATAGACGACGCAATCGTGGCCGTTCTTGATGAGGCGGCGCACCATGTTGGCGCCCATTCTGCCGAGTCCAATCATTCCAAGTTGCATAGATGTGTCCTTTGTTTTGTCCGATGGCGGATCGTGTTTGGTGAATCTGGCGGGATATCTGTCGACTCAGCCCTTCTTGGCCTTCTCGAAAGTGTCGACGAACCCGCGGTAGCGCCGGGCCATCTCAGCCACGGCTTCTTCCCGCGTGATTTTCTTGGCAAGCCAGCCGACGAGCGGATCCCAGAAATCAGTCCGGCCGACCGCGAAGCCGATAAAGCCCGGCACCGCCGCGGCGATGGAAAGCCACTCGTGCACCTTCTTGTCGTCCTCACCGCGGCCGAGGATGATGCAGCCCACCTTGTCGCGACCGCCACGCCTGGCGGCGGCCACGATTTTTTCGCAATCTGAGCGGGAATCGAGACCTTCGATCTTCCAGAGGTCCGCCTCGACGCCGGCATCCTGCATTTGCTCGATGGCCTTGACCATCAGCTTGGGGCGTAGTTCCAAATCGTAGCGCTTCTTGTCGCCGCCCAGCGCATCCAACTGCGCCTTCTCGGCCGGCACGAGCAATTCGAACATGAACTTGCTCTCACCCTTGGCATGCAGGTAATCGGACAGCCGCTTGAGTCGCGCCGTCTGCGTCGCATTCAGCGCCGCGTCGCCCTCCGCGTTGTAGCGCACGAGCACCTTGCAGAAGGTCGGCTTGAATTTCTCGAGGTGGCTGGCGAAATCGTCGCCGTACTCGAAGTCGAACTCATCCTGCCCGCTTTTCTCGGCGGGACAGGCGAATTGAAATCCCGCCGCGGCAACGTCGCGCAGGATGGCCTCGCCAAATTGTTCGTCGACCAGAATGCCGGCGATGTCCTTGGGCACGCCTCCCGCCACGGCGGAGAGGAAGCCATCATAAATGGCCCGCTTGGCGGCGGCGATCTGGGCCGTTTGATCCGCGCTCAGCGGCGCATGAAAACCAAACATTTTCGAGGCGAATGATCCACGGTGATCGAACGGCAGGATGTAGAGCGGGCGGTCGTATCCGAGAGACATGGCGATGGTCCTTCTGGGGGTTGCGGGATCGGGCGAAAATCAGGAAGCCTTGAGCTTCCGGTAGCGGCGGATGATGTGATTGGTGGAGCTGTCGTGGCGGAGCTTGGGCGAGTCCTTGGACTCCAGCTCGGGAATGATGGCTTGGGCGAGCGCCTTGCCCAGCTCGACGCCCCACTGGTCGAACGAGTTGATGTTCCAAATCGCACCCTGGGTGAAAACGCAATGCTCGTAAAGCGCCACCAGCTTGCCGAGCATGCCCGGAGTCAGGTTGTCGGCAAGGATGGTGTTCGACGGCCGGTTGCCCTCGAAGACACGATGCGGCACGAGCCAGTCGGCCGTGCCCTCCGCCCTCACCTGCTCGGCGGTCTTGCCGAAGGCCAGCGCCTCGGCCTGCGCGAAGACGTTGGCCATCAGAATGTCATGGTGCCGGCCAATCGGGTTGAGCGCCTTGACGAAGGCGATGAAATCACACGGGATCAGCCTCGTGCCTTGATGGATCAATTGATAGAACGAATGCTGGCCGTTCGTGCCGGGCTCACCCCAGTAGATTGAACCCGTGTCGTAGTTGACGGTCTTGCCGTCGAGCGTGACGTGCTTGCCGTTGCTCTCCATCGTCAACTGCTGCAGGTAGGCGGGAAAGCGCTTGAGGTACTGTTCGTAGGGCAGCACGGCCACGGTCTGCGCGCCGAAGAAGTTGCTGTACCAGACGCTGAGCAGTCCCATCAGCACGGGCAGGTTCTTCTCCAGCGGGGCCGTGCGGAAATGCTCGTCCATCTGATGGAAGCCGTCGAGCATCGCGCGGAAATTATCCGGCCCGACCGCGAGCATCGACGACAGGCCGATGGCGGAGTCCATCGAATAGCGGCCGCCGACCCAGTCCCAGAAACCGAACATGTTCGCGGTGTCGATGCCGAACTTCGTCACCTCGGCCGCATTGGTGGAGACCGCGACAAAGTGCTTTGCGACCGCGGCCGTTTTTCCGCCGGAGGCCTTGAGGAACCAGGCGCGCGCGGAATGCGCGTTGGTCATGGTCTCAAGCGTGGTGAACGTCTTCGAGGAAACGATGAAAAGTGTTTCCGCCGCGTCGAGATCCTTCACCGCCTCGGCGAAGTCGTTGCCATCGATGTTCGACACGAAGCGAAACGTCATCGAGCGCTTGCTGTAGTAGCGGAGGGCCTCGTAGGCCATGACCGGCCCGAGGTCCGACCCGCCGATGCCGATGTTGACGACGTTTTTGATCCGCCTGCCCGTGTGGCCCTTCCACTGGCCGCTGCGCACGCGGTCCGAAAATTTCGCCATCTTGTCGAGCGTGGCATGGACGGCCGGCACGACGTTCTTGCCGTCGACCACGATCTTCGCGCCCCGCGGCGCCCGGAGGGCGACGTGCAATACGGCGCGGTTTTCCGTGATATTGATTTTTTTGCCCTCGAACATCGCGTCGCGCTTCCGCTCGACGCCGCACGCCTTCGCCAGCCGGATGAGGAGCTTGAGCGTTTCGTCGGTGATCCGGTTCTTCGAGTAGTCGAGGAAGATACCGAGCGCCTCGGCGTTCATTCGCGCGCCGCGCTTGGGATCATCGCCGAACAGCTCCCGCAAATGGGTCTTGCCAATCTTGGCGTGGTGGGAGGCAAGCGCCTTCCAGGCGGGACGGGACTTGAGTGCGGGGGTGGCTGCCATATGCGTATTTCTTTCGAATCAATTTGAGGGTGGTGGACCACTCTCCTGGAAGCAGGCGACGCGGGATGGGACGCCTGCTTCCGAAGCGGAATGAATCCGGGGAACTCGGACCGGGTTCGGCCCTAGGCCACTTTCTTGAGCGCCGCGCTCTTCGACGCGATGACTTCCATGAGCTCGTTCCATGACGCGACGAACGACTTCGCGCCTTCCTCCTGCAACTTCGAGGCCAGCGCGTTGAGGTCGATGCCGGCTTTCGAGAACTGCGAGAGCACCGCCTCGCTGTCTCCACCATCGGAGCTCAACACCGGGCCGACGTCACCGTGATCGCCGAACGCCTTGAGCGTCGCCTCGGGAATCGTGTCGATCGTGAGCGGAGCGGCCAGCGCCTTGACGTACAGGACGTCGGACGCCTTTTTGTCCTTGGTGCCGGTGCTGGCGAGGAGAAGGCGTTGCGGGCGCGCGCCGGCATTAAAGACGCGCTTCCACCGCGGCAGGCCGATCAGATCGCAGTAGGCTTTGTAAATGCGCTTGGCGATGGCGATGCCGAGCTGGTTGCTGAGTTCCTCGGGCACCTTGCCCGTCACCGCGCCGTCCCACCGGCTGATAAAGACCGACGCCACGGAGGCGACGTTCGGGTTCAGGCCGGCGTCGAGGCGCCGCTCGATGCCGCGGAGATACGCTTCCGCCGCGCTGACGTAATGCTCGCGCGAAAAGAGTAGCGTTACGTTCACCGGCACGCCGGCGAAAATCGCTTCCTCGATCGCGGGCAGGCCTTCCTTGGTTCCCGGAATCTTGATGAACATGTTCGGTCGACCGCCCCGCGTGAACAAATCCTTTGCCACCTTGATCGTCGTGGCCGTGTCGTATGCCAGCAACGGCGAGACCTCGAGCGAGACCCATCCGTCCACGCCCGACGTGCGATCGAAAATCGGACGGAAGATGTCGGCCGCGCGCCCGATGTCATCAAGCGCGAGCTCGAAGAAGAGATCTTCGCCCGACTTTCCCTCGCCGAGCTTCTTCTTGATGTCGGCGTCGTAATCCGGGCTGTTCTTGATCGCCTGATCGAAGATCGTCGGATTGGACGTCAAACCGGTGACGGTCAGCTCGGTGATGTATTTTTTAAGCGTGCCGCTATCGAGCAGTGCGCGGGTGATATTATCGAGCCAGATGCTTTGGCCGACGTCGTGAAGTTTTTTGGTCGCGTTCATAGAATGGGTTCTTGGGAGCGTAGATTCAGCCGATTGCGCGTGGCAATGTCAAGCCATCGACTTCGGCCTCGCGCGGAAAGCATTTGGAACCCGGCGCCGGGGCGGCCTTTCCGGGCTCCGAAAGCCGCAAAGCCCCCGCCGAACAGCCCCGTCAGCGCGCACCGTCCGAGGGCGGAACGGTTTCTAGAATTCGCTGCTCGGCGGCAGGTGGACCCGCTTCGTGCGCGTGAGATTCACGGCGGGATATTTCTTCTGGATGTCCGCCAGGGATTCAGTCCGCCATTTTTCGAGGTCTGGGGCGGAAACGATCCCACGCGGCGAGGCGCCAATCAACTTGTCGATGATTCGCTCCAGCACCCCGATTCGCCACTCCGCGTTAATCATCGCTTCGGGTAGATTGATCCGGTCGGGAAGGCTCATGGCGGAAGACTTGCATTCTAGAACCCGAGGGGCCCGATACTCAACGCTTCTTGTCGTAAATCGCACCGGGAACGCCGTCGCGTCGCGTCGACCCCTTCTCCGTCACGCCGGTTACGTCGGGGACCTCGGTCGCCCGCCCCGCGGCATCGTTCAAACTTTCCCCGCCCGCTCCGTGGCGCTCGCGGTGGACGGCGGCGCCTGCAGCGTGCGCCCCAGCAACATCCGACAGACGAAATAGCCAGTCACCGCCGCCACGAGATGCTTGAGGGTGTGACCACTGACCACGTGACCGAGCGATAGAATCTGACGGTCAAACGTCTCCAGGAGCTTGGCCAGCACGTACGCTGCGAACACCCAGTAAATGTCGCGGCCGCGCGTGTACCGTGACACATGAAAGCGCTCGATTAGAATCAGGATCACCACGGAATAGCCTTGCAGAATTCCATAAGGCATGACGTTTCCCGCGCCCGCCCGCTCCGTCGCCCGCCAATAGATCACGGAGCCCGCCCCCAGCAGCAACATCGGAATGAGCAGGGTAACACCCGCCCGGACGTTGATGCGCTCGACGACTTGGGCAGCGACGAGCGACATGAATGCGATCGTCATCGGCAGCCGATCCCAGAACAATCGCTCGTTGTCCGGCGCGAGATGGTAATAGCCAGAGCCGACCGCGGTGAGCAGCATGCCCGCAAAGAAAATCGCGTACGGCCAGCGTTCGACGCTGAACTCGAAACGGGTCCGGGTTCGGAATACGACGGTGAGACCAGCCAAACCCGCGAGCAGGAAACCAATGTTCGACGCCGCATCGAGAAAATTGTGGACCCCGAACATCTCCCGGCGATCGGCGAAGTCGTGGTACGCGATCGGTTGCGCCATCGCCGGTAGCAACCACGCCGCCGCGATGCACAGCACCGTGAACGCGATGACAATGAGGTGGCGGGTTCGATCAGACATTGGAACTGGAGTCGAAAGTCAAGGGTCGAGGGTCGAGAGCCAGAAATTCTCGGCGATCTCTGTGGCTGAAATGCGGCATTCGCACTTCGGAATTCGGCATTTTCAAAGCTCCGCTGCGTTCGGGAACTGCCGGATGATCGGATCGTGCCGCACCGGCTGCAGGTAACCGAGCGCGGCCTTGAAAAACGGATTGAGCAACGGCGACGTGTGCCGCGAATAAAGATCCAGCGGCGCGAGGCGCATCTTGAAATGCAGTTTCGGATCATAGTTGAGCTGGCCCGTGACGTAGCGCTTCAACCCTTGCCTGAGCGACCAGCGGAAGATGTCCCGCATCGTCACAAAGTAGAGTTGCCGATCCAGCGAGACGGCGTAATCGAACCCAATGTTCAGGTGGTGAATTGTGTCGCCTTGGACAAGGCAGAGCGCGAACGCGGCGAGCCGCCCGTCGACCCGCCAGAGGAAAAAGCGCGCGCGCTCCGGCATCTCCCGTCCGATGAGCGCGAAGAATTCCGGGGTCAGGAATTCGAAGCGCATCTTCGACCGCGCGTGCGTCTGTTTGTACAAGGCGTGAATCTCGTCGGCCAGCGGCGTGACATCCGTGCGCACCTCCCATTCGATCGGCGTCCGCTTATTCAGCTTGATGTACTTGTACCGCAGGCTGCGTCCGAGCTGGTCGCGCATGTAATCCTCGAAACTCGCAAAATTCAGCTCCAGCGTGCAACCGGGCATGCTCGGCACCCGCCGATACCCCGCCGACTCGAATGGGCCGAACCCGGGTCGTGACGCCGCCGAGAAATCCTTCAGCAAGATCACCGCCGCCTTCACCTGCTTCGCGTAGATCCCGAGCGCTTCGCACAGAGCCTCGACCGCCCACGGCTCGGAGCAATCCAGAGCGCCGGTACCCGCCGGGCAACCGGCCACCAGCATGCGCAGCTGGAACCAGCGCGGGAAAAAACGCCGCGGCCAGCTCAGCAGAACATGCAGCCGGCGGGGAAGTCCTTCGAGAATATCCTGATCGACCAGGAACACCGGCTGTACCGCGGTTTCGTCGGGTCCGGCCCCGTGGAGGACCAGGTAGTGATGCTCGAATTGTCCGGCAAGCGATTGGTCCGCAATTTCGTAATAGCGGAGATCCCGCGTCTGGCCGGCGAAGGCAATGGCGCGCAACCCCGGCGGCAGCTGGCGCGCGGAAGAAAAAACCTCGACCGTCCCACGCCGTGTTTGGAACCGAACTTCGGGATCTGCTTCCGGTGCTTGTGTGCAATCGCGCGCCGACTGTCCCCGGGTGAGAGCGTCGAGCGCGTTCATTTCTTTTAGCCAACCAGCTTTTGATCGATCACTTTTCCATGAATGGGCGGAAGATCATGGGCGAAGTGCGAACAAGAATGAGACAAGGCGATTCATGGCGCCGTAGAAATGAAAATCCCCGGAGGGCGACCATTCGGGACTCGACGGCCCGGCCGCCATGCTCGCGTCTTGTCCGGTGAGTCAGAAAGCCGTGCCGCATGGTTCCGCCCGCAGCAGCGCCGACGGATGGAGCAGCCCGAGCGCGACGAACGCCGCGATGAACTTGCATTGGCCGAGCATCGACCGGACGCAGTCCTCAAGGCGACGGGTCGACTACGGTTTGGCCGGCGACTCGTCCTCCCGCGTCACGTGCATCGGCCAGATTTTGGAAATGATCCGCGCGAGCTCAAAGCCGACGATGCGACGCGGCTAAAGCCAATTTCCACGCCGGTTAGTTTCGAATTTTTCTCCAAGCCGGCGGCGAGGATGAGCCACGAGCAGCAACGCCGAACCGTTTCCTGGAATCCGTCGGTCCGAACTCAAATTTTGTTCGCGTAAAATTCGGGTTTCTTACGTCCGGCCCGTGCAATCGCCGAGCCGCTTGCGCCGATAGACCGTCGGGCTTTGACCCACGATGCGGCGGAAGCTCCGATTGAAGTGCGTGAGCGAACAAAAGCCCACCTCGTAAGCCACCTCGCTCACGCGGACATGAGGCTTGAGGAGGTGCTCGCGCGCCCGTTCGACGCGCACGCGATTCAGGTAGTCCGTGAAGGTCAGGCCCGTGGAACGCTTAAACATTTTGCAAAAATAGAAAGTGCTTACGTGGACCGCCTTGGCGACGCCCCTCAAATTGACGGACTCGCGCTGGTGCTCGGCGATATACGCGCGCGCCTTGCGGACCATGGGCGGCTCGGTGTCCACCGCCTCGATGCTGAGTTGATTCGCGACAATGGACAGATGTTTGGCGAAAATTTCGATCAACTTCACCATCGCCGCGTACTTCCTTTTCGGGAGAACGCGCGAATGATAGTACGCATCCTCGACGCGCTTGAGGTCCACGCTCACGCCCCAGGCCAGCACCTGGTTGGCTACGCCGCGAAAATGCCTCGCGTTCGGCGCGCGCAACCCCACGCCGCCCGTCTGCAGGAACCCAATCACCCTTTCGCCCACCCGCACGGGAACCGACGTCTCGCAGACACCGGCGAAACAGGTCACCGTCCCGGATTCGTCGGCCTGTGCATCGGGATTGTCCCTCGGCCCACGCAGGCACTTCCGACAGGTCTCGCTCGACTCCGCCAGCACCTCGCAAAGCGGATTCGCAGCGCCTCGACGGGCGGTTGCCGCTGCAATAGCTCCCGCCGCCGAGAAATGAAAAGGCAGCTCCGTCGCACCGGCGAAGGCCTTTTCGTAGTCGCGAAAGATTTGCGATCGACTTAATTGTCCGACGATGTCCGCATCTTTTTCCATGACGTGGGACGTCCGCTGGGACCCGGGGCGCGAGTGTTTGCTTCTCCCAACGGAGATTTGGTCTGAACGGACGACCTGCGCGGACCCTGCGATCGTCCGGCCGATCCAACAAGTAAAAACTCGACGGCCACAAAGCTCCGCCGATCGATGGGAGAGGGACTAAAAGTTCCCCTTCCCGTCGATTCCGCGCCCGCGCCGCTTGGCTTCCGGCCCGGGCCTAAAACGGCCGCCGGCTATTTCTTGACCGGCGCTTCCTTGAGGCGCACGACCATCACCGGACAGGGCGCATGGCGAATGACGCGTTCGGTGGTGCTGCCCATCAGGAAGTGCGTGAGGCCGGAATAGCCATGGGTGGCGATGACGATGCAATCGACGTTTTCGTCCTTCGCGGCCTGGATGATCTCCGGGCTGGCAAACCCGGTTCGGACGCGAGCGTGGACGCGGACCCCGCGAGCGAGCAGGCGCTCGCTGAAGGGCTTGAGTCTTGCCTCGGCATCTTTGCGGGTGCGCGCCTCCATCTCCGCGAGATCCAGCGGTTGCGGCGCAAAGTCGGGATACGACGCGACGTAATGCGAGAACTGCGCCAACTCAACCACGTGCAGGAGAATCAATTCGGCAGTAAACTTCGCCCCGAGATCCACCGCGAAGTTAAATGCGGTTTCCGCCGATTCCGAAAAATCGAGCGGGACGAGGATCTTCTTGAGATCAATACCGGGCGGGGGCGCGGTCGAAGCGCTGGCCGGCGGCTTGGCGGTAGGGGCTGCCATAGGGAGAGGATTGGAGGGGGGCGGAGTTTGGCTTTCCTAAATTTGCGGCCGCGGTAGACCCCTGGCTACACCCCCGTTGGCCAATACCCACCGCCGGTTGCTCGCTTGGAATCCCCAGTTTCAGTCGCGGACCGGAATCGGCCGCGGCTGTGCCCCCGATTCGCCTCTTCGCTCGTCGGAACGCTTGACAAGGCAGGCCGTCCCCGGTTGAAAAGGACCGTAACGACGGGACAAAAGATTTGCCGTGCGTCCCAGCGCCCTCGCCGTTCGTTCACCAACCTCCGCCGAACCCGACCTGAAGTTGAAAAGATTGTCCGCTTCCTTCAACGTGATCGGCGCACTCGCGCTGTCGCTCCCCCGACCATGGCCATGCCTTCCATCGTGAAACTGATCAAAGTTATTGCCGCAGCCGCGCTCGTGTTCAGCGCGGGCGGTTGCACCACGGTTGCCTCGCCGGAAAAACTGCTCCACCAGGCGGGCTTCCGCCCGTACGTCGTCCGCGATGACTCGCAGCTCGCGCAGGTCCAAGCACTGCCGCAGGGCCGCATTTCCATCGTCGAACGTGGGCGACAATCCTACTGGCTGTTCCCGTCCGTCGCGCACGATCAGGTGTACGTGGGACGAAGGTCGGAATACGACGCGTACAAACGTTTCATGATCCAACTGCAAGCCACCAACGAGCAGCTCGGCGCGGCGCCCCTGGAGGCCAGCGCGGTGGTGTGGGTCGGCGGCTGGCGCACTTGGGGACCATTCTTCCCCGCGGGATCGGGCCCAATGGAATACTGACGCCGCGCTGGTTCATCGCGTGGCGGGAAATTACCTTCGAAGTCCCGAACAAGTGCGAGTTTGACGCCTCTATGGCACTCATGACCGTGCCGTGGTAAATTGTCACCGTCGCGGTTTTGCGCGGAGACGCCGTATTTCAAAAGGACTTCGCCACGGGAGAAGTTTCAAAGAGCGCTACTTCCTGGCGATGACCGCCCGAAAATAGGTTGGTGGCAGCGGATGCAGCTCGCTCTGGACGAAGCCTGCGTCCCGCAGGATTCCCTCATACTGCGAGAAGGTGTACGCGTCGCCGCGCGGGGTCGAAGCGAGCATCATCAACGTGAACTGAGCAGGAACGGGCGGCGAGATTCGGTCCTCGTCGGGGATGAACTCGAGGATCGCGGCACGTCCGCCGGGCTTCAGTGCCGCATATACTTTTCCCAGCAGCGTTTGACAGGTAGCAGCATCGAAGTGGTGTAGAAAATTGGTCAGCAGCACCAGATCGTACCCGGTACCGTAGTCGACGGTAAACGCACTGCCCGGAAGGGTGCGGTAGCGGTCTGTCACGCCCGCCGCGCGCGCGTTTTCCTCGGCCACCGTAAGGACGCCGGCCCAGTCCAGGGCGACCACGTTCGCATTGGGATTTTGCCTCGCCACGGAGATTCCGTACAGGCCATGGCCCGCGGCGAGATCAAGGACCTTCCATTTCTCGTCTGATCCAGCGACGAGCAGGTTTGCCAGACATTCCGCGGGAAGCGTCATCAACGGCGCCATCGCGCGCGCAAACTGAATCCAAACGGGATGCTCCGGAGCGACCACCCCATCGTCACGCATGATCGTCCCACCCTTTCGGACGACGGCCGCCAGATCCCGGAAGGCCTCGGTCTGCGCCGGGGAGAGCAGGAACTCCAGGGCCGCACCAACATAACCGGGGGAACGCCGGTCGAGAAAGATCGCCGAGTCCTGCGTCAGGGCGAATCGTTTTCCGGTTTTGTTTAGAAACCCGATCACCGTTAGGTAATCACAGAGGATTCGCATGCCTCGCTCGGAGGCGTGACACCTCTGGGCGAGCACGTCAGCCGTGTCTGCTCCCTCGCCGATGCCAGTGAACACATCGAGTTCGATTGCCGCCTTCAGCGCTGCCGTCCGATGAAAGGCGTGGGCAGTTTCAAAAAACTGGTCCAGCGAAGGATGCGGCGATTCGGATGTATTAGTCATAAGTCACCTTTCACTTGAATGAGTAGCCTGACGTGCTCTCCCACAATGGCGCGCTTACCCAATGCTTGAAAGACGTACACTCACAAATCGCAATGGAATCGACACCCTTTGTCACGGCAGTCATCAGAATACCACGACCCGATAAAAGCCGTCCGATGCTCCGAACACGTCAGCAAATTGGATGGGCTGCCCGGTGATGCCCGCAACCGGTGAGCCGACGTTGGTAAAGGTGTCCGTCGATAGTGACCCGGACCTCTGCAGTTGGTAGGTGTGTCCCGTATACCCGTCGATGGTAACGATCACCCCCGCGCCGTTCTTGGTGAGTTGCTTCACTTTGACCAGGCTCTTATCGAGAATCGTCCCATTGTTTGTGAAACCGGGCTGCGGCGTGAAGTTTCCCGTGATGACGTCGATCAATCCATTGTTTTGAAACGTGCCATTATTTATGAACGTTGCGCCGCCCGTCATGCCCACGACACCTTCATTGATCGTGTTGCCGTTGAATGTGAGAGTACCGGAGTTCGCCGTCGCGACCCCGCCGGCATTGATCGTCACGGACCCGTTAATCGTGCCGGGGCCGGTCAGCAGACCCTTTTGGCCGATGGTCAGACCGTTGGTGGTAGAAATGAAACCGGGAAGTTGCAGCGCCAGCTCGGCGACGCCCGCGCCCGATCCGTTGATGAGGAGGCTGCGCACGGAGGTCGGCGCGAAAGGTCCCATGACGGTAAGGGCGGTGGCGGGGTCGATAGAGACATCGTGCGGCGGCCCGGGCGGCTGGCCAAGAGTGAAATTCAGACCGCCGTCCCAGTTGCCGCTTGCCGCCGTGCGGTAGTGAAGAATGGGCGTGAAAAGGAAAGTGCCAGATTTTCCATTCGTCAGGAGCGTGGAGAAGGCCACCTGTCCGTTGTCGTTGAATCCGCTTCGGCCCCCGCGGTTCGGCCCGCCAATGAAGGTGGGTGGAGTCAAAGCGCTGATGGTGCTTCCCTGGAGGCCTTGGCCTTGATAAGCAACGGCCACTAAATCCGTGCCGTCTCCGAGATAGATTCCCGATCCCGAGGCCGTCCGTCCCCCGAAGCAGATACAACCTGAACCATTTATCGTGACCGAGTAGAACGAGGTGAACGTGGCACCCAGTCCCGGAGCCAAGCGAAATGTCGTGGCCACAGGCGTGAGACCGCGATACACCGCACTTTGATCGTTCACCGCGGTCGCCACGAATGCCACCGCCCCGGAAGTACTCAGAGCAGGGTCGCTAAAGCGGCCAAAAGTCGAGTTCAGACCTGGCGCCACCTGATTGTTATTCGTGGCGACTGCCGTCAGAGGTCCGGCCGCCGACATGTAGATGCCCTCGCCGCCCACCAAGCCGCCGAACGCGTGGAAGGCGGTTTGTGTTGTCACATTAACAGGGTCACCGAATGCGCTAAATAGACCGCCCAATCCGGGCGCGGCGTCATAAACTGTGGCCAAGGGCTCCGGAGTTACCGTAAAGTGAAGATAATAAATTCCCGAGTTCACATTCCCACTGCTGGTGGAACCCCAAAAGGCAATATCGGAATGGAATCCGTTTCCTAAGTTAGCGGCAGCATCATGAAAGGCGAGGAAGCGGGCGGGGTTCACCCCCATTCCCGCGGCGATCTGCTGGGTACTTATACGGGGAAAAACTTGGGTGATGCCACCACTAACTAACCCCTCGAAGATTCCGTTGTCCGTCGAGAGACTGGCGCCGCCGTTGAAGTAAACACTCGAAGCCGAAGTGATTCCCGGCAGGTCTGAGTACACGGTGAAGTTGCCGGGAAAACTTGGGTTTGGTGTGTTCGTCGTCGCGATGGCGTACAATCCCGATCCGTCAGCGAAGTAGATGCCACTTTGGCCGGAGATGCTCGGCGCAAAAAAAGCGATTGCTCCGCGGGCATTGTTGGCTGGATCGGAAAATTGCAGGAGCCGGGACGCGGTGCCCGGACCCGGCGCGAAATCGTGGGTCGACGCAATCGTCGTGAGGGCGCCGCCGCTGCCGGTGAGAATCGCCCGCTCATTGTTAAGGGTTAGCGTCGTGAACGCGACCACCCCGGAATTGCTCAGCACCGGATTATTCCCTCCGCCGATCGTGCCGACGAGATTGGGTGCCGAGTCGCCCGACAACGCGATTTTCACAACCGTTCCTACCTGCGCCGTCGCGCGAAACGCCGGGAAGATCATGATCCCCAATCCGACGAGCCAAAACCCGCAGGCCCGCCGCGAACGGCTTGCCGCCGCGGCGCGAATGAGCGGGCGTGGTCGCTTTGACAAATCGGCAGTTTGCGTGGTCACGAGGCAATGGCCGCGACGCGGGCCGCAAAAGGCAAGCGGTCACACGCCCGGGCAGCACTCTTCAGGGTGAATATCCTCGGGTACGCCGTCAATACATCGTTTGGGGTATAGCTCATCCAGTGACCAGAGCATCCGGAGTGCAGCGCGCCTCTCCGCGTCTCGGCGTGAGAATCTCAGCGCAATTGCCATTCGTCGGACGCGTCGCCGTCCCGGAAAAACTGGAGCCAAGGGGAATCGAACCCCTGACCTCCTCAATGCCATTGAGGCGCTCTACCAACTGAGCTATGACCCCGTCACCAGCGAGGTCGAAACATAGCCAGACCGTCCGTTTTGCAACTGGAAAGTAGCCGGACGCATGCCGCGGTCAGGCGGCCAGATACGCCATCACGGAGAAAATCACCCCGATCAGGCTGAAGCCGAGACCGACGTACCAAAACGAGCGTAGTTTCGTCAGTACCGCGATGGCCGCGACCGCGATCGCCACCTGGAACATCGTGACCGCGCGCGCGTAAATCTCATGCTTGTAAAGGTGCGCGTGCGAAGCGTGCTCCTTCTCCTCCGCCTGTACCTTGATTTCCTCGAGTTGCCTGTCGTATTGCGCAATGCGCTTCTGCTCGGCGGGTTCCACCTCCTTGCCCAGCGCCGCCAGGGTTTCGATCTTGGATTCGACCACATTTTTCTTGATGCTCTTCGCTTGGTAATAGCTCCACCGATTGGCCGCGCTGATTTGCTCGAGCATCGCCTCGTTGGCGTGATGCCCGGCCAGCAGCGCCGTGACCGCCGCAAAGCCGGCGATGAGCGCCGAAGAAAGGGCCACGCCCATCATCCAACGCGGCGCATCCCCGTGCGTGGCGTGATGGTGCATGTCCTCGTGCAGTTGTTCGAGCGGAACTTCGGGGCCTTCCATGCGCAGAAAATGCGGTTTAACGCGACGCTGTCAAACCGCTTCCGCTGCCTCCCACCAAAGGGCCTGCCGGCCAAACGCAAACGCTCGATGCCCAAACGCCGGCCATTCCGCCGCGCGCGCCAGTCCCTGCATCTCGTCATCCGAAAACGCCCGCCGCGCCGACATCCGCGCGTCGTGCTTCGTCATCGCCGCGCGATACAACGTCGCCGTCACCAACCACGCGCCAGCGCGGCACACGAAGCCGCGCCGCAAATCCGCCGCCAATGCGCCGAGCCGCGCCGACGCCCGCAGCCGACGCAGGATGTTCACCGCATCCGCGGCACTAAAGTGATGCAGGGCCAGCGAACAAAATGCAAAGTCGTACCCCTCCTCAAACACGGAATCCGACGCGAGGATATCCGCGCGGCGAAAGCGAATCTCGGGATACCCGGCACTCCACCGCCGCGCGAGCTCGAGGGTCGCGGGCAGGGCATCGACCGCGGTGATTTCCACCGTCGCACCGAGGCGCCGCGCGAGATCGACCATGCAGCGCGGGCCATCCCCGCCACCGGTTGCGAAATCGATGACGCGATAGTGTCCTCGCGGTTGCATCCAGCGCCGGACGAAGTGCCGCCAGATTTTCCGGCCGCCGAACTGGCGGTTGATGGCGGCGAGATTGACGAGATCCGCCTCCAGCTCGCGCGACACCGATTGCTCGCGGTCCATCCATTCGGACTGCGAGGGGTCGAATTCCCGTCCACTCATGCGGTCGCGGCGGGCTCCACTGCTTCCGGCGTCACGAATTCCGCCGCTTCGGGCACCGGCGTAAAGGTGGGCGGCTTGAGCGAAACGCGCCGCAGCTCCGTCGCGTTTGGTAGCTCGACCACGTCGCGGATGCCGAAGTGATCCAGAAAATACTGTGTCGTGCCGTAGAGCAGTGGACGGCCGGGCACTTCCGAGCGTCCGGCGATCTTCACCAGCCCGCGCTCGAGCAGCGTCTGCATGATGCCGTCCACGGCGACACCGCGCACCGCCTCGATCTCCGATCGCGCGATCGGCTGCCGATATGCCACGATGGCCAGTGTCTCGAGAGCCGCCGGGCTCAGGCGAGCGGGCCGATCGCCCGGGAAGAGCTGTCGCACCCAGGCCCCGAATTGCACGGCCGAAACGAGTTGCCAGCCCG
Organism: Verrucomicrobiota bacterium; assembly: GCA_025353105.1. Taxonomy (GTDB): domain Bacteria; phylum Verrucomicrobiota; class Verrucomicrobiia; order Chthoniobacterales; family SZAS-18; genus SZAS-18. The sequence continues at coordinate 25,636 of JANXRG010000064.1, forward strand.
ACGCGGTCTCCTCCAGCAGCATTCCCCTGCCCTCGGTCGCGAGCCGATCCTTGAGCGCCATCAATGCAACGTGAACTTCGCCTTCCTTCAGTCCGGCCAACACTGCGCAATCGCCATTTTCGGAATCGTCGGTCGCGGCCGATTTGAACAGGCCAACAATTTCCTTGGTCGGCAACGGGCGCGGCGACGCAAAGAGAATGGATTCGAGAACTTGAAGAACGAGCATCAGGGCGGGATGGGAAGTGGCGGAGTTCTTAAACTAAATTACAAAATTTTCCAAATTAACGAAATTAACAGCGTTTTTCTTGGGCCGATTCAAGTCATTCAGATTTTCTTCAGCAATTTTGTAAATTTGGGAAAAAACACAACGACGTCTTCCCCGTTACGACGTCGCCACCGCCGCCGGCGTCCGGATCGCGCGAAAGATCTGGATCGACGCAAACGGCTCGCTCTGCCGGACGCACAGCTCGCGCAGTCGCATCAGCTCCAGCAGCGCCAGAAACGTGACCACTACTTCCTCGCGCGAGGCCGCCCTCGCAAACAGCTCTTCGAAATCGAATGCCTGGGTCGCGTCCTCGGGGATGGCGCGCAAAAGGAATTCAATCTTGTCGGCGACCGTAAAGCGCGCGCCCTGCAAGTCCGCCACGGGCCAGCGTGCGGCGTACTTCCGCAGCATCGCATTGAAGGCCTGCAAGAGGTCGAGCACGCCCAGCTCAGCGAGCTGCAACGGCTGCGCTACGGCGTCCGCGGTCGCCTTTGTCGGCGGCCGCACAAACACCCCCAGGCGCGCGGCCTCGCGCGTCTGCAAATGCGCAGCGGCTTCCTTGAAGCGCTTGTATTCGATGAGACGGCGGATCAGCTCGTGGCGCGGATCCAGCACATCCCCGTCCTCCTCCTCGCCTTCCGGAAGCGGTTCGTCCGGCAGCAAGCGGCGGCTCTTAATGTAAATGAGGGTCGCCGCCATCACGATGAAGTCCCCGGCCAGATGGATGTCCATCTCGTCACACGCCGAGAGATAATCGAGAAATTGCTGCGTGATCTTCTCCAGCGGGATGTCCCACAATTCCACCTCTTCGCGACGCACGAGGAAGAGCAGGAGATCGAGCGGTCCCTCGAAGACCTCAAGCTTCACCTTGTAGTCGGGCGGGGCGGCAACCATGTCGGCAAATCAAACCAGCGAACTTATTTCACGGCAACCGGTTCGTCGCTGAAAAGGAAGTCGAAGTCCTTCAGCTCGAGCGATCCGCTGGCCTCGCCTACGCCCAGCACGTCGAGCGCGAGGCTGGCCTTGCGTTCCTGCAACGCGCGAATCTTTTCCTCGACGCTGTCCTTCACGAGGAGGCGGTACGCCATCACCTGGTTCGCCTGGCCGATGCGATGCGTGCGATCGATCGCCTGCGCCTCGACCGCCGGATTCCACCACGGGTCGAAGAGCACGACATATGACGCGGCCATGAGGTTCAGCCCGCTGCCCGCCGCCTTGAGCGAGAGCAGGAAGACCGCCGGGTCCGGCGACTCCTGGAATTCGTCGACGAGCGCGCCGCGGTCCTCGGTCTGGCCGGTGAGGTAGAAATACGTCCAGCCGCGCTCGATCATCCGCTCGCGGAGGATGTCGAGCATCGAGACGAATTGCGAGAACACGAGCACCTTGTGGCCCTCGTCGCGCAGCGGCTCGAGCAGATCGAACAGCGCCTCGAGCTTCGCGGAAGATTCGCCGCGCATCGTCGGGTCGATCAACCCGGGGTGACAGCAAATCTGGCGCAGGCGCAGGAGCGACTGAAGAATGTTGAAGCGTTGCTCGTTGAACTGGCGCTGACTCTCGATGCCGAGGAGCATGCCGCGGGCTCGCTTCAATTCGGCACGATAGAGATCCGCCTGCACGCCTTCCAGCTCGCAGAGATGATCCTCCTCGACGCGCGGCGGCAGATCCGGTGCCACCTCGCGCTTGGTCCGGCGCAGCAGGAACGGTCGGAGTCGCGCCGCGATGCGCTGGCGGGCCAGCGGGTCGTCGCGCTTCTCAAACTGCCGTTCAAAATACCCCCGCTGTCCAAGGATGCCCGGGGTCGCGAACGCCATCAGGCTCCAAAGATCGAGCAACCGATTTTCAATCGGCGTGCCCGTGAGCACGAGCCGGTGGTCCGCCCTGAGCGCGCGCACGGTGCGGGCACTCTGCGAATCTGGATTCTTGATGTTCTGGCCCTCGTCGAGGATGACCGCCAGCCAGTGCGTCTTGGTGTAGAAATCCGCGCGGCGGCGAAGCTGCGCGTAGTTCACGACAAAGACATCCGCCGAGGAGGGTTCGGGCTCCGCCATCCGGCCACCCGGGCGCGGATGCAACACCTGCACGCGCAGACCCGGCGCGAATTTGGCCGCCTCGCGCGCCCAGTTTTCCATGACCGATTTCGGGCACACGACCAGCGAGGGAGCGGGCGCGGGCGAGAGCCGAACGTCGGCGGACGCAGGCTCGGCATGGCCGTTGGCGCCGTTGCGATTCTTGGTCAGCGTCGCCTGGCGGGCGAGCGACGATTGATGGCGAACCCAGGTGAGCCAGACCAGCGCCTGGACGGTTTTTCCGAGGCCCATGTCATCCGCCAGGATGCCACCGAGTCCGCAGCGCGAGAGCCGCGCGAGAAAATGAAATCCCTCCAATTGATACGGCCGCAACTCGGCCGTGATACCTTCGGGCAGCTCCGGGACCTCATCGTTCCCCACAAGTTGCTCAAAGCGAGAACGCAACTGGCTGAATTGGGCCGCATCGAAGAACGATCCGAGCGAGGGGTCGGCCAGCTGCAAGGCGTGGAGACGCTGCGCGCCCGCCGCAAAGTCCTCGGGGTCGAGCCCCAACTGCGCGAGGCGTGATTGCATGCCGCCGTCGATGTTCAATTCCAGCCGGCGCCAGCCCTTCCCTTTCAGGCGCACGTAGTTCCCCCGCGCGCGCAGCAACAGCTTCATCTCGGCGGCGGTCAGCTTCGTGTCCTTGACGTCGAGATCGATGTTGACGTCGAACCAGTCGGTCGATCCTGCCGTGCCATTCGGCGACGGTCGCAGGTCAAAGGTGAGTTTCGGCCGCAGCGGTGCGCTTTGCAGCGTCGCCAGCTGGGCGTCCGCCACCGTCGCGGTCACCCCCTCGGGCAGCTCGCGCAGCCAGGCCGCAAAGGCCGCGGGGAAATCATCCTCCACGCGTCGGCGCCAACGCGCGTCAAAGCGGCCGGGTTTCAGGCTGATCTTTTCCAGCAACGCTGGGATCTGCGCGAGCGGCGTGCGATCGAAAAGCGGAATCGGCTGGCCCGGCACGACCGGCGCCTCGGTTTCGAGCACCCACTGGTCGCGCATCAACACCTCCACGCGTTCGCCATCCTCGGCGACCGCGCGCGCGAGCACGGACAATTCCTCATGCGGATGCTTGAAGCCCTTCGTCTCGAGTTCGCACACGAGTTCGACGGTCATCGGCACGCGGCGGATCTTCTTGCGCAGATGCGCGGGCGTCTCGATGCCAAGCCGGTGCAGTAATTCAATGCCGGTGCGTCCCTCAATCGCCGACGCCGGCAGGACGTGCACGTAGTGATCCCCCGCGAGAAAATTCCCGGTCGCCGGTCCCTCGTGAATGGATTTCGCGCCGAGGTAGAGCGACTTCGCACCCGGAAGATGCATCAGCGTCTCGGGTTCGGCGCGACCGGCGCCGCCCAGTTGGATCAGGTAACTCGTGCCGTCGTCCGAGCGCTGGCATTCCCAGCGCAGCGCCGCACCAACCGCGAACGGCTGGCCGTCGACCCCGACCAGATGCGAGGCGAGCCCGGGCTGGGTGAACAGGCCATTAAGAATTTTTCGCGTGCGCGGCAGCGAGCAGTCGAGCGCCAGCACCTGGAACTGCTGCCAGTGGTTGAGAAAGGTCAGCCACAGCACGCTGGCCGCGTCGGGCACAATGCCGAGGAGGCTCTGCCGCGCAAGCGTCATGAATCGCTGCAGTTCGGGCTTACCGATTTCCTGGAATCCGTGCGCGTCAACGTCGTGATCCGGCCGCCAATCGAGATGCGCTTCGTCGGGTCGAATCACCAGCCGGATCGCGATGCGCTCGGGCCGCCCGAGCGGTGTGCTCGACGTGAACTGCGAGATGACCTTTTCCCAGCGCGCGGTCTCGGCGTGGGCGGCGATGCTCTGGATTCGCGAAGTCGTTTCAGCGAGGTGCGTGACCCCTCGCATAAACTCCGGAATCGGCTGGCCGGCGTCGTTCAAGGCCAGCGCGACGTACTGCCAGAATTCGTTCACGTCCTGCGGAGCCGCGCCCGTGGGCCACGGCGTCCACTCCCGCGGCGTCAGGTCCGGCCATTCGGGAATGACCGAGGCCAGCAGCGCGTTGCTCAACTTCTTGATGCGGCGGCTCTCGAAAAACGCGCGCTCCAGCGCGGCGTGGAATGCCTTCTCCCCCATTGCGCGCGGCGGTTGGGAGGGCGACGCGGTGGTTGCGCTCGGCGGGAACGGACGCATCACTTCGCGCCGCCGGACCCCCTCCTGCACCGCGAGCATCGCCGCGTGCGCATGCAAGCAGCCGCCTTCCGCCCCCGCCGCGCAGGTGCAGCGCGCCACCCACGCCTCATCGCCGTGTCGCATGTATGTCACGGTCTGCGGGCGCTCGGCGTCGACGACGTGCGCCTCGATGCGCTCGCGGTCGCCGTAAATTTGCCGGACTCCGCCGGCCTGGAAAAGTTGGTGTCCCCGCGCGGCCGTAATGCGGTCAAAGGGCAGCTTGAAGAGTGACTTCATCAGCGGAACGGAAAATCCAACGGGCGCTTCTCGATTCATTCGTGGGGCTTGAGTTTGGTGGCGAGTTGCCCCGGATCGGTTTCCGGCGGCTCGCACGTAAAATTGCGGCAAACATACGCGGTCGCGTGACCGTCAACCGGTCGCAAGTCCGCCAGATAGGGATGACGCCGGGCGAGGCGCGACTGCGATTCGCAGCCCTCGGCGAGGAGGACGATGCCGTCCGGCAGGAACACCGATTGCGCCACGCGCAGGAGCGCGTGCGTGTCGGGCGCCGAGCGCGGGCCGGCGATGACGATTTGGACCGAACCCGCCCCGAGGGCGCGCTGCGCGACAAACATCAGCGGCATCATCTGGACCAGCCGATCGGGGGCCAAAGCGAAAGCCGCGGCGGTGCGCTCGGCGCGGTGGCGGTATTCGCTGCGGTCGGTCAGCGCCGCGAGTCGCAAAAGATTGAGTGCGCCGATCGAGGACGCGGAGGGTTCGGCGCCGTCATGATCATCTTTCAAGCGGACCAGGATGTGCGCGTCGCCGGCCTCGCTGCTGAAATATCCGCCCCCGACGGCGTCGAAGAACAACTCATCCTGCGTTTTCTGCAACCGTTCTGCCCAGGCCAGGTCGCGCTCATCAAAATCCGCCTCGTAAAGTTCCAGCAGCGCGGCGATCAGGAAAGCGTAGTCGTCTGCAAATCCCCGCACCTCGCCGGCGCCCTCCCGGTAGCTGCGCCGCAGCACGCCACTTTGATCATCGAAGAGATGGCCCCGGATAAAATCAACGGCGCGACGGGCCGTCGCGAGATAAGCGGGTTCGTCGAGCACGCGCGCCGCCTTGGCGAAAGCCGAAATCATCAGGCCGTTCCAACCCGTCAAAATCTTGTCATCGAGATGCGGCCGCGGCCGCAGGGAACGCAGCTCGAACAGTTTCGCGCGCGCCGCCGCGAGGACGGTCTCGACCCGCTCGAGCGGAAGATCGAACTCGGACGCCGTCTGCGTCGGCGGACAACGTTCAATAAAAATATTCTTCCCGGAAAATTCCTCGTGGGGATCACTCCGCGGATCGGCGTTGCCCTGTCCCTCGACGCCATAATGCCGGCAGAAAATCGCCGTGTCTTCCTCGGCCAACCCCGACTCGATCTCCGACCGCGTCCAGACGTAGAATGCCCCCTCCGCGTGCGCGCTCGAGCCGTGCTCGATGAGGCTGTCGGCGTCCTCGGCGGAGAAGAATCCACCACCCGGTGAACGCAAATCGCGCTCCACGTAGGCGAGAACGTCCCGCGCAACATCGGCGAAGCCGCGATCGCCGGTCAGTTGAAATCCCTCGAGATACGAGACCGCGAGCTGGCCCTGATCGTACAGCATCTTCTCGAAGTGCGGGACATGCCACGCCCCATCGACCGAGTAGCGGTGAAATCCGCCGCCGAGGTGATCGTGCATGCCGCCCATCGCCATCTTGCGCAGCGTGGTGACCAGCATCAGCCGGGCGCGGCTGCGCGTCTCCGGCGTGGCATCGTCCGCCGCACCGGCGCGCGCGAGAAACTGGAGGACGGCCGGACGTGGAAATTTCGGTGCGTTGCCGAAGCCACCCCACTCGCGATCGAAACTCTCCCACAAGCCATTGACCCCGCGTTCGACATCCTCCGCTCCTCGCGCGGGCGCACCCGCGGCCGGCGCTTGTGAATTTACCTGCTGGCGTAAGACGTCGATCACGCGATCACCCTGCTCGATAATTTGGGCGTGCTGATCGCGCCAGGCCTCCGCGATCGCGAGGAGCACCTCGGGAAAACCCTTCCGACCGTAGCGCTCCACCGGCGGAAAGTAGGTGCCGCCCAAAAATGGTTTTAGATCCGGCGTCAACCACACGCTCAACGGCCAGCCACCGCTGCCGGTCGTCGCCTGCACAAACGTCATGTAGACGCGGTCAACGTCCGGGCGCTCCTCGCGGTCGACCTTGATGCAGACGAAATGCTCATTCAGGATCGCCGCCGCGCCTTCGTCCTCGAAAGACTCGTGCGCCATGACGTGGCACCAGTGGCAGGTCGAGTAGCCGACCGAGAGGAAAATTGGTTTATCCTCGCGGCGCGCGATCGCGAAAGCTTCGTCGCCCCAAGGCATCCATTGGACCGGATTTTGCGCGTGCTGACGGAGATAAGGAGATCGCTCATTGATCAGACGGTTCGCGACGACGGGCATAAAAGGGGAACCAAGCACACATCGACCCCCGGCGGTAATGAATTCTGCGTCCGGTCGGCTCTGCCGGCGTCCCGGCGCCTTGTCGCGCGGCGCTTTTCCCCTATCCTCGCGGCTCGCATGACGCCCCGCCTGCCCCGACTCCCTGCCCCCCTGCGCTGGCTCGCCGCCGCATTGAGCGGCCTAGGCATGAACTTCGCCTTCCCCAACTTTGACCAGGCGTGGCTCGCGTGGATCGCGCTCACCCCGCTCCTGGCCGCGATCTGGCTGCCGACGCCGGAAACGAAGGCGCGACCGCGATCGAAATGGGTCCGCTGGTTGGATCAACCAAGCCCGTTCCTGCTCGGTTATCTCACCGGCGCAGTTTTCTTCCTACTCTCGATCTACTGGATGAGCGAAGTCACCGGACCCGGCTGGTTTTTCTTCAGCCTGTACCTCGCGGGGTATCCGGCGATCTGGGCGTGGTTGATGGCTCGCGCCTTCCGGCCGGGATCGATCGAATCGTTTCTTCGATCTGGTTTCAACCTGCACGCCGCCCTCGTCGGGGCTGCGGCGTGGACGGGCCTCGAGTGGCTGCGCAGCCTCGTGATCACCGGTTTCGCGTGGAATTCACTGGGCGTCGCCCTTCACGCCAATCTCCCGCTGATCCAGCTGGCTGAATTCAGCGGCGTCGGCGGAATTTCCTTTCTCCTCGTCTTCGTCAACGTCATCGCCGCCGCCACGGTCGTCCGCTTCACCCTCGAGATCACCGCGGGAAGATTGCGACCGCACTTCGATTTCACGCTGACCATGGCGCTCGTCGTCGGGCTCTTCGTCTTCGGTTACCACACGCTTCGCTCGACCAAGATCGGCACCAGCCGAATCCCCCTGCGTTTCGCCGCGGTCCAGCCGGCCATTCCCCAAAACGAAAAATTCGATCCGGCCACCTCGCAGCGCGTCTTCGAGGTGCTCGAGCGCTTCACCGCGATTGCGATCGCGACCCAGCCCCAGTTGTTGATCTGGCCCGAAGCGGCCACGACCAACGGACTCTTTGTGGACGAGGCAAACTACAAATTCGTCACCGGCCTCGCGCAACGCGGCCCGTTCCATTTTCTGCTCGGGACGCTCGACTTCGAGTTTCATGACGATGGAACCCGATCCGACTTTAACGCCGCGGTGCTGCTGCCCGCCGGCGGAGGCGACGCCCTGATGTATCACAAGATTCACCTCGTCCCCTTCGGCGAATTCATCCCGTTTCGACATTCGTTCCCGCCCTTCGTCTGGATGGTGGGAGGCCAGGTGCCGGGCGATTTTACGCCCGGACGTGAGCCCGCCGTTTTCCAACTGCCCGACCCGCTGCTAAAGATCGCGCCATTGATCTGCTTTGAGGACACTGTCGGCGAGCTGACCCGGCAGCCTGTCCTGCTCGGCGCGCAGCTGCTGGTCAATGTGACGAACGATGGCTGGTTCAACCGCTCCGACGAATCCCGACAGCATCTCGCCAACGCCGTGTTCCGGACCGTCGAAAACCGCCGGCCCCTCATCCGCGCCGCGAACACCGGCGTCACCTGCGTCATCGACGAGTTCGGGCGCATCCGGCAGCTGCTGGCCGACGAAGCGGGCGACACGTTTTCACCCGGCGTCCTGAGCGGCGTGGTGGACGTCGCCACCGATCCGCCGGTGACGTTTTACACGCGCTACGGCGAGGCCTTCTCGATCATCTGTCTGGTTTTTTCGACGATGCATGCGGCCATTTCGCTTTTCGTCCGCCGCTCACATCCGCGCCCCGCATGAAAGAAATGGTCGTGTCCATTCACGACGTGTCGCCGCGCACGCGCGAAACCTGCGATGCAATGCTGAACGATCTGGCCGCGCTCGACATCGCCCGCACCTCGTTGCTCGTGGTCGCGAACCATCATCACCGCGGGCATTTTCTCGACGACCCGGTCTTCTGCCGCTGGCTTGCCGGTCGCGTGGCGCAGGGGCACGAAATCGTCATCCACGGTTACTTCCACCAACGCGAATGCGTGGCGCGCGCGCGCTTGCGCGACCGTTTCATCACGCAAGTGTACACGGCCGGCGAGGGTGAGTTTTTTGATTTGTCGCGCGACGATGCGGCCGCGCTGCTCGAACGGGCGAAGACGGATTTCGAACGCTTTCGCCGCGAGTACGCGGCAGACTCAGCTCGACCCGCGGGTTTCATCGCGCCGGCGTGGCTGCTGGGTGAAGCCGCAGCGGCAGCGGTGCGCGATGCCGGTTTCTCGTACACGACCCGGCTTGCGACCTTCGAGAATCTGCGCACGGGCGAAGTCATCCGCTCGCACTCGCTGGTGTACAGCCCGCGCAGCGCGTGGCGGCGCGTGGTGAGTCGCGGCTGGAACGCGTGGCTCGCGCGTCGGCTGCAGGCAAATCCGCTCCTGCGACTTGGCCTGCATCCACCCGATCGCGGTTTCCCCGCCCTGTGGAATCAGATCATTCGGCTCGCGACCGCCGCCCGGCGAGAGCGCACCGCCGTGACGTATGCCGACCTCGTCACGCGTCACGCCGAGCGCACGGGACTTTAACGCGCGGGATCCGGGCGGGTGCGATTCCCGTTTGTCATTTCCCGCGGCCGACCACATTTTGCGCGATGATTCAGTTTCCCAAACGATCCCTCCTCGTTGCCTTTGCCCTGCTCGTCTTCGCAATTTCCTCCGCGCGCGCGGAGGATTCGGGCAAGGCCGCTTTCGCTTACGCCCTCGGTTCCAAGACCGTCGGCGCCAATCACTATTCCATTTCCGCGACCGCCCCACGCGGGTCGAAACTAAATTCGCAGACGATTCGCTTCGCCTTGAAGAAATCCGACACTGGCAGCCAGACGTGGGGATTTTTCCTCATCAGCACCGGCAGGTCGAAGACCCAGGCGCAGATCGAGCAACTCCTCGCTCAGGCGTTCCGCAAATTTCCCGGCTCCGCGCCTGGGACTGAACTCGGCAAGATTGGCGACATCAAATACGGCGGTGAAGTCCGCGTGATGGCCGAGGGTCCGAACGCGCTGGTCTTCGCCTACAATCCCCCGCTGAATCCGGCCAACCCGCGGCTCAACGCCGCGGACGCCGCCGCCTTCGCCGAGATTCTCGGCAAGTGACCCCCGTCACTCGCCGCGCTACGACCAAAGCAGCCGGATCGACGCGAAGAGGCAGAAGAGGAGCAGGATTTCCTCAAAGACCCGCTGCGAGATGCGCTCGAGAATGAAGCGGCCCGTGGCAATGCCCGCCACGATCGCGGGCAACAGATAGAGATTGAAGAGCAGCGATTGCGGCGTGATAACGCCGAGGCTGTAGCTCAGCGGCAGCTTGGACGCGTTGATGATGAGGAACATCATCGCGTTCGTGCCGACGAACTCCCATTTGCCAAGCGACGGGTCGAGCAACAGGTACATCGCCATGAACGGCCCCGCGGAGTTGGCGATCATGGTGTTGATGCCGCCCACGAGTCCCAACCCGATGCCGGCCGCCGCGGGCGGCGGGCCGGGCTTGGGCGTGGGCATCAGCCAGCGGCGCAGGTATTGTCCCGCCACCAGCAGGAGAATGATCGCGCCCACGACCGCGCGAAATCGATTCTCCGGAATCCGCGCAAACAGCAGGTAGCCGACGACAATTCCAATCATTGCCCACGGCAGGAAAGACCGAATCAGCGGCCAGCGCGCCTCCTTGTAGAAGCTGCGGATGACCCAGACATCCGCGAATACGACCATCGGCAGAATCACGCCCGTCGATTCGCGCGCGGGCATGATCTCCGTCATGAGATAGATGCCGACGAGGCCGACGCCGGCAAATCCGGTCTTTGACAGTCCGATGGTGTAGGCCGCCAGGAGCGCGATTCCCCACTGCAATGGCGTGAACTGGAAGCTCAGCATGAAACCGGCCCGGCGGCGTGGATGGCGCGACCGAGGCACCGCGCGGACTGGACCGATTTCTCCCGTGCGCCCGTCCGCTTGTCAAACAATCGTCACCGAACCCACGCCGACTTTCCGCGCATCGGGCCGGCGGGCGGGCGTCGATCGGCGTCTTGCGCCCGGGCCGCGGTGGCCGAAACTTCGCTTCCCCGGATCGAACTGATGAAAGCCGACCTCCACATCCATTCGCGCGCCAGCAACCGCTCGGCGGAGTGGCTCTTTCGGCGGGCCGGTTTCCCCGAAAGCCTGACCGATCCCACCGCTCTCTACGACGTGCTGCGCGCCGCGGGCATGGATTTTGTCACGATCACCGACCACGATTCAATCGACGGCTGCCTCGCCATCGCCGATCGTCCCGGCGTGTTCCTCGGGGAACAGGTCACGTCGCATTTTCCGGACGATCGCTGCAAGATCCATGTGCTCGTCTGGGGTCACACCGAGTCGCAACACCGTGAATTGGGGAAACTGCGTGGCAACGTTTTCGATCTTCAGCGCTACCTCGCGGATCAGAAGCTGACGCACGCGGTGGCGCACCCGCTTTTCGATCCCGAGGAGCGGCTCAATCTTTCGCATGTCGAGCAGCTCATTCTGCTCTTCCAGCATTTTGAAGGGCTCAACGGCTTGCGCGAAGACCTGCTCAACGACGTGCTCCGGCATACCCTTGCCTCCCTCACTGCGACCAAGGTCGATGAGATGGCCAACCGCCACGGCTTCGCACCCACCCATTCCACGCCATGGAAAAAATTTCTGATCGGCGGATCCGACGACCACGGCGGGATGTTTCCCGCGCGGGCCTACAGCGAGACGCCGGCCGCGACTTCCCCGGGCGAGTTTCTGGCGCACGTGCGCGACGGCCGCATCGTGACCTGCGGTTCGGGCGGCTCGCCGCTCACGTTATCCCACAGCCTTTACAACACAGCCTGGGAGTTCGCAAAGGAGAAATTCCTCTCGGGCAAAGGGAAGACTCCCGCGCTGGTGGAGAAGGCGATCTCCCGATTTCTCGAGGGCAAGGATCCAACCGTCTTCAGTCTCACCGACAAGCTCGGTTTTCTCGCGCAGAGCGTGCTCGACGGAAAGATCTTTGAGCTCGTCAAGCCGGGCAACGTCTCCGCGTGGCGTGAGCTCTCCGCGTATTTTTCCGAACCGGCCGTCAAGGCGGCGCTCGCCCGGGAGACCGCCGGCGTGTCCGAGCCGGAGCGCCGCGCGTTCATCATTGCGAACCTTTTCACCAACCAGCTCGCATTTCGTTTCTTCACGAAATTTCTCAAGCAGCTGTCGGGTGGAAACGTGATCGACGCGGTCCAGGCGATCAGCGCGATCGTCCCATTGGGGTTGCTGTTGAGCCCGTACATTTATGCCATCATGAGCCAGGCCCCAAACCGCCGGCGTCTGCGCGAAATTACCGAGCCCATCGCCGGTCAGGTGCCGCCGATGCTGCAGAATACCAAGCGCGGCTGGTTCACGGACACGCTCGAGGACGTCAATGGAGTCGCCACCACGATCCAGCGCATGGTCGCCGCCGGTCATGCCGCCGGGCGGGATTTGCGGATTGTCACGTCGCGGCCCCCGCTCGATTTCGGACCGGAAATTCCGATCCAGAATTTCAAGCCGATCGGCGAGTTCGAGATTCCGGAGTACGAGCTGCAGAAGCTCACGTTCCCGCCGATCCTCGAAATGATCGACTACATCCAGCGGGAGCGCTTCACCGAGTTGATCATCAGCACTCCGGGACCGATCGGACTCACCGCGCTGCTCGCCGCGCGTTTGCTGGGTCTGCCGACCAGCGGGATCTATCACACGGACATCCCGTACTACGTGCAAATCCTGACGGACGATCACTTCATGGAGTCGCTGACGTGGAACTTCATGTCGTGGTTCTACCACCAGTTCGATGTCGTCTACGTGAACTCGGAGCGGTACCGCGAAATTTGGATCGATCGCGGCATTCCCGCCGAGAAATTAAAAATTTTGCCGCGCGGCGTGGCGACGGAGTTGTTTACTCCGGCGAAGCGCGACCCAAAGTACTGGACCAGGCGCGGCGCGATGCCGGGGCAATTTATCGTGCTCTACGTCGGCCGGATTTCAGTCGAGAAGCAGCTCGATTTGTTTGCCGCGTGTGTCGGCCGTTTGCGCGACCAGGGACTGCCTGTTCGCGCGGCCGTCGTGGGTGACGGTCTCTATAAACGCGAGCTGAAGAAGTTGCTCCCGAACGCGATTTTCACCGGCATCCTCAGCGGCGAGGAACTCGCGCGGGCCTACGCGTCGGCCGATGCATTCCTCTTCCCGAGCGTCACGGACACCTATGGCAATGTCATCGTCGAAGCGCAGTCCAGCGGATTGCCCGTGATCGTGTCCGATGAGGGCGGCCCGCGCGAATTGGTGGAGCACGGCAAGACCGGGCTGATCACGCGCGGCCTCGATCTGGATGAGCTTTGCGCCGCCGTGGAGCGTCTCCTGAAGGACGAGTTGCTGCGCGCGGCATTGAGCGCCAACGGCCGGAAGGCTGTCGACGCGCGCGGCTGGGACCAGGCGTTCCCGTGGTTTTGGGCGGGGTCGGAGAATTTGTAGGCTGCACTTTCCGGGCGGGCTCGCCTTCGCCCCGGCAGATTCACAGCAACTGCTGCGGGTCGACGTCGACCTGCGCCTGCACGTCCTCGGGCAGGGGAAGCGCGTCGAGCACTTGCCGCACATACCGGGACAACGTCAAAATCGCACGCGACCGGAGTTGAATCTGGAAACGGTAGTAGGTCTTCAACTTCTCCCAGGGCGCCGGCAGCGGATCGAACATCACCGCGCCCCGCGGCAGATTCTCGCGAATCCGGCGCGCCATCGTCTGCGCCGAAAATTCCGCCCGCTCCTTGTGCGGCGAGCGCACCGTGATCAAGACCAGATGCGTGAACGGCGGATGATCGCAAGTCTGACGAAACTCACTCTCCTGTTCCCAGAAACCCTGGAAATCGTGATGCCGCGCGAACTGGATCGCCGGGCTCATCGGCGTGCATGTCTGCACGATCACCTCGCCTTCCATGTCGCCGCGACCCGCCCGGCCCGCGACCTGGGTGAGCAATTGAAACGTCCGCTCCGCCGCGCGGAAGTCATTCATATGCAGCGAGAGATCCGCGTTGATGATGCCCACGAGCGTGACGTTTGGAAAATGCAGACCCTTCGCGATCATTTGCGTCCCAACGAGGATGTCGGTTTTGCCCGCCTTGAACGCGCCGAGCGCGTCGCGATGCGCATGCTTGCCCGTCATCGTGTCCGCATCCATCCGCGCGATGCGCGCCTTGGGGAAGACCTTCGCCACGACATCCTCCACCCGCTCGGTGCCGAATCCGCGATGACGAATCGCCGGATCACGGCAGTCCGGGTTTGGGCAGCGCTTGGGTGCCTTCTGCCGGTGACCGCAGAGATGGCACATCAGCAGGTCGTTCGTGCGATGAAACGTCAGCGCGAGGCTGCAATTCGGACACTCGCAGACAAAGCCGCATTTCGGACACAGCATCGCGCTGGCGAAGCCGCGCCGATTCAAAAAGAGAATCGTCTGTTCCCCCTTGTCCAACCGTGAAGTCACCGCCGTGCGCAGCTTTTCCGACAGGACGGACGGCCCGCTGGAGTTTTGCCGCTGCGACTCACGCCGCATGTCGATGATGCGGATGATCGGCATCTTGCGATCGTCGACACGTGTCGTCAGGTTGAGGAGCACGTATTTTCCGGTGGTCGCGTTGTGGTAGCTCTCGAGCGATGGCGTGGCGCTCCCAAGCAACACGGCGCAGCCCTCGAGCTTCGCACGGACCACGGCGATGTCCCGGGCATGGTACCGCGGCGCCTCCTCCTGTTTGTAGGATCCCTCGTGCTCCTCATCCACGACGATAAGCCCCGGTTCGCGCACCGGCGCAAAGATCGCGCTGCGCGCGCCAATGACAATGCGGGCCTCGCCCGAGTGAATGCGATGCCACTCATCGTGGCGTTCCCCCTCGGAAAGCCGGCTGTGAAGGACCGCCACCTCGTCGCCCGCGCCGGCGAAGCGGCTCTTGAATCGCTCCACCGTCTGCGGTGTCAGCGAAATCTCCGGCACCAGCACGAGGGCGCCGCGACCCTTCGCCCGGGCCATCGCGATGGCTTGAAGGTAGATCTCCGTCTTGCCGCTGCCCGTCACACCGTGCAGCAGCATCGGCTTCTGCTCGGCCCGCGGGGTCATCATCATGTCGCGCACCTCGCGCAATGCGGCCGACTGCTCCGGGTTCAAGATCAGCGGCGTGTCAGCGAGAAAGACATTCGCGCCAAACGGGTCTCGCGGAATCGTCCCATGCTCGATCGCCACGAAGCCCAGCTTGACCAGCCCCTGCAACGTCTGCCGGGTCGTGCCGAGGTCCTCGAGCAATTGGACCACCTGCACGCGTTGCGACGGCGCGGACTCGAGCGCGGCGAGCAACTCCGCGCGGCGTGGAGACCGTTTCGCCAGCGCTGCCGCTTCCTCCTCATCGGGCGCCCGGACCAGCCGCGCAAACTGCCGCTCCTTGAAATCGATCTCCGCCTTGCGAATCACGTCCGGCAGCACGCCCCGCATGGCTTGGTCCAGCGGCGCGCAATAGTACTCGGAAATCCAGCGCGCCAGCTCGAGCAGCACGGCGGGAATGGCCGGATCATCGCCCACAACCGACGTAATCGGGCGCAATTTCTCGACCGGCACCTCGCTCACGGCCGGCAGAGCGATGACCGTCCCGAGCAACTGCCGGTGACGGAACGGCAACCGGACCCGGCTCCCGACCTGCACCCCATCGACCAAGGCATCCGGCACCGTGTAGTCGAATTCACGGTCCGTCGTGCCATCCACGAGGATGCGCGCGAGGCGGGGGTTCATGCCGTCAAACTATGGACACGCGCGAAAAGAATGTGAGTGGTTTTTTTCCCGGGCCGGTCTAAGCGAACATTCCCGTGTCCGCTTCGACCATCATGCTTCGTTCCCGCACGCGTCTGTTCTTCCTGCTGCTTGCCGCCTCCATCGTGGCGCTGGTGGTCGCCACGCGTCTGTCCCCGGACTTTGCCTACACCATGGGTGAGTCGTTCTTCCCCGAGCGGTTTCATCGTTACGATCGCATGATCGCGGAGATCTCGGGGCGTCACCAGGTCGATCCCGCGCTGGTGAAGGCGGTCATCTGGCGCGAGAGTCGGTTCCGGCCATATATGGAGGGTAGCTCCGGAGAACGTGGCCTGATGCAGGTCGGCGAGTCAGCCGCCGCCGAATGGGCCAAGGCGGAGAAGATGGCTACCTTTGTCCCGACCGACCTCTTTGACCCGAAGACAAACATCGAAGCGGGCACCTGGTACCTCGCGCAGGCTTTGCGCCGTTGGAACGACAAGGACGATCCCATTCCCTTTGCGCTCGCCGAGTACAATGCGGGTCGCCGGAACGTGAAGCGCTGGATCGATGACGCGAAGGCGCGGGAGCAAGAGCGCGAGCGCCGTCAGCCGGGATCGACGGATGCGCAAGTGTCTGGCGGAGAACTAGCTGACAGCATCGATTTTCCCGGAACAAGAAACTACGTCGCGGCGATTAGACGGCGCATGGACTATTATAAGACACGGGGGAAGTTGTGACGGGGAGTGGCGTTGGAAGTTAAGCGTTAAGGGTCGGCGTACTAGTTATTGGTTTCCGGGTTATTCGTTATCGGCCGGGGGTTCAGGGTTAATGGTTTGGTGTTAAGCGACTGTCCTCTGTCCTCTGTCTTCTGTCTTCTGTCTTCTGTCCTCTGCCCGCTCGTCACTCATTACTCGTCCCGGGGTATTTTTTTTGCCGGGAAACGGGCACGGACTTGGCTGATAGGTTGGGCATGAAAGGCCATCGATACGTCGCATTTGTCGCGGGCGTTGGAATCGCGATCTCGGCCTGCGCGCCGGGCGCGCGGGCGGTCATTGTGCTGGGGAGCGGCGATCCGAACTTCAACGATGTCGCGCTGAACCCGCCCGCCGGTGCCCTGGCCAATAGCGGCTCGCAGTTCGAGGGACTTTTCAACAGTTTTCTCGGCACGGTCATCGCTCCGAATTTCTTTATCACGGCCAATCACATCGGTGGCGGCGTGGGCAGCGTCTTCACGTTCCGCGGCGCCGACTACACGACGACCGCGACCTACGGGGACCCAGGTGGGAGCGATCTGCGCATTTGGCAGGTGGCTGGGACATTTCCAGAATTTGCCCCCCTGTACCTTGGCGCGGGCACCGAAGTCGGAAAATTGCTTGTGGCCTTTGGGCGCGGGACGAGGTGTGGCCCTGCCATCACGGGCGGCGGCAGCCCCGCCGGCTACGCGTGGGGCCCACTCGACTTCACCGAGCGCTGGGGCATCAACGTCGTGACCGACATTTACAACGACCCCGGCTACGGCCCGTTGCTGCATGCTACTTTTGATGCGGGAGCGGCCGGCCTCGGCGACTTTGAGTGCCATCTTTCCGATCACGACTCCGGCGGCGGATTGTTCATCCAGGAGGCTGGCGTCTGGAAACTGGCCGCAATTCATTTTACGGTCGACGGCCCGTTCTACGACGCGCCAACGGGGGGAAGTACGTTCAATGCGGCCCTGTTCGACATGCGGGGTTTTTACTTCGACGACAGCAGTGGGGGTCGAATGCTGATCACCGGGTCCAGTCCCCTGCCGAGTGGTTTCTATTCAACTCAGATTTCCAGTCGGCTCAGTTGGATCCTCAGCGTAATAAGTCCGCAGGACGATTCCGACGGCGACGGATTGGCGAATCTCGCGGAATACGCATTTGGTTCCGATCCCCTCAGTCCGGGCTCCGCGGCGGATCCGGTCGTCGCCATCGTTCAAACGGGCGCCGATAATTTTCTTGCCATCACCTACTCGCGCCCAAAATCGACCGCGGATTTGAACTACCTGGTCGAGGTTTCGGCTGACCTCCAGAATTGGAACAGCGGCGTCTCGTTCACAACGGTGGTGTCAGATTTGGACCAAGGCACGACACGGTCGGTGACGGTGCGCGACAACCGGTCGCAAGCCGAGAACAATCAGCGCTTCATCCGCGTGCGCGTGACGCGGCCGTAAGCTGAAAGTGGAGACCGTCTGGCAAGGCGGACGTGACATGGTGGAACGCGATCTCCGAGCGCGTTGGCGAAAATAAATGCAGTCCGCGCCCGCGGACTGCCAAACCCTTTGGCAACGCGCTCAGAGATCGCGTTCCACCTGAATCACGCGCCCGGCAAGGTCACGTCAGCGAGAGAATCCACGGCCAATCCTCGGGTGATTTGCACAGCCCCTTTGCCGCAGCGGTTCGATCTCGTTGCGCAAGAGATGATCGAAGAACCCGTCCTGCCACTGCACGCTAAGGTGCCTAGTTTGAAATCGCTTCCAATCGCCGACCACCCGGCTCATCGCATCATTGTCTGGGAATCCGACGAGCGCATGTAGGTGGTCAGGCATCAACAAGAACAGCACCAGCTCCCAACGTGATCGTTCATGGTAGGTTCGCGCAGATTTCAATAGCTGTTGCGCAAGTTCGGGCTCGGTGAGGACTGGACAAACCGCTCGAATCCGAATGTGAGAAGGCGCGCCACGTGACACCCAACCGGGCGTGTCATGAGCCAAGCGACCGGGAAACCCTTGATCAAGCCTTCGCTCCACGGAGTAAGACTAGGCATCGGCACGGCGGAACGCGATCTCCGAGCGC
>JANXRG010000067.1 GCA_025353105.1 Verrucomicrobiota bacterium
GCGCCATCCATTCGTTCCGTCCGGCCGCCGCGGCTGGGCTGCTGCGGCTGCCCGCCCAGCTCCTGCCCGTGCTGCTGGTGGCGCTGGGCTACCCCGCGCGCATCCCGCCCCCGCCCAAACGCCGGCCGAGTGTTTCCGCCCCACTCGTCTTCATCCTCGGGCCGTGCGTGATTGAATCGGAAAAGATGATGCAGCGCCACGCGGCGAAGATTGCTGCGATCTGCGGCGAGCTCGACGTCAACTGGGTGCTCAAGGCTTCGTACGACAAGGCCAACCGCACGTCCGGCAAGTCGTTCCGCAACGCGCTTGAACCGCGCGAAGCCTGCGCGCTGCTCGCGTTTCTCGGCCAGGAATTCGGCGTGCCCGTCACCACCGATGTGCATTCCCCCGCCGAGGCCGAGCTGGCCGCGGAATGGATCGACATTCTTCAAATTCCCGCATTTCTCTGCCGGCAGACTGATCTGCTTGAGGCGGCGGCCGGGACGGGGCGGGTCGTCAACGTCAAGAAGGGGCAATTCCTTGCGCCGTGGGACGTGCAACACATCGCGGCGAAGCTGCTCGCGGCCGGGAACGACCGGTTCTTTTTCACCGAACGAGGCACAACCTTCGGCTACCAAAATCTGGTCGCTGACATGCGCTCACTTTATTGGATTCGCGAGCTCGGGTTCCGCGTCGTGTTCGATGCCACGCACTCCGTCCAGCGGCCGGGTGGAGGAGATGGAAAGACGACCGGCGACGGCATGCTGGCGCCCGTCCTGGCGCGCGCGGCGGTGGCGGTCGGCGTCGATGGCGTCTTCATGGAAGTGCACGAAAATCCCGCCAGGGCCCTCTCCGACGGGCCCAATCAAATTCCCCTTCGACAACTCCGCAGCGTGCTGGCTAAGCTGCTCAAGATTCATGAAGCGGCAGCTTGAAAGGCAGGGACGGCGGCACGCTTCGCCCTGCATTCGCCTCCTCACCATGCTCGCATTCGGCTGCGTGGCTTGGGCTCAGCCGGCGGTCGTCACGCCGGCCCCAGAACGCAGCCCCAGGACGCTCAAACCGCTGAGCGTGCCGCTGCCGATCGGCCAAAAGGCGAGTGAAATCAAGATTCCGCAGTTCAATCTCACCGGCCAGATTCTTTCGCAACTCCTGGCCGGGCAGGTGCAGCGCGTGGACGATGAGTTTTTGCAAATCAAGGAGCTGAAGCTCGACTTGTACGACGACCGTGGGAATAGCGAATTCCGCATCGACATGCCGGCGTCAATCTTCAGCACCAAGACGCGCGTCATCACCAGCGAGGACCCGGTCTCCATCCACCATCGCGACTTCGACCTCAGCGGCAGCAAGCTGGAATTCGACACCGCCACGCGAAAGGGCCGGCTGATGGGCCCGGTGACAATGAAAATCCGTGACGTCGAACGCATCAGCCCCAAGGATGCCCCTGTCCCCCCGGCGACCGTTGTCCCCACCAAATGAATCATCTTTTCCTGAGCGTCGTCGCTGCCATGCTGCTGGTCACCGCGACAGCCGTCCATGCGGAGGACCCGAAGCCGGCCAAAATACCCCCCGGCAACACCCCCGGGACCGAGACCGAGATCAAAGCCGTCGGCGAAGCGACGTTTGATGCGGAAAACCATCTGGCCACGTTTTTAGGTGGCGTCACGGTCACGGATTCGCGCTTCACCATGAAATCGCAGAAGCTGACCGTGTACCTGTCGAAGGCCCGTGAGGGCGCCGGCAAGGACGAACCCGTGGGTGGAGGAATCGAGCGGGCGATCGCCGAGGGCGGCGTGGCTATTGTCCAGGCGCCGCGGCCGGGCGCAACGACGAGCGATGACGCGCAACGCGTCACAGGCCGGGCCGAACGCGCCACCTTCGATCCGAAGACGGGCGTGGTGGTCCTGTCCGGAAGTCCGGTCGTGCGTCGCGGCATCAATGAACACATCGCCACCGCTGCCTCCACGACGATGACGCTCACGCGCGAGGGCAGCCTCCGCACCAACGGTCCAAGCAAGACCGTCATTCGCGACACCAGCAAGGTCGCGGACCTGGCGGCCGGGCCGACCAAAAAACCATGAGCCCCGCGGAATCACTGCTGGAAGAGCCGGCCACCGCGACGGCGCGCCCAACCGAGACGGCGCTGCTGCAGACGCATGATCTCGTCAAGAGCTATGGCGACCGCACCGTTGTAAACAAGGTCAACATCCAGGTGGGTCGCGGACAAATCGTCGGCCTGCTGGGCCCCAACGGCGCGGGCAAGACCACCAGCTTTTACATGGTGGTGGGCCTGGTGCCCCCGAACAGCGGAAGGGTTATTTTCAACGGCGAGGACGTCACCACCCTGCCAATGTTCCGGCGCGCCCGGCGCGGCATGGGCTACCTGCCGCAGGAGGAATCGATTTTTCGCCGCATGACCGTGGAGGAGAATCTGCTCGCCATCCTCGAGACCCTTTCGCTCACGAAAGCCCAGCGTCGGGCGCGCTGCGACGAACTGCTGCACCAGTTTGGCCTCTCGCACATCGCCCGGAACCGCGCCCTGACGCTCAGCGGCGGCGAGAAGCGCCGCCTTACCATCGCGCGGTCGCTCATCACGAGCCCCACCCTGCTGATGCTCGACGAGCCCTTTAGCGGCGTGGACCCCATCGCGGTGTCGGAAGTCCAGCAAATCGTCCTCAAGCTGCGCGACGCGGGCCTCGGCGTCCTCATCACCGATCATAATGTGCGCGAAACGCTTTCGATCGTGGACCGCGCCTATCTCATCTACGAGGGATCCGTGCTCCGCGAAGGCACCAAGGAGTTCCTCGTCAATGACCCCGAAAGCCGCCGGCTCTATCTCGGCGAACAATTCGAAATTTAATCCGCGAAGAGCGAACGCCCCGCTTCGCCCTCGTGTCCAAACGACCATGCCGACTGCGCCGATTCCGTAACCCATCGAATCGGCGCAGTCGGCACTTTTTCGTCCCCCCAAGCCATCCGAGAAACCCCAAAAAAAGTACGACCATGCAAACCGTCAACGCGAACAAGCCCGTCACCGTCACCGCCCGCCACATGCCGGTCACCGACGCGATTCGCGACTACTGTTACAAGAAAATTGACGGTCTCCACCTGGACTATCCCAAGATCGTCGGTGCCCATTTCATTCTCTCGGTCGACAAACACCGGCAGCGCGCCGAGCTCGTGCTGCACTGCAACAATCACATCACGATCGAGGCGCATGACGTCTGCGCGGATCTCTACGCGTCGATCGACGCGGTCATCAACAAGTCGGCGCGCCAGATGCGCAAGTATCACACGCGACTGCTGCGCGGCTTCCGGCCTCACCGTCAGAAGGTGCGCTATTTGAAGGAGCATGTCCTCGACACGAGCTTCCTGGAGGCCGAGGCGATCACGTCCGCGCGGAAATTGAAAAACGGCACCCTCGCGAAGGCCCGTGTCACCAAGGCGGAAAAGGCGCCCGAGCCCGCGCCCGCGCCGGAGAAGGCCGCGCCCTCCTCCAAGATCGTCTCGACCGAAAAATACGCCGCCAAGCCGATGCTTGTCGACGAAGCCGTGCTGCAGCTCGAGTTGTGGGAACGCGAATTTATCGTCTTCCTCAACGTCGAGAACGAACGCCTCAACGTCCTCTATCGCCGGAAGGATGGTGGCTACTCGTTAATCCAGCCCGGTTAATCGCCCCACCGCGACGCGATTACAGCTCGAGAAAATTCTTCAACAGGCGCTTGCCTTCCGCGGTCAGGATTGACTCCGGATGGAACTGCACGCCATGGATCGGGTGTTGTTTGTGCCGCAGCCCCATGATCTCGCCTTCGGCCGTGCGCGCATTGATTTCCAGACAGTCCGGCACCGTCGGTGGTGCCACGAGCAGCGAGTGATATCGGGTCGCTTCGAACGGATTCGGCAGACCGCGAAAGACGCCGGTGCCGTCGTGATGGATCGGCGAAGTCTTGCCGTGCATCAACCGTTGCGCACGCACGACTTCGCCGCCGAACACCTCGCCGATGCACTGATGCCCGAGGCAGACCCCGAGCACCGGAATCCGCGGGCCAAGCCGCGTGATGAGCTGCGCGCTGATGCCCGCGTCATCCGGCGTTCCCGGCCCGGGCGAGATGCAGATCCGTTCCGGGTTCATCGCGACCACCTCGTCGACCGAGACCTCGTCGTTCCGGCACACAACCGGATCCGCCCCCAGTTCGCCGAAATATTGGACGAGATTGTAGGTGAACGAGTCGTAGTTATCGAGGACGAGCAGCATCGGGGAGGATAGCCTTGGCCACTTCGTGATGCCAGACGCTTACGGCCAGTGTCGTTTCGCGGTCAGGACCGGCAAATAAAGACGAAAGTGATGAACGACAATTCGGCACTAAGCACTTGTCATTCATTCGACATTCGTCATTCCACGAGCCCTTCGTTGATTTCATGCTCCAGGCCCGCGCAATCGATCCGAAGATGCGCTTCCGGCGTGAAGCCGAGCAGTCGACCGTCGACCGTCTTCCCGCCCACGACGACCCGCACCGTGCACCCGGGCCGCAGCGCACTTCGTTCCACGCAATATTCGCGCACCGACGCAAACCCGGCGCCCGCCCAATCCCCCCGATAGTCGCGATCGAGCGCCGAGAGGATTCCTGCGGCCAGCGCCTCCCGCTCGATGGCGCTGCCCGTGATCATCTCGACCGAGATGGCCCGGCCCCGCAAAACCTCGGGAAAATCCCCGGCGCGCTGCCGCACGTTCAGCCCGATGCCCAGCACGACAAACTCCGGCGTAGTCTCGACCAGGATTCCTGCCAGCTTGCGCGTTCCGACCGTTACATCATTCGGCCACTTCCAATCGGCGACCACTCCCGCGACGCGGGCGGCCGTCTCGATCACCGCATGCACGGCCAGCAGGGTCAGGCGCGGCCAAGTCTCGCGCGCGGCCCGCGGTCGCAGCAAGGTGGAGAACCACAGCCCGCCACCCGAAGGCGAGACCCAGGCGCTCCCGCGCCGGCCGCGGCCGGCGCGCTGGGTTTCCGCGAAAAAAACGAGCCCTTCGGCCGCCCCAGCCTCAGCGGCACGTCGCGCGAGATCGTTGGTCGAATCCGTTTCGGTGAAAATCTCGACTTCGCGGCCCACGAGGCAACCGGCGGCAAGGCCTGAGGCGATTCGGTCGCGATCGAGCGGGGAGAATGGTTCAGGCATGGCGAGCGCGGGATTGACATCGGAGCGCAGCCGCATGAATCCTGCAATCCTGCTGATGAGCTCCCCAAACTACCAGGTTCGCAAATACCGCCCCGAAGATCGAGGCGCGGTGCGGGAACTTTGTTGCGAGACGGGATTCCTGGGCCAGCCGGTGGACCCGGTCTTCGAAGATCGCGAGCTGTTTGCCGATTTTCTCACAAGTTACTATCTGCGCTACGAGCCGGCATCGGCGTTTGTGCTGGAGCGCGACGGGCGGCTGGTGGGCTACATGCTCGGGTGCCTGCATCCGCTCCGGATCCAGTTCTACAACGCGATCCAGAACGTGTTGCTTTTCGCCCTGCTTTTGTGGCGCTACCCGCGTTACTCCGCCACGTCCCGGAAATTCATCCACTGGATTCTGTGGAACGGATGGCGCGAGGTACCAGCGGTGCCGCGGCGCACTCCGCATATGCATCTCAATTTCCTGCCCGAGGCTCGCGGCAGCCTGGCGGCCAAGAAACTGTTCGACGCCTTCATGGCGTACCTGTCCTCATCCGGAGTGAAGCGGGTCTATGGCCAGATGGCCAGTTTCGAAAGCCGGCGCGGCGAGGCGATGTTCCGTCGTTACGGCTTCAAACTAATCAATCGCGCCGAGATTACGAAGTATCGCGAATTCCGCAACGGGCCCGTGTATCTCAGCACCGTGGTGCGGGATTTTGAGGAGAGTCCGGCGGAAAGCGTCCGGGCGCAAAGCCGCGGCTCGTGATGCGTGGCTCGCCACGGGCGCGCCTTTCCGCTTGTGGGATTCAGCGGAACGCCGTACCCATCCGGCAGAAAACGCCGACATAGCTCAGTTGGTAGAGCAGCGGTTTTGTAAACCGCCGGTCATCGGTTCGAATCCGATTGTCGGCTCATCTATAAGACGTTCACTTATAGATATTTACCCAAGAACGACCACTGAGACCTGCGCGTCGACTAACCATATATTGCCTTTTCATTTCCATTTGTCCCAAGCGCAATGAGGATTTTCGCGCTCTGGCGTCGTGGGGGACAAGGGGAGGTGACTTGTCTTTTAATGCTTCTTCTTCGTCGCTTCGCTCAGTTCTTCTTGGCCTGAAAGACTTCGAACAAACCACTCATTCCCAATCTTCTCAAATACCCAGAAATGTCTGAACGCCCTGCTCTTGAGCGGGTGTGAATCCCTTGACGGTCGGCGCCAGACAAATCTTTCGGAGACAGTCGCAATACGAGTCCACGGCTCCGCATTGATCATAATTGGCTCAACGACCAATTGGTAAGACCGCACTTGGCGAAGTCTAGGAATTAGCACCTGAGACACGTACTGTTCATAACTGCCCAAAAAGTGATCAGGTTCAGTAACAACCGCTTTATCGGAAAATAGTCCAGCTGCCGCCATCGGGTTCCCGCTGCAAAGCGCGACCATATATTCCTTCAGGCGGAGATTCAGCCGGGCCTCGGCATCATTTCTAGCAAGCCGCAGCTTATTCGACGCCGCAAACAGTTGAACGGAAACCGTGCAGCTGACAAAAAGTGCTATTGAAAGACTCACCGCAAGGAACACGGGCGGTTTGTCCGTTCGACGGGAACCGCGAGCAAGAGAGAGAGATGAGAGCATTCTAAAGAGTGTTGGATGGGGTAGAATGGACCGCTAGAGTCGGAGATAGGGCGTGTCCCTTTCCGAACCCCTGACGGAAGGCCGATCCAGACCATTGCGGTCCCCGGACCAGCGGAATGCGCGGACCGACTTCTTGGCGAAAATAGGGTCCTGATACCAAACCTCGACTTGCGGTCCCGTGAGCAGTGCGCTTGGATCCACCGGCTCCTCATTTCGAATAAAGCGCGGATTCCCGTTCCAGCTTAAAAGGCGTGGAATCCTTTCCCCCGCAAACATCATCGTCAAAATCGGAGTGTGCACTTCGACTGTCTGAACGATCCCACTCCTGACAATTGGTCCGATCGAAAGTGCGTTTGCATTCGAGGCGTGGAAAAACGGACCACAGATAAGTGAAGCAAATGGCGCAACCCAGGTAAGGTGCGAAACGAGACAAGTATTCCGTGGACTTTTCATAAATGTTTAGCCGTTTAAGAGACTGACATCGGTTCTCTCGTGGCGGGTGCGATTTGCTTTTTTTGGATCGATTTGATCGTGCTCACCCGCGCCAAAAAAATCGAACAGACAACGGGCAACACAATTAGGGTGAGGATCGTCGACGAGATCAGGCCGCCAACGATGACGACGGCGAAGGGCCGCGCGGTTTCGGCGCCGACTGCGTGTGAGAGGGCGGCTGGCAAAAGGCCGAGCGCCGCCATCGCGGAGGTCATCAACACGGGCCGAAGCCGGGAAAGGGCCGCCTCCCGGATCGAGTCCAACAAATCGCGGCCGGACTGATCCAGCTCGCGAATGCGTTCCAGCAGGATCACGCCGTTCTGCACGCTGGCGCCGAAGAGCGCCACGAAGCCCACCAGCGCCGACACGCTCAAGGGGAGCCCCGCAAGCCAAAGACCCACGATTCCGCCAATCGCCGACAGCGGGACGTTGAGCAAGATGATGGACGCCTGCTTAAGGCTGCCGAACGCGGTGAAGAGCAGAAAGAAGATTACGCCGAGCGTTATTGGCACCACGATGAGCAGTCGGGCGAGGGCGCGCTGTTGGTTCTCGAAGCTGCCGGACCAGACGACGCGATATCCCAGCGGAAACTTCACGCTGCCATTCACGTCGCGCTGGGCCTGCGCAATGACGGTGCCGAGGTCGCGATCCCGAACCCCAAACTTGACGGCGATCCGTCGTTCGTTGTCCTCGCGATAAATTCGCCCGTAGCCACCCCGGACGGAAACGTCGGCCACCGCGCCCAGGGTGACGAACTCGCCTGCCGTGCCGAAGGTCGGAATCGCGCGAATGGTTTCGAGGTTTTCGACGGCGTCGGGACGAAGTTTAATCGCCAGATCGAACGATCGTTCCCCTTCGATAATCTGCGTGGCAACTTTCCCACCCAGGGCGGTTTCAATGAGTTGATCGACGTCGCCGATGCTGAGGCCGTAACGCGCCACCGCTCCGCGATCGACGCGGATTTGGATCTGCGGCTGCCCGGCCAAGCGTTCCGCGCTCACCTCCACCGCGCCCGGCACGCGTTGGACGATTTTCGTGATTTGGTCGGCGAGCTCCTGCAACTTCTGCGGATCGGGCCCAAAAATCTTGATGCCCAGTTCCCCTTTGATGCCGCTCACCGCCTCGTTGACGTTATCCTCGATGACCTGGCTGAAGAGATAGTCCACGCCGGGTAACTTTTGTAGCGCCTCGCTCATTTTGGCGACGAGCCCCGGCCGATCCTTCGCGGTTGTCCATTCTTCCGGGGGTCGAAGGTCCACGTAGGTCTCGCACTGGTTGAAGCCGCCGACGTCCGTCCCATCGTCGGGCCGTCCGAGTTGGCTGACCACGGTTTTCACCTCGGGGAACGACGCGAGGGTTTCCCGGACTTTTTTCACCACGCGCGCCGCCTCCGTCGGTGCGATGGACTCGGGCATCGTGACGTGCAGCCACAAGGCGCCTTCCTCAAGTTTCGGCAGAAACTCCGACCCAAGGCGCGCCACGAGAATGACGGCGAGCACGATTGCAATCGCGGAAGTCGCGAGGACCGCGCCACGCCGGCGCAGCGCAAGATCAAGCAGGGGTGCGTAGCGGCGCCGCAGTTGGCGAACCAAACCGAATCCAATCTTTCTTTCACCTGCATCGCCCCGCTCGGTCGGGTCGCTTGGTTTGTCCGCCTTCAAAAAGAATCTCGCAAAACAAGGAACAACGATGAGCGCGAGCAGGGTGCCGACCAAAATCGCAAACGTCAGGGTGAGCGCCATCGGCCGGAAGATTCGGCCTTCGACGCGCTGCATGGTGAACAACGGCAGGAAGGCCGTGAGCAGAATCATTTTCGAAAACAGAATCGGCTTCACCATGGACGACGTTCCTTCGACGATCGCCTGCCACACATTCAGACCGTTGTTCTTCCGATCCTCGATCAAGCGAATGATGTTCTCGATCACGACGACCGCGGAATCGACAATGATTCCAAAATCGATGGCCCCCAGGGAAATAAGGTTTGCGGGAACGTGCTGCAGATCGAGCAGCATGAAGGCTCCGAGGAGCGCGAGCGGAATGACCGATGCCACGATCAAGGCCGACCGAAAGTTTCGGATTCCCAGAAACGCGATCAGAACCGCGAGCACCAGAGCAATCCCCGCGATCATGTTCTCCCGCACGGTGTGCAGGGTTCGGGCGATGAGCTCGGTCCGATCATAATGCGGGACCAGTCGAACCCCCGGCGGAAGATGGTTTCGACTTATCTCTTCCGCCTTCGCCTTGACGCGCTGCAGCACATCAAGGGCATTTTCGCCCTTTCGCATGAGCACGATTCCCTGCACGACATCATCCTGATCCGTCTTTGCTGGTGCGACGCCGGCCCGAGGTTTGTTCAACCCGACGCGTCCCAGCCGCAGTTGATGGCCGATTTCGACGCTCGCCACGTCGCTGACCTTGATGGGCGTGTTATTGCGCACCGCGAGAACAATCGAGCGAACGTCGTCGAGGGTTTGAATCAGGCCGAGTCCGCGGACAATAAAGATCTGCGAACCGCGCTCGACGTACGCGCCGCCAGCGTTCTGGTTGCCGGTGCCCAACGCGTCGGCGACCTGTTTCAGACTGAGATTGTAGCTCTTGAGTTTCAGCGGATCGACGAGCACCTGGTATTGCTTCGTCGGCCCCCCAAAACCAACGACGTCGACGACGCCCGGCACGGTTCGGAACTGGCGCTCAACCACCCAATCCTCGAGGGCGCGCAACTCGGTCGGGGCGAAGTCCGGCCCGGCTTGAAGCGTGTAGCGAAAAATTTCGCCCACCGGCGTCGAATCCGGAGACAGATTTGCCTGCGCGCCAGGCGGCATGACGATGCCGGCCAACTGCTGGCTCACCAGACTTCTCGCTTGATAGTTGTCGGCGTCGTCCTCAAAGACCACCGTCACCACTGACAGGCCGAACAACGAGATCGAGCGAAGACTGGCCCGCCGCGGCAGCGCGTTGAGCTGGTTTTCGATCGGAACCGTCACGAACTTCTCCACCTCTTCCGCGGCGTGGCCGGCCCAGAGTGTGATGACTTGCGCCTGGATATTCGTGACGTCGGGGTAGGCCTCGACGGGCAGGCGCTGAAACGCCAGGACTCCGGCCAGCGTGTAGCCGATCAGGAGCCCAACGACGATCATCCGATGGCGGACAACCGCTTGGATGAATGCCTTCATAGCGGTCGAGGCGTCACCGCCGCCGCGGCACCGACGGGCGCTTTATTTTCCGCCGTTTCGTTGTCCTCCAGCAGTAATTCGTTTATCAACAGATTACCGTGCGAAACGATTCGCTGGCCCGCGCTGAGGCCACGCACGACCACGATGGGTGTCTCCCCTCCACCTTCGCGTTCCACCGTCACCTCCCGGCGCTCAAATTTGCGTGGGGCCGCTTCCACGAACACAAAATACTTGCCGCCCAGATAAATCACGGACCGGCTCGGCACCTCAACGTCCGTCGTGGACTCCGCGACCTCGGTGACCCGGACGTTGACGTACATCTCCGCTTTGAGAAAACCTTCTGCGTTGTCGATACTGGCGCGCACGCGTGCCACGCGGGTCAGCGGATCGAGAAAGGCGCCGATAACGTCGACCTGGCCGGTGAAAACGCGCGCCGGATACGCGGGCGTTCGGACCTCGACGGGTTGCTTCAGCTTGAGCTTGTTCAAATCGTTCTCCGGCACATCAAGGACCACCCACAGCCTGGTCGGATTCGTAATCGTGAACAAAGGCGCGGTCAGTTGCGGAGTGCTGGCCAGGATCATGTCAGATCGGATCTCCTGGCCGACGTTAAGATTCCGGTCCACCACGATCCCTTCGATCGGGGTTGCGAGGTGGTACACATCGCTAAAATCGCCCTCGAGCGCCCCCAGAAGCTGAAGTCGCGCGGCGGCCCTTTGCTTTTCCGCCGATGCCCGCAGGAAATCAGCCTGGGCGCTGTCGAGGTCCTTCTGTGCCGCCGCACCGTGCTCGCGCAACGCCTTGACGCGCGTGAGCGTCTTGTCGGTCTGCGCAAAATCGCCCGCCGCCTTGCGGTAATCGGCCTGCGCCTGTCCAAATTCCGGCGACCGCAGGAGCGCAAGGTCGTCACCGGGATTCAGGTGCTGCCCGATTTCGGCGACGACTTTCTCGACGCGTCCGGCGATGGGCGAGAACACCCGGTTGGTGAAGTCCTCGTTCCACGTCAGTCGGCCCGTAAAGCGGAACTCACTTTGCCGAACCGGCGTCGCCTCCGTGACTTGGATGGAGCCGAGCTGCGGGCTTTCGCGGGGGAATTCAACGTCGTGCGCGGTGGCGCGAACGGGCGCCGCGTTCTCGGTCGAAGCGGGGGATTTGCGACAGGCGCCGATCGCGAACGGCACGAGCAGCCCGGCGAGGGCGCGAAGGATTGGGCGGGGTGCGGTCATCGGGTCGGAAGTCGGTTCGGCGTGGTCGAACGAACGGGCTGGTTGAGCGCCGCGGAAAGGGCGGCGGCGGCGGAAGCACGATCCGCCTGGGCCTGGAGCGTGGCCGCTCGCACCTCATTCGCCGCGCGTTGGGCCGTGAGGAGGTCGACCAGGCTGGCACCGCCCCTTGCGTAGGCGAAGGAAACGGATTCGCGCACCCGCTCGGCCTGCGCGGAGATCTGCTCCTCGTAACGGTGGGCGCGGGCGTTGGCCTCCTGATACGCTCCGCGCGCCGCCGCTACGTCCGCCCGGTAGATGGATTGCGTCTGATCCACCTTTGCCGCGGCCTGCAACTGCGCCGCCCGCGCGGTCCGGACAGCCCCCAAATTGTAATTTGGCAACGGCAACGGAATCGTCATCGCGAAACCGAGCGATTGCAGCGTGGCGGTCGGTTCGCGTTCGTATTGAAGCTGAAACGTCGGATCCGGAATCCGGTTTGCCTTTTCCAACTTCAGATCGGCGGTTGCCTTGGCCAGCGACGCGCGCGCAGCCGCAATGTCGGGTCGGAGCGGCGCGCCGATCCCCACGCCCGACGAAATCAAATGGCCAAGACGGGAAAGCGTGTCGGCCAGCTGAATTTGGCCGTCTGGATTTGCGTTTCCCAGCAGCAGCTGCAGCTGGATGCGCGCCGCCAGGGCGGCATTGGCGGCGCTCCGGGCATTAAGTTCCAGCTGCGCGGCGGCGACCTCGATTTGGTCCCGATCTGCGTTTGAAATATCGCCGGCCTGCAATCGAGCCGCGGCGATCGAAGCCTCCCGCCGCAGACTCAAGGCAGAATTTTCCAACACGGCTCGATTCCCGTCCGCCAGCAACGCCGCGAGGTAAGCCTTGGTGACGTTCAGGTCGAGTTGCCGGCGAACTTCGTCGAGCCGCGCGCGCGCGGCCGCGACCGCCGCCTCCGCCGACGCGCGGCGTTGCGTGCGCTTTCCGCCCACCTCGACGAGCTGACCGATCGAAGCGATGGAATCGTAGCTGCGCTGGAAGAAGGAGTTGCCCTGCGTCGTCCCATTGGGCTGCGTCAGTTTGTACTTCGAACTGCTGAGGCCGAGGATGGGATTGGGAAATTGACCCGCCGTGCGTTGTTGGCCGAGAGCGACTTCGACGTCGCCCCGCGCTGCACGCAGGTCAAAGTTGCCTTCGTCGGCGAGACGCAGGGCGTCGTCGAGACTGAGTCTGCTGGGCCGACCGGAAGCACGGGCGGACCGACCGGCGCAGGAGACGGCGAATAGAATGAGCGTGGCAATACCCACAAGGCTGGAGCGGAACACGATGGACAAACCGGCTGAGGCGGGAACGAGGACTAAATTCCCTGCGCAGAATCTGCCTCCGCGCCGGCGGCCGCGCCATTGGGCCGCGCCTCGTTGTCATGTTAGGCGCGGCCCTACACCCCGCCAACCCGCCTTCAGTCCGTCCCGGTCGAGCGTTCAACGAATCGAAGCGCCTCGCGCAGCAGTTCTCGCGCGTTGGCCAAGCCGAGTTTTGTTTTGATGCGCGCGCAATACGCCTGGACCGTTTTCAAGCTGAGGTGCAGGTCGGCGGCAATTTCCGTCGTGCTCTTTCCCTGGCCAAGGAACCGAAAAACATCCAGCTCGCGGTCGCTCAACTCCGCGACGGCGGAATTCGGCCCGGGCTTGATCGGTCGTCCGGTCGCCAGGCGCTGAGCGACCACGTTGGCAAACGATTCACTCACGTAAACGCCGCCGTCCAGGACCCGTCGTACGGCCGTCAGGATCTTCGTCGTCGTCTCCCGCTTCATCACGTAGCCGCGCGCGCCAGCGCGCAGAGCCCGCTCCGCATAAAGGGTTTCATCGTGCATCGAAAGGACGACGACCGAGACATTGGGGCAATGAACCTTCAACTCCTTGACCAGTTCCATGCCGGATCCTCTCTTCAATGAAAGATCCACGACTGCGACCTCGGGTTTCTGGGCGATGATGGCCGAGAGCGCACCGGGCGCATCCTCGGCCTCACCGCAGACGATTAGGTCTCGTTGCTGGTTGAGCAGATTGCCGAGCGATTCGCGGACCAGCGGATGATCATCGACGATGAAAATCCGGTGTTTCGTGCTCTGGCGACGATCGATTTCGAGTGACATCAGACTAGGCAGCGGTGAAATCGACGGGACGGACTTTCGCAGAATCTCCGGGCGACGGAACGGAGCAGTGGACCATCGTCCCACCTTCCGGTCGCCGCCGCACCCAAAACGTGGCGCCCATCAACTCGGCGCGGTGAGCCATCGCGCGCAATCCCAGGCCGGCCCGGCCCCGATCCGTTGACTCCGGGATGCCAACCCCGTCGTCCGCCACCTCGAGCGTGGTGGCGTTGGTGGCGTCCCGGTTGAGGCGAATCTCGATCGCGCGCGCGCCGCCGTGCCGAACGGCGTTGGTGATGGCTTCCTGGGCGATGCGATAGAGATGCGTCGCGGCGGCGGGATCGTCGACGACCGCGTCGGTTTCACATTCGAGATCGCAAATCACCTGAAAGTGCTTGGCAGCATAGGCGCGCAGATCCTGAAACGCGGTGACGAGGCCCTCGGCATTTAGCGCCACCGGCGAGAGGCCGTGGGCCAGCGACCGCGTGATCTCAATCGCCTCGTTGATCAATGCCACGACCCGCTCCGCCTCCGGAGCTTCCTTCGCCCCGCGGGTCATGAGGCGCTCGCTCAGGAGCTGACCGGTCAAGGCCGCACCGGTCAGGTGCTGGCCCAATCCGTCGTGCAAGTCGTGACCGATCCGGCTCTGCTCCCGCTCACTCACTTCCAGAATCTCTCGTTCGAGGCGTTCCCGCTCCCGCATCTCCCGGCTGAGCGCGGCGGTCCGTTGGACCACGCGGGATTCCAACTCAGTCAGCAGCCGGCGGAGGGTCGACAAAAGCCAGACCACGATCAGGAAAGCCACCAGCCCGATCGCCGCATTCCAGCCGACAATCCCGGCTTTCGTGTCGAGCGCGCCGGCCGCGAAATCGCCCAACAACCAAATACCAAAGCTGAGGATGGACAAGACGATCCCGTAGCTTCGATCGACAAACCAAACCCCAAGGGCGATCGGCAGGATGTAAAAGACCAGCAATGAGCGCTCGAAACCGGTGAGGTAGTCCGCCGCGCCCACCAGGAGGACCAACAGCAGCGTCAGGCCCGCGTGAAATCGGCGGGAACGTCGCGCCAGCGATCGCATCAGCCGGGCCACCAGGCCGGAGAAATCCGGCTCGCCTGCGCTCGCTCGATCGGAGCCCCGTGTGGTCATTGGTCAGCGCGGATATTCGAGGTGAATCCGCACGGAAAAAATGTTCGCGGGCCCTCGTTCTGAATTGTATCCGGGATTTCGCACGAATTGATAGCCAATCATGATGTTGGCAAACTTGAGCGGAGTGTTGGCATCATAGTAAAGCTCGACAAGCTGCTCCGGGGCATATCGAAGCCGTCCGTCTCCCAGCAGAATGCCGGAGCCGCCCGCTGCGAGATATTGTCCATGGATCGATGATAACCCGTTGATTGCGCCCGCGAGCCCAATCGTGTCGTTCGACCTCGCCCAACGCGAGCCCTTGAGCGTGACCCCGAGCGCGGCGCTTCGGTCCACCTCAGTGAACATCCATGACTCGGTGGCGCCGTCGTTGAGGCTCAGGCGTAGAAATGCGCCCAAGTCCTTTGCGAGTTCCTGTTCGAGGTTGACGGCGCCGCCGTATTTCCAGCGATACTTTCGGCTTTGCGTGATGTCGGCCGGGCCCGCGGCGGGATTTGTCCGGTAGCTGTTCACGGCGTCCTGATAGCTTCCCATGTGCGCATGATTGGCAAAGGTCAGCAGCCGCAATTTACCCGGTCGACCACCCAAAGCCTCGAATCGCTTCTCGAATTCGATGACCTGGGCACTCGCGTTCACCAGGTTGCTCTCCATCGCCAGGCCGTTCGCCACGCGCGGGACGGAAAAGAGGCCATAACGAATCGCCCATTTCTTCTGGTTCAGTTCGGCCACAAATCCGTAGGTGTACCCTTTCGCGTCGGCGGGATAATCCCAACCCGCGCTTTCCCATAGGCTCCAGTTCATGAAGCCGGTCCGCGGATCATGCGTGTACGAATTATCGTCGAAGAAATCTGACGCGGCCATTTTCCCCAAGGTCAGCGTCAGGCGCGAAACATCCCGCTTGCCCGCGAGCTGATTTTTCGCGGCGGCGGCGTCTTCCTGATCACCGCCAAAGCCAAACACCTGGCTGACATAAAATCTCTCGAGGTCCAGCTTGCCCGGAATGGAACCGGTCTTTGTCGCCTCCCCGTTTGGGAACCCCGCCACGCCATGGGTCAGATTCAGGCCCTGCCCCTGCGCATACTCCGGATTGATCACGAGCGCGGCCCCGTCCCACAGCCGGCGCGCGGCAAAGAGCGTCACGGTGACGGTTTCACGAGTTTGATTGGGAGTCAGACTATTGTCACCCCGGTACGGAGAACGGAAGTCGGTGACGCCCTGGAGGACGTTGGTGTTTTGGAAATAGAAACTCCAGCCGGCCGGTTGGGCGGGAACGGAAACGTCGGGGGGCGGACCCGCCGGGGTCGCGGGAATATCCGTGTCGCCGAGGACCGGACGAATCGTGAGGAGCAACGAACATGCGATCGAACAGAGAATTCGCATTCCCGTTTCGGAGTGATGGATCGGTCTCATGAATTGCGTGAACGTCGCGGATTCGATCAGATCGTCCCACTCATGGAAGCGCAAGCACGGTGGAATAGAGAACCGTGATTGGAAGGACCCCTGACAAGTTGGCGCATTTTTAAAGGTCAGGTCAGATTACAGTCAATTTGTCGCCCTCACGTGTCCGGTATTCGTCCGTGAACACGTCAAGTTACGCCGGGATGGATTCGCGCGCACTTTCGACGTCTATCCAATTGCCGCTTGCGGGCGTCGCTGCAGCGGATACCACCGCCGCGCGTTCCTGCCTAAAGACGGTCTGCGTGCCTTGGTCGTAATCAATCCGTTCCGCATCGCGGCCCCAGGCAACAATTGTCTCAAATGGCCGCTCCGGCTGTTCAAAGGACAGGAGAATCGCCGGCTCCTGCATGATAACGTCGGCATTTGCATGGCCATCCTTTGCCTTGCGGCGACAACCGGTGATAATCTGAAAGAGCTGCGAAAGAACCCCAATCCAAACCTCCGAATCTCTGAGTCTCTGTGGCAAATCATTCGCCTTCCGACCCTTCCCTTTCGACCCTCGACGCTCGTTCCGTCAGAAATCCTTCCCCTTCAGCTCACCGGCTGCGACGGACCCACCGCGCACAATGCACTGACGCAATCTCGCGCCCGCCGCCACTTCACCACCCGGCCAAATCAACGAATCCTCGACGACCGCGCCATCGCCAATCACCGCGCCCGCACCAATCGTGCTGCAGCCCAGTACGCGCGCGCCGACGCCGAGGCGCGCGTCGGGCGAAATCCATTCGCGCCATCCGCGATCCGGTGCGCCGTAGCGCGGAAAGGTCTCCGCGAGATCACTCCGCAAGGCGCGATGCACTTCCAGGTATTCCTTGCGACTGCCCAAATCACGCCACTCGCCTTCGTCGATCACGACGCCGCCGATCGCGTGCCCCTCGCGGATCAAATCGATGAAGATCGGGATGATGGAAATCTTCGTCTCGGCGGAAATGTGCTCGAGGAGCGTGGGGGCGACGAGATAGATGCCGGTGAATACGTGCTCATGCGCGTGGCCCTTGGCAAATCGGTCGCGAACATCAAGTACCACGCCGCCTGCGGCGTCAAAGGCCACATGCTTCGGTCCGCCGCCCGAGCGCAAAATCATCGTCGCGAGCCGTCCGGACGCCCGATGCGTCGCGAGAGCGGGCGCGAGCGGTAAATCCGTCAGGATGTCGCCGTTGTAGACGAGGAGCGGTCGGTCCCCGCGCAACAGATCCGCGATATTGCGAATGCCGCCGCCGGTCTCGAGCAGGATCGGCTCGTGCCGAAACACAATCGGGCGTTCGCGATACGAGGCTTCCGGAAATGTCGTTGCGAAAGCGTTGGGCAAATGGTGCGTGTTGACGATGAAGGAGTCCGCACCGACGTCCGCGATGAGGTGGTCAAACGCGAACGAGATGAGCGGCTTGAGACCAACGGGCACGAGCGGTTTGGGCAGCTGGTCGGTCAGGGGACGCAACCGGGTGCCGAGGCCGGCGCCGAGGACGAAGCAATCGGGGGGAAGGAAATTCATGGATGCGACGATGATTCGACTATTGCTTCCCAGGCTTCTTCGCGAGGGCCGGCCGGGCAAAGGACTGGCACGCCGGCATCATCGAGATGAGATTAACGTTTACGCGCGGCGGACGACTTGCGATCCAACCCACGGTCTCGGCGATGTCCTCGGGCGTGAGCGGCTCCAGTCCTTCGTAAACCT
This sequence comes from Verrucomicrobiota bacterium, assembly GCA_025353105.1. Classification (GTDB taxonomy): domain Bacteria; phylum Verrucomicrobiota; class Verrucomicrobiia; order Chthoniobacterales; family SZAS-18; genus SZAS-18. The sequence continues at coordinate 18,075 of JANXRG010000067.1, forward strand.
TCGCGGCCTTCGCGTCGTCGCCCTCAAAGCGCACCTTCGAAAACTCGGTGCCGCCCGTCATGCCGGGCTCAAGCACCGTGACGCGCACGGCCGTGCCGAGCAGATCGGCGCGCAAGCCGAAGCTGAACTGCCGCAGGAAGGCCTTGGTCCCACCGTACACGTGCGAGCCGGGATAAGCGTATTCAGCCGTGATTGAACCGATGTTGATCACGTGTCCTCGATTACGCTCGACCATTCCGGGCAGAACGGCGCGGGTGAGATACGTGACGCCCTTGATGTTCGTGTCGATCATCCGCTCCCAGTCCTCGAGTTTCGCCTCGTGTGCCGGCTCGAGGCCAAGCGACAGGCCGGCGTTGTTGACGAGCACGTCGATGGCGGACCACGCCGCCGGCAGCGCGTTGATCGCCGCCGCCACCGCGTGGCCATCCCGCACATCGAGCGCCAGCGGGTGAATCCGATCACCGAATTCGCCGGCGAGATCCTGCAGCTTGTCGTGCCGCCGTGCCGCGGCAATTACGCGATAGCCGTCCCGGATAAATCTTCGCGCCATCGCGACGCCAATGCCGGCGGACGCCCCGGTCACCAAGACAATCTGCGGTGCAACGCTCATGCCTCGATCTAACCGCGTCGATCAAATGCGCCAGCGGAATCCCGCTCCCATTAGAACGCGATGCCGAAGCTGACGTGCAGGGCGCCCCGACTCTCACCCGGTTGCGGCGAGGGATTGAGACCGTAGTCGATGCGCAGCGGTCCGATCGGCAGGTTGTAACGGAGGCCGCCGCCGACCGCGGAACGCAGTCCGCTGAAGCTCGGGTTCCGCGTGACGTTACCGACGTCATAAAAGACCGCGCCGTGCAGATCACCGCGAATTGGGAAGTTGAATTCAACGTTGCTGATCGTGTAAGCAAGGCCGCCAATCGGATTTCCAGTGACCATGTCGCGCGGACCAAGCCGGCGCTCGGTAAAGCTGCGAACCGTGGTGGCGCCGCCGTTGAAGAAGCGCTCGTCGATCGGGATGCCGCTGCTGCCGCCGCTCATCGGTTCAATCAGGCCCGCGCGGAACCCGAACGCGAGTGTCGTCTTCTTGATCGGGATGTAATAGCTTAGCCGCATCGTGGCGCGGACGAATTCGAACTTGTCGCCGCTGCCGCTGCCTTGCGTGAAATTGACCGTCGCGTTGAAGGCGAGACCGCGCGCCGGGATGATGGGGCTGTCGCGAAAATCGAGCGTGCTGGTCAGGCCAGCGGACCCGACGATGTATTTGGTCGGTCCGGTGTTTTGCGGCGACACGAAGACCTGGGAGAGGTTCACGCCCCGTCCGGTGACAAAGCCAGCCAACTCGACCTCGCGCGTCAACTTCCGCGAAAGCTGGGCGCTGAATCCGACCTCCCGTTTGTCGTAGCTGTCGAACTTAAATCCGCCCACTCCGATTTTAAGCAAAAGTTTGTTTTCCGTTTCGAGCCAGTGCGGATCCTCGTAGGTGAGCTCGCCCGTGTACGTGCGGGTCGAATACACGGCCCGGAAGCCGAGCGGCCGACCCGTGCCGAACAGGTCGCGATCGCGGGCCTCGAAACCGACGATTGGTCCGTCAAATGTGCCGTACCCGAGGGAGAATCCCACCTCTCGCGCCTTCGCTTCTTTGACGGTGAGGCCGAGTTTCAGCGTGCCGTCGGTCTGCGGTTGCGCGTTGATCCGGAGCACTTGGTAAAGCCCAGTCTTCATTTCATCCTGGAACACTTTGTCGAGCTTCGCGGGATCGTAGAGCTCTCCACGCAGGACGCCGAAGCGGTTCCGAACGTACGCGGGTTTCAGGCGGTCAGTCCCTTCGACGGTAATCTCGCCGATTCGATAGGCGACGCCGGCCCGCGCCACGATTCGAACCGGTACGACAGCCTGGCGTGCCGCGTTGCGGTCGGTCCGCGCGACGACCTCGGCGGCGTAGTAGCCCTTGCGCTTGAGGAACTCCTCGACCTTTCGGGCCATCGAATTGGCGCCCTCGATCGTAAAGGGCTCCTTCCGGAGTTTCTCGATCTGGCGCTGCACTTCCGCCCACGTGTCCGGCGTGGGTCGCTGGAAAAGAATCGCGCGCCGGAACCAGGAGGTCGGCGCCGGCTTCTCGGTGAACGCCGGCACGCCTTCGATTTGCACCCGGCCAAATTGGTACCGGGGACCCTCCCTAATGCGGACCCGCACATCCGACACGCGGCCACCCTCGCGCGGGATCGCCAACAGGGGATCGATAACGACCTCCGGAAATCCCTCGCTCACATAATAATCCACGAGCGCCTCCCGACCCGCGTTGAGATCGGAAAGGATGAACGGCAATTGAATCCGGTTGGCCGGCACACGGTTGCGGGTGGGGGCGAGGAAATATTCCTTGAGCCGGCTCTCCGGCAAAGCCCGTCCGGCAATGAAATCGATTTTTCCAAGCAGCACGGGCTGTCCCTCGTCTACGGTCAACCTCAGGCGCCCGCCGGGGAGGATCGTGTACGTGACCAGGGCCCGCGCATACCCATTCCGGCGATAGAACAACTCAAGAAAGAAAGCCGCGTCGTCCGCGGTCGCGGGCGTGACTCCCTCAAGGGTGATCGCTTCCGTGGCATCACTCAACGCGTCCCGTAGCCGGTCCGGTGGAAAGGCCACCCCGCCGGTGATCTCGATGCGCTGCGTCACATCGGTCGCCAACTGTGCCTGCACGTTCCCGGCAAGGAGACTGACGAGCAGAGCGATGGCGGAGACGCGGGCAATCCTCATCGGAAGCGAATCAGGTAGCGCACCTGCCCTCGAAAGTTTCCCTGCGAATCAAAATCGCTGAGGAGCAGCACGCGATCCGAGACGCGGAAACGCGCGGAGACACTTTGTTTTCCCGTCTTGGGGTCGGTGGCGCCGATATCGACGTCAAATCGGTCCCCCAGCGAATCCTGCCCGGACGGCGGGTCTTTCGACTTGAAAACCTTTCGCCACAACGACTGCGCGGTCAGAATGGCGGCCTTGCCCACCAGGGCGCCCGTGTCACTGCGCAGTTCATCCAGCGTGGAGCCAGTCGCCAGCAACGTGACAATCTGCTCTTGTGGCAGCGGCGGATCGCTTGTGAAGACCGTTTTCGGATCGTCCGCGCGACCGTAAATCGTGACATCGATCCGGCGGTCGCGCACCTGCGACTGGCCGCTGATATCGAGCAACGGATTGAAAGGCTGATCCGGCGTGAAGTAGATCGACCCATACGCGATGTCGAGCCGGCTGAAGGGGAGCCGGGCCGTGAGCTGTTCGATCGTGACCGGCCCCTTGAGCAGCGGGTGCTCGCCCGTGCCGGTGAGCTTCAGGTCGACCACCACGCGGCCATTCGCCAGATTGCCACGCACCCGGAAGGGATCGGCCGTGACGATCGCGACGTCGAACTTCCAGTCGCGCATCGGTGGGATCTTAATGCCGATGTCGGCGCCCGTGTTGCGGGGCTTTGGCGGAGGGGGCGCGGTCGCGGGCCGTTTCTGTTCGCCCGGTAGGGAAATGGGCAGGATGTCGATGTCCTTGAGAAACCGGCTCTTGGTCAGCGCCACCCGACCCTTGACCAGCGCCGAGGCGACCGGACCATCGATCGTGAGGTCCGAATTCACACGCACGGTGATCGAGTCGTCGCGCAGCGCCAGTACGTCGGTCGTCTTGATTGCAACATGGATCGTGCCCTTCTGCCAGTCGTTGTAGTCAACCCGACCGGAGGCGAAGAACCGGCCGCCGGCAACTTCGCCCTGCACCTGTTCAAGCCGAACCTCCTTTTCATCGAAGGCGAGTCGGATCTTGAAATCTCGCAGCGCGGGAATGGACAGATTTTCGAAGCGGGCCGCCGTCAAGTCCGCGCGCAGGCTGCCGCGCAGCGTCGGTTTCCCAAGCGTGCCGCCGATTGTGATGTCAGCGCCGGCATCGCCCTGGACGAAGCGTAATCCAGGAACAACGCCGATCGCGACATTGAGTGATGAGGGCGGCAGGCGAATGGATCCGGTGATCGGTGCGGCGAGATCCAGTTTCCCCGTTTCGACCAGTCTCGGTAGATCGATGGGCATTTCTCCCCTGAGACTGACCGGCTGCATCTGCGGCTGCTTCACCGCACCGTCGGCCGTAAGCCGGTTCTCGCGGAAACTCAGCGCGAGATCCAAGTCGGCCGACTTGAACCAGGTGAAGTCAGGCTTGCGCAGACCGCGACCTTGCAGGCTGAGGTCTGCGGTCAATTTCGAAAGGCTGCCCAGCGCTTTGAGCGAGAAGGCCACGGTGCCATCGAGCGGTGGTCTGCCTTTGAGATTTGCCGCGGTCCAAAGCTCCGCGAGCGGCAGCGGCCGGGCCACCACGAGGTCGACGTCGATCTTGTCGACGTCCGCAATCTTCATGCGGTTGAGATCCACCGGAACCCGCACATAGCCGCCCGCGAGTTCATCGTTGACCCGTCGCACCGAGATACGCTCGACGCTGACAAGCGAGTCGACGAGTTGCGCCGAGCCGCGAAACTCAACCTGCCCCGCGCGAAGGGAGATTGTTGGCAAATCGATTCGCGCGCCTCCCTGCGAGCCCTCGATGTCCCCGTCAAAGGGACCGCTCCCCCCGTAGGTCACGCCGCGAGCCGCGATGGTCCCGCCGCCCGCGATCGTTTTCACGAGCGCCGAAAAATCGATCAGCTGACCGCTGGCCCGCCACTCAATCTTCAACGCGCCCCCCAGTTTTTCGCGGACGCCAGCCGCGCGCAACAATGCCTCGAACGCAGCCAGCTTGGGCAGGTTAACGTTGACGTCCGCGCGGAAGTCGCGATCGCCCGTGAGCCGCGCGTAACCTCCCAGCGCCACCGCGTTGTCCGCGTCGATTCGCACCTCGCATTGCTCAATCCAAGCGACTTCCTGCGCGGCCGAAATCCGGACGTCGAGCGACTGGATCGCCAGGTCGCGGATCCGCAGGTCGCGTCCGCTCAGGGCCAGGTTTCCAGTCCACGCGCCCGCCGCGAGTGCAACCTTTGTCCCACCCTCGAGCCGGCCCTGCAATGGGGGCGCCTCCCCGGCAAGCGAAAGTTGGCCCAAGTCCGGTGCTTGAATGCGCAGATCGAGGTCCAGAGCCGCCCATTGCCACCGCGCCAGCTCGGGCGAAAGTTTCGTGCGACCCGCAAGCGAAACGACGTTGCTGCCGCGCACGATCTCGAGGGCTTCGATCGTCGCGTTGTCGTCCCGCGTCGTGATGCGAATTCCGGCGCGATCGGCCGCTAAATCCTTCGTCTGAGGCTGCGTCACTTCACCGGTCAACTCCGCCACCAAACCGGTGAACCACGGCACGCCGCCTTTAAGCGTAGCCTGGCTCACGACAGCGTTGAGGCCCGCGGCGACGGTGGCGGCGGCCAGCTCGTTCACCCGCAGTTCGCGGATTCGAGTCGACGCGTGGACGTCGATCCGCCCCTCATCCTTTTCCCGGTTGCCGAACGACGCGTCGAACTCATCGACCATGCCCGAGAGCTGCGGGGGCACGACGGCGGGGTCCACGAGAAGTTGGGATGGCCATGAAATCGGGAGGGCGCGGATGGAGAGGCTGCCACTGCCCGGGTACTCCCAAAGATGCAAAGACGCGGGAACGCTCGCCTTCAGATCCAAACGGCCACCCAGCACCTCCCCCGAGGCGGAACCGATGAGCCAGCCGGTGGATAGCTTCTCGAGTTGAATCGTGATGTCCTGAAATCTTGCCACCCCTGGCAGGTTGACATCGCGCAAGCTGAGCTCGCGGTTCGCGTAGCGGCTGCTTCCGCGAATGTCGAGGATGGGTTTCAGGCCGGGGACGGACATGCTCTTGATCTCGAAGTTTCCGTCGCCTCCCGGCACGAGCTCGAGCGTCAGCCCGGTGAACTCGATGCGCCGCCCGCCGGGTTGTTCGAGCACGAGGGTGACGTTGCGGAAAAGCGCTTTCCTGGGCAGCGGAAATCTAGGAATGCCGCCGCCGGGTTCGTCCTTCCCGGACGTCGGCGGGGGCGGCGGCCGGGAGACATCGAGCACGATCGTCACGTCCTCCACCTCCACTTCGTCGACGAAATCGCGGAGACCCGAGCGTAGAAAAGCCCACAGACTGTAGGTCGACTTGAAGCGTCCGATGCGGATGTCGCGCACCGTCCCGGGGGCGGTGGGAGAAATCTGCAATCGATCGAAAGAAAGGCTGGACCACAAATTTCCACCCGGCTCAAAGGCGATCTTAAGACTTTCGTTTCGACCGAGGCGGTCGGCGTAAAACCGCGCGACAAAGAAGGCGATGGGCCGGAGCAAGGCGAGGAAGGCAACGATAAGGATTCCGAGCACGAGCAACGTCCAACGCAGCCACCGCCAACGTTTTCGGCGCGACGAATTCGGTTTGGTGGGGGATTCAGGCACGGGATCGGAAATCGGACGCGGGCGACGGCACAGACGGGATTTTCCCTCCCGTCGCAAGCGGAAAGGTGTCATGGTCTCCCCATGAATCGAGTGGCGCTGGGCTTTGCGGTGGTTCTTGTCGCCGGGCGGGTCCTGGCCGGCGACCCGCCGGAGTCAGGCCTCCAGAATCCCGGCAAGGCGGATCAGTTTTCGAGAAACTTCTTTGAGCAGCAGCAGGGTCGGCCGGAGGGGTCGGTGAATCCGACCAGGGAAGGCGTCCCCGCGCAGCAGCTTGCCGCCGGGACGTACACGCCTCCACCCGGCCGCGCGGAGCGAGGCACGAACATGGACGGCATCCGCGGACCCATCGTCGCGGAGCTGCGCCAGGCGGTGCTCTTCAAAGTGGAATTTCTGCGCGTGCGCGATGGGTGGACTTTTCTCAAGGCGCAACCTCGCCGGCCGGACGGCGGCCCGATTGATTACAAGAAAACGAAGTTCCGCGAGACTGTCGCATAGGGCATGTTCGACGGCTGCGTGCAGGCCCTGCTCAAGCGAAAGGGAACGCGCTGGGAGGCGGTTGATTGGAGCCTCGGCGCAACCGATGTTCCGTACGGCGACTGGTGGAAGAAATATCGTGCGCCCCAGTCGATTTTTGATTACGCGGAACCGTGAGGAGGCGTCGAGGGTCCGGCGGCGAGTCTGGAAGACCAGGAGACTGAGGGACCGCGCGGCCAAAGTTTTGCAAAATCGGCAATTGCAAGCGGGAGTGTGGACCCTAACTTCCGGCCACATGAGCAAACGCAAAGGTCCCGCCGCAAAAGGCCGCGCCAAAACCGCCCCGCGCGCCGTGGCCAAGGCAGACGCGAAACCCCGGGGCCGCGCTGCTGCCACGAAGGCGAAGGCCAAGACCCACTCGGCCGTGGCCGATGCGTGGTCGGTCTCCGACGCGAACGAGACCTACAACATCGAGCGTTGGGGCGCGGAACATTTCTCCATCAACAAGCGCGGCCACATCCAGGTGAATCCAATGCCGGGCCAGCAAACCCGGATCGACTTGATGGAAATCGTTGCCGAGGCGCATGAGCGCGGTCTGTCGTTTCCGCTCACGGTACGATTTCAGGATTTGTTGAAGCACCGGCTGCAGGCGATCTGCGGCGCGTTCGACACGGCGATCACCGAGATGGCCTACAAGGCGCCGTATCGCGGCGTATTCCCAATCAAGGTGAACCAGCTCCGCGAGGTGGTGGAGGAAATCATCGAGGCGGGCGGACCGTATCATTTCGGCCTCGAGGCGGGCAGCAAGCCCGAGTTGTTCGCCGCGCTCGCCGTGCATCGAGATTACGACAGCCTCATCATCTGCAACGGCTACAAGGACAGCAATTTCATCCATAACGCGTTACTCGGCAGCAAGCTCGGCAAGCTCGTGATCATGGTCGTCGAGAAGCTTGAGGAGCTGAAGCAGATCGTCGACATCGCCAAGGAAATGGGCGTCGAGCCCATGATCGGCGTGCGCGTGCGCTTGCAGTCGAAGGGCGCCGGTAAATGGGCGACCAGCGGCGGCGAGGACGCCAAGTTCGGCCTCAGCACGGCCGACCTCGTGCAAGCCAGCGCCTATCTCCATTCCGAAGGCATGGCGCACACGCTGCGCCTGATCCACTTTCACGTCGGTTCGCAGGTGACCGACATCGGCACCATCAAGCGCGCCGTGCGCGAGGCCGCGCGCTTCTACGCCAAGCTCTCGAAGATGGGCCACGCGTTGGGTTATCTCGATGTGGGCGGCGGCCTCGGCGTCGACTACGACGGGTCGCGCACGACCTTCGACAGCTCGATGAACTACACGCTGCAGGAGTATGCGCGCGACGTGGTTTACCACATCATGGACGTCTGCGACTCCGAGGGCGTGGTGCATCCGACCATCGTGAGCGAGAGCGGACGCGCGCTCGTTGCGCATCATTCCGTGCTCATCGTCGAGGCGTTCGGATCGATCGAGCGCGATCAATTTGGCAAGACTGTGATCATCGGCGTGGGCGACCACAAGCTGGTGCGCGACATCGGGGACGTGGCGCGCGGCCTGACCAGGATTACGAAGAAGCGGAACGGCCGGGGCGACAATGGACCGTGGATGGAGGCGCTGCACGACGCGCAGCAATACAAGGAACAATCGCAGGCGATGTTCGAACTCGGCTTGCTCGACTTGGAAACCAAGGCGCGCGTCGAGACCGTGTTCTGGCAAATCGCCAAGGCCATCGTGGAGCATTTCCGCGACGCGGATGCGGTGCCGGAGGAGGTGTCGGAGCTGCAGCAGAACCTCGGCGACCAATACCTCTGCAATTTTTCCATTTTTCAATCGTTGCTCGACAATTGGGCGCTCGGGCAATTGTTCCCGATTGTGCCGATTCACCGCCTGAACGAGCGGCCGGAGCGCGCGGCGACGCTGGTGGACATCACCTGCGATTCCGACGGCAAGATCGACCGGTTCATCGATCTGAAGGACGTGAAAAACACGCTGCCGTTGCACCGGTTGAAGACGGGCAAGCCGTACTACCTTGGCATTTTCCTGATCGGCGCGTACCAGGACATCATGGGCGACCTGCACAATCTTTTCGGACGCGTGAACGAGGTCCACGTGTTCCTCGACGAGGACGAGGAGGGCGGTTACTACGTCGAGGAAATCATCGAGGGCAGCAGCATTTCCCAAGTGCTCGCGTTGACGCAGTGGGAGACGCCGGACCTGGCTCGCCTGATGAAGGCGCAGGTGGACGCCGCGATCAAGAGCGACCGCCTCAAGCCGAACGAAGGCATGAAGCTGCTCGCGTCTTACGAGCGTGCCCTTACCGGCTACACGTATTTGAGCCTCAATGGCGCAAAGTGACGCCGGAGACGAATGATCGTGGATTCTTAGAAAAATGCGTATTCTGACTTGGGTCCCCGCCGGGAATACGAAAATCGACGCGAGCAAACGTGATGGTTAGCCGGCGAGCTTGCCCAACGTCGTAGGCCGTCACCCCACCCGCCGCTTGAACGCTACCATCCCCAGCGGGGGCAGCGTGACCGGTGCGGAGAACTTGAACGCCTGCCACGCGACAGGTTCGCTATGGACCGCGCCGTTGTTGCCAACGTTGCTGCCGCCGTAGATCCCGGCGTCCGTGTTCATCACCTCCTCGTATTCGCCACCGGCGGGAAAGCCGAGACGGTAACCTTGGCGAACGACCGGCGTGAAGTTGAGCGCAAAGAACATCGTTTCGGCGCTGTCGGGGTCGTTTTTCGCCTTGCGCAGAAACGCGATGACGCTGTTGTCGGAATCAGAAAAATCGACCCACTCGTAGCCGTCGGAACTGTCGTCCAGCTCATACATCGCGCGATGATTCACCAGTAACCGATTGAGGTCACCGACGAGTCGGGACACCCCGGCATGCCGTGGTTCCTGCGTGAGATGCCAGTCGAGGCTGCGCGAATGGCTCCATTCGCTGCGCTGCGCGAATTCGCAGCCCTGGAAAATCAGTTTGCGCCCGGGATGCGCCCACATGTAGCCAAAGAGCAGGCGTAAATTTGCAAACTTCTGCCAGTCATCGCCCGGCATCTTCTCGAGCAGCGAACGCTTGCCATGCACGACCTCATCGTGACTCAACACGAGCGCGAAATGCTCGCTGAACGCGTACAGCATCGAGAACGTGAGAATCCCCTGATGATATCGGCGGTAGATCGGGTCCTGGCTGAAGTAACGCAGCGTGTCGTTCATCCAGCCCATGTTCCACTTCATGCCAAAACCAAGTCCGCCGAGGTAGGTCGGCTTGCTCACCCCGGGCCAGCTCGTCGATTCCTCGGCGATGGTCATGACCCCCGGAAATTCCGCGTAGGTCACCTCGTTGAATCGCTTCACGAAATTGATGGCGTCCAGATTCTCGCGCCCGCCAAACCGGTTCGGCAACCACTCGCCCGTCTTGCGCGAGTAATCGAGATAGAGCATCGACGCGACCGCATCCACGCGCAGGCCGTCAATGTGATATTGCTCGAGCCAGAAAAGTCCGTTCGCGATGAGAAAATTCCGCACCTCGTTGCGGCTGTAATTGAAAATCAGCGTGCCCCATTCAGCGTGCTCGCCCTGCCGCGGGTCCGCGTGCTCATACAACGCGGTGCCGTCGAAGCGCGCGAGTCCGTGCTCGTCCTTCGGGAAATGGCCGGGCACCCAGTCGAGAATGACGCCGAGGCCCGCCTGATGACAGCGATCGACAAACGAGCGGAACTCATCCGGCGAGCCGTGGCGGCTCGTCGGCGCAAAATATCCGCAGACCTGGTAGCCCCACGAGCCGTCGAACGGGTGCTCCGCCACCGGCATCAACTCGAGGTGGGTGAAGCCCATCTCGATCGCGTACGGAATCAATCGATCCGCCAACTCGACGTAGCTGAACATGCGGTTCTCCTCGACATGGCGCTGCCACGAACCGAGGTGGACCTCGTAAATGCTGAACGGCTGCTCGTACCAGTTCGTCCTCGCCCGCGTGGCGAGCCACTCGTCATCGTGCCATTCGTACCGGCCCAAATCATACACGATCGACGCCGTCAGGTTTCCGTGCTGGCCGAAGAACGCGTGCGGGTCGCTCTTGAGGCGGACGCGGCCGCGCGCGTCCAGGATTTCAAATTTGTAATGCGTCCCGGCGCCGATGCCGGGCAGGAAGATCTCCCAAACGCCGCTGCCGAGCAGCCGTCGCATTGGATGCACGCGGCCATCGAAATGATTCCAGTCCCCCACGATGCTGACGCGGCGCGCATTCGGCGCCCAGACGGCGAAGCTGGTGCCTTGAACATCCCCGAGTTTCCGCACCTGCGCGCCCATTTCGTCGTAAAGGCGGTGATGATTACCCTCCGCGAACAGGTGCAAATCCAAATCACCAAGGACCTGCCCGTAGCTGTACGGATCGGCCAGTCGCGTGATCGGCGCGCCGTCGGAAAACGTCGTCTCGACGACATAATCCGGCCGCGCGTCGACGATCATCAATGCCTCGAACAGCCCGGCGCTGTGCACGCGCTCCGCGATGGTCGTCATGCCGTCCCGACCTCGAATGGTCACGGACGCGGCGCGGGGCTGAAACACGCGAATGACCCAGCGGCCATCGCGTAATCGGTGCGGCCCCAGAAACGCAAACGGATCGTGGTGCGTGGCCGCGAGCAGGCGCTCCACTTCGGCGGGCGAAAAGGTGACATCGACAATCTTCATCGCGGGCAAATCTCAGGGGGAACTCATGGCATATCAGCCACCCGCGAGACCGTCCAGCAGCGGCACAAGGAATCGCGGGTAGACGGTCTCCCAGCGGAATCGGGCGAGAGCTTCGCGACGCGCGCAATTCGCCGGGTCAAACTTTAGCGTTTTCCGAACGAAGGCCGCCACGTCCGCCGCCGGTGCGTCCGACTTAAACCAATGCGCCCCGCCCAATTCCGTCAGCGGCTTGATCCTTGCCGCGAACACCGGAACGCGGTGCACCGATGCTTCGACCAACGGCAGCCCAAATCCCTCCTGCCGGCTCGGAAAAAATAGCGCGTCGGTCAGCCGATACAACGCCGCAACATCCGCATCGCTGGCGGAAAAATCGTCGTGCGCGAAGATGACCGCATCCTCGACGTGGCGACCGCGCACGAGACACCGCAGCGACTCCGCGTATTCCCGCGACGGCGCGTGGTGGGGGTCGGACGCGCCCGTCACGATGTACAGCGGACGCTCGCCCAACTCGCGCAGGGCGGCGGTCACGGCGATTCCGAGCTCCACGTTTTTTCGCCGCAACAGGCGCGCGGGGTGAAAGAGCACCGGCCAGCGATCCGGCCAATCCGAGCGCTGCGCCAACGCGGCGACGGGCGGGGTCAGCGCCAGCGTGGCAGCGGCGTTGATTCCGTTTGGGACGACGGTGCATCCCGTGGTGCCGGTTAATTCCTCGAACTGCCGCCGGCGGAGTTCCGAAACGGCGACGGGCCGCACGCCGGCGGGCGGGCGCCGCAATAGATTCCAGGGAAACTTTTCGCCCGTCGGAAACTGGTAATCGGGATTCGCCGCGGCGAGATCATGAATCCAGTTCACGATTCGAGCCCGGGGACGCGATTCCGCCCACGCCCAAAGTGCGGCGGTCGCCGCCAGATGAAACGGCATTGTGAAGACGTTGTGGACGAAGACCACCGCGGTGTCCGCGAGACGAACGGTAAAAAATGTCGCGAGCCGCCGTTGCAATTCGGCGAACGCGGGTCCCGGCGCGCCGGCCGCAAGCTCAGCGTCCATCGTGGCGCGTAACGGATGGGTGGCCGCCAGCTCCGGCACAATTTCGACCCGCGCTTGGGCGTCTGATTCGCCGGATCCCGCCAGCACGTTCACCGAGTGGCCATCACCCGCGAATCGCGCCGCGTGCTGGCGCAGGATCGACTCCACGCCCCCGATCACGGGCGGGTAGCTGTAATGGATCAGGACCACTTCCATTTTTGGGACGGCAACCCGCGCAAGCCTTATTTTATCAGGCGCTTGAGCCAACGGTCAATCTCGGCAAGAACCTTATCGCGATCGGAGTCATGCAGCAGCAGATGAAAAGAATCCGGGAAGAGCTGGAGCTGTTTGTCGCGCGACGGGATTAACGCGGCGACCCGCTCCACTTGGGGCGGTTTGATGAAGACATCGTGGCCCGCGTAGAGAATCAGGATTGGCACAGTCACCGCGCGCGCGGCCTCCGTGCTACCCTGAATGTGGCGGAATAGCGTATCGATGAAGCGCAATGAGAATTTACTGATCGCATGCGGCGCGGTTTCAAGTCCCGCCTGGTAGGCAGCATCCCGCGTCATCCGCGCGTCAACGACGCTCGACCTGCCCAGTTCCGCAAAATCCAGCCGGTGCTGTGGCGTGAACACCAGGCCCGTCCGAAAAAGCGCGGTCTGCCACCAGGTCGTGCTGTTCTCGAAATCGATCACCGGTGACGCGAGGATGAGGCCGTTGACGACCGGTGGTCGGGCCTTCGCGACCGAATGCAGGCAAAGCATTGCGCCCATGCTTTCGCCGTAATAGACAAACTTCGCCTGCGGATGGCGCACCCGGACCAGCGCCGTGAACTCGCCGATGTCGCGCACGCAGTCGTCGAGATTCTGCAGATTCCCCCGCCGATCGATCTGCGGGTCCGATCCCTGACCGCGCAACTCGAACGCATACACGGCGGCGCCTCGCCGCGCGAGATGCGCGCCCAACGGTTGAAAGTCTGACGAAGCGCCGCTCAACCCATGCACGGCAATTACGACGAGACGCGCCCGCCGCGCCGGGAGCCACGCGCGCAGGCCGAAGCGCGAACCATCCGATGCGACCCAACTGCCGCATCCGGCGCGGGCCATGATTTCGAGCGCCGGCGGACTCGGTAGGACCGACGCCACGCCGAGGCTGGCAAGCACGACGCCGGACCACGAAGCCATTCTCCAGAAATTCACGTGCCTTCTTTTGGCGGTTCGGCCGACTGTCAGCAACCGGATTCCGCGGCCGGCGGCCGCGAAACAAAACGGGCAGACGGCCCGTTCCGTGCTTATTCTCCACGCATGCGGGCGTTTCTCGTCATCCTCGTCCTAGCCGTTTGTGGCTATCTTTGGATGCGCCGCACCGCCGCTCCCCCACCCGCGCCGCGACCGCCCACCAGCGAGCGGGCCGTGAGCGCGCTTGATCCAAAAGTTCCGATCGATCGCGCCAAGGCGGTCGTCGACAAGGTCCAGGCCCAGCGCAAGGAATCCGGCGAATACTCGGACCGCCGTTGATTCGACCCGCCGGTTCCGGCACACTTCCCGCGTGGCGTTCCACTGGCCCCAGACGGAAATCCTGGTCAACAGCCCCGCGACGACCCCACGTCTGGCCGGGTTCCTCCGGGCGCTTGGGTATGTCATCTTCGGCGTCACGCTGGCCGGTTTCGGGTTGTACCTTGCGTGGATCCTGCCGGGCGATCCATCCAGCGCGCTCGCGTGGGTGGAACAAGTTTTTTCGCCGCTCAAGCTGTTAAATCTGCTTTTGTGGGGCAGTGCCGCGTTCTGGGTGGCGCGCCTGTTGCAGCGCACCTCGGCGAGCCTCCGGCGTCGCGCGGGTCTGGAGCGCCGCGTCGAGGTCCACTCACGGCAGCTCGCCGACGCGAACGCGGAACTCGAGACTCGCATGTCCGAACTGCGCCTGACCGCCGCCGCGCTGCGCAAGAGCGAGGAGCGATACCAGCTCGCGATCAGCGCCTCGCGCGACGCGGTGTGGGACATCGACCTCGTCACGGGCCAGCAGTTCTTCTCGCCTCGCTTCGAGGAAATCATGAATTTCGGACCGGACGAGCCGACGGACCGGTTCAAGGCGTGGGAGCAACGGATGCACCCGGACGACTTTCCCCGCATTCGCGCCGCCTTGCGCGAGCACTTCAAGCATGGCACGCCGTACCGCGTCGAGTGCCGCATCCGCATGGCCGACGGGTCCTACCGCTGGATGATGAACATCGGCCAGGGCGTGCGCGACGAGAAGGGCTGGGTGGTCCGCATGGTTGGCAGCACGAGCGACATCGACCCCCAGCGCCGCGCCGCCGAGGCGCTCGCGCAGGCCGCGGAGCGCTACAACTTCCTCGCCGACGCGATGCCGCTCATTGTCTGGACCGCCACACCGGACGGAAAATTCGAAGACGTCAACGCGAGCTGGGTCCGGTACACGGGCCTTAATTCGTCGGAGGTCCGCCTGCTCGGCGACGAGGCGATGCGCCGCGTGGTCCACGCGGACGAGGCGCAACTCTTTATTGACCGTTGGCACAAATCGGTCAGCACGGGGGAACCCTTTGAGCTGGAGTACCGGCTCCGGCGCGCCAGCGACGACCAGTACCGATGGCACCTCGGCCTGTCGCTGCCGCGACGCGAGGCGGACGGCGGCATCGTGCAATGGGTCGGCACCTGCACGGACATTCACGACCAGAAACTCGAGCAGGAAAGTTTGCGCCAGGAAAGCGGAGTGTACCTGCGCGAGAGCCGGGCGGCGGTCGAGGAACTGGTGAAGAGCGAGGAGCGTTTCGCCCTTTTGATCGAGAGCAGCCCGCTGGGATTTTTCGACATCAACCTGCAGACCGGCGAGGGCTATTTCTCGCCTCGGTGGAAACAGATTCTCGGCTACGAACCACTCGAGTTGCCGGATCAGTTCGTCGTCTGGATGGAACTGCTGCACCCCGACGACCTCGCGAAATTCAGTCGCGGCCTGCGCCGCCGGCCGGGGGACGACCGACCGCGCGTCAGCTTCTCGATGGAGTTCCGCATGCGGCACCGCGAGGGCCACGACGTCTGGATCGAGTCCAACGGCCTCGACTTCTACGACGAGACCGGCCAGCGCATGCGTTCGCTCGGCTTCAACGCGGACATCTCGGAGCGCAAGCGGGCAGAGGAGGCGCTGCGCGAGGCGCGCGACGCCGCGGACAAGGCCAATCGCGCCAAGAGCGAGTTCCTCGCCAACATGAGCCACGAAATTCGGACTCCGATGAATGCCATTCTCGGTTTTTCCGACCTGCTCGACGCCCTCGTCTCGGATCCCCGTGCGCGTTCCTACCTCTCCGCCGTCAGCACCAGCGGCCGTGCCCTGCTCGACCTGATCAACGACATCCTCGATCTCTCGAAAATCGAGGCGGAGAAACTCGAGCTGCATCTCGAGTCGACTTCGCTCCGCTCGCTGCTCGCGGACATTCAGCACGTCTTTTCCCCGCGCGCCATCGAGAAGGGGCTTTCCGTCTCGCTGCTCGTGGCCCCCTCCGTGCCCGAGCGACTGCTGCTCGACGAGGTGCGCATCCGGCAGGTGCTTTTCAACCTGGTCGGCAATGCGACGAAGTTTACGGAACGCGGTGGCATCCGACTCAACGCGCAGACCAACCCCTCGGCGAATGCCAGCATTCCCGCGAAGTACGATCTCACCCTCGAAGTTTCTGATTCCGGCATTGGCATCCCGCCGAACGAGGTGGATCGAATCTTTGAGGCCTTCACCCAGGCTTCAGGACAGAGCACGCGCAAGTATGGGGGCACCGGGCTTGGGCTGAGCATCACGAAGCGCCTCGTCGAGCACATGGGCGGCACGATTTCTGTGCAAAGCCGGCCCAGCCGCGGCAGCACGTTCCGGATTTTTCTTCCCGGCGTTGCCACCGCGGACAGCAGCCCGTCGACCGTGCACGATTCTCCCAACGCCGTGGCCGGGCTCGAGCAGTTTATTCCGTCCGACATCCTGCTGGGCGCTGACTCGGGGGTGAATCAACTCCTCTTCAGTGGTTACTTCGAGGATTCCGATCATCGCATCGTCATGGCCGAGGACGGTGCGACGATTCTCGAGCTCGCCGAAGAGTTGAAGCCCGCGGTCATCCTGCTCGATCTTTGGGGTGCCGGGGTCGACGGACCCGAAATCGCGCGCCTCTGCAAGGCCAACGCTGCCTTGCAGAATATTCCCATCATCATCTGCGCGGGGTTCATTGGCGACGATTCCGAGGCGCTCCACGCGATCGCCGAAGGCATCTTGCAAAAGCCCATCAGTAAGGCGGACCTTGTGCGCGAACTCCGTCGGCACCTCCAGATTCGCCCCGGCTTCGACCGCAACGCGGCTCCGACCCTCGGTGCGGGCGCGATTCCGGAACCGGTGGTCATCACGATGGCCGAGGACCGCACGCACTGGCCGGTACTCGTGGAGCGCCTGCGGATCGAGGAGAAAGACATCTGGCCCTCGTTTCGCGAGGCCCCAAACATTGATGAAGTTGAAGCCTTCGCGCTCCGCCTGTGCGACCGGGCCTCCACCTACCACTGTCCTTCGCTTAACCGCTACGCCCGCGATCTGCTCCGCCAAGCACAAGAGTTTGACATGGAGAACCTCCCGCGGACGCTGGAGCGGTTCCCTCATTTCATCAATGATCTCGAAGCCGCCTCTTCACCGGACCGGGTTGCGATGACTACGCCCCGCCTATGACCAGCCCTCCGCCCGCTTCCCTCGCCACCCGCACTCGCCCACCGGGAGAATCGCTCGTGCTCGTCGTCGACGATATGCCGCGCAACATCCAGGTGGTGGGCAATCTGTTGCGCGAGGCCGGCTACCAGGTGGCGGCGGCCACGAGCGGCGCGACGGCCCTGCGCGCGATGCAACAGCGCCCGGCGGACCTCATCGTGCTCGACGTGATGATGCCCGAGATGGACGGCTACGAAGTCTGCCGGCGCCTGCGCGAGGATCCGGCGACGAGCGAAGTACCGGTCGTGTTCCTGACCGCGGCCGCGGACACGGAGATGCTCGTGAAGGGATTTGCCGAGGGCGCCGTGGATTACGTCACGAAGCCGTTCAAATCCGCGGAACTGCTGGCCCGCGTGCGGAATCATCTTGATCTGAAACACTCGCGCGAATTGCTCGTGCAGAACGCGGAACGGCTGCGACAGCTCGACGACGAGAAGAACGAGTTCCTCGGGATCCTCGCCCACGATTTGAAGAACCCGCTCGCAGGCGTCGTGGGCTTCGCCGACCTGCTGCTCGACGAGCCGGACATGGATGCGGACGAGCGCTCGGATCACATGCAGATGATTCGAACGTCCGCGCAACGCATGATGATGATGGTGCGAAATCTCCTCGACGCGAACGCGATTGAGCGCGGGCAACTTGTGATGGACGTCGCGCCGCATGATCTCGTCGATCTCGTAAATTTCGTGGTGGAAAGCTTCCGCGCGCGCACCGCCGCGAAAGGCCAGACGCTCGAGGTGCACCGACCCGATGGACCCGTGCCGACGCTGGTGGATCGGACGCTGGCCATTCAGGTGTTAGAAAACCTGATTTCCAACGCGGTGAAGTATTCGCCGCCCGGGAAGGCGATCCAGGTCCGCGTGCGGCGCGAACCAGGCCTCACGCATTTTGAGGTGCAGGACGAGGGACCGGGATTGAGCGAGAGCGACCAACGCAAACTCTTCACGAATTTTGCGCGACTGACCCCGGGGGTCACCGCGCTCGGAGAGGATTCCACGGGACTCGGTCTTGCGATCGTCAAGCGCGTCGTGCAAGCGATGCGTGGTCGCATTGGCGCCATCAGCCAGCTCGGCCGGGGCAGCACGTTCTGGGTGAAATTCCCCGCCGCGCATTTGACGCCGCCCGGGGATAATTTGGTGACCAGCGGGGAAGGCTGACCGGCGGAGTCGAAGGTCGAGCGTCGAGTGCCAGAAACGCGGCACGCGCCACGGGCAGGATGCCCGTGCCCCAACCTGATTTTCTCGCCCCAGTCTTTACTTCTCCACGCGGCCCCAAGATTCTGGTGGGTATGACAAATCCCGCCGCCGCCGCCGCTCGTCTTGTTCTTTTCCTGTGTTTGGCTGGCGGCGTTCCGCTCGCCTTTGCGCAAGGCCCGCTTACGCCCCCGGGCCCGCCGTTGCCTTCGATGAAGACCCTCGACAGGTCGAGGCTCGCACCATCGTCAACGCCGCCAACACCCCCGGCGACGCCAGCAACAGCTTCGTCATTTCCCAACCCGGCTCTTACTATCTCACAGGGAATATCAACGGCACGGGCGGGAAAAACGGGATCAGCATTCAGGCCGACGGCGTGACCCTCGACCTGAACGGGTTCGCGCTCATCGGCGAGGCGACCGGCTCCGGTATTGGGGTGACGGCGCCGGCGCCCCAGACAAGTCTCTGCGTCCGCAACGGCACGGTCCGCGGCTGGCGCAGCCACGGCGTGGGGACGCTAAATGCCTCGAGTTCGGTGCTGGAGCGACTGCGGGCTTTCAACAACGGCGGCGATGGCCTGCAGATCAGCAATGAGTCCGCGGTGCGCGACTGCGTCATGTCGGGCAACATAGGCTTGGGTCTCTTTGGCGGTGACCGCGTCCTGGTGTCGGGGTGCGTCGCCGATATCAACACCGGCAGCGGCATCGGGCTCGGGAGCGATGTCGTGGTTGTAAATTGCCTCGTCTCCCGCGGTTTTGCCACCACTGCCCTCTTGGTAGCCGACCGCAGCACGGTCTCGCGTTGCACCGTGAGCCGCAATGCCGGTACACGGGAATCCAGATTGGCCTGGGATCGAACGTGGCCGATTGCAGCGTCGGTTCCAACAACAACGGGATCATTGCGGGTAGCGGCAGCACCGTGCGAAACTGTACCCTCCGCGGCAACACGCAATTCGGCATCTATGTAGCGGCGGGTCAGTGTCATGTCGTCGGAAACACCTGCGATTCCAACGGGCTGCCCACCAACTCAGCCGCCATCTTCGTCGCAGGCTCCGGCAGCCGGATCGAGGGCAACACTTGCACGAACAACTGGGGCGGCTTTAAAGTCATTGCAAATAATTTCGTGGTGCGCAATAGCGCGCGCTAATAGCCCAGGCCTTAATTTCAATCTCTCCACCGGCTCGGCGTTCGCCGACGACGTTTCTGCCATCGCAGCCTTCTTTTCGACGCAGCCTTGGGCGAACTTTGTCTATTGAATTCAAATAACGCCATCGAGTTTCCCGTCGATCGAACTCCCTAATCCGCCATCCGCACCACCCAGACGGGGCACGTCGCGTGGCGCAGCACGCGCTCGGCCACGCTGCCGAGGAAGAGATGCCGGAGGCCCGTGTAACCGTGGGTGGAGATCACAATGAGATCCTGTTTCAATTTCGCCGCCATCTCCACGATCTTCTCCGCCGGGCGCCCGGTCACGAAGACGGCATGAATCGCCGGACCTGGCGCGGCTTTTACTGTGGTCTGAAGCTCGGTCAGCAGCTTGCGCGCGTCATCCTCGGCGCGCTGCGCGCATTCGACCATCTGCGCGGAGACGGTTTCGTAAGCGAGATTGATCGGCTCAAACACGTGCAGCAGCGTCAGCCGCGCGTCAAACTGCTCCGCCAGCGAGCGGGCGTAATTCAACGCATCATGGGCGTGCGACGAGAAATCCGTCGGGACCAGGATCCGTTTGATCCGCATCGACGCGGGTCGGGAAAAGACCGGTTTCGCGCGCAGCGCGGGACCGACGGACGCCTTCGTCGCGGGGGATGACTTTTTCATGGCGGATTCATTCCAAGCGCAAAAGCGCTCTGCTGTCGACAGTCGATCCCGATGCAGGGTTCAAAATGGGTGGAACGCGATCTCCGAGCGCGTTGACAAAAGCAAATGCAGCCCGCCCCCGCGGGCTGCCAAGCCCTTCGCCAACGCGCCCGGAGGTCGCGTTCCACCCTGATCACACGAGCCCGCGAAATAGCGTTGCCACTCGGAAATTCATCGTACTGTTGCCTTCCATGAATCTTCGTCTCCTCAAGCGGTTGTCCCTCCCACTGATCCTCGCCGGGTTTGGCCTGCCCCCGGCGTCGACGGCCCGCGCCGCGGATGAAATCCCGCCCGAACTAAAATACCGCGTTCTCCGCCGCGTTCCCCTCGAAGGCGAAACGGGCTGGGACTATCTGGTTGCGAGCGGTGAAAAACGTCGCTTGTACGTGACCCGTGGGACCCACGTGTCCGTGCTCGACGCGGACAGCGGTGACGTCGTCGGAAAGGTCGCCGACACGCCTGGCGTGCATGGCGTGGCGCTCGCGCCCGCGCTCGGCCGCGGCTTCACCAGCAATGGCCGCGACGATTCCGTCACGATCTTCGACCTCAAATCCCTCGCGCCGATCGGCAAAGTGAAGACCGGTGCAAATCCCGACGCGATTATCTACGAGCCGGTGACCCGGCGCGTCTTCGTTTTCAACGGCCGGAGCAAGGACGCCACCGTCATCGACGCGGAACGCGACACCGTGCTCGGGACGCTTCCGGTCGGCGGCAAACCTGAATTCGCGGCCGTGGACGGGGCTGGCATGGTTTTCGTCAATATCGAGGACACGAACGAGCTCATCGCGATCGAGGCGAAGAGCATGACCATCAAATCACGCTGGCCACTCGCGCCCGGTACCGATCCGACCGGTCTGGCCATCGATCCGAAGAGTCGGCGGCTTTTCGTGGGCTGCGGCAACAAGCAGCTCGTCGTCGTCAACGCGGACACCGGCAAGGTCGTGACCACGCTCGACATCGGCGCCGGCGTGGACGCGGTCGAATTCGATGCGTTGGCTGGTGGCATCTTCACGTCGAATGGCGTCGATGGGACGCTGACACTCGCGCGTCAGGAATCGCCGGAGAAATTCCGCGGGGTCGACACGGTGCCGACGCAAAAGGGTGGTCGGACGATGGCGTTCGATTCGTGGACCCGGCACATTTTCATCGTCGCCGCGAAATACGGCCCACCGCCGGCGGCGACCGCCGAGCAGCCGAACCCGCGTCCGCCGATTCTGGCAGGGAGCGTCAGCTTGATCGAACTGGCGCCACTGGCCGAGGTGCGCTGAAAGGTGGAACACGACCGCGTTGGCAAAAAACGATTTTAACCCGCGCCCGCGGGCGGCCAAGCCCTTGCCAACGCGCCCGGAGGTCGCGTTCCACCTTGAGCACGCACGCTCGCGAATTTGCCTCGCGACTCGGGCGCGGCGAACCGATATTTCGCGTTGATGAGTTCGACCCAGGTGCCATCCATCCCCGACTTGATCCCGCGCATCCGCGAGTTCGTGGACCATGAATTAATCCCGCTCGAACCCGCGTTCCTGAAGAATGCGCAGGCCCTCGAACCCGCGCTGCACCAGCTGCGCGGTCGCGTGAAGGAACTCGGCCTTTGGGGGCTGGCCCTGCCAGCCGATCTCGGCGGCCACGCGCTGCGCCTCACCGACTTTGCGCTGGTGTCGGAGGAACTCGGGCGCACCCCGATCGGGCACTTCGTCTTCGGCTGCCAGGCGCCCGACATCGGCAACCTCGAGCTGTTGCACCTGCACGCGACAGCAGAACAGCGGACGAAATTTCTCGAACCGCTGGCTGCCGGCCTGACGCGTTCGTGCTTCGCGATGACGGAGCCGGAAAGCGCCGGCTCCAATCCCACCGCGCTCACCACCCGGGCCGTGCGCGAAGGCGATGAATACGTGATTAACGGCCACAAATGGTTCGCCTCCAGCGCCGACGGCGCGAGTTTCGCGATCATCATGGCCGTGACAAATCCGGAGGCGGCGACCCACCAGCGAGCCACGATGCTGATTGCCCCGACGGACCAGCCCGGTTGGAAATTTGTGCGCAACATTTCGGTGATGGGCGAGGCGCACGGCGGCTATTTTTCGCACGCAGAAATTCGCCTCGAGAATTTGCGCGTCCCCGTCGCGAACCGCCTCGGCGCCGAGGGCGAGGGTTTTAAGCTCGCCCAACAGCGGCTGGGTCCCGGACGCATCCATCATTGCATGCGCTGGATCGGCCTCTGCGCCCGCGCCCAGGAGGAGCTCTGCCGGCGCGCCGTGGCGCGGGAGATTTCTCCGGGCGTGAAACTGGCCGACACGCAAATCGCCCAGATGTGGATCGCGGAGAATGCCGCCGACATCGCCTGCTCGCGCGCGCTTGCGCTGCAGGTGGCCGCCCGCGCCGAAGCCGACGGATTCAAGGCGGCCCGCGAGGACATCTCGATCATCAAGTTTCAGGTCGCGGGCGCGCTCCAGCGCGTGCTCGATCGCGCGCTGCAGGCGCATGGCGCGCTCGGCATGACCGACGACACCATCATCGCGTGGGCCTTCCGGCACGAGCGCGCGGCGCGGATCTACGACGGGCCGGACGAGGTGCACAAGCTGTCGGTCGCGCGCCAAATCCTCAAGCGCTTTGGCCGGTCATGAGCGTGTCGTCCGATGAAGCGGGTCGCGTGCGCGAATCCGAGAATTTCGACGCGGCGCGCATCGTGCCGTTTCTGCGCGCCCAGATCGCGGATCTCGCCGACGGGCCGGTGGAGCTCCGGCAGTTCCAAGCGGGCGCCTCGAACCTGACCTATCTCCTCCGCATCGGAGCGCGGGAAATGATCCTCCGCCGCCCGCCCGCGGGCACCAAGCCGAAGTCAGGTCATGACATGGCGCGCGAGTTCGAGGTACTCGCCCGCCTCCATCCGCATTTCCCGTGTCCGCGTCCGCTCGCGTTCTGCGCGGATGCGTCGCTCATCGGGTCCGAATTCTACGTTATGGAGAAGATCGAGGGCGTGATTCTCCGGCGCGATCTCCCCGCCGGGCTCTCGTATCGGCCGGCGGAGGCGCGGACGCTGTGCGGGAGCCTGATCGACATGCAAATCCGGCTGCACACGCTCGATTATGCGGCCATTGGCCTGGGCGATTTCGGCAGGCCGGCGGGTTATGTGGAACGCCAGGTCAGCGGCTGGAGCGAGCGCTTTCGCCGTGCCCGGACCGATGATGTGCCTGACTATGAGGAAATCATGACGTGGCTGCAGGATCGGATGCCGGATGATGCGCCGCGGCCGGGGATCGTCCACAACGATTTCCGGTTCGACAACGTCGTGCTCTCGCCTGCGGACAACCGCACGATTATGGGCGTGCTTGATTGGGAGATGTGCACACTGGGGGATCCGCTGATGGACCTCGGCTGTTCCCTGGCCTACTGGGTCGAGGCGACCGACCCCGCGCCGATGCAGGGTTTGCGAATGCAACCGTCCCATCTGCCGGGGATGATGACACGCCGGGAGATCGTCGAGTACTACGCGGCCCACGCCGACCGGACGATTGTCGACTTCACTTTTTACTACGTCTTCGGTCTCTTTCGTCTCGCGGTAATCGCGCAGCAGATTTATTTCCGCTGGAAGCTGGGCCAGTCAAAGAACCCGCGCTTCCAGTCGTTCGGGATGTTCGTCTCGGTGCTGTCGGACGCCGTCTCGCGGGCGATGACGCGGTAGCGCAAATTCGCAGGATGGTCGCTGCCGGCTTGACCCCGGTTGGGCGGAATCGTAACCTGAAGGACACCACGGATTTCGCCCCCTGACCCACGCATGCAAACCCCGACTTTCCCGGCGTGTCTCCGACCCCTGGTCGATTACCTGAACGACCTGGAGCGTCGCGCATCCATCGAGCGCGTGCAGCAATTGCTCGAAGCAACGAACCTGACGCTGGAGGACGTGCGCGAGTTCGTGGATTTCGACCAGGCGAATTACCGCCGGAACCTCGTCACGATGGGTCCGTGGTACGAAATCCTCATCATCTGCTGGCGCAGCGGCCAGCGCAGCCCGATTCACAATCACGCGGCGTCCACCTGCGGCCTCAAGGTCCTGCAGGGCGTGTGCAGCGAGACGATTTTCAGCCGCTCCAAGTGCGGCCAGGTGGTCGCGTGCAGCACGCGGGAGCTGACGGCCGGCCACATCTGCGCCTCGCAGGACGACGACACGCACCAGGTCTCGAACCTCGAGCCGCGCGGAAGCGACCTGGTCACCCTGCACATCTATTCACCGCCGTTGCGCGCGATGAAGAAATTCTCGATCACGGACAGCCAGAGCGAAGACTGGCGGCCGCCGGTGTTCGACTTCATGGGTGGGGACGGGATTTAGCCGCCGGCTTCACTCCAGCATCGGTTTGCCGGAACGCTCCGTCATGGTGAAGGCGGCGAACACGCTGATCAGACTGACCAGGAAAACGTACCCGCAGACCAGCCAGGGCTTTCCGTCCGCCTTTTGCAGGAGCGACGTGGCGATCAAGGGCGTGAGTCCGCTCGCGAAAATACCGGAAAATTGGTACACAAACGAGACGCCGGTGTAGCGGACACGCGTCGTGAACAATTCCGAAAAGAGGGCCGCCTCCGGGCCATAGACCGCCGGGTAGACGAAGCCGAACGGGATGAGGATCGCGACAAAAATCCACAGCGGATCACGCGTGGCCGTGATAAGCCAAAAGGCCGGGAAGCAAAGCACGCCCGAGGCGATGGCGCCCCACATGAAAACCTTCCTCCGGCCGATTCGATCCGAAAGCCGGCCGAAGAACGGAATCATGAAAATCATCACGAACGCCGCGGCCGTGACCATCAACAGCGCCTGCGTGCGTGGCAGCTTGATGGCGGCCGACGTCAGGAAGCTGATGAGGAAAACGCCGTAGAGATTGAACCCGACCCCCTCGATGTAGCGCGCGCCCATGCCTTGGAATACCTCCTTGGTGCTGCTGCGAAAGAGCTCCACGAACGGCACGGCAGCATGTGTGCGGGACTCCTGCACCTTGCGAAACGCCGGCGTTTCATACAGACGCGAGCGAATGTAGATGCCCACGAGCACAAGCAGCGCACTCAACAGGAACGCGACGCGCCAGCCCCACCGGAGAAATTGATCCTCCGGCAGCCGCGACAGGAGCGCGACCACGCCGGTGCTCAGCGCCAGGCCGGCGGGCACGCCCACCTGCGGCCAACTCCCGTAAAAGCCACGTTTCTTGTCCGGGGCATATTCCACGGCCATCAACACCGCGCCGCCCCACTCGCCGCCGATGCCGATGCCCTGAAAGATGCGGAGAATAACGAGGATGATCGGCGCCGCGATGCCGATGCTCGCGTAGGTGGGCACCAAGCCAATGGCAAATGTCGCCACGCCCATGATCACGAGCGTCAGCACGAGAATGCGCTTGCGACCGAGCCGGTCGCCGAAGTGCCCGAAGATGATGCCGCCGAGCGGCCGCGCCACAAATCCCACGGCAAACGTCGCATAGGCGAGCAGCGTGCCGACGAACGGATCGACATTCGGGAAAAACAACTTGTTGAAGACGAGCCCGGCGACCACGCCGTAGAGAAAGAAGTCGTACCACTCGATGATGCAGCCAATGGCACTGGCGAGTGCCACCCGCTGGATCGAGGACGTCTGTTCATCGGCCACCGTACCGGGAATAACCACTTGCGGGGGAGTGCTCATGGGGAGGGGAAAGTGAAGGGATTCTGCGAAGGGACCCGTCGCGACGAACGCGAGCCGGGAAAACAACGGATGGCACGGGTTTTTCTGAAAACAGGCGGAAAGTGTCAATCAAAATAATGAAATATTTTGTTCCATTTTCTGATCATTTTCGCAAACATCCCGGTACCGCTTTCCCGTCCCGCGCCTCCCGGAACCATGTCCTCTCCACCACCTGATGCCGCAACGGAATTCGATTTCATCATCGTGGGCGCCGGCTCGAGCGGTTGCGTGCTGGCGAACCGCCTGAGCGCTTCGGGCGGGCATCGCGTGCTGCTGCTCGAGGCCGGACCGCGCGACGACTACAAATGGATCCACATCCCGATGGGATACAGCCGGACGATGTTTCATCCGGAGATCAACTGGGGGTTCTACACGCAACCGGATCCCGGAATCGCGGGGCGCAAAAATTACTGGCCGCGCGGCAGGGTCCTGGGCGGTTGCAGCGCCATCAATGGTCTGCTCTGGGTGCGGGGTCAGAGCGACGACTTCCGCATTTGGGAAGCTCTCGGCAACAAGGGCTGGGGTTGGGACGATGTGCTGCCGCATTTCAAGGCGACCGAGTCGTACGCCCGCGGCGACGCGCGGATTCGCGGGCGAAGTGGCGAGACCAGCGTCGAGGACGGCGAGCGGCACGAGCTGGTCGACGCCTTCATCGCCGGGGCCGAGCAAGCGGGCATCCCGCGCGCGATCGATTACAACGGCGAAATCCAGGAAGGCGCGGCGTATTTCCAAATCAACAAGCGCCGCGGCATTCGCAGCAGCACTTCAGTCGCGTTTCTGCGGCCGGCCGAGCGGCGTCCAAATCTTGTGATTACGACCGGTGCGCACGCGACCCGTGTTCGGATGGAAACCGGCCGCGCCACGTCGCTCGAATATGTGCAGGCCGGCGTGAAGCGGATGGCGCGGGCGCGACACGACATCATCCTTTCGGCCGGCGCGCTGCAATCGCCGCAGTTGCTGCAGCTTTCCGGCATCGGCCCGGGGGCCCTGCTGCAGCAACATGGTGTGCCGCTCGTGCGCAATTTGCCGGGCGTCGGCGAAAACATGCAGGATCACCTGCAGATCCGGCTGCTCTTCAAAAGCTCGCGCCCCGTCACTAACAACGATGTCGTGAACTCCTGGCTGGGGCGCTTGCGCGTTCGCTGGCAGTACTTCATCCGCCGCGGTGGCCCGATGGCAAGCGGGATCAACCAGGGCGTGCTGTTCACGAGCTCCCGGCCGGCCGAGACTCGCCGGCCGGACATCGAATTTCATTTCGGCACGACCAGTTCCGATCAGCCCGGGGCCAGGCCGCATCCGTGGTCGGGCTTCACCATTTCGACGTGCCAACTACGGCCGGAGAGCAAGGGCTGGGTGCAAATCGGATCCGCCGATCCGCTCGCCGCGCCCATCATCCAGCCGAACTATCTTTCCCACCCGCTCGACGTCGAGACGGCGTTGCGCGGCGTGAAGCTTGTGCGCAAGGTTTCACAGGCCCCGGCGCTCGCGGCGTACGTGAAGGAGGAGTTTCAGCCGGGGTCGGCGGCGCAAAGCGACGACGAGTTGCTGGCGTGGGTGCGGGAGCGGGGCGCGACGACGATTTTTCATCCGGCCGGCACGTGCAAAATGGGAACCGATTCCATGTCCGTGGTCGACGACCGGTTGCGCGTGCACGGCATTCGTGGCCTGCGCGTGGTCGATTGCTCCGTCATGCCGATCATCGTCTCGGGCAACACGAATGCCGCCTGCATCATGATCGGCAACAAGGCTGCCCAGATGATTCTCGAGGATGCGCGCTAGTCGTCCCGTTGCGCTGCCTTAAAGCCGAAGCAACCAGCAGCCCGTGAGAACAAACGCCAGCAGCCCGAACCAGCTGACGATGAAGGCCAACGCCGCACGCAGGCCGTGCTCACGCAGGCGCGCGTAATCCACCTGTAGGCCCAAGCCGGCCATGCCCATTGTCATCAGGAACAGCCCCACGAAGAGCATCCAGGCGCCCATCGACCGCACGATGGCCGCCTGGCCGGTGGCGCGCAGGACGAGGAAATTAACGACGCCGACCGCGAAGAATCCCACCACAAACCAAGGGAACGGGACGTTCACCTTCGCCTCCCCGCCGCGGCGATGCAACACCGCGACCAAAATGAGAATCACGGGCGCCAGCAACAAGACGCGGACCAGTTTTGTGACCGTCCCCACATCGAGTGCCGCCGGAACCGGCGTCACCGCGGCCAGCACTTGCGCCACCTCGTGCAGGCTCGCGCCCGCGACCACGCCATAGTATTGCGCGTGCCAGCCCAACGCGGCCTGCACCGCAATCAGCGCCAGCGCCGCGCCGGTGCCGATCACCGTGACCAGCACGAGGGCCAGCGCCGATTCATCCTCGCGGGCCCGCACGACCGGCGTCGCCGCGACAATGGCGGACGCGCCACAGATGCCGCTCCCGATCGCCACGAGCCATCCCATTGATTCCTCCAGTCCGAAGAGGCGCGAAATCCAGCGGACGAAGAAAAGGGAAAACGTGATGACGGCCAAATCGAGGACGAGAATCTTCCAGCCGGCGCCGAGGATCAGGTCGAAATTCAATCGCACGCCCAGAAGAACGATGCCAAAGCGCAGCAAGGCCTTCGCCGCGTAGGTGAATCCCGATTTGTATTCCGCCGGTGGCGTGACGGCGGCCCGGATGATCATCGCGATCACCAGCGCTACCGCCAGCGGGCCGATGATGTTCAAGATCGGAAGCTTCGCGACCCAATACCCAGCGGTCGCGACGACTGCCGAAAAAAGCAGACCGGGCAGAAACCCCGCTGTTTTGAACTCGGAAATCATGAATGGAGTTCCGCGAGCTTGAGCCGTTGCACCTTGCCCGACGGACCGCGCGGCAGGTCGTCCACGAAGAGAAGCACCTTGGGAGTCTTGTACTTTCCGAGTTCCGCCAGCGCGAATTCCCGCAGTTCCGCTTCCAGGCAGGCGCATCCCGACTTGAGGATCACGCAGGCCATGATCTCCTGTCCGTAATGTGGATCGGGAATGCCGACGGCGGCTGCTTCCAGCACCGCAGGATGCTTCATCAACGCCTCGTCAATCTCGCGCGGCGCGATGTTCTCCCCGCCCTTGATGATCAATTCCTTCAACCGGCCGGTCACGAAATAGAATCCGTCCGGGTCGCGATAACCAAGATCGCCCGAGCGCAGCCAGCCGCCGGCGTAAAATGATTTTTCCGTCGCTTCGGGATTCTTGTAATAGCTGGCGAGAACGTTATCCCCGCGGATGCAAATCTCTCCGGGGGTTCCGTCCGGCACATCGCGGCCTTCCAGATCCACGATCTTGGCCTCGTTGCCGAACGCGATGCCAGGGCTTCCGTACTTGCGCTTAGCCGGATCGAGCGGGTTGGTGAAGCAGGGTGCCGCGGTCTCCGTCATGCCCATCGTTTCGATGATGCCGATGCCAAACTTCTCCTCAAAAGCGCGGTGCAACTCCGGCGGGAGCGGCGCGCTGGCACTGCGCGCAAATCGAACGGAAGGAACTTTGACCCCCCTGGCGAGCGGCCCCGGGGCATTCAACAAATACGAAACGATCGTCGGCACAAAATTCAGCCAGGTGCATCCGTGTTCGCGCGCGGTCTGCCAGTAGTTCGTCGCGCTGAATTTGCGCGGAAGGACCACGCTGCCTCCACTGACGAGCGGCGCGACCGCCGTCACAATCTGCCCATTGATGTGGTAGAGAGGCAGGACGCAGAGCACGCGGTCACTTTCCGTCAGGGCGTGCGCCGCACTCGTGTACTCGCCGCCGGCGACGACGTTCTGGTGCGAGAGCAAAACCCCCTTCGGCTGGCCGGTCGTGCCGGACGTATACATCAACAGCGCGTCGTCCGGCGGGGTGACCCGGGGCAGTTGCTCCGCCGAAAGAGGATTGGCCGGAGGAAGAGCGGTCGAGTCGACATCGATTTCCAAGATCGTGATGTCGCGACCGATGGCCGCGATTGCCTCGCGCAGCCGGCCCATTTCCGCGCCGTGGGCAAAGACGACGCGCGTGTCCGAGTGTTCGAGAACGTAGCGGAGTTGGGAGGCTTGCGAGAGCAGGTTAATCGGCGCGACCGTGAACCCGCCGTACATGATGCCGAGCAGGAGCGCACCGGTTTGGTAACCGTTGCACATCATCAACGAAACCTTTTCCCCAGGGCGCACGCCCAAGGCCAGCAACTGCGCGGTCAGAGCGCGCGCGTGACGCTGCAAGTCGCCGTACGTCAGGATTGCGCCCGTCTCCGGTGCGATCAGAAAGACGCGGTCCGGTTGCGTGGCGGCGCGATGATCCAGATGGGCGCGAATCGTGCGAAGCATCGGGACGGGGCGACTAGGAGCCTGTTGAAATACTGGCATGGCCCGCGCGAGCGTCGCTTGGGCTGGCGGGCGGTGGCGTGAGGAGGGAGCGGGTTCCATCAACCCCGCGACCGACGAGCAACGCCGGCAGACGGCCCAAGCCACGTTCGCCCTCCGGGTTGCGCCGCTTCTTCGCTTGGGCGGCGTCGCCGCGCTCGGGCAGGATCGCCTTGGATCCAGCCGCTTCGCGCGCTCCTTGCCCAAGCCAAAAATCGACTGCAACGCGGGTCATGCCAGTATTTCAATACGCTCCTAAACGCCGTGCTTTTTCCGGTAGGCGCCGAACAACTCCTCGTCCGTCACCTCGCGCGGCGGAATCGTGCGGGAAATGCGCGTAATATTCAGATAGTGCCGGTAATTCAGATTCTCGGAAAAATTATTCCGGCCCCACGTGCCGCAGCCCATCGAAAGCGAGAACGGCAGGCCATTGTCAAAGCTGCCGCCCGTGGCGTAACAATGGGCCTGGTTCACGATGACGCGGCAGACTGGCAGCTCCAATCCAAGGCGGAGGATGCGCGCGTCGTCGCGCGAATGCATTCCCACCGAATGCCCGGCGCCCTGGTACGCGTAGATTGCCGCCGTGATTTCGACGGCGTGGTCAAAGTCACGCGCCCGGTACACGGCGAGCACGGGCGAAAGCTTCTCCCCGGAGAAAGGATGGCCCGGACCCACGCCGTTCTCTTCCACCATCAAAATTGCCGCATCGCGCAAATCAGACCGGGCCAGTCCGGCGATTTCCGCGACGCGCGCGGCGCTCTGCGCGGTGGCGATCGCCGAAAGCTTTCCACCCGGGAACATGACCGCCTGCAGCGTGGCTTTTTCCGCGGAGTCAAGCATCACGGCGCCCTCGCGCCGCAGGGCGGCAAGCATCGCATCATAAACGGCCTCGACGACGATGACCGAATTTTCCGACGAGCAACTCGTCGCGTGGTCGAACGTCTTGGACTGCCGGATTAATTCCGCCGCACTTGGGAGATCGGCGGTCTCGTCCACGATCGAGACCACGTTTCCCGCCCCCACGCCGAACGCCGGCGTGCCGGAGACCGCGGCGGCCCGCACGTTTGCGCGTGAGCCAGTCACGACCACGAGGTCGGCCTGCCGCAACAATTCCGCGCTGGTTTCCTTCGTCACCGGCGCGGGCAGCATCTGCACGAGATCGCGCGGGGCACCCACGCGATCGAGTTCCGCGTGGATGAATTCGAGCAGCTTCGCGCAGGTGCTCCAACCTTTCGGGGACGGCGAAAGGATGACCGCGTTCCGTCCCTTCAACGCATTGATGACCTTGTTTGCGGGCGTCGCGCCCGGATTCGTGGAAGGCGTCACGGCCGCCACCACGCCCACCGGGCGCGCAATCTCCACGAGGCCGAGCTCGGGAAATTCGGCGATGACGCCGACCGTTTTCACCCCGCGTAAATCGCGCAGCAATCCCATCGTCTTGCGCCGGTTTTTCGTGAACTTGTCTTCCGCCTTGCCCAGGCCGGTGTCCGCGACCGCGAGATCCGCGAGCAGCCGATTGCGGCCGGGTTCCACGATGGCCCAGCCGGCGGCGGTCACGACTTCATCCACCGCGGCCTGATCGTATCGCTCGAAGGCCCGCTGCGCCGCCCCTGCTCGCTCGACGAGCGAGCGCACAAGTTGCACGGCCGGCGATGACTCATTGGTCGGTTCCATTGACTTGCAGAATCAGCCGGCCGTCGGCGCCGTAGTCGGGGCGACCGGTGCCTCGGTGGGATCGACGACATGCTTGTTCGGGTTGATGAAGAAGGCACAGATCGCGCCGATGGCGAGCAGGCCGGCCGAAAGCAGAAATGCCAGTTTATAGTTGCCGGTGTTTTGAATCAGGAAACCAAACGCGACCGGCGCAATCATGCCCGCGACGCCAAAGCCCGTATTCATCATTCCCGCCGCGGTCCCGCCGTAGCGGCCCGCAATGTCGATCGGGAGGCTCCAGAGCACGGCATTCGTCAGCTCGATCATGAAGAAAGCGCCGGCGAGCAGCCAGACGGCGGTTTCCACCGATTTCGCGAACGGAGCCGGAACCATGAAACAAACCGCACCGCCCAGGCCGACGATGAGGAGGCTTAGGCGCGCCAGGCGCAGATTGCCCGTCCGCCGGTAGATGAAGTCGGACAAAACGCCGCCGAGCGTGTCACCCACGACTCCGGCGAGCAGCGTCAGCGTGGAAAAGAGCGCCATCTTTTTCAGGTCGACCTTGTAAGTGTCGGCGAAGAAAGAAGGCAGCCACGTCAGAAACACCCACAACGACCAGCCGTAACAAAAATCCACGAAGGTCACGAGCCACATGCGCCGGATCATCTCCGCCCACGGCGTGGGGGGCGCCTTCTTCGACGATTGCGCGATTACCGCCGCGCCGATTTCATCGATTTCCTGCGGTGAGACACCCTTCTTTTGCAGGGGTGAATCACGAAACCAGAAATACCACCACACCACCCAAAGCAGGCTGACCATGCCGAGGGAGATAAACGCGAAACGCCAGTCGCGGGCGAGGACCAGCCACGCCACGATCGGGGGTGTCACCGCGCCGCCGAGCCGCGCAAAGCTGTGCGTGATGCCCTGCGCGAAGCCGCGTTCGCCTTTCGGCAGCCACCAGGTGAATGCCCGCGTGGCCGTGGGAAAGGCCCCGCCCTCGCCGATGCCCAGGAGGACGCGCGAAAGAACCAGGGTCAGGATTCCGCCGGAAAATCCCGTCCAAATCGTCGCCACCGACCAGATGACTCCCAGCAGCGTCAACGTGAAGCGCGGACCGTACTTGTCCGAAAACCACCCGCCGAGAATCTGCATCGCGGCGTACGGATAAGCGAAGGCGGAGAAGACGAATCCGAGTTGCGTCTTATTCAAGCCAAGCGCCTTGGCAATCTCCGGCCCGGCCACGGAGATGTTCACGCGGTCGATGTACGTGATGAAATACATCACGCACAGGATGCCAATCACGCCGTAGCGGTATCTGAAGAATCGGTTCATGGGGAGGACGATGGGAGACGGCGGAATGCCGGCGGGATTTTGGAGTGGTGATGCACCGTCGCAAACCGATGAGACAGCGATCGCGGGGACGGAAACGTTCTTTCCAGAAAGCTCAGATTAAATGCCCGGCGCGCTGTGCGCCTTGTATTTGTCCAGGATGCGCTTCGGCTGCTTGAAGGCATCGCGGCGGAACGGGTCGCCCAGTTCACGCGTGAGATTAATGTTCACGATCGTGCACTTGTTGGACGCGACGGCCTCCCGGAGTGCATCGCCGACTTCGTCCTCGTCCGAAACCGTGATGCCGTTACCGCCCATCGCCTTCGCGACGTCAGCAAAGTCCGGATTTGTGAGATTCGAGCCCACGAAACGATCACCGAAGTAATCAACCTGGTTTTTCTTTTCGGCGCCCCATTGCTGGTTATTAAAGATCACGCCAACGACGGGAATATCCTCGCGCACGCACGTCATCACTTCCGCCAGGCTCATGCCCCAGGCGCCGTCGCCGACATATGCGATGGCCGGACGATCGGGCCGGCCAACCTTGGCGCCCATCGCCGTCGGGAACGCGTAACCGCAATTTCCAAAGCTCATCGCCGCCATGAAACTGCCGGGCTCTTCGAAGTGCAGGTAGCTGTTCGAGACCGAGCAGACATTTCCGATGTCGGTCGCGACCATGGCGTTCTTCGGCATGGCCTTCGCCAGCGCCGCGAGCGCGCGGCGGGGACCGATCTTCCCGGGCTCGTTGGGCGACGGCCAATTGGCCAGTTCATCGCGCCACGCGTCTTTCTCCGCTTTGATTTCGTGGAGGCGCGCTTCATTCCGCGGACGCTCGCCGCCCAGCTTTTTGAGCCGTTGGAGAATGTCCGCCGCGGCGAGTCGGGCGTCACCGCAGACCCCGACGGAGATTGGCTTCACGAGGCCGAGCATGCGGTGGTCGGCGTCGATCTGCACGATCTTCGCGTTCTTCGGCCAGTAATCGAGGCCGTGTTGCGGCAGCGTGCCGAAGGGCCCAAGGCGCGAACCGAGGGCCAGGACCACGTCCGCCTTGGCCATCAGCTTCATCGCTGCCTTCGAGCCCTGGTAGCCCAGCGGGCCGCAGGCGAGCGGATGACTCGCGGGAAACGAGTCGTTGTGCAGGTAGCTGTTGACGACCGGCGCGCTGAGATACTCCGCGAGCGCCTTGCATTCCGCCACGCCGCCGGAAAAAATCACGCCGCCGCCGGCGAGGATGACCGGGAATTTTGCCCCGGCCAGCAGCTTCGCCGCGGCTTCGAGCGACTCCGGTCCGCCGGGTCCGCGCTCAATGATCTGCGGCTGCGGGATGGCGACCTCGACGTCGCCGTAGAAATAATCGCGCGGGATGTTGATCTGCGCGGGACCGCGCTCGGCCAGCGCGAGCGTAAACGCACGGTGCGTGAGCTCCGCCAGCCGATGCGGCGAGCTCACGTGCACCTGATATTTGGTGATCTTCGAGAAGATCGGCATCTGCTCGGTTTCCTGGAATCCCCCGTGCCCCATCGAGAGGCTGCCGGATTCCGGCGTGATGACGACAATCGGGGAATGCGCCCAGTACGCCGCCGCGACCGCGGTGACGAAGTTGGTGATGCCGGGCCCGTTCTGCGCGATGCACACGCCGTGCCGACCGGTCACGCGCGAAAAGCCATCGGCCGCATGCGCGGCCGCCTGTTCGTGGGCCACGGAAATAAAGCGGATGCCGGCCAGCGGAAAGAGGTCGAGCGCATCCATGTAGGCCGAGCCGACAATGCCGAAGACCTCCTTCACCCCCTGCGCGACGAGAGTTTCGACAAACGCTTCGCTGGGGGACATGCGGATTTTTTGAGGACTCATGGACGGTGGAGAATGGGATGGAATGGGAACAGACGTCGGCCGGACGGGGGCGTCAGCGCGACCCGTTTTGCCCCGAACGCGGCCGCTCGGCAAGAATTATTTTCTAAAAATGAAATATTTCATTTCGTTTTCATATTTTTTATTCAAAATGAGGCCATGCACAAGCCAAGGGCGGAAAAGCGGGCGCGGGTGGCCCATCGTACGGGGATGCAGCGCACCCCGACAAAGTCCGCGAAGATCAGCGCCCGCGCCGTGGCGGCGCCGGAACCATTTGGATCCGCGGCGCTCCGAGCCTTCCTCATCCTCGAAGTCGTCGTCGCGGCCAAGGAACCCTGCGCCCTTGATGACGTCGCGCGCGCCACCGGACTTTCCAAGCCCACGGCCTTTCGCATCCTCACCCAGCTTGAGAGTTCCGGAATGCTCGTGCGCGAACCGGGCGACCGACGTTACACCGTGGGCCATCGCCTGGCGGAACTCGCGCTGGGGGTCATGCAAAACTCCATGCTCCGATCCGAGCAGCACGCCATTCTCCAGCGCCTGGTGGAGAAAATCGGCGAGACGTGCAATGTCGCCATGCTCGATGGCCGGCAGTTGATGTATATCGACCGGGTTGAAACGTCCTGGCCGTTGCGCCTGCATCTCGCGCCCGGCTCACGCGTGCCGTTACATTGCACGTCGGGCGGCAAACTTTTCCTGAGCCGGCTGCCGCGTTCCCGCTGGGAGAAACTCATCGGGCCGGGGCCGTACGAGCGCCACACTCCGCACACCATCACCCGGGCCGATGAACTGGAGCGCCAACTGGCCCGGATTCGCGCGGAGGGCTGGAGCGCCGATCGCGAGGAGTTGCTCGCCGGCATCATCTGCCTGGCCGTGCCCGTGGTGGATCGCGCGGGGGGCTTGATCGCGACCCTCGCGTTGCAGGCCCCGCTGGCGCGCATGTCGCACGTACAGAGTCTCGACCATTTGCCGGCGCTGCGCACCGCAGCGGCCGCCCTGACGACAAGCTTTCAGCCGTCCGTCCCAGCCACGGCTTCCCGCGCGCGGCGGAAGAAGCCGAAATCTCCCGCACGCAGATAGTCGATCCAATTCAAGCATGACGACGTATCGCCTCTACGATCCGCTGCTGGCGATCTGCCAGGAACGCGGCCCGCGACCGGCGGCCGTCGTGTACCCGTGCAGCGCGGAGGCGATCGCTGGCGCGATGGATTCCGCGCGACTGGGATTGATTCGCCCCATCCTCGTCGGACCCGCGCAGCAGATTCGGGCGCTCGCCGAAGCGAATCAGATCGCTCTGACCGGCGCGACCTTTGAACCCGCGGCCACGCCGAACGAGGCAGCCCGCCGCGCCGCCGCCCTCGTCGGTGAAGGACTCGTCAGCTTGCTCATGAAGGGAAGCCTGCACACCGACGAACTGATGTCGGTCGTCGTGTCCCGCGAAGCCGGCCTGCGCCGGGGACGACGTATCAGCCATTCGTTCGTGATGGACATTCCGAAGTACCCGAAGCTCCTGCACATCACCGACGCGGCCGTGAACATTGCGCCCGACCTCAAGACGAAGCGCGACATCGCCCAGAACTGCATCGATCTGGCCCAGGCCCTCGGCGTGGAGCGCCCCAAGCTCGCGATCCTCTCGGCGGTCGAGACCGTGACCGCAGGCCTGCCCGCCACCGCCGACGCGGCCGCGCTTTGCGAGATGGCGCAGCACGGGGAAATCACCGGCGCAGACCTGAGCGGACCGCTGGCCTTTGACATCGCGATTTCGACGGAAGCGGCGCGCATCAAAGGCATTGTCTCGAGTGTCGCCGGGTCGCCTGACATCCTGCTCGTCCCCGGCATCGAATCGGGCAACATCCTGTTCAAAGCGCTGTGCTACCTCGCGGGCGCACGGGCCGCCGGCGTGGTGCTGGGGGCGCGCGTCCCGGTCGTGCTCACGAGCCGTGCCGACGACGCCACCACGCGCATCGTGTCGACCATCGTTGCGTGCCAATGTGCGATCGAGGCGTAGTGCCGAACGCCGGGTGCAGAATGTGCTCCGCTTGAGCCTGTGCTTTCCCATCGTGCGCGCTGAAAATGAAATTCCTCTCCCGGATGGTTGCGATCGGAATTGCGGTGCAACTGGCGTGCACCGGCACAGGCTGGGCCCAGACGCCCCTGCCCGCGGCGGGCGGACGTGTCCTCAAGATTGGGCATCAATTTCCGGGCGGCACCGCGGACGCGGGGGATTTTCGCGATCGGCTCTGCCGGAAGTTTGCGGCCGAGGTTGAAAGGCGCACCAACGGTTCGCTGAGATTTGAGGTTTACCCGGACAACAAGCTGGTCCGGCCGGAGGATTACGTCGACGCGCTGCAAAAATCGACGATGGATCTTTGTCTCACGCCGATGAACAATCTGTTCGCGAAAGTGCCGGAAGTGGCGGTCGCACAACTTCCCGGCGTCATCCGCGACTACGAGCAAGGGATGCGCTGGAAAGGCCAGCCCGCCGGGCAAGACCTCGCCGCGGCATTGGATAAGAACGGGGCCATCATTTTGACCTGGGTCTGGGAGGCCGCGGGAATCGTGTCGCTGATTCGACCCGTCACCGTCCCCGATGACGTGCGCGATCTGCGCGTGCGCGGCGCCGGCAAGGGCGTCGATGCGATATTTTCCGCGGCTGGCGCGAAGATGCTCACGATGCCGTCAAGCGACATCCGGCCGGCTTTTCGCGAGCGTCGCCTCGATGCCGCGGTCTCGGCGTCCACGTCCCTCGTGGCTTTTCATCTCGAGGAATACTGCCGGGCGGTCACCACCCCGCGCAACCGGTCCATTTTCTATTTTTTCGCCCCGCTGATGATTTCCAAAACCACGTTCAACACGCTGACGCCGGACCAAAAACGAATCGTGGTCGAGGTGGGCGCCTCACTCGAGAAATTTGCGCTCGAAGCGGTCAAGGCCGACGACGAAGCGCTGGCCCGTGCCTACCTCGCGAGCAACGCGGCGGTGCTGGATCTCGATGAAGAACAGTGGTTGCTCTGGCAGCGGTTCGCAAAGGCCGCGTCGTGGCGGGATTTCGAGAAGTCCGTGCCGGACGGAGCGCGGCGCATCAAGAACGCCCTCGCGGTCCCGTGAGATTGCCCGGCCAAGTCCGAAAAAATGCCAGAGGGGAGAATCGAACTCCCGACCAAGGGCTTATGAGTCCCCTGCTCTACCGCTGAGCTACCCTGGCTTTTGGGCTGCGCGGGACGTGGATCATATCGAGACCCCCTTGACTCGCAACTTAGTTTTCCTTCATGCCGGAACTCGCTGAAGTCGAATTAAGCCGCCGCATTTGGGACCCCGCTCTCGGCGGTTCCATCCTCCGCGTCTCGTTGCAGGCTCGCAACCGCGTGTTTCGCGGCCTCCATCCCGCCGCGCTCACCCGCGCGCTCAACGGACGCACGCTCATGCGTTCGATCGCGCGCGGAAAGCAAATGGCCTTCGTCTTTGGTGACCCCACGGATCCATCCGGATCCTCGCACTGGCTCGGCCTTCACCTCGGCATGGAAGGAAGCCTGCACCTCGAGGCCGCAAGTGGATTCACGCCCGGCAAACACGATCATCTTGTGCTCTGGCAGAAGCAGCATGCGCTGGTCTTTCGCGACATCCGCCATTTCGGTCGCGTTCTGTTTCACGCCGGCGCGGACGAGCCCGCGTGGTGGTCGGCCCTCGCCCCCGATCTAACGTCGCCCGCGTTCACGCCCGCCGCGCTCACCGCCTTTCTGCAGCGTCGCCGCAACGCTCCGCTCAAGGCGGTGCTCCTGATGCAGGAACGGTTCCCGGGCGTGGGAAACTGGATGGCTGACGAAATCCTCTGGCGCGCGCGCCTGCATCCGGCGGCGCGGGCGGGAACGATCTCCGAAACTGAAATGTGGATTCTTTGGCGCGAAGTCCGGCACGTCTGCCGCGAATCGATTCGGCGCATCGACGCCGATTGGAATTACCCACCCTCGTGGCTCTTCCCGCACCGCTGGCGCAACGGCGGACGTTGCCCGCGCTGCCGCACCGCGCTGCTTCGCGAGGCCATCGGCGGCCGGACGACCTGCTGGTGCCCGCGCTGCCAGCCTGCGACCACCAAAAAACCACGTGCCAAAACTGTCACGCCAGGACGCCGATGAAGGTTGTGCGCGCAGCCGCGCGGGACGAGGGTCCGCGTCCCATGTCCGAAGCTTCCCTTTGTTACGTCGTCCAGGAAGGGCGCATCCTGCTCATCCGGAAAAAGCGGGGGGTGGGCGCAGGCAGGATTAATGGCCCGGGCGGAAAAGTGGAACCGGGGGAGACCATGCGAGAATCGGCCGTGCGCGAAACGCGCGAGGAAATTGGTGTCACGCCGCTCGACCTCGAGCTGCGCGGCGAACTGACGTTCGATTTCGTGGGCGCGAAAGTTGTCCGCTGCGGGGTGTTCGTTGCGCCGCGCTTCGAAGGCGAGCCGATCGAGACCGACGAAGCCGTCCCGGTGTGGCACTCCACCGCGGCGCTACCGTACGACGAAATGTGGGACGACGACCGCGAATGGCTGCCGCTGTTGCTGGCGGGAAAATGCTTTCGCGGCAGCGTCCGGATCGAGCCGGGCGATCAAGTCCGCGATGTCCGCATCGCCGAAATCGGCGTCGCCGAATTATAATGCGCCGTCCTAAAGCGGTCGGCGACCCTGAATGACGCGCAGAACGATAACCACAAGCGCGATGACGAGCAGGATATGAATGAATCCGCCCATGGTGTACGACGTGACGAGGCCGAGCAGCCAAAGGATGACGAGAATGATGGCGATGGTTTCGAGCATGGCAGGGAAGTTTTGGAGTATTGCGCGAGGCCGGCAATTGCGCCGTTCCTCGCATTCTCTTCGGCTCCCATCTCGCCCTCGGACTTACAAATCATCCCTCCGATCGAGTGAAAGCTCGGACAATTCCCCCAACGCCAGGTGGCGGGTTGGCTGGTCGGGGGAACCCTGGATGCTCAAAACCGGCGGCGGAAAGTTGAAGGGCTCCGCCGGCAAATTTATCCGGCCGTAATATCCGGGGTTCCGCAGTCTTCCGACGCCCGAGCGGAGATGCAGGACCGCGTCCGGCCGATCACCCGAACCCATGAGCCGGCCTTGCGCCGCCCGGCGCCGCGCACTTTCGCATTGGCAATTTCCGTGCGCGCACGCGAAACTTGCGGCCTTCTCCATGTCTTCGCCCTCCGGAAAGGAAGCGCTCCACTTCGCGCACTATCGCGTGCAAACGCAGGCCGACGGCCACCCTTGGGAGCTGGGGCGAGGGGCCATGGGCGTAACGTACAAGGCGTTCGACGAGCGCCTTCGCGTCGACGTGGCGCTCAAGGTCATCACGCCGGGCCAGGTCGACGACCCAAAAACGCAGGCCCTTTTCCTGCGCGAGGCCCGCGCGGCGGCGCAGGTCCATCATCCAAACATTGCGACCGTTGTGTACCTCAACGACGTCCCCGGCGAATTCTTTTATGCGATGGAGTTTGTCGAGGGCGAAACGGTGGAAGCGTTCGTCAAGCGGCGCGGACCGCTTCCCGTGCGACTTGCCTTGCGCATTATTCTCCAGGCGGCGCAGGGACTCGCCGCCGCCCATGAGCGGGGGCTGATCCATCGCGACATCAAACCGGCGAATCTGATGCTGGCGCACGCGCCCGAAGCCGGAACCGACGCGGAGGAAGACGATGGGTTGTTGGTGAAGGTGATCGATTTCGGGCTGGCCAAGAGCATCGTTGCCGAGGAAGCGGGTGCGGCGATTTCGTTGACGGGACACGGCCCGGTGGGGACGCCGAATTACATGAGCCCGGAGCAAATCTCCCCGGCGGGCGAACCGCTGGATGCCCGCACGGATTTTTACAGTCTTGGCGTGACGCTGTGGCATCTCCTGTTGGGCCGTCCGCCGTTCGACGGCACTTCTTTCCAAGTGCTCAGCCAGCAATTGCAAAGCCCGCCCCCATGGGAAAAACTCCACGCCGCGCGCCTGCCGCCGGATGTGATCGCGCTGTTGCACGCCATGCTGGCCAAGCGACCGGAGGATCGCCCGCCGAATTATCCGGTGCTCGTTGCCGCGCTGAAGAAAATATTGCGCAGCGGCAGCACGACCGGCGGTCCGACGCCAGTGCTCGCAGGGTTGCCGAGTTCGAATGCGACCGGCGGGACACCTGCAACGGATGCAACGCTTCCGATAGGCCGACCCGGAACGACCGTCGTTGGTTCCGCGCCGGAGCAGCCGAACGCGCCGCGAACGCGTTCGCGACTGCTTCCGGTCGCGATCGGTGCGGTCGCGATCATCGCGGCCCTCGCCGCGTGGCAAATGCTGCGTCGGACCGCGAGCACGACGACCGCGGGCGTGCCCGAGAAGAGCGTCGCCGTGCTGCCCTTCGACAATCTGAGCAACGATCAGGACAACGCCTTTTTTGCGAACGGCATCCAGGATGAGATTCTCACCGATCTCGCGCGCATCGCGGAGCTCAAGGTCATCAGCCGCAGTTCCGTCATGCAATATAAGAGCGGCGCGAACCGCAACCTACGCGAGATTGGGCAGGCCCTCGGGGTGGCGTACCTGTTGGAAGGCAGCGTCCAGCGCGCCGGCGGCAAGGTGCGCGTGACGGCCCAGCTCATTGACGCACGCACGGACGCGCACGTGTGGGCGAATCGCTACGACGGCGAAATCGCGGATGTGTTCGGCATCCAGAGCCAGATCGCGGAAAACATTGCCAGTCAGCTCAAGGCGCGGCTTTCACCGGCGGAGAAAGCGACGCTCGCCGAGCGACCAACCACCGACGTCCAAGCGTATGATTTGTACCTGAAGGCGCGGCAGCTGGGCGACGGAAACTTTAATCTGATCACGGGGAAGGCGGATTTGCTGCAAACGATTCGATTGGCTGAAGAAGCCACCGCGCGCGACCCAAATTTCTTCGCGGCTCACGTCCTGCAAGCCCAGAACCATGATTTGCTGTACTGGCAAAACTTCGAACGGTCGCCGGCCCGGCTGGCGCTGGCCAAAGCTTCGATTGATCAGGCGATTCGCCTGCGACCCGACGCGGGCGAAACCCATCTCGCCCAAGCGAAGCATTTCTATTGGGGTTACCGAGATTACGACCGGGCGCGCGAGCAACTCGCCGCGGCGCAGCGGGTTCTCCCCAACAGCGCGGAAGTCTACTATCTGAATGGCCTGATCGACCGCCGGCAGGGGCGCTGGCAGGAGTCCAATCGCAACCTGGAGCGCTCGAGAGAGCTGAATCCGCGCGACCTCAAAACGCTGGTTGAGTTGTCGAGCAGCTACGTCCTCCAGCGGATGCAAGACGACGAAGCCCGGGTGTTGAAGCTCATGCTTGCGCTGGATCCGAAAGATCCGGAAATTCTGATCTTCCCGTCGCAGGCCATCCTGGCCCGGAGCGCAAATCCCGTTCCCTTGCGTGACACCATCTTGTCGCTGATCGCGAAAAATCCGGCGTTCGCGCCAAACCTCGCCTCGGCCGCCTTGGACGTTGCCCTGTTCGAGCGCGACCCCGCCGCCCTCGCCCGCGTCCTGGCCGCGCTGCCGCGCAGCGGCTACTCCGACGCCTCGGGTTTTGTCATTCCGTATGGTTATTACGAAGGGCGGGCGGCCCGGATGCTCAACGACCCCAAGCGCGCCGAGGCCGCATTCCAGTCGGCGCGCGCCGAGGCCGGGCAGCGGGTGGCGGCGCAGCCCGACGATGCCAAGGCGCTCATTATTCTCGCGGTGATTGATGCAGGCCTGGGCCGGCACGACGATGCCCTGCGGGCGGGGCGCCTCGCCTGCGAGATGTTGGCCATCGATCGCGACGCGCTGGACGGAGCCATCTTGTTGCTGATCGATGCGCAGATCGCCGCGTGGGTCGGGGAGAAGGATCTCGCCTTCGAGCAGCTCGATCGACTCGCCCGGATTCCGAGCCCGTTGAGTTACGGCGATCTGAAGTTGAATCCGGACTGGGATTCGCTGCGCAGCGATCCTCGCTTTGACGCTCTTGTCGCCCGGCTCAAGCCGACGGATCCCGCCGCGAAGAAATAGCGGCGGCGACTTAGCGGTGCGCATTTTCGCATTGGCATTTCCCGCGCAGCCACGCGAACCTCCCGCCGATATCCATGCCTTCACCTTCGGGAAAGAAATCGCTCACCTACGGTCACTACCGCGTGTTGAAACAGCCCGACGGCCGCCCGTGGGAGCTCGGCCGCGGCGCGATGGGGGTGACGTACAAGGCGGTCGACGCACGCTTGCGCATGGAGGTGGCGCTCAAGGTGATCACACCCGGACAGGTCGACGATCCCAAGACCCAGGCCCTGTTTCTGCGTGAGGCGCGGACCGCCGCGCAGGTGCATCACCCGAATGTGGCGGGGGTCGTGTTTCTCAACGACGCGCCCGGCCGGTTTTTTTACGCGATGGAATTTGTTGACGGCGAGACGGTCGAGGCCTTTGTCCGACGGCGCGGTCCGCTGCCGGTGCGACTGGCCCTGCGCATCATTCTGCAAGCCGCACAGGGTCTGGCGGCGGCCAATGACCGTGGCTTGATCCATCGCGACATCAAGCCGGCGAATTTGATGCTCGCGCACCTGCCCGAGTCGGCGGCCGAAGATGAGGACGATGACGGGTTGCTCGTGAAGGTGATCGATTTCGGCCTGGCCAAGAGCATCGTGGCCGAGGAACAGGGGGCGGCGATTTCGCTGTCCGGTCATGGACCCGTGGGCACGCCGAACTACATGAGCCCGGAGCAAATCTCGCCCGCGGGCGAGCCGCTCGATGCCCGCTCGGACATTTACAGCCTCGGAGTCACGCTTTGGTATCTCCTGTTGGGTCGGCCGCCGTTCGAAGGCACTTCGTTCCAGGTGTTGAGCCAACAAATGCAAAGTCCTCCCGCGTGGGA
Organism: Verrucomicrobiota bacterium; assembly: GCA_025353105.1. Classification (GTDB taxonomy): domain Bacteria; phylum Verrucomicrobiota; class Verrucomicrobiia; order Chthoniobacterales; family SZAS-18; genus SZAS-18. The sequence goes on from JANXRG010000067.1 coordinate 62,239, forward strand.
AAGACTCCCGGCGGCGGGCGTGCCGCCAGACGTCGACGGACTGCTCCGAGGGATGCTCGCCAAGAACCCCGCGGAGCGGCCCAAGAATTATCCCGAGCTGCTCGCGGCGCTAAAGAAAATCCTGCGCCGAGGCAGTACGGCCGGCGGTGGTTCGGTACCGGGGTTCGCCGCGACGGTGGGCTCGGATCGGACCGAAGAGACGAACGCGACCGATGCGACGCTGCCCATTACCCGGCCCGGCACGGCCGTTTTCATCCCCGAACTTGTCCCGCGGAAACGTTCACGACTGCTTCCAGTTGCGATCGGCGCGGTCGCGATTCTCGCAGCCCTCGCGGGGTGGCAACTGATGCGCCGGACCCAGGCCCCACCGCCCGCCGCGGTGCCGGAAAAGAGCGCGGCCGTGACCCCTGAGAAAAGCGTCGCCGTGTTGCCGTTCGAAAATCTCAGCAGCGATCAGGAGAACGCCTATTTCGCCAACGGCATCCAGGACGAGATTTTGACGGACCTGGCCCGCATCGCCGAGCTCAAGGTCATCAGCCGCAGCTCCGTCATGCAGTACAAGAATTCGGCCGGCCGCAATCTCCGCGAGATCGGGCAGGCCCTTGGCGTGGCGTACGTGCTGGAAGGGAGCGTCCAGCGCGTCGGAGGCAAGGTGCGGGTGAATGCCCAGCTCATCGACGCGCGCACCGACGCGCACGTGTGGGCCAATCGGTATGACGGCGACCTCGCAGATGTGTTCGGCATTCAGAGCCAGATCGCGGAAAACATTGCCGGCCAGCTCAAGGCGCGACTCACGCCGGAGGAGAAGGCAACGCTGGCCGAGCGGCCGACGAAGGACCTCGAAGCGTATGATCTCTTTCTCCGGGCCCGGCAGGCATCGACGGGCTACTTCGACTCGATCAAGGCAAAGGAAAGCACGCTCGAGGCCATCCGCTTGTTGAACGAGGCGGTGGTCCGCGATCCCAATTTTTCCATCGCTTACGTCCAGCTGGAAAACGCGCATGATTTTCTCTATTGGTTCAACTTGGATCGGACGCCCGCCCGCCTGGCGCTGGCCAAAGCCGCGGTCGACGAGGCGGTCCGCGTTCGCCCCGACGCCGGAGAGACGCACCTTGCGCAGGCCAGACACTTCTATTGGGGATACCGGGATTACGACCGGGCGCGTGAGCATCTGGCCCTGGCGCAACGCGCCTTGCCCAATGAGGTGGACGTCTATTTCCGCACCGGCCTGATCGATCGGCGTCAGGGTCGCTGGACAGAATCCAATCGCAACATGGAGCGCGCGCGGGAGTTGAATCCGCGCGACCTCTCAACCCTCGTGGAGCTGGCATCCTCCTACGCTTTGCAGCGGATGGACGCCGACGCAGCCCGGATTTCGAGGGCGCTCCTCTCGCTGAACCTAAAGATTCCCGAAGTCCTCATTTACCCGTCCATCCTTGGCGTGGGACGGACCGCCGACCCCGGCCCGTTGCGTGAAGCCATCGCGGCGATCCTCGCGAAAAATCCAGCGGCGGCACCAAACCTGGCGCCGTTTTCGATGCTGCTCGCGCGCTTCGAGCGGAACCCCCAGGCCATGGCGACCGCCCTGGCGGTCATGCCGCGCACCGCCTACATCGATACCTCGGGCTTTCCCACCAGTTATGGGTACTACGTGGGACAGGTCGCCCTGGCCATGAACGATCCCAAGGGCGCCGAAGCGGCGTTCCTCTCGGCGCGCACCGAGGCCGCCCAGCGCGTGGCAGCCAAGCCCGACGATCCAAAGGAGCTGATTGCGCTCGCGTTGACTGACACCGCGTTGGGCCGGAAGGAGGACGCCATGCGGGAAGGCCGTCTCGCCCTCGAAATGCTGCCCATCGAACAGGACGCCCTGGATGGAGCGATTATCGCGCTGCTTTACGCGACCACCGCCGCGATGGTCGGAGAAAAGGACATCGCCTTTGCGCAATTGGATCGGCTCGTCCGCATGCCAAGCCCGTTGAACTACGGTGAGCTGAAGTTGAATCCGGACTGGGATTCGCTGCGCAGCGATCCTCGCTTTGACGCGTTGGTCGCCCGGCTCAAGCCCGCCGATGTTGCCGGGAAAAAATAGTCGATCGAGTTCCCGTTAGAAAAACCAGCGCGCGAGATACGGAAAAATTACCGCGCCAAGAATGGCGTTGCCCATCATGCCGAGAGTGGCAAACGCGCCGCAGACGGAATCCACCTCCAGCGCGCGCGCCACGCCGATGGCATGCGAGCCGCAGCCCAGCGCGAGCCCGCGCGCGCGCCGATCGCGCACGCCGAGAAGACGCAACAACGCCGGTCCGACGGTCGCGCCGATCAAGCCCGCGGTCAGCACGCCGACGATCATCGCGTCCTGGCGGGCGCCGATCTGCCGCGCAATGGGCAGCGCCACCGGACTTGTAATGGCATGCAGCGGCCCCGCGAGACGCACTTCGCGGGGCTCATCGAGCAGGCCGAGAAAGGTCGTCATGCTCGCGAAGCCAAAGATCAAGCCGCTCGCAATCACCGTCCCGATCAGCGGCAGCCGAGCGCGAAGCAATGTCCGCAGCCGGTAGACCGGCACCGCCATCGCCACCACCGCGGGACCCGCCAACCAGACGATCCATTCCGTCGCCCCGCGATACTCCGCGTAGGTGCGGCCCAACACCTCGATGGCGATCGCGAGCACGGCGACCCCGACCAGCATGGGATGCAGGAGCGGAAATCGCGTTCGGTCGTAAACCCAGCGTGCCGCGAGATAGACGAGGACTGTGGCAAGGCTCCACGCCGCCATGACGGTGCCGGTCATGGGACGTCCTCCTCCGCGATTTCAACGGCGGCGCGGCGCTGTTCCACTTCGGTCAATGGTCCTGGCTCAAGAGAATCAACCGGAAACTTTGCGAAAGCCCACTGCGCGAGGTGGCCAACAAATCCCCAAAGCACCACGAGTCCAAAAATGACGGTGCCGAGAAACACGATTCCGCCCTCGCGCCAAAACTGCTTGTCTTCGGCGACGCTGACAAACGCGGGCAGGAGCCAAAATGGCAGCAGCCACAGGAACCAGGACGCAGCTTCCTCGACCCACGCGAGTCGCACGATACCCGCGCCCAATAACCCGGCCAGCAGCAGCAAGCCGAGGATACCCGAGGGAATAATCAACCCAAGCGCAGATTTAATCGCGTTGCCCGCGACATAGCAGCCCACCAGGAGCAGGCCGCCCGTCAGGATCCGCCATTTTCCATCGAGCCGCGCCCGCCAAGATACACCCATGCGGGCGATGGTGCTTTACTCGCGACGACGGCGCAAGCTGCGCCGCGGGAACAATTCGATTCGATCCCGTGGCGATTATTTTTTCTTTGGTGCCGGCGTGGACGCCGGAATGACCACCGTGGACGGAATCACCGGGCTCGCCCCGGGCGCCACGGTGGGAGCGGGACTCGGCGTTGGGGCGGTAGAGGCGGCGGGCGCAACTCCGGTTTTGGCTTGGTTGAGCTCGGCCTGGCGCGTCGTCACAACCTTCAATCGCTCATTAAACGCCTTGATGTCCTCGGCGAGTGCGAAGATCGCCGGCTGGTCGGCGGAATTCTTCAGGGCTTCCTTTCGCGCCATCAAAGGCTTCGCCCGGTCGTTGAGCTCGGCGACAGCAGCCAGCACCTGCGCCTCGTTGTCGAGACTGGCGGGCGCGTTCGGTGCAGTCACCGCCGTCGCGCCGGGGAGAGCGGCGGCTGGAGCGGTCGAACCCACCTTTCCCGCGGCGGGCGCCGGCGCCCCGCCCTTGGCGTCGGGCGCCGCGGGCTTCGCCCCAAATAATCCGCTGAGACTGGTCGGGATGGGTTGACCGGTCCGGGCCGCGACGATCGCCGCGAGGGCGGGTTTCGCATTCGGGGGCATCGCGACGTAACCAGCCACGTAAAATATGACTCCGGTCACCATCAGGAGAAATCCGTTCTTTCCCTTCTCCCAGTGCACGAAGAGAAAAATCAGGCCCGCAAAGGGCAGGAACAGGACCGCCAGCCCCCAACCGATCGATTGCTGAAAGCCGCCGACGATTAGGACGATGGTTCCGATCAGCAGGCACAGCGTGCCGAGCAGCAGCAGGATCGTGAAGATGGCCATAGGAAAATAAAAAGTGATTTCAACCCATTCGGCAAAGCAATTATGCGGCCAACCGCCGGAGGGCGCCAGCGAGGGCGGCGATTCCGCCGGCAATGTGCATGGGCGACGCATACTCGTCCGGCCGGTGACTCCAACCGTTGTGGCACGGAATGAAAATCATCGCCACCGGACCGAACAGCGACATGAACAGCGTGTCGTGATACGCGCGGCTGACCATTCGCCGGTGGGAAAGTCCGCAGTCAGCAGCGGCCGACTCAATCGCCGCGAGAATCGCCGCCGAGCAGACCGCGGGCGGATCGGAGTTGATCACCTGCCAGCGCGCCTCCACGCCGCGCCGCATGCAGATTTCCCCCATCGACGCCTCGATTTCGCGACGCGCCTTCTCCCGCGCGGTGACGTCGGTGTCGCGCAGGTCGATCTCGAGATGCGCCCGCGCCGGAACGCTGTTCACCGCGCCCGGTTCAATCCGGAACACTCCGGTGGTCCCAACGGTGTCATCGCTGCCGCTCGCTCGCACCGCGCGTTCCACGGCCAGCGCCACTTCGGCTCCGGCGAGCAACGCGTCCCGACGCCCCGGCATCATCACGGCGCCGGCGTGTCCACCCTCGCCCGTGAGTTCCAGGCGAAAGCTGCTCGGCGCGGCGATTTTCTCCACGACCCCGAGATCGACGCCATCGCGTTCGAGCGACCCGCCCTGCTCGATATGCAATTCCACAAACGCGTGATAGTGCCCCGCGTCGAGCCCAGCGGATTCCAGCGCACCGTCGAAACCCCGCGTCACGCGCCAATCCGCCAGCGTGCGCCCAGTCGAATCGCGCAATGCGTCAGCCAGTGCTGGATTAAGCGTGCCGGCGAGCAGCCGGCTGCCAAGGCATCCGAGACCAAAGCGCGTGGGTTCTTCCGCCGTGAAGACGAGGAGCTCAATCGAGCGCCGCGGCCGGAATCCCGCCCGCTGGAGCACGCGAATGGCCTCGAGACCACCCACCACGCCGACCGTCCCATCGTAGGCTCCGGCATTCGGAATGGCGTCGATGTGCGACCCAGTCGCCACGGCGGGCACGGCGGGCTCGGTGCCCGGCCAGCGCGCGAACATATTGCCCACCGCGTCGTGCCGCACGGATAGGCCGGCGGCCACGCAATGTTCCTGCACGAAGGCGCGCGCCAGCATGTCGTGATCCGAAAATACGATCCGCGTCACCGCGGGCGCCGCCTGTTCCGAGATCGCCGCGAGCGATGCCAGCTCGGCGCCCACGGCGGCGATGTCGATCGCGGAAGATGAATTCATTTGGGCGGGGGTTGTTCAGAGCCGGCACCTCGGCCTCGTCACATTCCTTGGTCCCGGCACCCGGCGCGCCATGAACCAATTTTGTGGCGCCGGAAGCAAGCCGAATCGGGCGCCTCCGGCCCCCGGCGCGGTGGCGCATCCCGCCCTCGCGGGAGCGGCCACCCGCGTCTACGCTGGGGGCATGGACGAATCCCGCCTTTGGAGCGACGAAGCCCTGCGCCGCCGCGAGTTTCCCGTTTGTAACCACCAGATTTTCCTCGCCCACGCTGCCGTCGCCACCGTCCCCCGCCGCGTCGCCCAGGCAGAGATTGACCACGCCACCGCCACGTCCGAGCGCGAGTCGGACTATGCGGCGGTGAACAAGCGTGTCGATGCGACGCGCGAACTCGCCGCGCGGCTGTTGCCGGGCGCGCAGGGCGATGAAATCAGCCTCCAGGGCCCGACCGCGCTCGGGCTCAGCCTCATTGCCGGCGGGCTCGACTGGCGGCCGGGCGACGAGGTCGTCTACCACGCCGATTGCTATCCCGCCAACGTCTACCCGTGGATGGAACTCCAGCGTCGCGGGGTGGTCCCGGTCGCAATCCGGACCCCGCGCTATGGCGAAGTGACCATCGAATCCGTCGCGGCCGCGCTCACGGCGCGCACCCGGCTGGTCGCCCTCGCGTCGGCGCATTTCCTGACGGGATTCCGTATCGACATCGACGCGATCGGCCGGCAGTTGCACGAGCGCGGAATCCTTTTTTCACTCGACGCGATCCAGACGCTTGGCGCGTTTCCCACGCCGGTCGAGCACGTCGATTTTCTGGCGGCGGACGCGCACAAGTGGCTGCTGGGCCCGCTCGCGATCGGCGTCGTAATGGTCAAACGCGCGCACTTCGAGACGCTGCGCCCCATCCTGCTCGGCGCGGCCAACGTGAAGTGCCCCGATTACATTGCGCAGCCGGAAATCGTGCTGCGCGACTCCGCCAAGCGCTACGAACCCGGCGTGTTGAATATCGGCCCCCTCTTTGGCATGGGCGCAGGGCTGGAACTTCTCCTGGAGGTGGGCATCGACCGCATATCCGTGCGCATCCTTGCGCTCAAGCAACGCCTGATGGATGGGCTGGCGCCGCTGGGCTTCGAGGCGGTTTCACCTGTGACCGGTCCGCACGCCTCAGGCCTGCTGACTCTTCGACACCCATCGCTCGATCCGGGCCGGATCTACGTCGCGCTCAAGCAGGCGGACGTGGTGCCCTCGCTTCGCCGGGATCGCTCCGGTCAGGCCTACCTGCGCTTTTCCCCGCATTTCTACAACACGGAGAGCGAGATCGACCGCGTCATCGACCTTGTGCGGATGCGTGCGGCTTGACCGTCGGCACAGGGGTGGACGACTTCTGAACGCTGGGGGGCGGACTCTGCTTGACTAAGGCCCGCCGATTTCAAGAATGTTGACAGTAGCCGCCTGACCCATGAAACGCGCCGCCCATTTCGTTGTCCTCGCGCTTTGCGCGTCGGCCCTCCTCCGTCCCACCACCGCGTTCGCGATCAACGGCGCTCTTGTGGTCGAGCGCTGGACGGCGACGGGCAGCCAGAAGCTGGCCGACAACTACACGCACTTTTATTTTCGGCGCGAACTTTTCAAACTCGGCACCGATGGCTCGATCGTCCTCCAAGCCAACTACGGCATTCACGACTACAAATGGCCGACGCCCGGCCAGCCGGACGACGACAGCTACGCCATCACGCAGCGCCAGTTGGTGAGCGGCTCGTTCATCGTCGTGCAGTTCAATTTGGACACGGATCCGGACAAGGCGAGCTTTTCCAAAAACAGCGGACCGATCACCCTCGACTCCGCGAGCGACCCCTACACTTGGGTTGCGGTCGCGGTCGCGCCGAGCACCACGACGATTTCCGTGGATACCGCGTGGAACCTCTTACAGAACACGTACAACTCCTCGGGCGGCAATTTCAACTTGCTCAGCCAGGGCCTCACGGGGTGGCTCTTCACCACTTTTGCCGGGATATCCGCGAACGACCAGTTGCAGTTTTCGCAGCGGGCCTCCGCCCACGGCTTGCTCGCCACCAACCTGCGCGAAATTGAGGCCACCCTGCGAGCGACCGGCTTCCCCGTCGATCTCGCGAGGCTGCTGCCGGACAGCGGCGTGGACCTCGCCTTCACCGGGATCCCCAGCTATTCCGTGAACGGAACCACCGTCTCGATCAACGGGGTGAATTTGAAGAACAATCGGGTGACGCAATCCGGTCCCGTCAGGCTCGACCTTTACGCGTTTCGCGCGCCGTACCGTGGGGGCGCCTTGGGCAATAATGCCACCCTGCTCGGAAGCGTGACCCTGCCCGATCGACTCGATCCCGGCGCGAGCGTGACCGGTGGTTCTTTCAACACCACGGCGGTGGCCACCCTGCGCGACGCCACGTATTTTACTGCGCTCCTCGTCTCCGACGGGGCCGGCCGCACGGACCACTATTCCTTCCGCGACACACTGCAAGTCGGGCCGGTGACGGGGTCGCCGCCCTCCGAGCAGAACATGCCGACCCAGCTCATCAATCTCTCGACGCGCCTGCGGGTCGAGACGGGCGAAGGCGTCGCGATCGCCGGCTTTGTCGTCGCCGGCAACCAGTCAAAACGCGTCATCATCCGCGCGCTCGGTCCGAGCCTGTTCGCCCACGGCGTGACTGGTGCGTTGAGCGCCACGGCCCTCGATCTCTACGATGCGAGCAACCAACACCTCGCGACGAACACCGGCTGGACCACGAGTGCGGACGCATCTGCCATCACCGCGAGCGGGTTGCCGCCGGGCGATCCGCGCGAGTCCGCCATCATTCAGACCCTCGCTCCGGGCGCCTACACCGCGATCGTCAGCGGACCCAGCGGTGCGACGGGAATCACTCTCGTCGAGATGTTCGATCTCGACCGTTCCAACTTCAACGTTCGGCCGATCAATGTTTCCACCCGCGGCCGCGTGCTCAGTGGAGACGATGTGATGATCGGCGGTTTCGTCATCGGCGGCAATCGCCCGCGACGCGTCATCGCGCGCGCGCTCGGGCCCACGCTCGCGGCGCGCGGCATCAAGCAGTTTCTCGCGAATCCCCAGCTCGCGTTGTACGATTCCACGGGTGCCGAGATGTACGTCAACGACGACTGGCGGTCCTCCGACCAAGCTGCAGCCATCATCGCGAGCACGCGCCAGCCTGCGGATGATCGCGAATCGGCGATCATCGTCACCCTCGCACCGGGTGCCTACACCGCGATCGTCCGCGGGGTCGGTGGCGCCACGGGCATTGCCCTGGTCGAGGTCTACGATTTGGAGTAGGCCTCGCGATGGCCGACTCGTCCCGGCGGAGAGATGACGCCGCCCGCCCCGTGGCGCTGAGCGAGCGCGAGGACCACGTTCAGCGACTCGAAGCCGCAGCCGCGCAAATCGCGACCGAACGCGGGCGGGTAATATCGATGCGGCGCAGTCTTTCGTGGCGGCTGACGCTACCCTTCCGAATTCTCCACCGCGCCTTGATCGGCCAAAAGCCGGCGGCACCCGCGCTGGATGCCGCGCAGCCCGGTCCCGCGCCCGCGCCCACGCCGGCGACCGGATTTCGCTGGCATCTCGATCAACCTTCGACCGACCAAATTCATGCGGGCCCCGTCCGCTTCATCGGTTGGTGCCTGGACGCGGGCGATGGCCGCGTTTCCCGTCTGCGCATCCGGCCCGGCTCCGGCGAGATCGAGACGGACGTCAACCTGCCGCGGCCAGATGTGTTGATGCTTCTCGGGTTGCCACCAGAACTCCTGCGCTGCGGTTTTGATGTCCGCGTGCCGATCCCGGAGAATTGCGGAGACATCACCATCGAGGCCCGTCGCGACGGAGCTGACGCGTGGCAGACCGTGGAGGTGGTCGGGGTCGCCCTGGCGCTGGACAGAGGGACGTCACCCGATGCGGGTAGCGCCTATCGCGCGTGGCTCGCGCGGCACGATCGATTCGATAACGCGGCGCGCGGACGCCTCGCGGCGCGCGTGCAGGCGCTCGTCGATCCACCTCGCATCTCGGTCCTGGTGCCGACGTGGGAAACGGCGGAACGATGGTTGCGCGCGGCAATCGAATCGGTGCGGAACCAGGTCTACCCGCACTGGCAGTTGTGCCTCGCGGACGACGCGTCCTCCGCACCGCACGTGCGCCGCATTCTCGAGGAATACGCGCGCCACGATTCACGCATCGTTCAGGTTGTCCGCGGAGAACGCGGTCACATCTCGGCGGCCACGAACAGCGCCTTGGAACTCGCCGAGGGCGCGTGGATCACGTTTCTCGATCACGACGACGAGCTGCATCCCGCGGCGCTCGCTTGCGTGGCGCTTGAGATCGCCGCGCAACCGGACGCCGAATTGATCTATACGGATGAGGACAAGATGGATGAGGCGGGCCTGCGCTCCACCCCCTACTTCAAGCCCGATTGGAATCCCGAGCTGATCATCGGCCAGAATTTTGTCTGCCATCTCGCGGCGTATCCGGCGGAGCGGTTGCGCGCTCTCGGCGGGCTGAGGGTCGGATTCGAGGGCTGCCAGGACTGGGATCTTGTCGTCCGCGCCACCGGCGTTCGGTCCGACGCCCGCGTCCGCCACATCCCGCGGGTGCTGTACCACTGGCGCATGCTGCCCGGGTCCACGGCGCTCGATCACGGCGCAAAGGAATATGTCATCGCCGCCGGCGAGCGCACGTTGCGCGAACATTTCGCTCGGGTTGGCCTCGCGGGAACCGCCCTCGAGATCAATGCGTCCGGTCATTGGCGCGCGACCTATCCCGTTCCCGATCCGTCGCCGCTGATTTCGATCCTGATCCCCACGCGCAACCAGCACGAACACCTCCGGCGCTGCGTCGATTCCATCCGGGAGAAGACCGACTATCCAAACTACGAAATCGTCATCGTCGACAACCAATCAGACGAAGCCGCCACCACCGGACTGCTGGCGGATTGGGAACGCGCAAGCCTCGTGCGGGTCATCGCCTACGACGAGCCGTTCAATTACGCCGCGCTCCATAATTTTGCCGTGCCAAAGTGCGGCGGCGAATTGATCTGCCTGTTGAACAACGACACGGAGATCATCACGCCGGGATGGTTGCGCGAGCTGGCGGGGCACGCCGTGCGCCCGACCGTCGGCGCGGTCGGCGCGATGCTGCTCTACCCGGACAACACCATTCAACACGCCGGAATTTTCGTCGGCATCGGCGGCGTGGCCGAGCATCCATTCCATCGGGAATCCCGCGAGTGCGGCGGCCAGATGAGCCGGCTGCTGGTCGCGCAAAATCTTTCCGCCGTCACCGGCGCGTGCCTCATGATTCGCGCGTCGCTCTTCGCGGAGGCCGGCGGGCTGGACGAGAAGAATCTCGCGATCGCCTACAACGACGTCGACTTCTGCCTGCGTCTGGTCGAGCTCGGTTATCGCAATGTCTGGACGCCCCTCGCGGTGTTGTACCATCACGAGTCGATCTCGCGCGGCTACGAGGATACGCCTGAGAAAGTGGCGCGTTTTCGTCGCGAATATGAATTCATGCGGCGACGCTGGGCGGAACAATTGGATCGTGATCCCGCGTACAACCCCAACCTGACCCTGCAGCACAACGACTTCGGCCTGGCCCGCGAACCAAGGGTGGAGCCGTGGTGACGCGCTCATGAAACACCGCAACGACTGCTATGCGCTCCTCGCCGGCGATGGCATCGACATCGGCGCGCTGCACGAACCCGCGCCGCTGTCGACCGGCTGCCGCGTGCGGTACGTCGACGCCATGTCTCGCGCGGAGGCGATCGAGCGCTTTCCGGAGATCGACCATGCGGCCCTCGTTCACCCCGATTTCATCTGCAATCTCGACCGCGACGCGCTGCCGTTTCCGGATGGTGCGCTGGATTTTGTGGTGCTCAGCCATGTCATCGAACACGTGGCTAATCCCGTGAGGGTGATCGGGGAGGTTTTTCGCGTCCTGCGCCCGGGCGGTCGGGCTCTGATCGCCGCACCGGACAAGCGTTTCACGTTTGATCGCACCCGAGCGATCACGCCCGTCGAAACTCTGCTGGAGGATTTCCTCGAGCACCGGACGGAAGTGCCCGACGAGCGCTATCTCGATTTTCTGCGGGGCGCCGGCGCCCACGTTTTCGACGAGCCACCCGAGCGGCTGCCGGGCCACGTGGCCCGCGCCCGCTCGCGTCGCGAGCATTGCAGCGTGTGGGACAGCGCAGCCTTCCGCAGATTTCTCGAGGCGTCGCTCCGCGCGACCGGCAGCCAGGCCGATCCCCTCGTCGAACACCCCGGCGACGAAACCCAGCTTGAGTATTGCGGCGTATGGGAAAAACGGGCGCCCTCGCTTTGGAACCGCTGGCTGAAACGAATCGGTGGATCGCGTAGCGTCTGACTCCGCCCATCATTTCATGCGCTGGTTCTTTGCCCTCAATGCCGAATGCACGACGTTTTCGCCCTATGCGGAAATGGTCCAGGTCGCCGTCTGGTCCGCGCGGGCGAACACTCGCTTGGAACCGCACTTCCTATATGACGGGGACGACGACCCACCCCTGCTCGCCTGGCTACGTGGCCAGGGGGTGGAAGTCTGGCGTTGTCGAAGTCGCTATTATCCGGCGCTCTGCGAACTCGCGACCGAACTGAACCGGCCGGACGCGCGCACGTGCGGCGGCGGCGCGTTTCTCCGCGTGGAAATCACCGACCTGTTACGGCAGCATGACATTTGCGACGAACACGTGTTGTACACGGACTGCGACGTGATGTTTCGGGCGGATCCAGAGCCCATCTTGCGGCGGCAACCCTGCCGTTTTTTTGCGTGCGCCCCCGAGGCGCTGCGCGGCACGCCCACGAACATGAATACCGGCGTGATGCTCTTGCACGTGCCGGCGCTCGCCCGGCTCCAGGCCGAATTCGTCGCGTTCACCCGCGCGCACCTGCGGGAATTTGTCACCATCGCGTTCGATCAAACCGCCTATCAGCAGTTTTACCGTGGTCCGCTGCCGCGCTGGAGTTGGCCATGGCGCCGGGGTTGGGACGTGCTTCCCGACGAATTGAATTGGAAGCCGTACTGGGGTCCGAACTCCGATGCGATCATTGTCCATTTTCACGGTCCAAAACCATTCCATCGTGCCTGGCTGCAGGGCGAAGGTAAGGACCACATGTTGCAGCAACTCGCCGGCGGGGATTACCTCGCGATGACCCACGAATGGTATGCCATCCAGGAAAAGCTGCGGGCGGCTTCCGCCGCCCAAACCTGACACGCCGACCCGCTGAGGAACGTTGCCAACGCCGAGGCACCCATCGCGGCAGATGCTTCGTTATTCGGAGCGGACCGGCACGGTGTTTTCGACTTTCAACATCTTTGGATTTGCCCCACATTCCCACCATGTCCCCCTCCCTCGCGGCCGCCGCGCCGGACGCGATCGCACACCCGTTCGACGAATCGGATTTCGGTCACACCGAGTTGGCGCCGACGCATCGCATCGATCTGCGCCCGTCGAACACGCCCGATGTGTTCTTTGACGCCGAACCCGTCTCAAACTGGACCGCCCTTTCCTGGGAGAAGCTCGGCCGACCGTATCGAGTGGAACGCTGGTCGAAGGAAAAGAAGACTTGGGAACGCGAGCACGGCCAGGAGATGCCGGTGAAGGAGTGCTGGACGCATTTCAATCGCTCGTTCCAAAAATATTTCGACCAGGGTCCCGCCATCGCACGACGTGAATCGCTGGGCAAGCTGGGTCGCGCGGCCGCCCGCTTCAGCGCCCATGACGTTCGCGAGGCGCTGGAGGAGACCGTGCAATGGAGCGTATGGAACCACATCCACCGGACCGAGGACGCGGTGTGGGATCCGCGCGGGAAGCGCGCGCTGTTCGATGGCCTCGACGTGAAGCGACCGAACATTCTCTTCCTCGGCGCCGCCGACGGCTACGAGGCGATGCAAATGATGGCCATGTATCCCGGCGGACACGCCGTTCTCGTGGACTACGACGAGTACTGCCGCGATCATCGCTTCGGCGCGTTCCCCGGGAGTTATCCCTTCATCGGCGCCAATCCCGCCACCGGCGGCCCGAAGGTCTGGTATCGCGACGAGATGAACATCGACTTCGAGGTTTGCGACATTCGAGATTTGAAATACGGCGCGGAGTTTGACGTCGTTGTGAGCATCGGCCTCGTCGAGCACTTCCCCGATCAATTCAAACCGCTCGCGTTCGAGATGCACCGCAAGTTTCTCAGACCCGGAGGGCGCGTCATCATCACGACTCCGCGGTTGCAATTGAAGTCGAAGCTGTTCTACACGCTGTTCGCCGACTCAATGAATTTCGCGTACCGCGAGTTGATGGACATCACGCACCTCGGTCTTTACGCGTGGGAAAACGGGTTCGAAATCATGCGTCACGGTCGCATCAAGGCGCACAACGGCCTCATCTGCCGCGCGCGCTAGACCGCCGTGATTTCCAAGCTGGCGGGGCGCGCCCGCGACTGACATTCTCATCCGATGCTGCGCTTCGTCTCTCTGCTTACCGGCCTGATCGTTGGTCTCACCCCGCTCGCCGCCGTGGAACCCGCGCCGGAAGCCAAGCGCGCGATCGAGCAGGTCATCGCCGCGCAGGTGGTGGCATGGAATGCCGGCGATCTCGAGGGCTTCATGCGTGGCTACCTGAAGTCGGATGACATTCTTTTTCTGAGCGGCGCAGACGTCACGCGCGGTTGGGACGCGATGCTCGCGCATTACCGCAAGGGTTACCCGGACAAGGCGACGATGGGCGTGCTGATGCTCGACGGCTTTGAGTTCCTCGCGCTGAGCCCCGAGTCTGTTCTCCTCGTCGGCCACTGGAAGGTCTTGAACACGAAAGGTGAATTCAAGGGTGTGACCAGTCTCATCTTCCGCCAGACCAAGGAAGGCTGGCGCATCGTGCACGACCACACCAGCTGATCCATTGCGACGCGGACGGGGTCGAGATGTCGCGAGTGAAATTCCCGTTCCGGCTTGGACTTGCATCGTCGGCAAGTCACCATCGCCTCGACATGCAAATCACATCCGCCCGCTTCGCGCTCGCTTCGCTGGCGGTCTCGCTGCTGCTCGTCGGGTGCTCGCGGCGCACGACCGACGTCGAGATTGGCAATCGCGAGGGCATTCTGCATCTCGGCGGG
>JANXRG010000079.1 GCA_025353105.1 Verrucomicrobiota bacterium
ACCACGATCACGCCGGGTTTCGAGGCCTTGGTGTTCAAGGCCTCGCGCGGGATCGAGGACATCTACGAGCTGACCTATATCCGCAAGGATGGGAGCCGGTTCCCGGCGGTTGTGTCCGTCACGGCGCTGCGCGACGCGCAGGATGCCATCATCGGCTATTTGCTAATTGGCACCGAGATCAAGGCGGGGGCCTTGCAGAGCGCGATTTTCAACAGCGCCAATTTCTCGAGCATCGCGACCGACGCGAAGGGCGTCATCCAGATCTTCAACGTCGGCGCCGAGCGGATGCTGGGCTACGCGGCCGCCGACGTGATGAACAAGATCACGCCGGCCGACATTTCCGATCCGCAGGAACTCGTCGCGCGCGCCGAAGCATTGAGCCTCGAACTCGCAACCACGATCACGCCAGGCTTCGAGGCCCTGGTGTTCAAGGCCTCACGCGGGATCGAGGACATCTACGAGCTGACCTACATCCGCAAGGACGGCAGCCGGTTTCCCGCGGTGGTATCCGTCACGGCGCTCCGCGATCCTCACGACGCCATCATCGGCTATCTCTTGATTGGCACGGACAACACCGCGCGCCAGCAGGTCGAAGAGGAGCGCAAGCGCTTCGAGCGGGCGCTCCAGGAAACGAACGTCGCGCTGGAGCACGCCAAGTCGGCGGCCGAGGAGGCCAACCTCGCCAAGTCAGATTTTCTCTCCAGCATGAGCCATGAGCTGCGCAGCCCCCTCAATGCGATTCTCGGCTTCGCTCAACTCATGGAGTTAGCCTCGCCCTTGCCGTCGGACTCCCAATTGGCCAGCATTGAGCAGATTCTCCATGCGGGATGGCACCTGCTGAAACTGATCGACGAAATTCTCGATCTCGCGGGGATCGAGTCCGGAAAAGTGTCGTTGTCGCCGGAGGCGGTGTCATTGTCCGAGCTCATGTTTGAATGCCACGCGATGATGGAGCCGCAGGCGAGAAAACGTGGCATTCGCATGACCTTTCCCCGGTTCGATCTGCCCATGTTTGTCAGCGCCGATTGGACGCGCTTGAAGCAGATTGTGATCAACCTGCTTTCCAACGCGATCAAATACAACAAGGACGGGGGAACGGTGGTCGTGGAGTGCAGTGTGAGCGCCGCCGATCGCGTTCGCATCAGCGTCAAGGATACCGGTGCGGGATTGTCTCCGGAGAGGATGGCGCAACTGTTCCAGCCGTTCAATCGGCTCGGCCAGGAAACCGGCGGCGTCATCGGAACCGGCATCGGCCTCGTGGTGACCAAACGATTGGTCGAACTGATGGACGGCGTCATCGGCGTGGACAGCACGGTGGGCGTGGGCAGCGTGTTCTGGTGCGAATTGACCCCGGCGGCGGCACCCCAATTTGCGGCCCACGGCGGCGAGGCCGAGGCCCCCGTCCAACTGCGAGCAGCGTCCGACGCGCGAATGCGCACCCTGCTTTATATCGAGGACAACCCCGCGAATATGGAGCTGGTCGCGCAGCTCATTGCGCGTTGCCCGGACATCCGGCTTTCGATGGCGGTGAACGGAACTCTCGGCATCGAGATCGCCCGCGCCACCCAGCCGACGGTCATCCTGATGGACATCAACCTGCCCGGGATCAGCGGAATCGACGCCTTGAAAATCCTGCGTGCCGATCCGGCAACGGCACACATCCCCGTCGTTGCGCTGAGCGCCAATGCCATGCCACGCGACATCGCCAGAGGCTTGGAGGCGGGATTCCTCCGTTACCTAACGAAGCCCATCAAGGTCAAGGAGTTCATGGAAACACTGAATGTCGCGCTGAAATTTGCCGAAGGAACGGCTGTTCGCATCACCTGACGCGGACCACGTAAGCTGATCCGTTGATTCAGCATTCATTTTGCCAGCATCCTTATCGTTGACGATTGGGAAGCCAAGGTCCCTTTACAGGTCCAATCCCACGCGGTGGCGGCGAGACTTTCATCGTGTCCATGAGGGATACCTTTCATTTTTGCATGTGCGAGATCGCCATACACGACGGCCTTCTCACCCGGAGAGTAAGATCATCTGTCCTGCGTGATAACCCTGTGGAATGCCAATATACATGCACGCAAGAGCGAACCCACGACCGTTTCCATGGTGATGAAACTTCAACTAGTTCGAATCTCCCTCGGCCTCTTCACTCTTACTCTGCTTCTCACTCTGCTTCCGGCGTGTACGGCTGTCGTCGAAAGACCGGTTCCCGTTCAGACCACGCAGACTACTGAAACGACTACCTTACAGCGGCCGCGGGTGACGGAGACGACCACGACGAGGAACTATTAAGGGATTCGCAGGTCAGCTTCCATCGCCCGCGTGGAGTCGCGGGCGATTTGGTGTTGTTCGTGGCCCCAGCACGTGGCGACGCCAGGGAGGGCAGAAGAAGATTCATGCCCGCGCGCCGCGGACCAGGTCCGATTCCCTTGAGGCTGGTATATCCAATTGCCGGAGACTTTATTATGAAAATGCACCCACGAACTGCCGCAACCACGCTGTGCCTCGGACTAATCCTTGGGGCCGTAGCCTACGCCGGCGGTCAGACGGTCGTCGAGACCACCACAAACGCCACTGGCACCATCAGCGAGTTCAATCCGAATACGATTGTCATCAAGACGGAGTCCTCGTCTGCACCGATTCGTTACACCTCCACGCGGACGACCACCTATGTGGACGAAAACGGTGTTCCTGTTTCGATCCAGACGGTCAAATCGGGCGCTCCCGCCACCGTCTATTACGTGATGGAAGGCGACCGCATGGTCGCGTCAAAGGTGGTGGTAAGAAAAGCAAGTTCCCCGCAAGTTGCGGCCACGCAGACGCGGACGGCTGCCGAGGCATTGACGTTCACCGGTGTTATCAGCGACATCCGACCCGACACGCTCATGGTTCGGTCTGATTCCTCGGTCGAGCCGCTCCGTTACCGCTACACCCGAGCGACGACCTACGTCGATGAATCCGGCGTACCAGTTGCACGCGAGTCCGTTCGCTCCGGTCTCCCGGTAACCGTGTATTTCCGCAAAGACGGCGATCGCCTGGTGGCGTACAAGGTGATGGTACGTCGGGGCCCCGTAGTGGAACCCGTCCTCGAGGAAAAGAAGACCACAACGACGACGACAACGACCGGACCCACGGAGAAATAGGCGGCGAAAACTTCAAGAGCGAAAGTCGAAGGGAACTCGAATTTCTACGCGTGAACCCGAAACCGTCGTGGGGTTGAAGCCATCTCCGGTCAAGCGGCCAAGATTTGCGTCGACAGGGGCGGGAACCGAAGGCGCCAGATCGCTGGACTGATGGAATCGCAGATTTACGCAGATCCTTGCAAGCGCCTTCTTCCGGAACACCACGTCACCGGGATGCAACCACGAACGGTCGGGATGCCGACAGCTGGCCAGTTTCGGCAGTTGCGCTCCGGCACACGACCCTCGACACCTCGATTTTCCCTTCCTGTTCCTTGTCCTTTACGTCCGGGCAGGCGACTCCGTCTTCTTCGCGCGATATGTTTGCAATAATTGCATCAGCCAGACGGCACAGGGTTCCTGCGTTCCGTCCGGGTGGCGAACCTGGTAAAGCGTGCCCGTGAGAGCACTCTTGGTTGCGGCCAGACGAATGAAGTCTTCGGCCGTCTTGATGTCGGCTCGGTAATAGTCCCCCTTGGCTTTCATGTGGTCGGCGGCCGCCGGCCCAGGATGCGTCGAACCGTTGCGGATGAAAGTAAATGAGGAACTGCGAACCGACGCGATGAGCCAGGCGACTTCGCGGCTGGTTTCGGACTCCGCCGGCAGGGCGGCGCTAAGCGAAGCATGGGCAAGCAGGAGCAAGGTCGCTAACGTGGCGGCCGCAACCGTCTTGAGAATGGATGGCATGATCTTCACAGTTGGAGGCGGAATGTTTCCCAAAGAGGGGCGGAGATTTTTTCCGTCAGCGGACGTTTGAGCCAGGTGCTTAGCTCGACGAGGTTTGCCCGGGCTTTATCGCGTTCGAACATCGCCGTCTGATTTGCCGCGAAGGCTCGATCCAGGACGTTGAGATTCGCCTCATCATTCAGACGCATTGAGCGATAGTCGAAATTTGAGGAACCGACGGACACCCATTGGTCGTCCACGATAAGCAGTTTCGCATGGATCATGGTCGGCTGATATTCGTAAATTTTCACGCCGGCGCGGAGCAGGGGTTCCCAGCCGGAACGCGACGCCGTTCGCGAAATCTTAGAATCGATATTTCCGCCCGGAACGATGACCTCCACCCCCACGCCGCGTTCGCAGGCAGCAACCAATTCCTTCACCAGGAGAGAGTCGGGAATGAAGTAGGGGTTCTCGACCTTGATTGACGTTTGAGCGCCCGCGATTGCCAGCATGAACATCAAACGCATGGTCTGGTTTCCCAGCCCGGGCGAGCTCTTGATGGCCTGAGCGAGCGCGGATCCAGCTGGATTTAGACGGGGAAAGAACAAGTCACCATGTAGCACCTCGCCTCGGGCCTTGATCCAATTGTCCATGAAGGCGGCCTGGAGTTGTGCGACCGCCGGACCATCGATGCGATAATGCGTGTCACGCCACTCGGCCGGCGTTCTCGCGTTGCCCTGCCACTGATCCGCAATCCCCACGCCACCCGTAAAACCAATTGTTCCATCCACGATCAGCAACTTCCGATGCGTGCGATTGTTGATGCGGCTCACGTCCCACCATTGGAGGGGATGATAGCTGACAATCTGGACGCCGGCGTCCTGAAGCTTGCTCTTGTCCGCAGCCGACATCCGCGCCGTCCCCTGCCAATCGAGAATCGCGCGGACCTGCACTCCGGCGCCCGCCCGCTCCGAGAGGGCCTGGGCGAGCTGGTGGCCGATGTCACCGGACCAATAGACGTACGTTTCAAAATTGATCGTGCGACGGGCACCGCGAATTGCCGACAGCATCGCGGGGAAGATCTCGTTTCCGTTTAAGAGGGGGGTGATTCGATTTCCAGGCAGGAGCGAGCCTCCCAGGAGTGCCTCGACCGAGCGCCGGAACTCCGGCGTCCGCACCGAATACTGCGACGTGATCGGCAGGCGCACCTCACTCTTCTCGTTTTGGAGCGCACAACCGGAAGACCCAACCGCCAACAAACAGCAGGACAGGGAGAGAAACGTACGCATTCAGCCTATTCGTGCCGCGGCGGCATTTTGGTTGCACTTGTTCACCGCAAAAACCTGCCTTTGGGATATTTGGCCCCAGCAAAACGTCGTTTCTCACGTGCCAACCTCGACCTCGGCAACGAGCGCCGAATGATCGTGACCGACCAATAAATCGATCGAGCGCCGCGTGCTTTATCCATCGTTTTTTAACCATCCGGCGACGGCGCAGCCCCACTTTACGCCGTCAAAGTCTCTGGAGCACCGGGCAGCAATCAGGACCACCGTGCCGCTTTACATGCTGGGCGTAGGCGCCGGGGCTGGGGTCGGAGTCGGGGGCGGAATGGGAGACGGTGTTGGCGTTGGGGTTTGAAGCGGCGGTGATCCTGGTAGGCCGGACGGACTGGGGTCGGGGTCGGGCCCTGGAAGCGGAGTCGCCGGCGAAACGGGTAACACCGCGGGGGCCTTTTCAGGCGCTTCCGCGCTCGCCAAACTAAGGGCTGCGATGGACGCCACCAGGAAACAGCGAAGTAACTTCATATCGATCATTCGTGCCCCGAGGTGGTTCCGCGCTTGAGAAGACTTTGGATCGCGACGAATACTTCCCATGCACTGGCCACGCGGATTTTACCTCACACGAACATCGGGGACCAATCGGGCGTGGCGAACCAGTTGGCCTCCCCGCAAAGGGTGCGGCGACTGCCGGTGCGCAAGGGGGTGGGCTCACAGCCGCCCTCTTCCTCAAAGGAGACGGATTGACCCTAGCGGAGCTGATTTGGCGAATAATTTAGACGCGGAAGAGCCACCAACGGCGATTGCCTTGTACAACTACGCATCACGGAATCATGACAACGATTCCTCCTCCATCCACTCAGAAAGAAATGACATTAAGAAACTAATTCTTAGCATCGCCTGCGCCGCCGTGGCTCCGTTCGCCCTGGCCCAAACGAGTTCAACGACCACCACCACCACCACCACCGAAGGCATGGGTACGATTACGCAGTACACCCCGGGTCAGACGGTCGTGGTTAAGGAGACGAGCGGGGACCGCCCGTACAAGTTCACGAAGACAACCACCTACGTCACGAAGAGCGGCAAGTCGCTGTCGGAAGACGAGGTTCGCACGCGGATCAAGATCGGACTTCCCATTCACGTCAAGTTCGTCAAGCAAGACAATGACATGGTCGTGGAGCGGGTAATGATTGATGATTGAGTGGGTTAATCTTCAAGAAAAACGCTGAACAAAGGCGGCTTGTCGGTTATCCGGCAGGCCGCCTTTTTCGTCTCTAGCGCGGCGGCCTGCCTTTCCGCCGCCCGATCGTTGATTCGGGGCGCTTGTTTTCCCAGCTGGCCGGACGGTCCTGCGTTTATTGAAGGGGCGTTAACGGCGGGAAACAGAACGGCGAAATGCTGGTCTCAACGCGCGACGTCGCATCGCCGCTTCGACCGCATCGGGCTCGATGGGAATGTCCTGCGTCAGATTCAGGTGGCCATCCAGCGTAAGCACAATGTTGTCCTCAAGGCGGACGGCGAATCCTTCGTCCGGAAGGTAGATGCCGGGTTCGACCGTCATCACCCAGCCGACGGTCATCGGGGTGGACGAGGCGGTCCAGTCGTGGACGTCCAATCCAAGCGGATGACCCATGCCGTGCATGAAATATTTCTTCAACGCGGGCTGGTTTGGATCCTGGTTTCGAACATCGCGTGGCCTGAGCAAGCCCAGCTTGAGGAGTTCCGCCTCGATGAAAAGTTCACCTTCCTTTTGCCAAACCTTCGCGAGCTTGCCGGGTTTGAGACCGGCGACGGAATGGCGCAGACCGCGCAACACCGCGTTGTAAACCTGCCGCTGGCGGCGCGTAAATTTTCCATTTACTGGCAGGGTTCGTGTGACGTCGGCGTTGTAGTTCGCGTAGCTGGCGCCGACATCGAGCAGCAGGAGGTCGCCGCCGGCGCAGACCTGATCATTACTCAGGTAGTGCAGTACGCAGGCGTTTGAGCCGGACGCGATGATCGGCTGATAACCGAATCGACCTCGCCGTCGCGTGAACTCATGCAAGAACTCCGCCTCGACTTCGTACTCGTGCACGCCCGGGCGGACGTAACGCATCACGCGATCGTAGCCTTCTTTCGTGATGGTGGCGGCGCGACGGAGAAGAGAAATCTCCGGCGCAGATTTCACGAGTCGGATTTCGCGCATCGGGCGGTTCAACTGCCGATACGTGTGCAGTGGATACCGGCGCTGGGTTTCGCGGATGGAGCGGGCGTCGCGCGTCTCGACTTCCACGACCGCGCGGGGATGGGTGTTGCTGTTGAGCCAGACCGTTTCCATTTCACACATGAGATGATGAAAATGAGCCCGGAAATCTTCCAGCCATTCGATTCGGTCAAGGCCGCTGATTGCGCGAGCCTGTTCCTTGGTCAGCTTGGGTCCCTCCCAGACCGCGACGTGCGCATTGGGCTGGCGGAGAAAAAGGATTTCGCGCTGGCGCTCATCGTGCGCATCCGGCGCAAGCAAGAGGATGCTCTGTTCCTGCTCGATGCCGGTGAGATGAAAGAGATCGGTGTTCGGGATGTAGGTCGTCGTGCCGTCAAGATTCGAGGGCAGAAGGTCGTTGGCATTGACCACCGCGAGCGAGTTGGGACCGAGCCGGGCGGCGAGGCGCTGACGGTTGTCGACGAAGAGCCGGGAGGAGATGGGGCGGTGGCGCATGGGCGGGGGCAAACTCGAAGAGCGAAACTCGAAACTCGAAGAAAACTCTAAATTCAAAAGTCAAAAAAGAGAAACGGAGAATGTCCGGGTAACCACGAATTTACGCAAAGGAACACGAATGAAAGGCTGAGTCGAATCACAGATGGATGCAGATTTAGCGGGATGGGGCGTGCAGATTGGGTTTGTCCCATCTCCCTCCATTTGGACCTGGAGCTTTCTTCGCGTTTCGAGTTTGAGGGTTCGCGTTTCGAAGCGGAGCGGCGCGCTTCCTTTGTTACGCATTCCTCTCCCCAAGGAACCCGAGATCCTGTGAGCATAGGACAACGGGTTCCCGGTACGGCACCCGGTGCAGATGGGATGAGAAGAGGCCCGCAACAGCTCTACTTCATCAGTGCTCAGCCCGGGAAATCGTGCCAGTGTCTTGAAACCAAGTGGCAAACCCTCGACGGACCGGATCTTTTTGTTCTGGTTGCATCAAACCCTTTTCGGGGAGCGAAAGACGAAATATGTGGGACGACGTAATGAAAACTATTCTGGCATAAACGGGCAATGTCATTGCCATCGTGAATCGCGGGCCTCAATTTTGAGTCGGCAAACTACGAGTTCGAGATTTCTAACCGATCTGCATTGCCATGCCCAAATACCCGATTGCTCCCTCCGACCGGAAGGTCTTTCTCGAACAGCGGAGAAAAATAAAAATGGCCGAATCCGCGCACGCTTTTGTGCGTGGCAGCACCGCCCAATTCTATAAATGGCTGGGCGAGGACGTTGCATCCAAGGCGATTCCGGTGGGTCCGCCGATCTGGATTTGCGGTGACTGCCATATCGGGAATCTTGGCCCGGTCGCCGATTCGGAAGGGAACGTCGAAATCCAAATTCGCGATTTGGATCAAACGGTCATCGGCAATCCAGCCCACGATTTGCTTCGGCTGGCCCTATCGCTGGCCATGGCGGCCCGAAGTTCAGATCTGCCAGGTACGACCACCGCTTTGATGGTGGAGGTACTGATTGAAAACTACCTCTTGGGTTTGAACAGGCGAAAACCCAGGGTGAAACCGACGTCCGTTGCGCCGGTGCAGAAAGTCATGCGAAGCGCGCTGAGCCGAAAATGGCGGCACCTTGCCGAGGAGCGAATTGAGGACATCAAACCCAAAATACCGCTCGGTCCGAAATTTTGGGCGTTAACCGTTGATGAGCTCGACGAATTGAAGAAGATATTTTCGGCTTCGAGCGAGCCCCAGCTCAAGCGGAGCTTGGGATTGGATAAAAATGACAGGAAAGTTAAACTTCTCGACGCCGCATATTGGATGAAGGGATGCAGTTCCTTGGGACGTGTTCGCTATGCAGTCCTGATGGGCATCGGAAAAAAGCGGGCTCGCAAGCATCGATTAATTGATGTGAAGGAGGCCACTGACCCGCTGGCGCCGAGGGCTGTTGGGTCGGACATGCCAAAGGGCAACGCCGAGCGAGTTGTCACGGGTGCGCGGAAACTGTCGCCATTTCTCGGGGACCGGATGGATTTTGCAATGTTGGGACCGCGGCAGGTCGTCGTGAGAGAGCTCAGGCCCCAGGACCTCAAATTTGAATTTGACGGCTTGTCCCGGGAGGAGGCAATTCTCACGGCTGGACTGTTGGCGGGCGTCGTGGGAAGGGCCCATGGGCGACAGCTTAAGGAGCCTGACCGCAAATCGTGGTCAAAAGAACTCACGCGCAGTCAAACGAAGGGACTTGAGGCACCGACCTGGCTTTGGCGTGGGGTTACGTCGCTGGTTGCGGCGCACGAAGGCTTGTACCTCACCCACTGCCGCGACTTCGCTTTGGCGGGCGAAAAGCAGGATTGAACGTTGTCGGTGAAATTCATCAGCAAAGGCCCAAGCCCACCGTAATTTCAATTACGAAAGCCAGAGGGCTACTGGCTGCGCAACGTGGGCAAGGACTAAATGCTCTTCGAGAGAGTCGAAACTGAAAACGAAGCGCGGTCGGACGGGGACCGTTCGACTCCACTCAGGACGCTACCGTTTCTGCAGGCAATCCAACCAAGCTTCCGACCGATGGAAATGCAGAAGCAAGCTGAGAAATGAACAACATCTCAACCTAGACTCCCGTCTTAGGTCGAATCAAATGCCAACCTGCAAGGAGTATGATAGCCCCAACGGTCGCCCCGATAAATCCGGCACCATCACCGACATGATACCAGCCAACAGCTTGGCCAAGCAGCGTCGCGACCCAGGCGCCTGCAATCCCGAGGAGGATCGTAACGATGAACCCGGCCGGCTCCCGACCAGGGGTGAGGAGCTTCGCAATGAGACCGGCAAGGAAACCAATGATGATGGTGCCGATTATTCCTTTGTTTGGCATGTTGCAGGGGGATGTGAGGTGAAACTTACGCGGGAAGTTTTCTGAGAATTGCTGAGGTGAGAGATAAGGAATTGCTGAATCCAGTTAGTTGCCTTGGGCTTTTTCCTGCCGACGAGACCAGGCGGCCTTTGCGGCCGGCTTGGCGCGTTCCCATTCGATTGGCGACTTGGAGTCGCGATAGTCCGACATCAGCGTGGTTTCTGCGGAATCGAATGATTTATCCGAGGTTCCATACTTGGAATGCCCCTCGTAACCAACGCGATACGCGTCCGCGTAGTTGTCATAGGAATCCGTCGGCGTGGCATAGGGCTGACGAGCGTGGGCTTCGCGCCAATATTTTGCCTCTTCTGTTGGATTCATCGCTTCACCGACACCCTTTCCGGCTAAGCCTCCGACGACAGCGCCAACCACGGCACCTGCAAGCGAGCCGATCGGGCCGGCCACCGCGCCAATTGCCGCCCCGGCGAGGCCAGCGCCAGCGGCACCCACGCCGGTCCCGAGGGGATGCGCGCCTGGCTCGCCAGTCATTGGGTCGGGATTGGATTTGGGATCGTTTGTCCTTCTCTGGTCCGCATCGCTCAGGTTTGTGTTCATAACCATAAAACGCCCTCAGCCGGATTCCGGATGTACTAATTTGCGCGGTGAGTTTTCATTGCAGAGGCGCGTCGAATCCAACTTCGTTTCGTCTGGCAGCGAGCCAATGAGTCGTTGGCTTCTGTCGCGTCACGTCATGCCCATGTGATTCCAGTCAGGCGGAGGCGTCGGTGGATTCCCGGCGCGTTGGCGAATGGGTTCGGGACCAGCGCGACATCAAATCCGTCCCGCCGTAACCGCCACCGCGGCGATGAGCTCAGCTGGATCGACGGGCTTCGAAAGGTGGGTACGATAGCCCGCGAGAAGGGCGCGAGTCCGATCCTCCGTTCGGGCAAATGCCGTTAGCGCGATCGCAGGTATGGTTGCGGACTTGTAAATCGGTAGAGCACGAACCTGACGAAGAAATTCATATCCGTCCACCGCGGGCATCCCAATATCGCTGATGATAACGTCCGCTCGAAACTCCAACAATATTTCCAACCCCTCACCGGCACTTGCTGCACACCGGACGTCCGCCCCGTGATCCCGCAAAAGTCGCTTCAGTAGCGTGCGGGTATCAAACTCGTCGTCAACAGCGAGAACCTTGAGCCCATCAATTGTCGGCGTCGCTTTGGTGGAAATATTAAAGATCCCGCCCGGGATGAGTCGCTCCCCATCATCCGTTGAGATCCGATTTGCGGGACAGGGGAGCACAACTTCAAAACTGGAGCCGCGATTCACGCCGGGACTTTTGGCTGAGACTGACCCGCCATGCATCTCGACCAGGTTCTTCACAATGGCCAGACCAAGCCCGAGTCCGGCATGGGAGCGTGTAATCGACGAATCCCCCTGGCGGAACCGGTCAAAAATGTGGGGCAATATCTCGGACGAGATTCCCTGGCCATTGTCCGTGACACAAATCGTCACACACGTCTCACTCTGTGTGAGTGCGACGTCCACCGTCCCTTCTGCGGGTGTGAACTTGATCGCGTTGCTGAGAAGATTCCAAACAATCTGTTGCAGGCGTCCGGAATCACCCAAAAGCATGGTTTGGTTAACTCCGAAGTGACGCGTTAATTTGATTTGCTTACCATTCGCGGCGGGACGGGCAGCCGTAAACGCCATCTCCAGCAGCGGGATCAGGCTCACCGGTCTGATATCCAATTTCAGCTTTCCGGAGATAATTCTGCTCAGATCGAGAAGGTCATCGATCAGCTGTGCCTGCACCCGGGCATTGCGTTCAATGACCTCCAATCCCTCAGCCACTGAGGCGGGATCGGTACTGTCTGCGTTAAGAATATTCGCCCACCCAATAATCGCATTCAGCGGAGTCCTGAGTTCGTGCGAAAGCGTCGCAAGGAAATCGTCTTTCATCCGGTTCGCGCGCTCAGCATCGCTCCTCGCCGCGCGCTCGCTCGCCAGGAGTTGGTCCCGTTCTTCGGCCAGCAACATTTGGTCGTTGATGTCCGTGTTCGTCCCGAACCATTTGACAATTTCGCCGCTCCGATCTCGAAAGGGAAGCGCGCGCGCCAAGTACCACGTGTAGGCGCCTTCCCCGCGGCCCGCGCGTCTAAGCCGAAACTGATTCTCATAGGGCTGGCCCGTCTTAAGCGACCGCTGCCAGGTCTTGATCGTGGCGTCCAGGTCGTCAGGGTGGACCATTTCCTTCCAGCCCCACTCAAGGTATTCATCGCGTGAGCCTCCGAAGTATTCGAGCACCCGATCGTTCACATGGTCAAGAGCGCCACCAGGCCGCGCGGTCCAAACTTGTTGCGGGATCGCCTCACCCATGAGCCGGAAGTTCTGGTCGTCCATGATCCCCCGATCGGAAATCACATTATGGACCGGTTTTTCTTTCATGTGCGAAAGTGAGCTGAATCGATCTTACGAGAACATGCGCGATAACGGCACCACCGAACAACGGAACAAGTCTTACCACGTCGAACTTTAGTGGAGAAACGAGAAACGCAACCCGGCACGCGCGATTTACTGAGCGTCAACCATCGGGCGGAGTGCCCCCGCAGGGGGGTCTGGCTCTTGGACTCCGTCGATTTCCTTTGGAGGAGCGTCTGTATTCTCGGCCCTCATCGCGGACGATTGCGGTTTCGGCGAAGCACTCTGACAGCTGCACGGGGTCTCCTTTGGATTTGGACGCGACCAAAGCTTTCGACGGGCTTCGGGAGTTTGGGCCACGAGCGTTCCATTTCCCCAAAATCGTTTGTCACTCTTCTCCTGGGCTGGGAAAACGTTTTCCTTACGATCCGGACGCGCAAATGTTCGGCCGGGAGAATCCGTTTTGCCAATGAGATGCAATGCCCGGTCGGACCGGTACAGTCCCCCCGCTCGAAGGCGGATTAATTGTTTTTTGGTTCGTGATTACCCGCACGGATCGCATCGGCCGGTTTACTTCGATTTTCTATTTCACCCGGAAAACCGCTCGGTTAGAATAGGGCCATGCAACGGCAGCGTACGAACCGCATTAAGGACCTGCACCGTCTCGAGGCGAGGTACACCCAAGCGAAGCGGTCGCAGATGGACCGCCGCGCCGCGCGTTGGGCGATCCTGTCGCTCCTGATTGGCGCGTTCGTAGTATGGCTTATCCGGTGGTGGGTGGGTTAGTTAATGCAGTCGCACTTCACTTTCCGCCCCGCCTGTAGCCGAAGTCTTTGAGACATATTCGCACTCCCATTCATCCGGAGTCCCGAATTGTCCTGGAATCTCGCCAGCGAGGGAATGCGTTCGGCCGGCGCGCATGCAATGGTTCACATCGGCCGCGCCGCGTTTGACGTGTAAGCGCCTAATACCCAATGTGCCGGCGGAGGGACTCGAACCCACACGCCTTTAGAGGGCAACGGATTTTGAGTCCGCCGCGTCTGCCATTCCGCCACGCCGGCTTGCTGAGATGGCGCCAATGTTTCCTCGACGCGATGCCACGCGCAAGGGGGAATCGTCTTTCACCTGCGCTGGTCCGGCGGAAGTCCGGGTCGGACTCACCGCAGCGCGAGCGGTTTGCTGAACAACTCGTTGAGCACGATCGCGCGTTGCGCGGAACCCGGGGAGGTGATCAACTCAAGCGCGATCGCGGCCGCCGGAGAACGATCGCGTCGGCTCTCGGGACGAAGCGAAGGCGCGGAGATCGCCATGGAGGCATACATTTCCGCCGGTGACGCGGGTGAAGCCGGGGCGAGCGGACCGGCGCCGACTGAAATCGATTCCGCCGCGGCGGGCATGAAGTCGGGTCGCGCATACGGTGGCGGCTCTGACCCACGCCTGGGTTTCGCCTTCGCCTGCATCGGCGGGGGCGTTGCGGTAGGTCGATGCGTCGGTGCTGGCGGCGGAGTCTTGGGCGCAAAGGGCGCGGGTGGAAGAGAGTCGGTTGGAAGTCCGAGGGCTTCGAAAAACTTGCGCATCTTTTCCTCCTGCTCGGTCCGCGCGGGCGCTTGGGCAGATCGTCGCACCGGGGCGGAGGTGGTTCGGCGAATGATCGGCGGCGGCGTGGGCTCCGCCGTCGGCTCGGCGGCGGCGCCGCCGAATCGCTTCGCCAGGATATTCTTCACGACGAAGAAAGCCGCGACGAGCGCGAGGACGATAATCTGTTCCATGGGAAGGCCGCGGGGCGGCCGGTTAATGGTTAATGGTTAATGGTTAATGGTTAATGGGAGGAAGTTTGCGAGTTACGAATAACCAAATAACTAATAACGACTAACTATTGCCTTCATCCTACCTTCCCGGCGCGCTGGGTGAGCCGGGGCCGGTGGTGGGATTACCGGTGCCGGCGATCGCGGTGCGCATCTGCGTGTCGGATTCCATGTTCTTCATCTTCATGTAATCCATGATGCCGAGGTTGCCGTTCATGAAGGCATGCGCCATCGCAAGCGGGACCTGCGCCTCCGCCTCGACCACGCGCGCTCGCATCTCCGCGACCCGGGCGTTCATTTCCTGTTCGAGCGCGACGGCGGCAGCGCGGCGCACCTCGGCCTTGGCCTGGGCCACGCGCTTGTCGGCCTCGGCCTGCTCGGCTTGCAGCTTCGCACCGATGTTCTCGCCGACATCCACCTCGGCGATGTCGATCGAGAGGATTTCAAAGGCGGTACCGCTGTCGAGCCCGCTGCTCAAGACATGCTTGGAAATGCCGGCGGGATTTTCGAGCACATCCTTGTAGGAGTTCGAGAGGCCGATGCTCGTGACGATGCCCTCGCCAACGCGCGCGATAATTGTTTCCTCCGTCGCGCCGCCGACAAAGCGATCCAGATTCGAGCGCACGGTCACGCGCGCACGGGCCTTCACCGCGATGCCGTCCTTGGCCACGGCGTCGATCACGGTCTTGCCCGTGCTCGGATTCGGACAGTCGATGACTTTTGGATTGATGCTCGTGCGCACGGCCTCAAGCACGGTCTTGCCGGTGCCCTTGGTCGCCAGGTCGATGGCGCAGGCGCGATTGAAATCGAGATGAATCTCCGCCTTGGACGCGGCGATCAGGGCGAGCACGGTCTGCTCGACATTGCCGCCGGCGAGGTAATGCGCCTCGAGCGGATCGGGCGGGAGCGCAATGCCGGCTTTCATGGCGGTGATGCGGTTGTCGACGATGAGGCTGACCGGCACGCCGCGCAGCCGCATGGCCAGCATGTTAAGCACGCCGACGGGGGCGTTGGCGAGGCGCGCGCGGACCCATAGACCGATGAAATTGAAGAAGACGCCGATCAGGATAAGCAGGAAGATGGAGGCGACGATGATACCGGCGACGATGACAAAACTTGGAAGATTCATAAGCAGGGGCGATTCTGCCAAGCGGGAGACGGGTGAGCGAGGCAATTGTTCATTTGGCACGAGCACAGGTGGGGCCCGACTCACTCAACACTCGTCAGGTGGCGCGAGGCGCGCTACATTTTAGCAATGTCTTCTGGGGCCGCCGTCGAAGTTCCCTCCGTGCCGGCGGCCGATTGTCCCCATGCGCTGCGTCGCTCGCTGGATTTATACAAGGGCCTTGTTGAGGTCGCGACCCTGATCAACGGCATCACCGACTACAACGGGTTGCTCACCGCGATCATGGACGTGGCGCGGCGGGTCATCGGGGCGGAGGCGAGCTCGCTGATCCTGCTCAACACGTCGACGAATCAATTGGAAATGGTGGTCGCGCGCGATGCGAAGGGCGACGTGGTGACGACGAAGCCGACCGTTCCGCGCCATGGCAGCATCGCCGGCTGGGTGTTCGAGAACGCGCAGAGTCTCGTCGTGCCGGATGCGTACCAAGATCCGCGGTTTTTCAGCGGGATGGATTTAAAGACTGGCTTCCGCACGAAATCCATCCTCTGCGTTCCGCTGCGTCACGAGGGCGCGTTGATTGGCGTGCTGCAGGTGGTCAACGCGCTCGGCAAGGACTCCTTTGACGAGCGCGACCGGGAGGCGTTCGAGGCCTACGCGCAACTGGCGACGACGGCGATCGAGAAGCTGCGCCTGCTCGAGGAGGAGAAGCGCCAGGTGCGCTTCGAGCGCGAGTTGGGCATCGCCACGGAGATTCAAAACAGTTTTTTACCGCGCACGCTACCGCATCGATCCGATCTGGCATTCGCGGCGGCGTACCATCCGGCGCGCGAAGTGGGAGGCGACTTCTATGACGTTTTCGAGCTGGGTCCGGATGAAGTGTATTTCGTGATTGGCGACGTGGCGGGCAAGGGTGTGCCGGCGGCACTGATGATGGCGCAGTCGCTGAGTTTGCTGCGCTTGATCGTCACGTTTGGCCTGGATCCGGGTGAGGCGATCGCCCGCTGGAACACCGCGCTGTGCGAGCGCACCGTGCGCGGACTCTTCGTGACGGCGGCGCTTGGGCGAATCACGCCGTCGTTACGCTGCGTGGAGATTGCGTGCGCGGGGCATTGCCTGCCGATCCTCGTGCGGGCCGACGGGCAGGCGTTCGAGCCGGCCGTCAGCGCGTGTGCGCCGCTGGGCATTGTGTCCGGCCTGAAATTCGCGACCACCACGCTCGACCTTGAGGCGGGGGACTGGCTGGCATTTTACACCGACGGCCTGAGCGAGAGCCATCGGCCCGGCGGCGAAATGCTGGGCTCGGAGGCCCTGATCGCCACCTTGCGGCGGAAGATCTGGCATCCGTATGAAATCGTGACCGCGCTCGAGATGACCGAGGCCATGCATCGCGGCGACGGACCGCCGCACGATGACCTGACGTTGCTGGCGTTTGGCTTCCCCACGCCTTTGCCGAGTCTGCCGGGCGAGACGTCACCCGACGGTCTGCCGATCGCCGAACCGGGTGGCAATGATGCGCGCTTCATGCGGCTGCATCTTTCCTTCACCAGCGATCCGCGGGAGCTTGGGGAAGTCCGGCGATTTGTTCGCTCGTTCCTCGAGGAATGTGGTGAGGAGATTGCGGCCGACCACGACCTGCTTGTGCTGGGCGTGGACGAGGCCTGCACGAATGTCATCCGTCATGCTTACCAGGGCGCGGTCGGGAAACCGATTCACCTGCATCTCGAGGCGGACGAATTGGAGTTGCGCTTTCGCCTGCGCGATTTTGCCGGACCGTTGCAAATGGATAAACTCCAGAGCCGCGAACTCGACGAGGTGCGGCCCGGTGGATTGGGCCTGCATCTGATGAAACGCGTCTTCGACAACGTTGAATTCAAGTGCCTTGGCGACGGTACCGAGTTGACGCTTTCGCGGCGGCGGTCCTCTCCGGTTCAGCAATCGACCGCCGAGCCAAGCGCGGTCGAATAGAGGGTGCAACGCGTCACCTTGCGCCCCACGCTGCGGATGGCATCGGCATAGGCGTGAAGCTGCGGAGAGTAGGTTGCGCAGAGGCGAGCGAGCAATTCTTCGGCCGATTCACCTTCGCGTAGCCGATCCGTCTTCCAGTCGACGATCCACGCGGTTCCGTCCGCGCGGAGGACGAGCAAATCGAGAATGCCTTCGATCCAGGTGGGAGGATCGCCGGCGATGGCATGCGCGAATGGGATCTCCGATTGGAAAAGCGAACCGGCGGCGACGATTTCTCCGCAGCTTCCTGACGTGGCGAATGTTCTGAGCTCCGTCTGCGCGCGATCCCGCCAAGGCTCATTCCCGGGAATCGCCCGGCCTGCCAGATCCACAAAATTGCGGCGTTCCTTCGAGTCGCCGCGCCAGGGAAATTGCTGCAGCGTGTCGTGCCACCATGTGCCGTATTTCTTTCCACCAACGCCGAGAAGTGGAATGAAATCGGCATTGAGCGGGTCGGGGAGAGGCGGGGTGGCGTCTTCGTTGGTTGGTCCGGTCTCATCGACTACGTGCGCCAGATGGGATGGCGATTGGGCCTGCGGAATAAGCTTGGAGACCAATGCCGCGGTCGCGACGGCGGCGAAATCGGTCTCAACGAGGGGTGATTCGATTTCCGGCTTGGTCGAAGCGCGCGGGGCAACGGCGCCACCGGGCGGCGGGGCTGCGAAAAAACCGCGGTGCGGGGCCGCGTCATCCCATTTGACCAACCCGGCGAAGTCGGAACGAGCCGATTTCGATTTGGCGCTCACGTACATCGCCGATGAATCCGGCACGATCAGGTAATCGCGAGCCCGTGTCATCGTCACGTAAAGGAAACGCTGCCACTCGGCGGCGTTGGCGGCGCGCTCCTCGTCTTTTTCCGCCGCATCCTTTTCGGAATGCAATTGGACTACGGGATGACCCCCGCGGTCCGGCGTCAGCCGCGGAAAAGATTCGGCTTTCCCACCCTTCCTGAGGGGCCGGCCAAAACCCAGCAGCAGGACCACGGGCCATTCGAGTCCCTTGGCTTTCTGGCACGTGAGAAACGTCACGGCGTTCACGCTGTCGGTCACTTCGGCCGGCGGCTGCGATAGCGACGCCACCAGCGTGCGCACCCACGCACGCGTCGACATCCCCGCGCATTCGGCGGCGATCGCTTGGGCGCGGAGCAAGTGGATCGTGGTGCTCGCGCAGCCAAGCGCGCCCAGCCTCCCCTCCAGGCGAGTGGCCGCGAGGGCGGCGTCGAAAAGTCTTGCCGCCGAGAAGCCATCCTGCGCCATCAAGCGGCGCACATCGTGCAGGCATTGAAGCGCGTTGACCAAACGGGGTGAAACGCCGGCGGCGAATTTGGGGACTTCGGGCCAGAACGAAAGTCCGCCGCATAAATGTTGAGCGGCAAGTTCGGGATCGGAAACGGCGAAAATTTCACGCAAGACACCGAGCACCTCGAAGCGATCCCAGGGTTCGACGAGAACATGGAGGAGTGCGATGGGCCAGCTCATCGCGGGCGACTCCAACTGCGATTGGTTGGAAGAAAGTTCCCGCGCGGGAATCTGGAAGTCCCGAGTCCACAATTGCGCAGCGGCGGTGAGCCACTTCCGACGTGGGGCGATCACCGCGAGATCCGACCATCGCTGTGCGCCAAAGCCGGCGGGTCCGCGCTGTTGCAGCCACCGACCCACCTGCCCGGCTTCGTGGAGGAACTTCGCCGCAACGTCCGAGGCTTCCGGGGGAGGCTCCGGAAGCGGAAGGAGCCAAACGGCGCCCGTCAGCGCCTGCGGACGCGGTTTCAGCTCCCGAAATTCCACATTCTCCTGCCGCTTGATCCCGTCCGCGAATACTTGATTCACGGCGTTCACGACCGTGACCGCGCAACGCATCGTCACATCAAACGTGAGCAACTCACCGCTGCGACGGTCCTTGAACGCATTGACGTAACGGCGATAGTCGGCGGGATCGGCGCGGTCGCCGTAGATCGACTGCTGTTCGTCACCGACAAACGAAAAACGGCCTGCCTCCGGACCCACGCCATCATCCGGCCAGGCGCCGCGCGGGGCATCGAGCGGCCGGGTGATCTCCGTCAGAATCTCAAACATGGCTCGGTCGGTGTCCTGGGCCTCGTCGAGAATGACGCGCCAGCCGCGCGTCCGCATCTGGCGCAGAATTTCCGGATCATCGAGAAGCCGCCGCGCGCATTGGATCTGATCCGCATAACTCAATCGACCGCGGGCGAACCGATGTTCCCGGAATCGCGCGGCCATGCTGGTCGCGACCTGTAGCGACGATCGGGAAATCCATTGCCGCAGCTCCGCGAGGCAGGCATGGAACGCGGGGACAAACTCCTTGCTGCCACACGTGAGGACGGGCAGGGGGACAAACGCTCCGGGCACCTTGAGATCTTCCAGCCACACTTGGAACGCCTCGAGATCACGCTCCGCGGCCGCCCGGCTTACGGCATGGGATATCACGCCCGGATCGAGCGCGGCAGGATCGGGCGCTGGGGGATAGGCACCAGCGGCGGGGCTCTTGCGGATTGCGTCGAGATCGATCGCGGCAAGCCCGCGGGCGAGGCGCAGCAAGTCAGAAAACGTGAGGTGTCGCAGCAGATCGGCGGGCACGGTGAGATCGTCGAGCGCACCGCTCTGGGTAAAGCGCTCCCATTCCACATCGAGGTCGTGATCTTCGACGAGTTCCGGTTTTCCAGGTAATCCGAGCCGGCCGCCAAATTCTCGAATCAGTTTCAGGCAGAAGCCGTGAATGGTGCCGAAGAATGCACCACGCAAATCCCGTAGCAATTCCTGCCGGCCGTGGGCCGAGGCACCCTCGTGCGCGAGGGGAGTGCCCGGGCCCGACACGCGCTGCAAAAGTTCCTGGCGCGTGCGCGTGCGCAATTCCTCGGCGGCGAGAACGGTGTAGGTGACGACGACGAGCTTCGAAAGCAAACGAGGATCCGAGCCGCGTTTTGCCGCGAGGCTCGCGATCCGCCGGGTGATCGCCGTGGTCTTGCCCGCGCCCGCCCCGGCGCAGACGCAAAAATTGGTGCCGGTCTCGTCGATGAAGCGCTCCCGCGCCGACTGATCCGCGGGAAGAAGCGTGGACGACTCACTCATCGCTTTCGTCCTCGCTTTTGCCGGTCGTTGCACCAAGACCGGAGGCGAGCGCCTTGAGCGCGAGCACCGTGACCGATACGGGAATGGTCGCAATGGGGAGCGTTTCGCAGTGTCCATCGAGGCCGGCCACGAGCGGGCCGACCTGGCCGAAGAGCAACTCGCGTTGTTGCCTGGCAAATTGAGAGGCGAGATCTTCAAACCGCGAAAAATCCCGCTCGCCGACGAGCGCGGCCTGGATCGGACCGCCCGCGGTGGCCAGGCCGACGCGCGGATGGGGAAGTCCATTCGCGAGGGCCAGCCAGAGGTACGCCACCAATGGCAGGTGCTTTCCGTCGACGCCGACCGATTCCGGTTTCACCGGCCTGGGCTGGTCTCCGCTCTTGTAATCGAGCACGACCGTTTCGGTTTCGCCGAGCAGGCAGAGATCGAGCCGACCATGAATCGAAAGAGGCCGCGAATTGGTCACGGGCAGCGCCGCTTCGAAGGCGCGTTCCGTGGCGATGCGAAAACTGCCGTCTGGAAGCGGCGACGCGAGCAGCGCATTGGTCCATCGACGGGCGACGCGCTCGGCCTGGCCAAAGACACTCTTCCACCATGCGGTCGGCGCCACATTGCTCGCCTGATGAAGTTGAAGCGAGAGCTCGTGCTCCGAGTTTTCGCGCTGCGCGGCGATGCCATGAAGGAGCGCATCGTGGAGAAGCGACTTGTTCAGCCGTCGATCGGAATCTCCTTTCGGCGCCAGCAGTCGATGCATCCAGCGATGGGCGATCGTGCCGACGATCTTGCGCTCCTCGCGCGTGAAGAGGGATTCGGCATCGCGTTGTGAGGTCGCGTCAAAGACCAGCTTGTAGGCAAGCTCGGCTGGTTCGCTGATGAGCCTTTCCAGCGTCCGAGCCGCGAAGGAGCGAAGCGATTGTGGCGCGTTGGAAATCGGGCCGAACCGCAGGAAATATTCGTCGAATGGAACACGCGGATCGTGTCGGCTGTTTCGCACCGCCACCAGATGACGCGTCTCGTCGGTCTCGAGAGATGCGAGCTGCGGCGACGTCCGGCGCGTGGCGTTATTCCACGCGTCCATTGCGTTCGGCGTCGACGCAATCAAACATCGCAGGGCCCATTCGTTGGGATGGGCGGTGCGATGCGGCGACTCAGCGAGTACGCCGGACGCCGCAAACCAAAACGGTCCGTCGCAGTTCTCCAGCAGCGTGAGGAAACGCGCTTCGTCGATGGCGGCGCGGTCGGACGCCGTGAGCAACAGCGGTTGGCCCTCTTTGCGCCGCGCGTTCAGCGTCGATCGAACTTGATCGGGGAGGAGTGAGTTCTCGCTCAAGGGAAACGGCCAAATCTCGTCGTTAGCATCGGCCAGGATCACGCCCTGCCAGGTCTGCGTCGCGGCGTCCGCCAAGGTGGCGAGAACCACGCGCGAGTTTCTTGCGTTCGCTTCGCCGCTGGCTTGCGCGGTTGGAATTGAGTTCAACGCTTCGTTGAGGAAATCCAACCAGTGCGCACCGGCAATGAGCTGGTCCGGTCGAAACCACTGCTCGAGTGACGGCCAGATGGGATCGAGCAACCGGTGGATTTGTTCGACGACCGGTGTCGGAAGCCGGAGCGCGCGAATGGAACGAACAAACGCCTCCCGTCGAACGGACACGCTTGCATCCCTTTGCCAGTCGGCGAGCTCGGCCACGACGTCCGCAAAGGGTGGATTCACCGCGACGTGCTTTGCCAGTCCGCTTTGAACGCGATCGAAGGCACGCGGCAGGCGGTCCGCGGCTTCTTCGCGCCAGGAATCATCCACGCCCTCGGCGCGCACTGCAAGCAACCGGAGAAACGCGGCGGCGGAGCAACCCTCGCGATAATACTCGACCAGCGCCCGCAGCGCCCGCGCCTCCCAGGCCGGTTCGGGACGTTCGCCGATGGTATTCTCGTGCGTGATGCTCAATTCCGCCAGACGCCGACCCAAGGCCACGGACGTGGCGTTGCGCGTGGGCAAGACCACGACAAGTCGATGCGCCTGATCCGCGCGGTGTTCCACCAGCCAGTGAGCGACCTCCCTGGTGATGAGTTCAATTTGATCACTCCAGGTTTTCCCGACCAGCAAGCCGGGAACTTCCACGGGCGTGGTCGCGAGGTCCACCCCCTCGAGCCGATCCGTGAGCGAGCCGTATCGCGTCTCGGTCAGCCCTGCGCAAGGATCGTCGGTCGTCGAAAAGGTTTCCGAGACCCAATCGAGCCACCCCTGCTGCACTTCTTCGTTCGCAAAGCGAGGGAGGGGGGCGAAACACGCGGCGGATGCCGACGTCGCAATGGCCGCGGCCAACAAGTCGGTGTGGCCAAAACATGACGCCTCCCAATCAAGGACGGCAACGCTCAGGTCCGCGCGCTTCGGTGCCGCGCTCGCGCGCTCGCGCAGACGTCGATCGACGCCGCCGAGCCATTCACTGGCCTCGAGTCGGAGCCGCTTGGCAAAGGAACGGAGCGGCTTGGGCACGAAGCGCGCGAACTCCGACGCGTCCTCGAGCCAGCCCGCGGCATCGAGGTCCTCCAGTGCGCGCAGCCATTCCGCCGGCTGTTGCACGATGGCGACGCACTGTCGATCTTTAGGGGCCGAGCCCGCGAGCGAGCGAACGACCAGTATCAGCGCTTCGTGTTCGCTGCCGGGCAGCGGCTCCCCCAGTCTTAGGCAGAGCTCGCGACGAAACGAGGAGGTTTGTAAGAAATGAAGGCCGATGAGCGGCACCCCGGCGCGCAGCAGGCGCGCCTTCACCCACGCAGACTGACCGCGCGTGGCGCAGACCAACCACGATCGTGTGCCCTTTGTCAGCGCCGCTTCGGTTGCCTCGCGGCACCAGGTTTCCAGGCCGTCCGCCCAAGCATCCTCGAGATGGGCGTAGGATCGGAGGGCAGGGGGCATGGGCGCGGGT
Organism: Verrucomicrobiota bacterium; assembly: GCA_025353105.1. Lineage (GTDB taxonomy): Bacteria > Verrucomicrobiota > Verrucomicrobiia > Chthoniobacterales > SZAS-18 > SZAS-18. The sequence goes on from JANXRG010000079.1 coordinate 23,530, forward strand.
TGTCACCGGCGCCCGCGAGGACTTCCATCAACGATCAACGACGCGCCGGTGCGCGGAGAATAGCCGCAGCCCTGCGAATTCCAAGCAATCGAAGGCCCAGCTGTTTAGCGGCCGTTCCACCACTCGCGCAGATGCGTGCCGAGCGACTTGAAGCTCGGCAGGTCATCCACCACGCCGCGGATCGCGTCGCCGGAGCGCGCGATGCCGCTTGTAAGACCGCTGCGCGCATTCGTCGCAAATGGCTCGACGTAATCCCGGAGCTGGTCCGAAGCGTCGCGGAACTGGTCGGACGCGCGTCGGAAGAATTCCGCGGCGCGGCCGGACGGGCTTTCGTCGCGAGTCAGCAGGCGGATGATGACGCCCGCCGCAACGCCGACCGCGACGGCGGTGACGATGACCGGCACAGGGTTGGCGCGAACGCTCGCCTCAACGCGTTGGGTTAAGGTGGCGCCTTCGGGATAGAGCATCTCACTGGCGGAGGCGTTGTCAGGAACAGACGAAGTGTCAATTTGGTTCATAAAGGGTGAGCAGGAATTAAAGGATTTCGCGGTGCTTGATTTTCTCCCAGATTTTGATGCCGCCGAGGACGACAAGCGCGGGTCGCAGGAGCGCAAAACTGACTCGGGCCAGGCCGCCGACGAGGCGACCAACCGGGGCCGAGTGGAGAACAAAGCCAGCGCCCGCGGCAATGGCCAGCGCGCGCGACGGATGGCGGCGGATATAAACCCGCGCGTCGTCGATCGCCCCGCGCGCCGCAGGCGGCAGGATATCACCGGTCTTTGAGGCGGCGTCAGCAGTACTCTCGTTCATCATGTACTATCGCATTGGCGGGGCGATCTGCGTCTAAAATCCTCGCGATTTTTCCGAGCGGCAGGCGGCTTCCGGAGGACCGCGAGATTCACCCCTGAATTTTGGCACCAGTCGTTGGCACTTTCCATCTGACGAGCCCGGGGCTTATGCTGGGCAGATGTCCCGGCGATCCATGAACGCGCGCGTCGGCGTTCTCTGCCTCGCATTCGGTGCGCGGGCGTTGGCGGCGCAGACGGTGGTGGTGACCGTCGATGTGACGCAGGACCGCGCCCCGATTTCCCCGCTGATTTACGGAATCAACTATGTCACGCTGAATCCGTTTGGTACGGTCTCAAGCGGCACCATCAGCGATCTGAATGCGAGCTTCGTGCGCAATGGCGGGAATCTCGCGACGCGCTACAACTGGCAGCTCAATGTCGAAAACCACGCGCTGGATTACTATTTCGAAAGTCTGGCCTCCGACGGCTCCGCCAACCCCGACCAGCGCGAGAGCGATCTCTTCATCTCGACGGCGCGCAACGGTGGTGCGGAGCCAACGGCGACGATTCCGACGATTGACTGGCTCTCGAAACTCGGTGCTGGCGGGGCCAAGCTGGCAAGTTTCTCGATCGCGAAATACGGGGCGCAGACGAATGCGGATCCATTTTTTCCTGACGCCGGAAACGGATTTGTGGCCGCGACGGGCCGCAAGATCATCGTAAATGCAAAGTTGGACGCGAGCACGCCGAACTCGCTCACGCTGCAGATGGGCTTCCTGGACTATCTGCAGGCGCACCCCGCGGGGTTTGTGCCGGTGCGGTACTACACAATGGACAACGAGCCGGACCTTTGGGCCGACACGCATCGTGATGTGGTCCGACCGGACGGCGGTGGGCCCGCCGGTGCGCTTGATCCCGTGAACGAGGGCGACAAGTCAGCCGCGTCGGTGACTCGCCTCGTGACCTACGCGCGGCTGGTCAAGCAGCGTGCGCCCGGCGCCCTTGTGCTGGCGCCCGAAACCTCGTCCTGGTTCGGCTACCTCGTCAGCGCGTTTGACCGGCAATACGCTAACAACCGCGCGGCCAACGGCGATCCCGGCGCCTACAGCACGTTTCCCCTCGATGGTGATCTCGGCGGCAGTTATCGCACGGTCACGGCCGCCAACCCGGATGGTTACTATCTCCCGTGGCTGCTGGGCCAGCTGGCGGCCGTAGCCCCCGCCGAGGGCCGGCTCGTCGATTACTTTACACTGCACTATTACCCGCAGACGGTTGCCTTGAACGCCGACGTCTCCGGAAGTTTGCCGACGCTGCGCAGCCGTTCCACGCGATCGCTGTGGGATCCAACCTATGTTGACGAGGATGGGGTCGGCCATCCGTCGTACATCGGCACCCAAGTCCGACTCATCCCGCGAATGAAGGAATGGGTGTCGCGCAACTATCCCGGGACCAAGATCGGCATCACCGAATACAACTGGGGCGCGGACGATGACATCAATGGCGGCACGACCTTGGCGGATGTGCTCGGAGTTTTCGGACGGGAGGGACTGGATCTGGCGACGGTGTTCCCGACGCCGAACGCGTTTGCCGCCTCGGGATTCAAAATGTATCGCAACTACGACGGCGGGCATTCCACCTTCGGCGACACCCGGGTGCGGCTGACGCCGATTCCGGATCCCAACACGTTCGGCTTCTACGCGGCGCAGCGCGCGAGCGACGGCCGGCTGACGCTGATGCTGATCAACAAAGGGACCAGCGCACGCAGCGCGCAGGTGAATCTGTCGGTGTTTGTCGCGACGGGAACGGCCGGGCTGTGGCAATTGAGCGGGGCGAGCACCAGCATTCAATCGCTGCCGCCATCGAATGCGACGCTGACGGCGTCGCAACTCACGATCGCGCTTCCGGCGCAGAGCGTGACGCTCGCGGTGCTGACGCCGACCCCGGCAAGTCTCTTCGCGCAGTGGCAGGCCGCGCATTTCACGTCGGCGCAGATCGCCGATCCCGATGTCGGTGGCTGGTTAGCGGATCCCGATCACGATGGGATTCCGAATTGGTTGGCCTTTGTTTGCAACCTGGCGCCGCTCGGGGGCGGGACCGCAGGAGATTTAGGAGCGCTGCCCACGGCGGGCCGTGAGCAAATCGGAAACGTTAACTATGTGACGCTGACTTTCCGACGCAACGGCCTGGCCGCGCAGACCAACATTGCGTATGAAACCTCGACCAACCTCGCGGCCGGCCCGTGGCAGCCCACGGTACCGGACATCGTCGAGGCGCTCGCGCCGGATAGTGCGACCGGCGACCCGCGGCTGCGCGCGAAATTCGCGCTCGGCACGGCGCGCGGATTCGTACGGCTGCGCGTGACGGGTCCTTGAGCCGGCGTGATCGTCAATCCTTGATGCCCAGGTCGGCCTTCGCCTTCTGCAGCAGGTCGAGCCGCACGAAGTCGGTCGCCTTCGGCGGGTTCTGCATCCGCGCGACGCCGAGCTTCACCATCCAGTCGATCGTGATCTGGACGTTCTCCGGTTTCAAATCATAGATGAACTCGGCGTTGGACATGGCGTCGTCATATTCCTGGGGCGTGAGCTGGCCCTTGAACACCTTCTCACAGACGTATTGCCGGGCCGCGGCCGGGTTATCCATGAAGTACTTGGTGGCTTCGACAAAGCACTTCAGCACGCGTTGGGCGAGTTCAGGATTCTCCTTGTAGAGCTTCTCGCTCATCGCGAATGAACGCGGCATTTTTCCCATGGTGGTGTCGTAAGGTTTGAGCACCTCAGTCCCGAGGCCCTTGGAAATCAGTTGCGTGCTCTGCGGCTCGCTCTGGCACGCGCCGTCCACGCCCTTGACCAGGAACGCCTGCGCGATATCCGCGTAGTTCATGTAGACGATCTGCACGTCTTTGCCGGTCTGGTCGGAATAGGTAAGGCCGTTCTTGTTCAACTCGGCGAGCAGTGCAAGCTCCTGCGCGCCGCCGCGCGCCACGGCCATTTTGCGGCCTTTGAAATCCTGGATCGTCTTAATCTCTGGCAGATTCTTCCGCGCGAGGATGCGCGAACCGCCCTGCGAAAAACCGGCGACAACGTAGATCGGCGCGCCGCCCGCGCGGCCGGCGATCGTCCCGTCCATCCCGCTCGCCGAGATGTCGACCTCGCCGGCCATGAACGCAGGGATGATGTCGATGCCTTTGGCAAAAATCTTCTCGTCGATCTTGAGATTATATTTTGGCGCGATCTCCTTCATATAGTGAACGGCGCCGTAATGCGCGAACTTCATGTTGCCCAGCCGGACAACGTCCTCAGCGTGGGCGGAGAGGGCGGCCGCGGCGAGCGCGAGGGAGAGGCAGAATGTTTTGAGCATGGGGGATGTGGTGAGGGGTTACGAGTAATGAGGATTATGAGTCATGAGTTATCGAGGGCCGAAATGCCGGACGCCAAGTGTGGAAATACGGCAAGATTGAATGGCGGCTACGCGGTGGTTCAGGCGGTCTTTGCGAATTCGACGAAGAAATCGAGCGATTGCGGATTTGCCATCGCGGCCGTGCTGGCCGCTGTCTCGAGGGGGATGCCAGAAAGAATGCGTTTCACTGGCACCTCGAGTTTCTTGCCATTGAGCGTCTTCGGCACGTCTGGAATGGCGTGAATCGCGTCGGGCACATGGCGCGGGGACAGTTGCGCGCGGAGTCGCGCGTTGATGCGCGTGCGCAATTCTTCATCGAGCACCGAGCCTTCCCGCAGGACGATGAACAACAGCAGTTGGCCGTCGCGTCCCAGCGCGCCGGTGTCGATCACGAGCGCGTCGGTGATCTCGGACATCTCCTCGATGGCGCGATAGAACTCGCTCGTGCCCATGCGCACACCGCCGCGGTTGAGCGTTGAGTCTGATCGGCCGTACACGATGCAGGCCCCGTCCTCGGTGATCTTGAGCCAGTCGCCGTGGCGCCACACTCCCGGAAAGTGATCGAAATAGCTCGCGCGCAGGCGGGCGCCATCAGGATCATTCCAAAACATCACGGGCATGGAAGGAAATGGTTTTGTCAGCACGAGCTCGCCCACCTCATTCTCCCGGGGCCGGCCGGATTCATCCCAAGACTCGACCGACGCGCCGAGTCCGCGGCATTGGATTTCACCCTCCCGCACGGGCAGCATCGGGTTGGAAAGGATGAATGCGGTGCACACATCAGTGCCACCGCTCACGGAGCCGAGTAGCAGATCGCGACCGACCTTGTCGTAGACCCAGTGGAAACCTTCCGGGGTTAGCGGGGCGCCGGTGGAACCCACGGCGCGAAGTCGCGCCAAGCCAAACTCCCGGGCCGGCTCGAGGCCTTCCTTCATGCAGGCGATCAAGTACGGCGCGCTGGTCCCGAAATAGGTGACATGGTTATCGGCGGCGAACTTCCACAAGACGCGCAAATCCGGATGTTTTGGGCTGCCGTCGTACAGGACGACCGTCGAACCCACGAGCAGGCCGGAGACGAGGAGGTTCCACATCATCCATCCGGCCGTGGTAAACCAAAAAAATCGATCGTCGGGGCCGAGGTCGAGGTGGAACGCGAGCGCCTTGAGATGCTCGAGGAGGATACCGCCGTGACCCTGGACAATCGCTTTGGGAGCGCCCGTGGTGCCCGATGAATAAAGAATCCAGAGCGGATGCTCGAAAGGCACCGGCTCGAACCGCAGTGCGGCGTCGCGATGGACCGCCAGCGCCTGATCCCACGTGATGCGAGTGACGCGTGCCCGAAAGCTTGAGGTGCTCGGCAGGACGCCGCCGCACGGTCCGCCCCGAATCACAATCAGCGCCTCGACGGAGCGAAGGCCCGCGAGCATTTCCTCTGCGGCCGGGCGGCGATCATGCGTCTTGCCCCCGTACCAATAGCCGTCGACGACGATGAGAATCTTCGGCTCGATTTGGAGAAATTTTTCGACCACGCCACGCGCGGCCAGTTCTGCCGGCGCACTTGTCCAGATCGCCCCAAGACTCGCAGTGGCGAGAAACGCAACAATCGTCTCCGGGATGTTTGGCAAGTAACCGGCCACGCGATCCCCTTTCGTGACGCCGAGCTCCCGCAAATAGGCGGCAAGCTGGGCCACCTGCGTCCGCAATTCGGCGCGGGTCAGCGTTCGGCGGCGGGACCCGCCATCCGGGGCGGGTTCGCCGTCGAAAAGGATGGCGAGATGATCGTCGTCGTGGCGCAGCGCGGATTCCGCATAGTTCAGCGTGGCCCCTGGAAACCAATGGAAGCCGGGCATGCGGTCGCCGTTGACCAGCGGTTCTGCGGCGGCGCGGTGAAATGGCACTTCGAAAAATTCGGCGATGGAAGCCCAGAACCGACCGACGTCTTCCACCGACCAACGCCAGAGCGCCTCGTAGTCCGCAAACTTGAGTCCGCGCTTTTCCGCCAGCCAGCGTTCGTAGGCCGCCAGCCGGCAATTTTCCGCGTTCGCGGGCTGCGGCTGCCAAAGAATCCGGCCGCGTTCGGGGGAAGGGGACGTGGAACTCATTTTCAGGGGGTGCCGCAGCGTACCACAAAGTCGCGAAACGCGAGTCCAATCGCGCGTGCGTCGGCGTCCGCCCCGTGGCAAGTTCGAAGCTTCTCCATCCCATGAGCGCTCTCGAATCACCTGCCGTTGTCTTGATGGTGAGTCCGACCGGAGCCCGGCGCACCAAGGTCGATCACCCCGCATTGCCGATGACGGCTGCGGAAATTGGCCGGGCGGCGGCCGAGGCGGCGGACGCGGGGGCGAATGCGATCCACGTGCACGTGCGGGATCGGGACGGTCGGCACACGCTCGATCGCGACGCGTATGGCGAGGCGACCGCGGCGATCGAGCGGGAGGCGGGCGCGAGGCGTCTCGTCATTCAAGCGACGAGTGAAGCGTTCGGCGTCTACGAGCCGGCGCAGCAGATCGCGGCGATGCGGGCGTTGCGCCCCGGCGCGGTGTCGGTGGCCATCCGGGAAATTTTTCCGTCCGCGGAACAGGAGGCGCCGGCGGCCGATTTCTTCGCCTGGCTCGAGCGCGAGCGCATCGGCACGCAGTGCATTGTCTACAACGTCGACGAGCTTGGTTATTTTTATCAACTGCGGCGTCGCGGGATCATTCCCGGGAATCGCGTAACGCTGATGCTCGTGCTGGGGCGTTACACGACCAGCGCGGTTTCGAAACCGGTGGATCTGGTGCCGTATTTGCAGCGGTTGGACCCGGCGCAGCCGCACCGGTGGATGACGTGCGCGTTTGGTGAACACGAGGGTGCGTGCGTGCTGGCGGCGGCGGCGCTCGGCGGAGACATGCGCGTCGGGTTCGAGAACAATCTCCAGCTTGCCGACGGGTCGATCGCGTCGAATCCCGCCGCGCTGGTGGCGCAAGCTGCCGAGCTGGTACCCAGGATGGCTCGCCGTCTCGGAACGTTCGAGGAAGCGCGCGTCGCGTTGGGGTGTGGGTAAGGCGCTTCTGCGCGACTATCGCCGCAGCGCTTCGAGCAGCGCAATGAGCGCGGCGTCGCGTTCGGCTTCGAGTTCGGGCACGCTGCGCCCCGCCGCCTCATCCGCGACCCCCTCGATCATGGCGCGTTTCAAGGCATCGGTCAGCGCGGGCGTCTTCAACTCGGACCACCGCTTCAGCTGACTCGGACCGAGATGCTCGAGATAATGCGCAATGCCGCCGGGTCCGCCTCCGAGATGGTAAAGCAGATGCGGACCCATGACCGCCCAGCGCAGTCCGGGACCCGTCGTCATGGCCGCGTCAATGTCCTCCACCGACGCGATCCCCTGTTCCACGAGGCTGACGGCCTCGCGATAGATCGCGGAATTCAGCCGGTTTGCGATGTGCCCGATCACCTCTTTGCGCACCACGATTGGACGCTTGCCAAGCTGCCTGTAGAAATCCATGGCCCAGCGCACGGCGGGGCTCTCGGGCGAATGGCCCACGAGTTCGACCAGCGGCAGCAGATGCGGCGGATTGAACGGATGCGCAACGATAATCCGCTCGGGACGGCGCGAACATTCCGCGACGATCTGGCTTCGCAAGAGGGCCGAGGTACTCGATGCAATCACCACGCTTGGATCGAGCAAGAGATCCAACTGCGCGAGCACCTGACGCTTGAGCGCTTCGTTCTCCGGCACGTTTTCCTGAACGAATTGGGCGGGTGCCAGATCGCCCATCGCAGCGGTGAGTTTCAATTCACCCCGTTGGGTGGTCGTCGCGTGCAGGCGCTGGAGCGCGGGAGTGGCGCGATCGACAAAGTCGTGGAGCCGCTCCGCGAGAGCGGGGGAGGGATCCTGCGCGATGACGTCGAACCCATGGTGCAGATACACGGCCGTCCAGCTTGCGCCGACGGTTCCGGCGGCTCCCAGGACCGCCACCGTCTTCACCTCGTTCCGCGGAATCAATTCGCTCATGGGATGAAATGTTACGCCGTCTGGTCGTCGTGCGCCGACGTCAGGCCGGTATGATAATTTGCGGCGTGCCGCAGATGCGATCGGCGAGATTCACAGGTCGCTCGAGCGATGCATGATGCGGTCGGATTTGATAACCCCAGACCTCGAACCGCCGCCATTGCACGGCGCCGAAGACCGTGGCAAACGCGCCGTCGACGGCGTCAGTGCCCTGCGCGATGTGCACGCGACCGATTCGCCGCTGATTGAAGCGGGCGTCGAAGACGTGCCACTGTCCGCCGAGCCAGACTTCAAAGTACGCGTGAAAATCGTTTGGCGCGCCGGGATCGGTCACGCCAATTTCCGGGAGGTAACCGGTGACGTAGCGCGTCGGCAGATTGAAACAGCGGCATAGCGCCAGCGCGAGATGCGCGAAATCGCGGCACACGCCGAACCCCTGCTGCAGGATGTCGTTTGCGGTGGTCACGGGTGAACCCGAAAACTGGCGGTATTCAATGTTGCGGTGCACCCAGTCGCAGATCGCCTGCACCTGTTCCACGCCGGACGGAAAGCTGGTGAAATGTTCGTTCGCAAACGCGTAAAGCCGATCGGAATCGCAGTACCGGCTCGGCAGGGTGTACCGCAGCAATTCGACGGGCAGTTCCTCGACGCGCAGCGGTGGACCAATCGGTCCCGTGCGCTCGGGTTCGGACGAGACCCGCACGAGACTGTCGTAGCGGACGTGATTCACGCCGGCGCGGAGCTGATGGCAGTGGATGATGTTGCCGTGCGAATCCTCGTATTCGCGCACGGCATGCAGTGGATGAAAGGTGAGTTGCTCCGCAAAAACAAACTGGCCCGGGCGCTGCCGCAACTTGAGCGTCAGAAAAATGGGCGCGTCGCCATGCGATTCGTAAATGAACTCGCAGCCGCAGCGCAGGATGAGGTCGAGCTGGCGCGGGACTTCTTCCGCAAAAGTGAAACTGGGCGCAAAAGCGGACATTTGAACGGACCGTTATGGGTTACGAGTTTTAGGTTATGAGCAATGGGTAATGGGTAATGGGTAATGGCCAAGGAGCAATTCGTTTCGAGTCGCCCTCCGCCGGCAGATTTCTGCACGCTGGTTCAAATCGGGATCCGCCAGTCCGGTGCGAGCGTACCTCACCGCGCTGACCAACCCCATCATTAATCACTCATCGCCCAGCCTCGATTCCGGAAAACCCATGACTCATAACGCCTTCGCGTCGCGATGTCGCCGGAAGCGGCGAACGCCGGCCAGCGATTTCGCCTCGAGGCGTGATGGAAACAGGAATGACATCCACCACAGGATGCGGCCATAGCGCGGAAACACGATCACGGCGTCATTGCGCCGCACGCCGTCGAGGGTGAGGCGGGCGGCCTCTTCCGCGCTGATCAGCTTGAAGGGGACCATGCGGCGGACCTTGTCCTGCGCGACCCCGATGGCGGTGGCATTCTCGTAGATGCGCGTGTCGATGAAGCCGGGACACAGCGCCGTGACGCGCACGCCCAGATCCCGCGCTTCGATGCGGAGATCCCGCGAGAGCGAAACGACCGCCGCCTTGGTCATCGCGTAGGGCGTGCCGGTGGGAAATCCCACGAGCCCGGACAGCGAGGAAGTATTTACAATGTGGCCAAAGCCCTGGCGCGTCATGATCGGATACGCCGCCATCACGCCGTGGATTACGCCCTTGAGGTTGATGTCGATGATGTGATTCCACTCGTCGAGCGAGACATCGCGCACATCGGCGGCGATTCCGATCCCGGCGTTGTTAAAAAGGTAGTCGATCCGGCCGTGGCGGGTGACCACGTCCTGCACGAGCGCGCCAAACGCCGCGGCATCGCGCACGTCGAGCCGGAAGGATTCCGCGCGGTCGCCGGCCGCCCGAATGGCTTCGGCCACGGTGGTCGCGGTCTCGCCGCGCGCGTCGGTGACAACCACGAAAGCCCCCTCGCGCGCCAGCGCCTCGGAGATCGCTTTTCCGATGCCGGACCCGCCGCCGGTCAGGAAGACGATCTTGTCGCGAAACTCGTCCATGGTCGATGCCGCCGTCAGACCTGCATGACGCCGGAGTGGAAGCGCGCCTTGGGCGTCGGGCGACTGACCCATTCGAGGCATTTTCCGAGCACCGTACGCGTCTCGTGCGGCTGGATGATCGCATCGACCCAACCGCGGGCGGCGCCGTAACGGATGTCGGTCTGTTCCTGATACGTGCGGTGCACGCGTTCGCGCAGTTTTTCGTCCTCCTCGGGCGTGCTGACGCTGTTGCGCTTGAGCAGCGAATAGACCGTGCCGGCAGCCTGCGCGGCGCCCATCACGGCGTAGCGTGCGTTTGGCCAGGCGAAGATGAAACGCGGATCGTACGCGCGGCCGCACATCGCGTAGTTGCCGGCGCCAAACGATCCACCGATGACCACGGTGATCTTTGGCACGACGCTGTTGCTGACCGCGTTCACGAGTTTTGCACCGGAGCGAATGATGCCCGTTTGTTCGGCGTCGCGACCGACCATGAAGCCCTGCACATCCTGAAAGAAAATGATGGGCAGGCCGGTCTGGTTGCAATCCATGACGAAGCGCGCGGCCTTGTCGGCGCTGTCGGCATAGATCACCCCACCCATCTGGATGCCTTCCTTCTTGGTCCGAATTTGGAGGCGTTGGTTCGCGATGATGCCGACCGGATGTCCGCCGATTTTGGCATAGGTAGTGACCAGCGACTGGCCGTACTCGGCCTTCGATTCCAGCATCGAGTCGCGATCCACCACGCAACGAAGCATGTCGCGCGCGTCGTATTGTTTCGAGCCGTCCGGGCTGACAATGTCGTAGAGGAATTGCGGATCGCGTTCCGTGTCGTCGGCGAGCGCGATGATGGGTGGTTTGTTCGGCAACAGGTCCACGAGCGCGCGGAGCCGATCGAGGCACGAGGGGTCGTCCTTTTCACGAAAGTCCACCGTCCCGCTGATTTCCGCGTGCATCCGCGCGCCACCCAATTCCTCGGAATCGACCTCCTGGCCGATGGCCGCCTTGACCAGAGAGGGTCCCGCGAGGTAGAGCCCGCTGCCCTCGGTCATCAGAATCTTGTCGCAAAGCACCGGCAGATACGCGCCGCCGGCGACGCAGTTGCCCATGATCGCCGCATATTGCGGCACGCCCGCGGCGGAAAGAATCGCGTTGTTGCGGAAGACGCGACCGAAGTCGTCCTCGTCCGGAAAAATTTCATCCTGCATAGGCAGAAACACGCCGGCGGAATCGACGAGATACAAAATCGGCAGTGCGCATTCAAACGCGATGCGTTGCGCGCGGATGACCTTCTTCGCGGTCTGGGGAAAGAACGCGCCCGCCTTCACGCTGGCGTCGTTCGCTGCGATCAAGCAAGGCTGACCCGAGACGCGCCCGATTCCCGCGATGAAGCCCGCGGCCGGCGTGTCGCCCCAGTCCGGATACATCTTGTGCGCAGCCCAGAGGCCGAGTTCGAAAAAATCGTCGGGGTCGTCGAGGAGACGGGCGATGCGCTCGCGCGCGGTGAGACGGTTCAGTTTGTGGGCGCGAGCCACCGCGGATTTGCTGACCAGGCGCAGGGCCGTTTCCTCCGCGGCAAGAGTCGCGCTGACTTCGCGGAGCGTCGGTTTCGGAGCGGGAGATTTAGACATGGGAGACGCGCGTGGAAGAGATGCAAAAATGGCCAAATTCTCCAAGTTTACGAAATGGAGACGGGTCGGGAGAGGGACGATGCCGCATTTTCGCTCGGATGATTTATTGCCTGGCGTGATCTTTCATGACGGGGTCTCGAAGTGTTCGACGAAGTGCTTCAAATCCTGGATGAAGGCGGCGGCACCAGCGCCGTTGATGACGCGGTGATCGAACGTGAGGGAGAGGGTGACCACCTCCTGCGGGCTCGGCCACCCACCTTCCGCGTCGCCCTGCATTTCGTAATGCGCCTCGCCAATGAAGAGCGTGCCGACCGCCGGCGGCACGAGAATCGGCTGGCCGGTGCGCACGCCGAACCCACCGAGGCTCGTCAAAATCACGGGTGCATGAATTTCGCCGTGGAGCCGTCCGCCACGCGCTTCCTCGACCGCGAAGTTGTAGCCGCGGACGAAATCCGGCCACGGCAGCCGGTTCGACTGCGGGATCACCGCGGTGACCAGACGATCGCCATCGAGCGCAACGGCGAGACCCAGATCAAAATCATCCCACTGCTTGATCGAATCATCCGGGAGCACCTCGCGCCGGAAGGACGGCTGCTTCTCGATCGCGCGAACGATGCACCACGCGGCGATGAGTGATGGAGTGACCGGCTCGCCGCGCGACTTGGCCTGGCGGCGGGCGGCGCGAATGTTTTCGAAGCGCGCGTTCACCGTCAGATAGACGGGCACGACCTTGCCGAGCCGCTTGGTGATCGCCGGGGACAGCGCGGGCGCGATGCCGGGTTCGTGCTCGCCGTTTGCGTGGCCGAAGCCATGCGCCGCCGGCGCGGTTTGCGCGTGTCCGCTACTCCACACTTCGGGCGCGTCTGCGTGCACCACCGCGAGCGCCTCGCCAATTTCGACCGTGTCGCCGAGCTTGACCAGCCACTCGTGCAGAATGCCGGCGCCGGCGGCTTCCACCGGATACACGGCCTTGTCCGTTTCGAGTTCGCATAGCGGTTCGTCGGGCGTGATCGCGTCGCCCGGTTCCTTGACGAGCGCGACGACGCGCGCCGCGCGAATGCCCTCGCCGAGGATCGGAACGCGGAGCGTGATCTCGTTGGCTTGCAACGTGCGGATGGCGGGCGCGGGCGCCGAAGATGCCGCGGACGTCGTGAAGATCTGGATGTCCGGCAGACTGCGCGGGGGCGCATCCGGCAGCGCGGTCGGGGGCGGGAACGCGGCGCGAGGTTGGGGCACGTTGGCGGAGTGGGCCAGCACGGCGCGGATGGCGGCGGCGACGCGACGGGCGTCGGGCAGCGCGGCGAATTCGAGGATCGGGTTGTAACCGATCATGACGTTGCCCTTGCTGACGAGCGCGGGTGGGGCCTGGAAGGCGGACCAGACCTCGGCCTCACCCGAAAGCGTCGCGATGATCATCTGCCCAACGCTGCAATTCTCCGTGTCCTCCTGCACGACGACGAGGCGGCCTGTGCGTTTGACGGACCGCGTCAGCGCCTCGCGATCCCACGGCACAATGCTGCGCAGATCAAAGACGTCGGCGCTCACCTTGTCGCCGAGCTGCCGCAGGGCCTCGTGACAAACCTCCACGGTATTTCCCCAGCCCACGAGGGTGAGGTCATCACCGGAGCGCAGTTGCTTGGCGATCCCGAGCGGGATCGGCACCAGCGGTTTCGAATATTCGCGTTCCACCCAAAGCAGATGTTTGGGGAGCAGTACGATCGTGGGATCGTCGGACTGCATCGCCGACCACAACAATCCCGCGGCGTCCTCCGCGGTGCTTGGCATCACGATCTGGATGCCGGGGAAATGGGCGATCGACGCTTCGTTGGTTTGCGAATGCCAGAGCGAACCGCCGGGCAGATACGCGCCGCACGGGGCGTACAACACGGCCGGACACGTCCACTCGCCGTTGCTGCGCCACCGCAACGTGGACCAATTCGTCACGAGCTGATTCCAGCCGGGCGCGATGAAATCAATGAACTGCAATTCAAAGACGGGACGCTTGCCGTAGCTCGCCAGTCCGATCGCGACGCCGAGAATCGTGGATTCCGCGAGCGGAGAATTGTTCACCTGCCCGGGAAAAGCTTCGGTGAGACCCTTGGTAAGCCGGAAGACGCCGCCCTTGGGATCTTCGATGTCCTGGCCGAAGAGGATTGTCCCGGGAGTTCGCTCGAGCGCCGCGCGCAAAGTGAGATTCACCGTGTCGCCCATGCGATATTTTCCCGGCGGCAGGATCGGCGCGTCGTCGAGGTGCGGGTTTCTCCCGAGCACGTCACGCTCGAGATCGTCCGGCGTCGGATCGGCCGCGCGTTCCGCCTCGGCGTATTCCGCCCGCACCCGCTCCTTGAGCTCGAGATCAAGCGCCTGGTAGGCCTCCATGGTCAGCAGTCCGTCGCGAATCATCTCGTCGCGCAAACGTAAAATCGGATCGCCCTGGTCGAGTTGCGCCATTTCCTCCGTTGAGCGGTAGAGCTTTTGATCGTCGGAGCTGGTGTGACTCGAGAGCCGCTCCATCCGCACCCACAGGAAATACGGGCCGCGCCGCGCGCGAAGGTTCTCGATCGACTCCGTCACGGCGGCGTGAACCTCGAGCACGCTGCTGCCGTCGACCTCGCGCCATTGTCCGGCATCGAGGGCACCGAGCGCGAGTGGATTGATGCTGCGCGTCCGGCTGGAGATGCCAAAGCCGTTGTCCTCGACGATGCAGAGCAGGGGAAGCGAACGCTCGATTGCGAAGCATATGGCCTCGTAGAAATCACCCTGGCGCGTGGCCGCATCGCCGATCGACGTGACGCAAAAGGACTGCTTCGCATCCATCTGCATGCCCCACGCCATGCCGCAGGCCGGCAGCAATTGCGCGCCGGTCGGGGTCGAGACGCTCCACAGGCCGAACTTCCGGTAGCTGCCGTGCGCGGGCATCTGCCGGCCGCCGGTGGAGGAATCGCGCTTGGCGAAATAATCCAGCGCGAGCTCGCGCGTCGTGACGCCGCGACCGAGCAGGACGGCGCGATCGCGGTAATACAAGCACGCCATGTCGCCGTCGCGCATGGCCAGGCCGACCGTCGCCATCGCCTCGTGTCCCATGCCGGAGACATGGAAGTGGCCCTTACCCTGACGGTTTAAACTTTCCTGCCGTTGGTCGCCATGCCGGCTTTCCAGCATGACCTCGAGCAGGCGCCGTTTGTCGTCGGAAGTGGGGGAATGGCTCATGAAAGAAGGGGCGCTCAATGGTCCGCGGTCCACGCCGGTTTGCGCTTCTCGACAAACGCGCGGGATCCCTCGCGCGCTTCGTCGGAGTCACGCGTCCGCGCATGGGTTTCAAGCGCGATGGCGAAATCTTCGGCCAGGGAACGGGGGGCCAGGCGCCGGAGCAGCGCTTTCGTTTCCGCGATCGCGCCGGGTCCGCCCTCGCAGACGGCGCGCGCGATGTTCTGCGCGGTGGACTCGAGGGCGGTGGCGACGACCACGCGATGGGCGAGTCCGATTTTCTCGGCCCGCACGGCGGGGATGAGTTCGCCGACGAGCAGCAGCTCGCGCAGTTCATGCTCGCGCATCTGCCGGCGCAGGAGGGCCGCGACGAGCGCCGGGACGAGGCCGCGTTTGACCTCGGGAAATCCGATTCTGGCGTCATCGGCCATTACGACGAAATCACAGGCGGCGGCCAGGCCGCCCCCGCCGGCCACGGCGGCGCCCTGCACGAGAGCGATCGTAATGAGCGGGCAGGTGGCTAGCGCGAGAAATACGTCGCGCACCATTTCCACCGCCTTGATCGGTTCCGCGGCGGTCTCGGCGAGATCCATGCCGGAACAGAAAACCGGGCCGGCGCCGCGCAGGACGAGCACGCGCAGCCCGGGGTCGTGGGCGGCCTCTTCCATCGCGGCCTTGAAGGCTTCAAGCAGCGGCAGATTCAGGGCGTTGCGCCGAGCGGGGCGATTGAGCGTCAGCGTCGTCATGCGACGGGCCGCATCGCGTTCGATCAGGACAGTTTGCTCCATGGTTGCGGGAAATCCGACGCGGGTGGGCAGCCGGCAAGGAACCACGACGCCCACTCGAACGGAAAATGAAAGGCCGACGCATCGGGGGGAGACGCCAGTCCCGCGACGCTAGCGGTTGGACCGGGAGCGGCAAATGAAAAGTCGCGCGCGGGCGCCGGCGGGGGTCGCTGCGTTGACAGAGACGACCCGCACGGTAGCTTCGGCGTCTTGTCGGTTTTGGCGGGGTAGCCAAGTGGTAAGGCCGGGGTCTGCAAAACCCCTATTCGCGGGTTCGATTCCCGCCCCCGCCTCGTTTTCCTTCGTCCCTTTCCTCCGTTTTTTCGTCGCCCTCCCGTCGTGCGCGGATCAAGATCAATTGGCAACCAAAGAAGCTCAGAGCGGGTCTTGGGTCTCGGATGATTTCACAAGCTCGCGTTGGAAACGCGAAACCACCACCCAGCCTTCCGCCGAAGCCTGTCGGGATCCGATGAACCCGCTCCTTGTTGAAAAAGCTGTCGATTGCAGTACCGCGTCATCGTTGAAGTCGACCCAACTTTTCAAAAGGACGCCCCATCCCTAGATAAGATTGACGTCACGAGCAGCAAGGGCTTCCTGGTGCCGCTGAGTCAGATCGCGCACGTCGTGAGGACAAACACGGCGCTGGCTGTTAATCACCAGGGTCAGTTTCCGTCCGTCTTCAGCCGGACCGAATTGTCCTGCCGACCTGCGGGGCCCGGGTTCGCGTGAGCCAAGCCGCGGCGCCGAGAAGCAAAATATTGCGGAAAATTGCGACGACAAAATCGGTCGTTGCCCGGCCCGCGGTGCCAAAGCAACCGCAGTTGATCTGCAGTCCCCGAGCCCACGCGATGAGCAGCATCATGGTGAAGATGGCCAGCAGCGCGATCACAAGCCAGCCGGCCGCGCGGCGCAGCGATGGCAGAAACAGCGCGAATGCACTAAGGATCTCCAGCCACGGCAGGTAGTACGCGATGGGCAGGATCGCCGCCGCCGGCAGAATGCGGTAGGCCTCGAGATCGAGGGCGAAGAGCTCCGGATGGCGAGCCTTCTGCGCACCAGCCCAAATGAAGACCCCAGCGAGCACCACGCGGACAAGCCAGGCGGTGGAGCTGGACCAGCGGTTCATGGGCTCAATGCCCGGGCCGCGTCCCAGCCTCCCTCGAGCACATGGACTTCTTCAACTCCGGCCCGGCGGAGTCGCAAAGCCACGCGCCGACTGGATTCGCAACTCGCCGAGCAGTACACAACGACCCGTTGTCCCGGCTGCCATTGCGCGAGGAATTGCGGCAGCAACGATTCCCATGTGTCTTCGTTCAGCAGGATGGCGCCGGGCACGTGGCCGACCTCGAATTCCACGCGGGTGCGCGCGTCGACCCAGGCAACGCTTCCTTTCCAGCCACGCACGGTATCGACGGAGACCAGTTCGCTGGCGGCTGAATCGAACGGTGTTTGCCCCGCGCGCGTTCGATAGGCAGTGGGCGGCTGCAGCCGCCATTGTGCCAGCGCGGGCAGGAGGGCGGCGAGGCAGATGACGAGAATTCCCTTCACAGCCGGGCGCTCCCTAGTTCGCCGGCGGGCCCGGCTTAATCGTCGCGTAGGCCTGCATCCTGCGCTCGGGCTTTCCGCCGCCGAGTTGCGCCGTGAGTTGGATCGTGGCGAGCAGAAATTTTTCCGTGGCGCCCGGCGTGATCGAGATCTCGTATTTTCGGCCCTTCTCGATCACGCGCACCTCGGGCTTGATCGCGTTGTTGTTCGACGTCGCCGTCAGCTCCTGGATGGGGGAGTCGTGATCGACCAATTCAAAAACCATCGACTTCGGCGTCGAAGGTTCGCCGTTCGCCCAGTAGACAAATTGCGGTTGAACGCGCGCGAACACCGGGATGTTCGTCTTGAACGTGAGCACGTGGGGCTCGGTTTGGTCGCTCGCACGCACGCGAACCCTTTTCTCCTGCGGCCCGACCCGATCGCCGATCGCAAAGTTCACCGTGATCACTCCGCTTTCGCCCGGCTGGAAGACCTGCTTGTCAAGTGTGGCGGTGGTGCAACCGCAGTCACTTTCGGTCGAAAACAAGGTCACCTTTTGGTCGCCAGTGTTCTTGAAGGGAAACTTCACCGAGAGCTGGGTTGCGCCGGATTCCGGTTTCGCGTCCAGCGACGTGACCTCGAAGTATAGCCCCGCTCGGGCCGTCAACGGCGATGCCAGCAAAAGCAGGCAAGCGGTGAGGACGCGCATCCCCAATTCTTCGGAGTGGTCGCCGGCGCGCGCAAGCGCAAAATGTCGGAGGGACTGATCCAATCGGACAAGCAGCCGGGTGCGGTTTCGCCCATCGCTTCGTCGGTGTCTCAGAAATCTGGCCGAAATCGTAAATCTGATAGTTTGGTCCCATCCGTCCGACGAATGGGCGGAAGGACCGTTCGAGATCACCAACCTGCATGAAGGACTTTTCTTTTTCCGACGCGATCATTTCTTACATCGTGTTCCTGTACTCGACCGTCGTGCACGAGGCGGCACACGCGTGGTCGGCGTGGCGCCTAGGGGACGACACGGCGTATCGCGGCGGGCAGGTGACGCTCGATCCGACACCGCACATTCGGCGCGAGCCGATCGGGATGGTGGCGGTGCCGTTGGTCTCATTGTTTCTTGGGGGCTGGGTCATCGGCTGGGCGAGTGCGCCGTACGATCCGCTGTGGGAGCGCCGCTACCCGGCTCGATCCGCCCTGATGGCGCTGGCCGGGCCGGCGTCGAACATCGTGCTCATGTTACTCGCTGCGTTCGCCATCCGCGCCGGGATTTCGGCCGGCGGATTCACGGCGCCTTCAAGCATCACTTGGTCGCAGATCACCAGCCCGGTCACGGGGGGCGGAATGTGGGCGTTTGCGGCCACGCTGGCCAGCATCGTGTTTTCCCAGAACCTGCTCCTCGCCGCGTTCAACCTGTTTCCCGTGCCGCCGCTCGATGGCCGTTGTCTGCCGCTGTTTTTTCTCCGCGGTCGGGCGGCTGGGGCCTACCTCGACTTCGTCCAGCAGCCGGCGCTGATGTGGCTCGGCCTCTTCCTCTCGTGGAAGTTGTTCGGGGTGGTGTACCCGCCGTTGCGACTGGCGGCCGTCAACCTGCTGTATCCCGGACTGAACTACGGCTAGCGCGGCCGTCGCTTGGCCCCCCGACGCGACTCGGCTATGGTGAAGCGGTCCGCGCCCTTGCGGTCCCGACCGAGTTTTCGCATGCCACCGTCCGTATCCCCCACGATCGAGCCATACGTCCTGCGCCCCGGGGAGAACCGCGATCTGCCCGCCCTCAAGCAGCTGCTGGCCACGGTCATTGGTGGTCTGACGACACTGCCAAACGAGGACAGTTTCCTCGAGACGAAGCTGCAGCAATCGGAGGCGTCCTTCGCGCAGAAGGTGAAGGCGCCCGGGGCCGAGCAGTATTTTTTCGTACTCGAGGACGCGCGTACGCGCGAGCTGGTCGGAACGTCCGGCATCATGGCGCGGGTTGGCGGTTTTGATCCGTTTTACTCGTACCAGGTCCGCCGCGAGAAAATCAGCCATGCGCCGCTTCAGATCGAAAAGGAAATGCGCGTGCTGCACCTGAAGATGAGCCACAAGGGTCCATCCGAGATTTGCAGCCTCTTCCTGCATCCGAAGATGCGCGCGTCCGGTCTCGGCCGATTGCTCTCGCTTGGCCGATTTCTTTTCATGGCGGCGTTTCCCGAGCGTTTCGATTTGGAGGTCATCGCCGAGCTGCGCGGATTTCTCGATGAGCACAATCGCTCACCCTTTTGGGATTCGGTGGGCCGGCATTTTTTCCAGGATGATTTCCACGCGGCCGACGTGCTCAGCGGGCTCGGGGAAAAAGATTTCATCCGCGACCTGATGCCACGGCATCCCATCTACATCCCGTTGTTGCCGACCGAGGTGCAGGCCGTGATCGGGCGCGTGCACGTCGACACCGAACCGGCGAAGCGCATGCTGCTCGAAGAGGGTTTCGTCGAGACGGACGAGGTGGACATTTTCGACGCTGGGCCGCTCGTGCGCGCGAAACGCGAACGCATCCGCACGATTCGGACGCGCAAGCTGACGAAGCTGCGCGCGCTGCATCCGAAACCGCCGCCCGGCTCGCAGCGGGCGCTCATCGCCAGCGCGACGCTGGCGTTTCGAAGCTGCATCGGTGTGGTGCGTGTCAACGCCGATGGATCGGTCGATCTCGACGCCGCGACCGCCCGGCGGCTCAAACTGGCGGAAGGCGACGACGTGCAATTTTTGCCGATGGTTGCGGGCAGGAAGGCGAAATCCTGATCCCATGGCGACGACCTTTGAGGTGAATTTCGACGGCCTGGTTGGCCCGACCCACAACTATGCGGGGCTCGCGGCCGGCAATGAGGCCTCGCGCCGCAATCAGCGCACGATCTCGCATCCGCGCGAGGCGGCGCTGCAGGGGCTCGCGAAGATGAAGGCGCTCTCGGATCTCGGCCTCAAGCAGGCCGTCCTGCCGCCGCTCGAGCGTCCCGCGATGCACGTTCTCCGCCGGCTCGGCTTCGACGCGCCCGACGAGGCTAACGTGTTGCGCCAGGCGCAACGCGATGCGCCGGAGGTTCTCTCGGCGTGCCTGTCGGCGTCGAACATGTGGGTCGCCAACGCGGCCACCATTTGTCCGAGCGCGGATGCCGCGGACGGTCGCGTGCATTTCACGCCGGCAAACCTGATCGGGAATTTTCACCGATCGATCGAGGCGCCCGACACCGCGCACGTGCTCCGGCGGATCTTTGCCGACGAGTCGCGCTTTGCACACCACGAACCCTTGCCGGCGGTGGGTGGATTCGGCGATGAGGGCGCCGCAAATCACACGCGGTTCTGCGCGGCGCACAGCGGCCGGGGTCTGCATTTTTTCGTCTATGGACAAACCGGACTGCGCGAGGGGCAGGCGCGTCCGTCGCGCCATCCAGCGCGCCAGACGAAGGAAGCGTGCGAAGCCATCGCGCGTCTCCATCGGATTCCGGCGGCTCAGGTGGTGTTCGCTCAGCAAACCCCCGAGGCCATCGACGCGGGCGTCTTTCACAACGACGTGATCGCAACCGGCAACGAGCGACTACACTTTTACCACGAGCAGGCCTTTGTGGATTGCGAGCGCACCATCGCGACGTTGGGAGAGCAGTTTCGTGAGATGGCGGGCGGAGAGCTGGTTTCCGCGGTCGTGACCCGGGATGAATTGAGTCTCGATGAGGCGGTGGCTTGTTACCTGTTCAACAGCCAGCTCATCACGCTGCCAACGGGTGCGATGGCGCTGATCGCACCGTCGGAAGGCGAAGAGCTTCCCGCCTCGCGACGTGTGATCGAACGCATGATCGCCGACCCCGCCAATCCGCTGGCCGAGGTGCGTTACCTCGATCTGCGCCAGAGCATGCGAAATGGCGGCGGCCCGGCGTGTCTGCGGTTGCGCGTCGTGCTGGCCGAGGCGGAAATCACCGCGGTGCCGCCGGGCGTCTTCATCAACGAACGCAGTTACGCGCTTCTCACCGCGTGGGTCAGCCGGCATTATCGTGAGTCGCTCGACCCGGATGAAATCGCGTCGCCCGGTCTGCTCCTCGAAGTGCGGACCGCCCTGGACGAGTTGACGCAAATCCTCGGACTTGGATCCATCTATCATTTTCAACAGACGTGAATCACGAGCCCAAACCGATGCTGAATTGGATCGACGAACAGGGCGCGGCGATGACCAACCGCATCGCCGAATGGGCGTCGCTCTGCTCCGGCAGCGAATATCCGGCCGGGCTCGATGCCATGTGTTCAAAGCTCGAGGCGGCTTTCCACCCGCTGAGTCCCAAGCCACCGGAACTGGTGCCGCTCACGCTCGCGAGCCGGCCCTTGGAAAGTCGCACGGCGCTGCGCGTGGTCTGCCGGCGGGAGGCGCCCATTCTGATCCTGCTCGCCGGGCATTACGACACGGTCTTTGGTCCACAGCACCCGTTCCAGGACGTGGTGCGCGATGGGACGAACCTGCTGCGTGGTCCGGGCGTAGCCGACATGAAGGGCGGCCTCGTCGTCATGCTCACCGCGTTGAGCGCGTTCGAAAGCCTGGCGCCCGCGGCGTTGAAGGAGCGACTCGGCTGGGAGGTCTTTCTGAACCCCGATGAAGAAATCGGCTCGCCGTTTTCCCGGTCGCATTTGGTCGAGTGCGCAAAGCAAAATCACCTCGGGCTGCTTTTCGAACCCGCGCTGCCCGGGGGCCGGCTGGCAAGCGCGCGCAAGGGGTCCGGAAATTTTGCCGTCGTCGTCCGCGGGCGCGCGGCGCACGCGGGGCGGGACCCGGAGCGCGGCCGTAATGCCATTCGGGTCGCGGCGGATTTCGTGCGGGTGATCGACGATTTGAACGGGAAGCGCGAGGGCGTGTTTATCAACGTCGGACGGATCGAGGGCGGCGGCCCGTTGAACATCGTGCCGGATGCCGCGGTGGTGCGCTACAATGTGCGCACGCTGCGGGCGGAGGACGAGGGTTGGCTGACCGCCGAGGTGGCGGCGATCGTGGCGATCTTGAACGGACGCGACGGCATCCGGGCGGAAGTCTCGGGCGAATTTGCGTCCCCGCCGAAACCGGAGTCTCGGGCGACGAACCTGATGCTCGGCGACATTGCCGACGGCGCGCGCCGCCTGGGTTTTTCACTCGAATGGCAGCCGACCGGCGGAGCCTGCGACGGGAACAAGCTCGCCGCGGCCGGGTTGGCGAACGTGGATAATCTCGGCCCGCGCGGCGGCGGGTTGCATAGCGCCGACGAACACATCGAGCTCGACAGCCTGAGCGAGCGCGCCAAACTCGCCGCGCTTTATTTGTGGCGGCTGGCCGCCGGGGAACTTCGCGTGCCGGACCGGGAGGTCGCCCGCGCATGAGCCTTCGCGATCATTTTCTCAACGGCGCGTGGCATACCGGCTCCGGCGAATCGTTTCACTCGGTGAACGCCGAGACTGGAAATCCGGTGTTTGAAACGCGCGCGGGCACCGCCGCGGAGGTGGACGTGGCGTTCGACGTGGCGCGCGCGGCACTTGAGGGCTGGAGCGATCTCGCCTTTGGCGAGCGGGCCGAACGGGCGCGGCGATTTGCCGACGAGGTAAAGCGACGCACCGGGGAATTTGTGCTCGCCATCTCAAGCGAGACGGGCAAGCCGTTTTGGGAGGCTCGAACGGAGGTGGCGTCCGTGATCGCCAAGGTCGAAATCAGCATCAAGGCTCATGACCAGCGCACGGGCGAAGCGCACGGCGAGGCCGGCGAAGCGAAGACCGTGCTGCGGCATCGGCCGCACGGCGTGGTGGTCGTGCTGGGACCGTTTAATTTTCCCGCGCACCTGCCGAATGGCCACATCATGCCGGCGTTGCTCGCGGGCAATTGCGTGATCTTCAAGCCGAGCGAATGCACTCCGGGCGTCGCGGCGTTGATGGTGGAATGCTGGGCGCGCAGCGGACTTCCGGCCGGCGTGCTCAATCTCGTCCAGGGCGCCCGCGAGACCGCGTCGGCCCTGGTCGATCATCCGGATCTGGATGGTTTGTATTTCACCGGCAGCGCGGAGACGGGACTCCTGCTGCATCGGAAATTTGCCGGCCGGCCCGACGTGATTCTCGCCCTGGAGATGGGCGGAAACAATCCGCTCGTGGTCTGCGATTGCGCCGGGTCGGAGGCCGCCGCGATGCTGGTGATACTTTCCGCCTACCAATCGGCCGGGCAGCGCTGCACATGCGCGCGGCGGCTCATTGTCGTGGAGGACGAACACACGGCGACGTTTCTGCAGCGCCTCGTGGAGCGGATTCACGCGCTGCGCGTGGGTTATCCGATCGATGCCCCCGAGCCCTTCCACGGTCCGCTGATCAACAATCGGGCCGCCGACAACGTGCTCGATGCGGAGGCTGAACTGCGGCGGAACGGAGCGAGATCGATCATCCCGTTGACGCGCCCCGACGCGGCTCGTCCCCTGTTGACGCCGGGGTTGATTGACGTCACGCCGGTGGAGGAGCTGCCGGATGGCGAAATTTTTGGCCCGCTGTTGCAGCTCATTCGCGTGGCGGATTTCGAGACGGCCTTGCGGGAGGCGAACCGCACGTGTTTCGGTCTCGCCGCGGGATTAATCAGCGACCGGCGGGATCGCTGGGAGTTGTTTCTGCGCCGGATCCGGGCAGGGGTCGTGAATTGGAACCGTCCGCTCACCGGCGCGAGCAGCGCCGCCCCATTTGGCGGCGTGGGTTTCAGCGGCAATCACCGGCCGAGCGCCTATTACGCGGCTGACTATTGCGCGTATCCGGTGGCATCGCTGGAATTGGAGACCGTCCGCGCGCCGGCCCCTGTGCCGGGTCTATAAAAGGCTGAACAAGATTTGCGCCTTATGGCCAAACAGAATATTTGAGCAGCAAATCCAGTTCCCATCTTCTTGGTCCAGCACCGACCCGCCATGTCCCACACCACCGACCTCTACACCAAATACGTCCTTAACACCGCCCGTCGGAGCTTGACGCTCGTGCGCGGGGAGGGGCGTCGCATTTGGGACGATGCCGGAAAGTGCTACCTCGACTTCGGCGGCGGCATTGCGGTCAACTGCCTTGGCCATGCCTACCCGGCCATGGTGAAGGCGCTCGCCGAACAGGCCGCGCGCATCATCCATACTTCAAATCTCTATTTCAACGATCCGGCCGGCCGGCTCGCCGAGCGCCTGGTGAAACACCTGGGCGGTTCAGGAAAAATCTTCTTCACCAACAGCGGCGCGGAATCGAATGAGTGCATCCTCAAGCTCGCGCGCAGGGCCGGTCACGCGACGGGTCGATTTGAGATCATCACCGCGTTGAATTCGTTTCACGGGCGGACGTTTGGCGGCATCGCGGCGAGCGGCCAGGATAAGCTCAAGTCCGGCTTCGAGCCGATGCTGCCGGGTTTCACGCACGTCCCATACAACGATCTCGCTGCGGTGGAAGCGGCCATCACTCCCCGCACCATCGCCGTGCTGATCGAGGGCATCCAAGGTGAGGGCGGCATCTGTCCGGCGACCCCGGAGTATCTGCTCGGCCTGCGCGCCCTGACAAAAGCGCGCGGCATCATGCTGCTGATCGACGCCGTCCAATGCGGGCACTTCCGGACCGGCCGGTATCAAAGCTACCAGCGCATTCTCGAGGGCACCGCGGGCGCTGAAGGCTTCCAGCCCGACGCACTGTCGATGGCGAAATCGCTCGGTGGCGGATTTCCGATCGGCGCCGCGTGGATTTCCGAGGAGTACGAGAACGTGCTCGGCCCGGGCACGCACAACACCACGTACGGCGGTTCGCCGCTGGCGAGCGCCGCCGCGAATGTGGTTCTCGACGCGATCGAGACGGAGAAACTGGATGCGAATATCCGTGCGCGGGGAGACGAGCTATTGGCGGGTCTCAAGCCGATGATCGGTAAATCCGGCATGGTCGCTGTGCGCGGCCTCGGAGGTCTCATTGGCATGGCCTTCGAGCAGGAGGTCGCCTCGGACATGGTGAAGAAATTTTCCGATGCCGGCCTGCTGACGATTGCGGCGGGCACCAAGGTCGTGCGTTTTCTTCCGGCGCTAAACGTGACCAGCTCAGAGATCGAGGAAGGCCTCGGGATAGTGCGGGGAGCGTTCAACGCTTAGGAGCGGCATCTGACCAAGGGGGGCAGACCCCTCTTCGCTTGGATCAACTCTGTCTTCCCAAACGGACCTTGAAAGCGCGGGATGAGCAAACCCAGCACGGAAACTCGGGGCGAGCTGCGTTGCTTCGGCTGGAACGGTCCGGCCTTTCAGGAGAAAGGGTCGCATTTGTCGCGCCGTGCCGAGGTTGTTGAGTTTACAATACCATGCGCAAAGTTGCGACATCCAACCCGACTCCTGTAAGCGAAATATTGCTCGGGGGGGGACTCGAACCCCCATGCCTTTCGGCATGCGCCCCTCAAACGCACGTGTCTGCCATTTCACCACCCGAGCGGGGATGGGGCGAGTTACATAGCATTAGACGCCGGGCGCGCAAGGAATGTGTTGCCCCCGAGCGATTCGCTTGCCGGCCCGCGTTCCGGGACGACGAAGAGCGCGCATCGCCGGTCCAAAATCGGGGGTCGCCACCGATTTTCTATCCAAACACATTCGCCCTTTCCCAATCACCGCTTCCCGATCTAAAAATAAGGCGTGTTATCCATTCGCCTGTCCATGATATCGAAATTCTTCTGCCGTCGGCTGCTCCTGCTTCTTACCTGCGCGCTCGCGTTTTCTCTCACCGCCTGTCCAACGGCTGAGGAAAAGAAAAAGGCCCTGGCCGCGAAAATCCGCGAGAAGACCAGTATTCCGGACCAGTCCGGCGATGTCAGCTTCCAGTCCTTCATCGGCCGGTTGCGGCTGGCGGTGCGCGCCAAGGATATGCCGACAATCGCCTCATTGATGACACCCGATTTTGGCTTTCGCCTGGAGCCGCCCGGCGAGGGCGACGGTGTCTTTGCGTTTTGGGACAAGAACAACGTGTGGCCGGAATTGAACCTTGTGTTGAAGGAGAAATTCATTCCAAACGGCGTTTACATGGTGGCCCCTGGTGAATTCGTCATTGGACAGAGTTACCGGGGCTATCGCGCCGGCATGCGGCTCGAGGAGGGTGGTTGGCGCTTCGCCTACTTCGTCAACAATTGATCGAATGAGTGGCATTCACCATTTTCGACGGCTTACCCTTTTCGGTCTCTGCGTCGG
Source organism: Verrucomicrobiota bacterium (assembly GCA_025353105.1). Classification (GTDB taxonomy): domain Bacteria; phylum Verrucomicrobiota; class Verrucomicrobiia; order Chthoniobacterales; family SZAS-18; genus SZAS-18. The sequence continues at coordinate 50,048 of JANXRG010000079.1, forward strand.
ATTGACTGGATGCGCCACGACCGAGCCGCGGACGTCGTCGGCCCGGCTGCCCGCGACGCCGGAATTCTGGTCCCCTCTCGCCGCCGCCGATGTTTTTTATGTGGGCGAACGCCACACCGAGGAGGGCGACCACGATTATGAGTTCGAAGTGATCAAGGGTCTGAAGGCTCGTGGCATTCCGTTTTCCATTGGCTGGGAGATGTTTGAAGTCAGCCAGCAGCCGTTGCTCGATGCCTGGCAAAGTGGCGGGATCAGCCTCGCGGAATTGTTGCGGCAAACGGAATGGGACAAGCATTGGGGCAAGTACTCGCCGACTTACGAGCGGATGCTGCGCTGGAGCCGGAGCGCCGGGGTCGAGAATCATGCGCTCAATGCGCCCGCATCGCTTTCGCGCAAGATTTCGCGCGGGCTGCCGCTCACCCCCGAGGAAAAACAGCTCCTGCCTGTCGGGTTCCGGTCCCTGCCCGGTGGCCTCAAGAATTTCAAATCCCAGATGGGTACCCACCCCGGCTCGGGATCCATCAATTACAATCGTTACTACATGGCGCAAACCTTGTGGGATCAAACGATGGCCGATCGGGTCGTCCAATTCCGGCGGCGGGATCCGGCGAAGAAGCTCGTCGTGTTTGCGGGCCGAGGCCATGTCGAGGCCGGCTATGGCATTCCTCCGTATGTGAAACAGAAACTACCGGCCGTGCGGCAGAAAATCCTGCTGCCCGACGTCGCGCCGCCGAACGCCGCGGACCCGGTATCCAGACGCTAGATGGGAGCTGCCATGGCCAAGGAATCCGATTCGCTTGTTGGCCGCCTGCTGGTCGCCCACGCGACCCTGCGCGATCCGAATTTTCGCCGGGTGGTCCTGTTCATTTGCGACCACGATCCGAAGGAGGGTGCCTATGGCCTCGTGCTGAACCGGCCGCTGGATCAAACCGCGGTGGATTTTCTCCCGGATGACGAGGAGAGCGAGGTGCTCGCGCAAATTCCTGCGTTTCACGGTGGGCCCGTCGGAGGCGATCGGCTCGTGTTCACGGATTTCACGTGGGATGCAAAACACAAATCAGCCCACGTTCGCCACGCCCTGGACATGGGCGAGGTGACGGCCATGGTCGAGGATGGCCAGGCCGCAAACTTACGCGCCTTTGTGGGATACGCAGGCTGGTCGGGTGGCCAGCTCGAGGACGAGCTGGCCCAAGGTGCGTGGGTGCTTGCGAGCCCCGTGGCGTACACTTTCCAGATCGATCGCGCGGCAAAATTGTGGAATGACACTCTTGCTCGCCTCGGCCCGCGTTACAGATTTATGGCGTCGCAGCCCGACAATCCATCGCTGAATTGATCTCGCGGCCGCGCGGGGCCGAGGGTAACAATTTGCCTGGATGCCGGTAAATACGCTTGTGCATGAGGGGGTCTGACGTTAGTGGGACAAGACGTCAACTGCGCAAGGTTGGTCGGGCGTCACCATCCTCAAGCTTCCGCGTGAAACGATTTCTGCCTGCCATCCTGATGCGCGTGTTGCCCGCGCTGCAGCCGCCGGCCTTCATGTCGGACGCGGGGGAGAGCGTCCGCAAGGCGTGGGCCGCGATGTCCGCATCCGTGGCCGGATATCTGCCCACCGAGTTGCCGCCACTGCCCCGGCTGCCAGCCTTGACGTTGCCGAGCTTCCGCCTGCCGCAGCGGCCGACAATTCCGCCGCCCTTGGGTCGATTCTTCTCGTCGCTTTCGGTCTTGATTTTCGCGCCTGGCCAAATCCACGGCATGGCGATTTATTACCAGGTCGCCACGGGCGACTTGAAGGGCGCGGCGGCCGACGGCCCCCGCGTGGAATTCCTGGATGTCGCGGCGGTCCCGTGGTCCTCGGGACCCGTCGTGAGCGTGCAGCCTGATTCCGCCGCCGCCCCGGCTCATGCCGCGGTAACCCGGGCGCGTTGCGTCAGCGACTGGCTGCCGGCGGTGCCATTGTCGATGGATCTTTTCCTGACTGCGGTGGGGCCGCCCGCGGTCCCCGAATTTGTGGAAGTTACGACGGCGTTGCCGTGCGTTGATTTGGATCGGAAGCATTGGGTGGATTTGGCCGCGCAGGGAATGCGCGTCCGCGGACAACGCCCGCCGCCGGGCGGCGCGGACATCCCAGCCTAGCCCGCGCCGTGGGTTGGGCCGGGCTCGCGCGTTTGCGCGGGTCCATTGCGTTGTACCGGGGTCACCGAAGGGGGCCAATCTTTCACTCCATATTTTTCCGCTTATTCATGAATCCATTTAGCAGACTCAAACACGCGCTGGTCAGCGCGTTCGATTCCGATCATTTCACGGACTCACCTGAAGCCATTCGCGCGCAGCCGGAACGCATCGATCCGGCGCGTTGCATGTCGTTTGTCATCCTCCACCTCGGCTGCCTGGGCATCATCTGGGTCGGCTGGAGCTGGGCCGCGGTCTGGACCGCGGTCGCGCTCTACTTCATCCGGATGTTCTTCGTCACGGGCATCTACCACCGGTACTTCAGCCACAAGACTTACTCCACCTCGAGGTTGGTGCAGTTCTTCATGGCGCTCGCCGGCACCACCTGCGTGCAACGCGGGCCGCTCTGGTGGGCGTACATCCACCGCCATCATCATCAGCATTCCGACGAGCCGCCAGACGTGCACTCGCCGGTCCAGCACGGATTCTGGTGGTCGCACATCGGCTGGATCACCAGCAACAAGAACCATCCGACCGATTACACGAAGGTGCGCGATCTCGCGAAGTTTCCGGAGCTCGTGTTTCTGAATCGCTTCGACTTGGTCGGCTCTGCGCTGCTGATCGTGATGCTGCTCGGTTTCGGTTTCGCACTGCGCGCCGGGGGTATCGATACCTCACCGCTGCAGATGCTCGTGTGGGGCTACTTCGTTAGCACCACGTTTCTGTTCCACGGCACAGCTTGCATCAATTCCATGGCGCACGTGTTCGGCCGGCGTCGTTTCGAGACGGATGACGACAGCCGGAACAGCTTCATCCTGTCGCTCATCACGCTGGGCGAGGGCTGGCACAATAACCACCACCGGTACATGTCGACGGTCCGCCAGGGATTCTACTGGTGGGAGATCGACATCACGTATTACGCGCTGCGCATGATCTCGTGGACCGGCCTCATCTGGGGTCTCAAGGGAGTGCCGCAGAAGATCTACGATTCGGTCGGGAATCGGGCGCCGGCGGAAAAGGAAACCGCTGCAGCCATCGCGGTGGCTATTACCGCGGAGCCCGTGGCGTAGCCGATTCGAGCGCTGAATATTCAAGTGAGGCCCGTCATCGCAAGGTGGCGGGTCTTTCTTTTCGAAGGTGGATCGCGGTCGACCCCGACGCGATCCTCCGTTCGCCCGTCCCGCGCTGGACGCGGCTATGAGACGCTGCTTCCATCCTCATATGTCCTGCCCCCGACTGATCGCCCCTGCGCTGGCCATTTTCCTGGTTAGCCGCTTTGCCGCGCCCGCCGCGGAGACCGAGTCACCCGATGTTCGCTTTTTTCGCGACCTCGCCGAGACGCGCAGCTACTCGCTCGGCCTCCCGGTTTCGCCCCAGCTGACACCGGACGGGAAACACGTCATTTTTCTTCGCAGCGGTCCGCGCAATCCCGTGCTGCGGCTGTATGAGATCAACGTGGAAAGCGGCGCGGAGCGCGAACTGCTTACACCTGAACAGATCCTAAAATCCGGAGGGGAGAAACTCAGCGTCGAGGAAAAGGCGCGGCGCGAGCGCCAGCGTCAGTCCCTGCGCGGCTTCACGACCTTTCAACTCACGCGCGATGGAACCCGCGTCCTCGTCGTGCTGGGCGGCAAGCTTTACGTCGTCACGCGCGCCGACGGAACCTTCACGGAGATGCCGGGGGCGGGCTGGATCGCCCCGCAGCTTTCTCCGGATGGTAAATTCATCGGCGTGGTGCGCGCAAACGAGCTGTTTGTCATTGACATCGGTTCCCGACAGGAACGTCAGCTCACGACCGGAGCAAACGAGTTCATCGAGCACGCAACCGCGGAGTTTGTCGCGCAGGAGGAGTTGGATCGCTTCGATGGATTTTGGTGGTCACCGGATTCCAAATCGATCGTCTATCAAGAAACCGACAACACCGGGGTGGAAGTTCGCTACATCAGCGATCCCTTGCACCCGGAGGCGCCGCCGGCGAAGAATTTTTACCCGCGCCCCGGGACGCCGAACGCGAAAGTGCGCCTCGGCATCGTTTCACGCGACGGGGGCGACACGCGCTGGATCGCGTGGGACAACGCGAAGTTTCCCTATCTGGCGCGGGTCGAATGGAAGGAAGCAAAAGCGCCGCTCACGCTTTATGTGCTGGATCGGGTGCAGCAAACCGGGTTGATGCTCACCGTCGATGCAGCGACCGGAGCGACCCGGGAAATCCTGCGCGAGGCCGACCGGGCGTGGTTGAACGTCGAGCGGAGGATGCGCCCCCGATGGCTCACGGACGGCAGCGGGTTCCTGTGGCCGAGCGAGCGTAGTGGCCGCTGGCAGCTCGAACTGCGCCGGGCCGATGGCACCTTCAAGGTGAATGTGACGAATGAGGGCGACGGCTTTGCCGAACTGGTGGGACCGGCGAACATTTCTCCGACTGACATGGTTCAGTTTGCCGGTGGTGCCGACTCGCGCGAGCTGCAGATTTATTCTTGCTCGATCGATGGCAAGGGCGAACGCAAGGCGCTCACCTCGGGTCGCGGGATGCACGACGCCGTGATGTCCGACTCCGCCAATGTCTGGCTGCATCAATTTGATTTGGTCGGCGGACGGGCCGGCTGGGAGGTCTGCGACCCGGATGGCAAGTCCGTGCGCGTGCTGCCGAGCGTCGCCGAAAAACCGCCGGTCGCCCCCAAGAACGAGTTGGCCCGAGTGAAGGGGGAGCGGGAGTACGACGCGTCGATTGTCCGGCCCAGTAATTTCAAGCCCGGGCAAAGCTATCCCGTCATCCTTGATGTCTACGCCGGACCCCAGGCCAAGCAGGTGACCGCAACGTTCCGGCGCTTTTTTGTCCCGCAATGGTATGCGGATCATGGCTACATCGTCGTTTCCTTCGATGGTCGCGGAACGCCCAGACGCGGTCGTGACTGGGAACGAGCGATCCGTGGAAATTTCATCGATGTCGCGCTCAACGATCAGGTCGACGCTCTGCGCGCGCTCGCCAAGCAAGTGCCGGAAATGGATCTGTCCAGGGTCGGCGTTGCGGGCTGGTCCTTCGGCGGTTACTTCTCGGCCATGGCGGTACTTCGCCGTCCGGATGTTTTCAAATGCGGCGTCGCGGGCGCGCCGGTGGTGACATGGGAAAACTACGACACAACGTACACGGAGCGGTATCTGGGATTGCCGCAAGAGAATCCGGAAGCCTATCGAATCAGCAGCGTTCTGACCTATGCGGCCGACCTGAAGCGTCCGTTGCTCATCGTGCACGGCGCCACGGATGACAACGTCTACTTCCAGCATTCAGTTCAACTTGCCGATGCGTTATATCGGGCCGGCAAGCCCTTTGAGTTTCTGCCGTTGCTCGGCACCCACATGATCAGCGACCCGATGACCCGCCTGCGCCGAGAAGTGCGCGTGGCCGAGTTCTTCGACCGCAACCTGACGCCGAACAAGCCAGCCGCGACTCCGTAGCGGCGTGAAACTCGAATTTCGAAATTCGAAACTCGAAGTAAGATCTAAAAATTGGAAATGGGCGAAAAAGCGAGCGTGTCGACATCTTCCTTGTTCGGGCTTAATCGCTGTTGATTTCGTTTCCTTCGAGTTTCGAATTTCGAACTTCGAGTTTCTCTGTCGGACTTACGGCGGCGGCACGGTCCTGGGGATTGGCGCGGCTCGGAGGCTCTCTATTTCCGCGAGAATCCCCTCCACCAGCGCCTTGGTAATCTGTTCACCTTTCGCCTTCGTGGCAAACGTGGCGTTTCCATCGATGCCCGCCGGCGAATAGCCTCCCTCGCCATTCCGGAGCCGGGGACCGTGACGGTGGGCGTCGCGGCGGCAGCATTGGTCGGTTTTGTTCTTCGTCGACGAATTTCGTAGGGGCAACTCGAAGAAAGTGTAAGGGGTCGGAACGACCTGAAAACGGAACGCGTCGCGCCGTTCTATTTTCTCGCTTAGTCACGTTAGATTTAGTTTTCTTCGAGTTTCCAACTTCGAGTTTTCCAAATGCATCCAAACGCCGAACTCATCACGTGCTTCTATTCCGCCTTTCAGAGACTCGACCACGCCGCGATGAAGGCCTGCTACCACGCGGACGCGACGTTTTCCGATCCGGTGTTTCGCGATCTGCGCGGTCCCCAGGTTGGCGCGATGTGGCATATGCTGTGTACCGCGGCGAAGAATTTTTCACTGACGTTTGGCGACGTCGAGGCCGAGGACGCGCGGGGTTCCGCGAACTGGGAGGCGCGTTACAGCTATTCCAAGACGGGTCGGAACGTCGTCAACCGCATCCACGCAGATTTCGAGTTTCGCGACGGCCTCATTTTTCGGCACCGCGACAGCTTTGATCTTCATCGTTGGATGGGGATGGCACTGGGCCCGGTCGGAACGCTGCTCGGCTGGCTGCCCCCGATGCAGGCGAAGGTGCGCACGGCGGCAGCGGCGGGCTTGGCGAAGTTTTGTGCGGCACATCCGGAGTATCGGTGAGACGTGCCGGGGCGGGCGGAAGCGCTCGACATTCTCAAGTTTTTTCGCGTCCGTTGGTCAGCGGGCTCGTCTCCTGGGCATGAACGCATTTGTCCTCGAATTCTTCGGGTTCATGGCAAATGCCAACACCGCGTCCCGGCCATGACTGAATCCGTCGCCAAAAACATGTCGTTCCTCGACCGTTATCTCACGGTCTGGATCTTCGCAGCCATGGGACTGGGAGTTTTTCTCGGGCATTTCGTGCTCTCCAACCCGGCGGCGTTTTTTGCTCCGCTGACGGTCGGCACGACCAACCTACCCATCGCGATTGGACTCATCCTCATGATGTATCCGCCGCTCGCGAAGGTGAAATATTCTCAGCTCCCCAAGGTCTTCGCCAACACCCGCATTCTCGCCCTCTCGCTGGTGCAGAACTGGATCGTCGGTCCCGTACTGATGTTCCTGCTCGCGGTGCTCTTCTTGCGTGACCACCCCGACTACATGGTCGGCATCATCCTCGTCGGCATTGCACGCTGCATCGCCATGGTGCTGGTCTGGAACCAGCTCGCCAAGCGCAGCAACGAATACGCCGCCGGTCTGGTCGCGCTGAATAGCATCGCGCAGATCCTCTTCTACAGCGTGTTCGCGTGGGTCTTCATCACCGTGTTGCCGCCTTACTTCGGGCTGGAAGGGCGCGTGGTCGTGATCGTGAAAGGACATTTTCTGGAGCGTGATGATCTACCTGGGCATCCCGTTCGCCGCGGGAGTGCTCAGCCGTGTGGTCCTGGTGCCGCTCAAGGGCGAGGAGTGGTATGAGAAAACGTTCATCCCGCGCATTTCGCCGATCACCCTGACGGCGCTGCTCTTCACCATCGTCGTGATGTTTACGTTCAAGGGCGAGGCGATCGTGGAGTTGCCGCTCGACGTGCTGCGCATTGCCATCCCGCTGACGATCTATTTCATCGTGATGTTCTTTGTGAGTTTCTTCATGGCGAAGAAACTCGGGGCGGACTATCCGCGCAGCACGACCCTGGCCTTCACCTCGTCGGGCAACAACTTCGAGTTGGCAATTGCTGTGGCCATCGCGGTCTTCGGCCTTAACTCCGCCGTGGCCTTCGCCACCGTGGTCGGCCCCCTCATTGAGGTTCCAGTCCTGATCGGCCTGGTGCACGTGGCGCTGCGCCTGCGCCGTGGGTTTGCGCCGTCAGCCGTGTGACGTTTCTACCGTCATTTGATGCCCAGAGCCATCGCGGCCCAGCGGTCCGACCTTCATCCAGCCTTCTGCCCGCGCCCCTGGGAGCATAGCGCGCTCATCGGCGCGAGTAATTGTTTTTTGAACTCGCGGTCGCGGTCACCATCGTTCCCGTCGGAAGGACCAATCGAGTTGCACTCGCGACGGTGGTCAGCGTCCTCGTGGGCGACGTGGCCAGCTGCCCAGCGTCTCCCGCGTTTGCAATGCCTCCCGCGACTGAAATCAGCACGGAGGTGCGGCTTGAGCCAACGTTGCGCAGACATGGTTTGGTGGCGAGCAGGCGCGTGGCATTCTGGATTTCAAACCCGGGCCCTAATGCCGTCTAAGCGACATCGGTCACTCGGAGACCCGAAGGTTGGCCGTTCGAGTCATGCAAGAAGGCTTTCGGTCGTTAAAAGAGTCGCCGGATACAAAACGGATAGAAATATCCAATTACTTGTGGACATGCACATCCTATATGTCATCATATGGTCGTGCTCGCGCTTTCCCAGACCACCGGATACGCCATTCAGGCGCTCGCCTGTCTTACGATCGAAGGCGAGTCGAAATACGTTCGCGACCTCGCCGCGGACGCGAAGGTGCCGGCGGCCTACCTCTCGAAAATCGTCCAGCGTTTGAACAGGGCGGGCATCCTGATTTCGCGGCGCGGCTATTTGGGCGGCGTGCAACTTGCCCGCCCGGCCAACGCCATCACGCTTCTTGAAATCTGCGAGGCGGTGGACGGACCGTTGTACCTTGGCGGGTGCCTGCTCGGTCTGGAGACCTGTACCGACGAGCGGGCTTGCTCGACCCATGCCTTTTGGACGGTTACGAGGGCGAAGATTCGCGAGACCCTCGGGAAAATCACTCTCGCCGGTGTCGCCGAATTCGAGGCCAAACGACATACGGTGTCGCCGTCTTCGGCCGAGTGGAAACCGAGAGCGTCCCGCAAGCGCTCCGCCCGCAAACCCGCCCGCAAAGCCACTAGAAAGTAGACGTAACCGACGATTCCACCATGAATGCCGCACCTGAATCCGCAACCGCATCCCGGCCGCCGGGCCAGATGGACAGGCGCTCCCTCATCGCCCATCTCCTTTCGGTGGGGCCTCGTCGCTTGTTGCCGCCATGGGCGGCGCAGCCTTGGCGACCCTGGCGGCGGCGGAGGCATCCGCCGCGCAAGCCACCGGAGCAGGGGCGGTGACCACCACCACAAAGCGAAAGTTTCGGTACGGCATGGTCATCGACACGTGGCGCTGCGTCGGCTGCAAGGCATGCGTGGTCGCGTGCAAGGCGGAGAACAAGACTCCGCCGGGTGTCTCTTACACGGTGGTGCTCGACGGCGTGATGGGGAACAGCCCGAACGACAAGCCGCTCTTCATGACGAAGCCGTGTTTTCACTGCGAGAACCCCCCGTGTGTGGACGTGTGTCCGGTCGGCGCAACCTTCAAGCGCAGCCAGGACGGGATTGTCGTCGTGGACTATGATCGCTGTATCGGGTGCCGCTACTGCATCACCGGCTGCCCATATGGGGCGCGCTATTTCGACTACGGGGACGACTATCGCCAGGTCTCCGAAAAGACCGCGTGGGCGGACGTGCCGTCACCGGAATACAGCCAGTTCATCAAGCGGAAGGAAAACAAGTCCCCCGCCGGCAACGTTCGGAAATGCACGTTCTGCGTTCACCTCCAGGACGCCGAGGGCAAATACGACGAACACGGTGGCCGCTGGCCTGCCTGCGCCAAGACCTGCACCGGGCACGCGATTCATTTTGGCGACTTCAATGACCCCGAGAGCGCCGTGTCGCTCTTGCTGCGCGAGCGGCAGGCTATCCGCCTCAAGGAGGAATTGGGGACCAACCCGAACGTTTACTACCTGCTGTAAGGAGACACCCATATGAGCACGGCAACCCTGACGACCGACCTTCCTGCCTCGAAGCCCCCGCTGGCCAGCAATTGGGTGCGAATGTTCCTCATCGCTCTGACGGCGGTGGGAATCCCGGCATTGCTTATCCGGCTTTACGCCGGCTTGAACATCACCGCGCTTGGCTCGGTCGTGCCATGGGGCGTGTGGGTCGCGTTCTACATTTACTTCATCGGGTTGAGCGCCGGATCGTTTTTGCTCTCCTCGCTCATCTTCGTCTTTAAGAACGAAGAACTGGAACCGGTCGGTCGGCTCGCGGTGGTGCAGGCCTTTGCCTGTTTGATCACGGGGCTGGTCTTTATCTTCCTTGACCTCGGACACTGGGAGCGGTTCTGGCACGTCATGGCGTATCCACCGTGGGGCTCGGTGCTGGCGTGGGAAATCTGGTTCTACAATGCCTAAATCGTGGTGCTGCTCGTGGAGCTGTGGTTGCTGATGCGCCATGATATTGCCCGCTGGGCTCAGGAAACGCGAGGGATGCTAAAGCCGCTCTATCGACTGTTGAGTGTCGGCTACAAGTTTCCCGCGAACGCCGAGGCGAAAACTGTCATGGATTCCCGGACGAAGAAGCTGCTCAGCATCTTCGGCATCATCGGCATCCCGATTGCGCTCGGCGTGCACGGCGGCACGGGCGCGATCTTCGCGGTGGTGAAGGCCCGACCCGGCTGGTATTCGGCCATCTTCCCGCTGATTTTCATCGTCTCCGCGCTCGTCTCTGGCGGCGGATTGCTGCTCTTTCTGCGCGCCTTCATGGCCCCGAACCCACGCGAAGACCGGGTCATCCTTCCTGCCCTGGCGAAACTTACGGGCGGATTTCTCCTCTTCGACGTGCTGCTGTTGAGCCTTGAATTCTTGGTCGGTCTCTACGGCGCGATTCCAGAGCACCAGCACGTCTTTCACCTCATGTTGTTCGGACCGTTCTGGTACATCTTCTGGATCCTGCAGCTCGGCATTGGCACCGTGCTGCCGCTGTTGCTCATCTTCTATCGTGGAGACAAGGCCGGCACCTTCCGCCTCGGCCTGGCGGGGTTGTGCATCTTCCTGGGAGTCTTCGGCGTGCGACTGAACATCGTCATACCGGCGCTCGCCGTGCCCGTCCTGCCCGGCTTCGATCACGCGTTCAACTCGGCACGGCTCGCGGCGCTCTACGTCCCGAACTGGATCGAGTGGCTCTCCAGCTTCGGCGTCATTGGCGCCGCCGCATTGCTCACCAATTTCGCGATGCATTACCTGCCGATGCGAGAAAACCAGCCTGTCCCCAATCGTTAAACTCAATCCACAACCCCAACCCAGAAATCCAAAGCCATGTATATCCTCGACGAAAAAATCGGCCGCCGTAAGTTTCTGAAAATGGGAGCGGTCGCCGCCGGGGCGGGCGCGGTCGCCACCGGCCTTCCCGGCTGCAAGTTCGGCTCGGGTGAGCATGCCATCGCTGGCAACCCCGAAGGCATAGCGGAATGGGGGCGCCAGGCGGGCAAATGGATTCCCTCCTGCTGCAACATGTGTGGCGGCCAGTCGGGCATCCTCTGCCACGTGGTCAATGGAGTGGTCGAAAAAATTGAGCCGAACCACTGGAATCCGAACAACTACTCGAATATTTCCACGGATTTCTTTGACGGATATACGGAGGAGTATGGCTGCGCGGAAGGTGGCGCCCTTTGCCCGAAGGGTAATGCCGGCATCATGCAGCTTTACGATCCCGACCGCGTGAAAAAGCCGCTCAAGCGCGGCAATCCCGACAAGTCTCCAGGCGCCGATCCGAAATGGCAGGAAATCACGTGGGACCAGGCACTGGACGAAATCAGCGGGAAGATGCGCGCACTGCGCGAAGCCAATGATGCGCACAAACTGCTGTGGCTATGCGAAGATCACTCGTTCACCAACATCCAGGGGGATTTTTGCAAGCTGTACGGTACGCCGAACCTCGGCATGCACTCGAACATCTGCGACGTGGCACGCAAGGCATCCTTCCTCAGCGTCATGGGCGATGACCGCCCGCTGGCCGATTTCCTCCAGTCGAAATACATCCTGCTCTTTGGCTGGAATCCCACGTCCGCGATCAAATGGGTTCATCTGCCGCGCATCATCACGCGGGCCATCGAGCACGGCGCGAAGCTCGTCGTGGTGGACCCCTATCTCAGCGACACCGCCGCGAAGGCGCACGAATGGGTCGCGATTCGCCCCGGGACGGATGGCGCCATGGCGCTGGCGATGGGGCACGTCATCATCCGCGACGGACTGTACGACAAGAATTTTGTCGAGAACTGGACCACCGGCTTCAATGAATATGCCGCCTACGTGAAGGACAAGACGCCCGAGTGGGCAGAGCAGATTACGAGCGTCCCCGCGGTGAAAATCACCCGCATCGCCCGCAAATTCGCGAAGTCCGGCGCCTCGTGCGTGGACGTTTGGAGCGGACCCGGCCAGCACTCCAACGGCGTGCAGGGTGGTCGCGCGATCGCCGCCCTGGCCGGGCTGGTGGCAGGCTTCGACCGGCCCGGCACGCTCCATATCCCCGCGCGCGCCGGTGGCAAGCGAACCGATGTGGATCCCGATGCCACCGCCGCTGCGACCCTCAAGCAACCGCGTTTCGATGAATTGAGCCGATACCCGATGGGCCATTCCTCAGGGGTCTATTGCCAGTTGTTCGAGAATCTCGCCGAGGGCAAGGGCCCGTATCAGCCGAAGATGATGATGTGTGTTTTCCAAAATCCAATGATGTCGGTGCCCGGCACTGAAACGGTCGCGAAGGCACTCGCTAGGCTCGAGACTCTCGTCGTGGTCGACACCATGATGAGCGAAACCGCAAAGGTGGCGGATTATGTCCTGCCTGGGACCACGTATCTCGAGCGCTACGACCTCACAACTCATTGGGTGACGTGGCCGGCAGTCGGCTTGCGCCAGCCCGTGGTGAAACCGCTCTTCGGCCAGCTCGCCGAATACGAAACCGTCGCTGCACTCGCCCGCCGTCTTGGATTGAAGAGCAAGGAGGGCGTCGAGTTTTTCAAGGTCGGCCCGCTCGCCGGCAAGCCGATCGAGAATCTGACGGAGTGGTACGAGGACTACCTTTCCAAGGAACTTAAGGCCGGAGCACCCGGCATTACCCTCGCGGAGTTGAAGGCACTCCCGGGCGCCGTCTGGGTCGACAAGAAGGGCACGCGCTACAACAAG
>JANXRG010000069.1 GCA_025353105.1 Verrucomicrobiota bacterium
ACGAACCCGCGTTGTGGAAGCAGACCGAGGACATGGTGCGTAACGTCCTGATCAAGTCCGGCATCAACTACATCGAGGTCCCGAACGAGGCGGCCTTTTATGGGCCCAAGATCGACGTGCAGGTCTGGAGCGCGATCGGCAGGGAATTTTCGATTGCGACGAACCAGGTGGATTTCGCCGTGCCCCGTCGCTTTGGCCTGACCTACAAGACGCGCGATAATACGAGCGCGACGCCCCTCTGCATCCATCGGGCGCCGCTCGGCACGCACGAGCGCTTCATCGGTTTTCTGATCGAGCACTACGCCGGCAATTTTCCGCTCTGGCTGTCGCCCGAGCAGGTGCGCGTGCTGCCGATTGGCGACGAGGCCCCACTGATCGAGTCTGCGCGGGCTTTGGTCGCGGAATTGCGCGGGCTCGGCGTGCGCGCGGAGATCGACGGTTCAAGCGATCCGATCAAGGCGAAGATTGCATCAGCCGAGCAGATGAAGGTGCACACGATGCTCGTGATCGGAAATCGCGATCTCGAGGGCGGAGTTGTCAGCGTGCGGGTGCACGGCCAGGGCAATCTCGGCGCCAAGCCCCGCGCGGAATTTGTGACCGAGCTGCTGGCGGCGATCAAGGAACGGCGTCCGGCGTAACGCCGAGTTCTGCGGCTGGGGCGATGCCGCTAGTAGACTCCCGACCAAACCGACTGGACCACGTGGGCGTTGGGCGAGTTGCAACCCCGAATGGCATTGCGCTTCGCTCTGGCCAGCGAATCTGCATAACCGACGCCATATCGGCCGTGGGAGTTATCTACGGCGAGGGCGGCATATCCGTGATGCACCCAGACCACCACACGGGCGTCGTAGGTCGAGCACTCGGCCAGCGCGCGCGCCTCGGCGCTGGCGCGGTTTGGATAGTTTTCACCATGGCCCCAGCGTCCCGTCGAGGGCGAATAGGCGATCGCGCAGTACGGTCCGCTGGCGAAGGCCGAACTGGCGAAAGCCAAACAAAACAGGAGTGCGCATACGGCGGTCATCCACGGCAGTCGCCGTGAAGCCGGTTGAAGATTTTTTGGGTGTTCAGAAATGGCGATTGGCTGGGTGGTCATGATGGTAGGCGGGGTCCGACCCTTGTTTTAGCACGCTTCGTGCCCAGAAGTCGATGAGCGCCGTGCGCCACGCATCGGCAGTGGAGACGCATTTCCCGAAAAATGTTGACGACCAAAGACAACTGGCCGTGGTGGTTCGGTTCTCATTCGACCGCGGACACACCCGTCTTTTTGCTGGCGTGGCGCCGGAACCGGTCGGTCCCTAGGGTCGATTGACCAAGATTCAACTTGCCCGGCTGCGGAAGCGTCATTAATGGTGACCTTGGACCTGAGGCCTGTGAGGGCGGCGGGTCTCGTCGCTGCGCCGAATCGCGGGTGCGGCCAGGCGGGGCGGGGCGGGCGGAAAATCTCTGCACGTGCTGCCGGAGTGAGCGCGATGGGGCAGACCGCACCGAAGCGCGGATTGCCCGCCTTAACCAAATAGCCGTCCAAGCCCCACCACTCATCCGGGGGCCGATGGCCACGAAACGCAGACCTCTGACACCTCTCAACCGCATCAACGTCAATGGCCGCATTCGCGCTCGCGAAGTGCGCGTGATCCTGGCCTCCACCAAGGAGCTGATGGGGATCATGAAGACCTCCGACGCGCTCCGCAAAGCCAATCAACTCGGGCTCGACCTCGTTGAGATCGCGCCAAACGCCACCCCGCCGGTCTGCCAAATCGTCGATTTCGGCAAATACCGCTACGAGCAGTCGAAGCTCGAGAAGGACCGCCATCATCACACCGCGAAGGTGAAGGAGTTGAAGTTCCGCGTGAACATCGACGAGCACGATTACATGACGAAGGTGCGGCGCGGGGAAGAGTTCCTCGACAAGGGCGCGAAACTCAAGGTGCAGCTCCAGTTCAAGGGCCGCGAAATGGCGCACCAGGAGCTGGGCGATCTGCTGATGATCCGCATCCAGGGCGATCTGTCGACGATGTCGCAGGTGGAGATGCCGCCGCGCAAGGCCGGTCGCAGCATCAACATGGTGCTTTCCCCGCTGCCGGCGAATAAGCGCAAGCGTAAGTTCAAGCCGATGGACGAAGATGAAATCGCCGCGGCCGACGCAAGCGACGCGGCCGAGGCGGACGACGCCGTTGAGGCCGGGAGCAAGCAGGCCGCGGACGAATGAGCACCGGCGGCCCGGTGAAGCTGCTGCTGTTCGACATCGACGGCACGCTCATCGCCACGGATGAGGCCGGTCTGCTGGGCTTCACGCGGGCGCTCCGCGATGCTTTCGACGCGGAGGATGACCTTTCGCGCGTGGATTTTGCAGGGGCAACGGACGGCGACATCATCCGCCAGCTCTTTGCGTTGCACGGCATTGAGATGGTGCCGCAAAACCTCGACCTTTTTCGCGCCGCGTATTTTCCGGCACTCACCGAGATTTTGCCGCAGCGCCAGGGCCGCGTGCTGCCGGGCGTCCTACCGTTGCTCGAGGCCCTGGCGGGACGAGACGACGTGCAGCTCGGGCTACTGACGGGAAACTTCGCCGAGAGCGCCCGGCTGAAGCTCGTGCATTACGGACTGTGGGATTACTTTCCCTTTGGCGCGTTCGCGGATGATTCGATGGAGCGCAACGACCTGGGCCCCGTCGCTCTGCAGCGCGCGCGGGAGTTCCGGGCCGGCGCGGAATTCGAGCCGGCGCGTGATGCCTGGATCATCGGCGACACTCCGAAGGACATCGCGTGCGCGCGGGCGTTCGGCGCGCGCGTGCTCTCCGTGGCCACGGGCCGGCATCGGATGGAGCAACTCGCGCCGCACGCTCCGGATCACGTGCTGCCGGACCTCGCGCAGACGACGCAGGCGATCGAGCTGTTGCTTGGTTGAACCTCAATCGCGCCGTCCAAAAAACTTCTCCACGAACACGGCCAACTTCGAGGCTGGCAGCTTATCGGGGGTGCAGGCGGAGAGCGGATTCACGGCTGTCTGGTTCGAGCGCCGGCGCCGGCGCACGCGCGAGGGCTGGGTCAGGATTTCGGGAGGCGGATCCAGCTGCGGACGAGAGGCGGAGGGCATCGGGTCTTGGACCGGCGCACGTTCGGCGCCGGTGATCATGCGCGGCTTGATGACATTCGGGTCGAACGATGGCCGCAGTTGTTCCCGCTCCAGGCGGGATAAGCGGGGCGGATTCGAATCGTCCGAGGCCTTATGCCAGTCCGCTCGCCCGAGCAGGACGACTTGTTTCAACCATGCCGCGAAGCGCCTGACGCGATGGGAAAGCCTCCGCTTGAAGCGCATGGCGAGGGGGAGGTCGCGCGTCCGGGGCGTCGCGGAATGCTTACCGATCCACGATGATGTCTTTCAGCAAAAGAACCTTGCCGGCGAAATCATGCTTGGTGGCCAGCTTCAAGCCGTTGAAGTCCTGATAGTCCTCCCAGGCGGAGGTGATCTTCTTGTCGGCGGCAGGCATGTAGTCCCACTTCGCGATCAACGAGGTCTTGGGGTCGATGTAGAGCGTGTAGTGGTCGGCGCTGGTCATGCCCACGTTGACGAAACTCACGTCGAGCAATTCGAACTCGCGGCCATCAACGGTCTTCTTGCCGCCAGATTTCAGCGTCACACCCTTGTCCTTGAGTTGGAGCGGCGCGACGAGCCAGTAGCTATCGTTGGTCCAACGCGCCATCGCGGCCTTGGCGTCGTCGCCCTTGATCGACTCGGGATCGCACACGTCGATGGTCACTTTCTTGCCCTTCCATTCGACGGTGTCCATGTACGTCGCGAGGTCCCAATCGTGCTTTGCGACGAGCAGTGGTTCAGCCTTGCCGGGTTCCTCGACGACGAACGAGAAGCGAATGCGCTTCACCGAAGGCCAAACGGCGCCGCCGCTGGCCTTGATCACGGCGTCGGCGAGCTGGTTGGCCGCTTCATCGGCGGCGGAAAGGGCGGAAGGCAGGACGACGGCCAGCGAGGCGATCGCTGCGAGACGAATCAGGGTAAATGCGCGCATCCCAGAATCCTAAAGGACGACGGGAAATTGGCGAGGGCGGATTTCTTTCGTGCCAGGAACCTGTTGAAATACTGACATGGCTCGCGTGGCAGTCGATTTTTGGCGTGGGCAAGAAGCGTGCGAAGCGGCTGGATCCGTTGCGATCCTGCCCGAGCGCCGCGACGCCGCCCAATTGACGCTCGCGCGAGCCATGCCAGTATTTCAACAGGCTCCTAAGGTCGGGACCTGCCCGACATGAACGCTGACACCATTGCCGCGATCGCGACGCCCCCCGGGGAGGGAGCGGTTGCGCTTCTGCGCGTTTCCGGGCCGGAGGCGGTCGCGATTGCGGCGCGCGCGTGTCATCGTCCGGCCGGCCGGACGTTGGCGGGCACCGAAGCGCGACGGGCGTACCGGGCGACCGTGCGCGACGTGGATGGCGCGACGTTGGATGAAGTGTTGGTCACGCGATTCGTCTCGCCGGCCAGTTACACCGGTGAGGATGTCGTGGAAATTTCGGGGCATGGCGGACCGCTCGTCGCGCGGCGGATTCTTGAGGCGATTGTGTCGGCGGGCGCGCGGGTCGCCGGCCCGGGGGAGTTTACGCAACGTGCGTTCCTGAATGGCAAACTCGACCTCACCCAGGCCGAAGCGGTGATGGATCTCATTCGTGCGCACAGCGACCTGGCGTTGCGCGCGGCGAACGAGCAGCTCGCCGGCGGGCTCGGCCGACGCATCGAATCATTACGCGAGAACCTACTGAACCTCGTCGCGCACATCGAGGCCTACATCGATTTTCCGGACGAGGACATCACGCCGGAGACCGGCGCAGCACTGCTCGCGCGGCTGGACGACGCGCGCGCGCAAGTCGCGGCCCTGCTCGACACGGCGCGGCCCGGGCGCATCCTGCGCGAGGGGTTGCGCACGGCCATCGTGGGCGAACCCAATGTGGGTAAGAGCAGCCTGCTCAACGCGCTGGCCGGACGCGACCGCGCCATCGTCAGCGCGCTGCCGGGCACCACGCGCGATACCATCGAGGAATTCGTCAGCGTGCGGGGACTGGCGTTGCGGTTGATCGACACGGCGGGCCTGCGCGAGTCCGCGGATCCGGTCGAACGCGAGGGCATCGAGCGCGCTCGGCGCGAGTTAGCCGGAGCCGACCTCGTGTTGCAGGTCGTGGACGCGAGCCAGCCGCCGGAGTCGACCGCACCGCTGCCCGCAGCCGCGGATGCCGAACAAGTGCGGTTTGTCGTCGTCAACAAGATCGATCTCGGCATGCATCAGGCGTGGCGGGAGCCAGGTGAGGCGCCGCGGCTTTGCGTTTCGTGCGTCACGGGCAGCGGGATCGATCGACTCGGTGAGGAGATCGTCGCGCGCGTGGCCGGCGGCACTTTGCGATCCAGTAGCGGGGCGCAGGCGGCGATCAACGTCCGGCATCGGGACTGCCTCTTGCGGGCGAGCGTTTCGCTCGAACGCGCGCGCGAGACGTTGCTCGCGGGCGAGTCGCCCGAATTCGTGGCGGTCGATCTGCGCGCGGCCCTGAATGCGGCAGGCGAAGTCGTCGGCGGCACTGAAACCGCGGATATTCTCGACCGCATCTTCGCGACATTCTGCCTCGGGAAATGAATGTCTCAGGCGGGCGGAGGATCGTGCCATCGCTCGAGTGATTCCTCGTGGAAATGCCGTTTGCGCCTCCAGACGCGCGGCAGCAAGCCGTAGCGCGGGCTCAGCAGGTACGCGAAGCCGAAGATCAGGCCGAGCAACAGCGTGATGCAGGGTCCGCTCGGCAGGTTGAGCCAGTAGGAAAGCAACAGACCGAAACAGGCCCCGAACATTCCGACGAGGCCGCCGCCCCAAAACAGCCACTCGTAACGATCGGAAAACAAATAAATCGTTGCCGCCGGCGCGACGAGCAGTCCGAGCGCGAGCACGACGCCGACCGCTTGGAGGGCTGAGATCATGGCCAGCACGACGAGGCCAACGAGGAGGTAGGTGAGCGCGGCTACGCGGACCCCCTGGGCGCGGGCGACGTTCGGTTCAAACAGCAGCAGCAGCAACGGTCGCTGGAGGAACACGAGCAGCGGCAGCGAGAGCAGCGCGATGGCGTACGAGATCCAGAGATCGTCGTCGCTGAGACCGAGAATGTTGCCGAAGAGATAGTGCTGGAGCGACACGCGGGTCGGGG
The DNA here is from genome assembly GCA_025353105.1 of Verrucomicrobiota bacterium. Taxonomy (GTDB): domain Bacteria; phylum Verrucomicrobiota; class Verrucomicrobiia; order Chthoniobacterales; family SZAS-18; genus SZAS-18. Next base: position 6,189 of record JANXRG010000069.1, read on the forward strand.
AATAGGCCAGCAGGATGATGCCGAGCGAGAAGGCGACGGTGTAAAGGATGCCCAGCGCGACGTCCTCCTTGATTCTGGAACTGCGGGAGATCAGACCTGCGCCGAGCGCGACGAGCAACGCTGCCGCGAGCGCGCCAAAGAAGAGGCTGATCGGCGTCAGCCCAAAGAGGAGGACGCCCACCGCGAGACCGGGCAACAGCGAATGCGAGAGGGCATCTGCCATCAAGGCCATGCGGCGCAACAGCACGAACGCGCCAAGAAAACCGTTCGTGAAGCCGATGAGCGCGCAACCGAGCAGAGCGCGCTGCATGAATTCGTGGCTGAAGGGTTCGGTGAAGGCGTTCATGCTTGCGAATGCGAAGGCGCGGGCGCGGGACCGGCAAAAACCTGCGTGCCGTAGGCGCGTTCAAGGTTTTCCGCGGCGAGGACGTGTTCGACGTTGCCCTCGGCGATGAGTTCGCCGTTCAGCAGGACAACGTGATCAAACAGCTCCGGCACACTCTTCAAGTCGTGATGCGAAGCCACGACGAGCCGGCCCTCGTTCGCGAGCCCCCGCAGGATGATGCCGAGCTGCCGGCTGGAATTTCGATCCAAACCGGTGAAGGGCTCGTCCAGCAGGATGACGTGGGCCTGTTGCGCCAGTGAGCGCGCGAGAAATGCCCGCTGTTGCTGTCCGCCCGAAATCGCGCTGATCTGGCGGTCGGCAAACGACCGCAGATCCATCGCCGTGAGTGCGTCCTCGACGGCCTTTTCGTCCGAATCGCCAAAGCGCTGCCACACGCCGATCCGGACATAGCGGCCCATCTCGACGAGGGCGCGGACCGTGATCGGGAAATCCCAATCCACGTGCTCGCGCTGCGGCAGGTACGTGGTGTCGTGTGCGCGGTTGCCATTCTCGTGCCCATGGAAATGAATGGTGCCGGTCTCGGCCGGCAACAGCCCGGCGAGCGCCTTGAGCAGGGTGGTTTTACCGGCGCCATTCGGGCCGAGGAGCGCGACGCAGCTTCCACAAGGCAGATCGAAATTGAGATGATGCAGCGCCGGAATCCGGTGATAGGAAACCGTCAGGTTGCGGACTTCAAGGCGATGGGTCGACATGGCGTCAGCCGTCCGTGAAAGTGAGGACCTCGTCGAGCGTCGCGCCGTCGCGCGTCCAGGCGAGGCGTTCGATGGCGACGCCGTCCGGCGGGGCGAGCCGCGCGCGCACGGCACCGTTCTTGAGATCGGCGGGCCAGCGCGCCGTGATCTGCAAATCGACGCCCTCGGCGGGAATCGTGAAATCCAGCGGCGGGGACGTCGCAGACATTGCGCCGCCGCTGCCGCGCCAGATGGATTTGCCGAGATATTTCACGTCGAACTCGATGGGGGGCGCCGGCAGGAATTCGAGCGCGAGCCGCGGTTTCGGCGCATTCGACGGGCCAGGCGGCGTCGACGGCGCAGCGACGGCGACCGGGGTCGCGCTGGAATGCGTGATCCGCCAGACCGGCCAGGTCGCGAGCAACAGGGCGGCGAGGGTGAGCAGCGCGCGAAAAAGAGGTGAACCTCTCATGGTGATCAATCTCCGAGGGCCGAAGCGATCGTGCTCACGTTGTTCCGAACCATGCCGTCATAGGTGGCGGCCGCGTCCTCACCGAGTCCATCGGCGTACAATTTGCCCGCCACCTTTACGCCGGTTTCACGCGTGATTTCGGACATGACCTTGGGGTTCTCGATGTTCTCCGGGAAAATCGCTTTCACCTTTTGCTTCCGGATGATCGCGATCAATTCCGCGACCTTTTTCGAGGAGGGTTCGTCGTCCGACGAGATACCCTTGATCGGGTAGATGGTGAAGCCGAAATCCCGTGCGAAATATTGAAACGCATCGTGCGAAGTCACGAGCTTGCGCTGGTCGCGCGGCACCTTCGCCATCTCCGCGGCGGCCCAGCGCTTCAAAGTCTCAAGTTCAACTTGATAGGACGCGGCGTTCGTGGTGAATTTCTCGCGGTCTTCGGGCCGAAGGCTGACCAGGCGATCACGCACGACCTGCACGGCCTTCTGCATGGCGCTGATGCTGTGCCACCAATGCGGATCCTCGCCGCCCTTTCGGCCTTCCGTTCCGGGCATTGCCCGCAGGCCCGGCAGCGCGTCGCCGACGCTGAGTAGGGCGGCCGGCGTCCCGGAGCTGAGCTGCAGTTTCGCGAGATAGCCTTCGATGCCCTTGCCGGACGCGACCACGAGATCGGAACCGGCGATCGCTTTCAGGTCGGCCGGAGTGGGCTCGTAGTCGTGGGGATCGATCCCGGGCTTCACCAGTCCCGTGACCGCCACGCGATTGCCTCCCACCTTTTGCACGATCTCGGTGGTGACGGTCGACAGGCTCGCCACGTGCAGCGGTTCGGCCGCGAACGTCGGATTCGACATCACGGTCACCGCAACCGCCAGCCAGACGGGAGTCTTGTTCACGCGTCCAATGGACCGCGCCGTCGATTAAATGCAAACGATTTTCACTAAGGGCGATGAACCCGGGGATTTGGCGGTGGTTTCTGATGAATTCGATGGTGGTTTAACAAACTATCCTTCAATGATTTGCGATGTGGTTTATAGATTCATATCCTCACGGTGGCAGGAGCCGTGCTTAATGAAGGGATGAAATGTCCGTTTCCACCATGCATGACCGCGACGTGACCGCCGTGCGCCGGCGATTCTGGATCGCATGGCTGGCGAGTTGCGCGGTGCTTTTTTTTCTGGGCGCCATGGTGCTCGGGACCGTTCTGTATTTCAGCAAGGGGCCGCTGGCGGCGAGTGGAGGGATGTATTTTTTCAAACGCGTGGAGTTGCCGGTGCCGCAGTTTTTCCAGGGCGATCCGCGCTGGGCGAACGATCCGCTCGGGCCGACGAATAGCACGCTCGGCGGGGAAGGTTGTGCCGTGGCGTCGGCCGCGATGGTGTTGCGCTCCTACGGCGTGGACACGGATCCGGGATCACTCAATCGCTTTCTCTCGGACCACGAGGGTTACACGCCGCAGGGCTGGTTGTATTGGGAGAAGGCCGCGGAGGCGGCGCCGAAGCAGGCGCGCCATGTGTACGAGGATGCGGCGTCGCATTACCTGATCGATTCGAATTTGCGCCGCGGCAATCCGGTCATCGTGCGACTGCGTTATTCCAACGGGATCACGCACTTCATGGTCATTTGCGGGAAGGACGGCTTCGACTATCTCGTGCGGGATCCGGGTGCGGGCGGCGCCAAGGGGGTGTACCCATTGAAGGAGTTTGGCTCCGGCATCGAGGCGCTGCGTTTCTACGAAAAACTTTCATGAACCCGGACGTCGACATGCATCAGCCTTACCTGTTGCCGCCCGCGACGGATGAATCAACCTTCACGGTGGAGGGGAAACCGATCATTGGGATGATCCACGTCGGGGCCCTGCCCGGCACGCCGGGAAGCACTTCGAGTGTTGCGGAGATCGTGGAGCAGGCGCGGATCGAGGCGCGCATCTACGCGGAGTGCGGCGTGAAATGCGTGATGGTGGAGAACATGCACGACGTCCCGTACCTCAGCGGCGGGGTGGGGCCGGAAATCACCGCGGCCATGACGCTGGTGGCCGCCGCGGTGAAACTCGAGTGCGACCTGCCGGTCGGCATCCAAATCCTGGCAGGGGCGGATTTCGAAGCGCTGGCGGTCGCGCACGCCGCGGGTCTCGATTTCATTCGCGCGGAATGTTTCGCGTTCGCCCACGTGGCGGACGAGGGCTTGATGCAATCCAACGCTGCCAAGCTGCTGCGCTACCGCAAGCAGATTGGCGCGACCGATGTGCAGGTGTGGGCGGACATCAAAAAGAAACACTCCGCCCATGCGATCACGGCGGACATCAGTATCGGCGCGATGGCCGAGGCGCTCGAATTCATGGGCGCGGACGCGGTCATCGTGACCGGCCCGGTGACCGGCCGCGAACCGAAACTCGCGGAAATCAAGGAAGCGCGGGAGCGGAGCAATCTTCCGGTGTTCGTGGGCTCCGGCATGCGGATCGAAAATCTCGGGCAATTTCTGACCGTCGCGGACGGCGTCATCATCGGATCCGCCTTCAAGCGCGACGGCAACTGGCGCGAGGCGCCGGATCCCGGTCGCATCCGCAGCCTTGTGCAGCGGGCGGCGGATATTCTCGCATTCGAGGCACAGGCGGGGCCGCTATTTCGGGTTTAGGGAAGTGCGAACGCCAAACGCCGAACGCCGGATGCCGAAGTAGCTTTCTAGACGAAGCGGCGTGGGCCCCCTTCTTTGTCATCCCGAGCATAGTCGAGGGACCTCTAACTGCGGTCTGGCTCATTGGATCACGCAAAGCGCGACGTGGTGATCACGGAACGGCGCTGCGAGAGGTCCTTCGAATGCGCTCAGGATGACAGATCTTTGGAGCGGCTTCGCCGCGGCGGCGCAGCGCCACCCGCGATCCGATCAGCGCGGCTTCGAGGCCGCGCTGGCCTTTTGTTCCCATTCAGCTGACGCTTTTGAGTCCGCAGGCACGCCCGCGCCCAGGCGATAGGCATTGGCGAGATTGAGCATCGCGTCAGCATTTCCGAGGTCGGCGGCCCTTCGGTAATACTCCACCGACTGCCGCGGATCCGCCGCCACGCCGCGGCCGTTGGCGAACATGAAGCCGAGATTATTGATCGCTGCTGCGTTACCAAGATCGGCAGCCTGGCGATACCAACGGACGGCTTCCTCGTCGTCCTGTTCGACATCACCGCGCCCTGTGGCGTAAGCCAGGCCAAGGTTGCACATCCCGCGTGCGTCACCGAAATACGCCGCCTCACGAATCAGCTTTTCCGCGTGCGCATCGTCCTTTGCCACGCCGCGGCCCTTTAGATAACGCATTCCGAGTTCTGAAATTGCCCAAATATTTCGCGCCCTGGCTGCCTTGGAAAGCCATTTGAACGCCTCGGCGTCGTCTTTATCGGCATCCGATTTGTGCGCCAAGAAGATCATTGCCTTGATGTTCCCCGCGTCGGCCGCTTTGCGATACCACTGGCGGGCCTTCGCCTCATCACGCGCGGCGGCAAGGCCGCCATCATAGATTGCCCCGGCCGCAAACATGGCCGCGGGTTCGCCCGCTTCCGCTGCGGCGAGGGCCCAGCGCAGCGCCCGCTGCCGCTTTTCCCCGTCAGGATCGCTCGCCAGAAGAAGCGCTGCGAGCGTCATGCCCTTTAGGTCGCCTAGCTCCGCCGCTTTGATGGCCCACAACTTGGCACGCGACTCATCGCGTGCCGTGCCGCGACCTTGAGAATTCATGGCGATGAGCGTGAGCATGGCCTGGGTTTCGCCGTTTTGGGCGCGCTGCTCGAATGCGGCCAGCGCCTTGCGTGACCAGTCGTCGGCGCGCCCGGCATTTGGTGGCACGCCCAAGCCGGTGCGATACCGCTCGGACGTCACGACCATGCCCGCCGGGTCGCCGGCCTCGGCGGATTTTCGAAAGCACGCGAACGCCTCAGCTTCGTCGCGCTTAATCGCGGTGCCATTGGCGTAGGCCCATCCCAGCTCGTTGAGTGCCCTGTTGTCGCCAGCTTTTGCCCTCTTCTGCAAATCTTCAATGACTTGGTTCGACGAATCCGCCCCCCAAATTCCGGTTGAAAAGAGTCCCGCGAAAAGGAGCGCGCATCCCCTCACTCTGAAAGTCCCGAGTGGTCGCCGGCGCGTCATTTGTGCTGCTGGGTGGGAGTCGCGGATGGACTCTTGGGCTCTCCGTTGATCAACCCATTGAGGTCCTTCATGACATTGTCCACGGTATCGTTGATGCCGAGCAGCGGATTGGTATCCGGAGATGGCGTTGGATTCGTCTCGGGAGGCGTCTGTGGGTGCGTGTTTCGATTCTTGGCCCTCTCCCCGTCGACGGTCCTATTCATGCCGCCAATCAGGGTATCATTGAGGTGGGCGCCAAAACTAGGAGTTGGCGTCGGAATCCTATTGTCGGGAAGCTTCGGGTGCTTATCAACGCCCTTCCCATCCTTTAGAGTCAGGGTGACCTTAACGACATGATCTTTCGGCGCGTCACGCGTGTATTGCGTCGAAGACACGCTGCTGTTGGACGCGGGCGAAATATACATCTCGCTCTTCGCGCCGCCGCTGATCGTGTCGTTATTGGGATCAAAGTCGCCCTCGAAATCGCGCTCAAAGACAGCGGTGAGATTGTTCGCGTCAGCCAGCGCTTTGTCCGTCGTGCAAAAGTAAATTGTGCCTTTGAGGTGGAGGCCGGTCACGTCCGCTCTCAAGAAAGGTATGCGCCATTTGTCGCCGGTGCCAATCGTGCAATCGCCCTCGCCTTCGGGAAATTGGGCCACGATGTGGGGACTGCTGCTTCTTGGGCGGGCCACCGCCACCAAAACTCCCAGGTTGTTTGGTTCGTAGTCGCACTTGAGTAACCAAATGCCGTTCCACTTGCTGTAATCGTACACCGGCGCTTTGCCCTTCGCTCCGCCCCCTTTCACGCCGCCGCCTTGCGCGATGAGCTGCGAAACAGCACAACAGAGGAGTAGCAGCGCAGGGAACGCCAGCATGTAAACCAGGCGGGCGCGGAAGCTCATTTCGCTTCGCTTTCCACGCCAGACGCCGGCTTTTTGGGCTCGCCCGGTGTTGTTGCGCCTGATCCCGATGGTTCGGGGCTGCCTGTCGTGACTTGCACGGACAACCGACCAGGAGCCGGTTGGAAAGTTTCGGGATAAACGCTCTGGCCGCTGTTCAATGCGCTGACGCTCACGTAGGCATTGCCGCTCATCGTCGCAGTCCATTCGATTGAGGCGCTGCTGGCATCGGGTGGATTCATCGGCACGTCAATTTTCTCCTGCGCGACCTGCACCTGATCATCATCATAAAGCGTCAGCGTATAGCTGGCCTTGATGGCTCCGTTCCCGGCGCGATACCACGGTTTTTGCGCGGCCGTTGAGACTGTGACCGCGTCACCTTTTTTGACCGCGAATCGATAAAACGATGTTTCACCCAGCTTGAGGTCGCTCGCGGCCAACGCCGGCGATATCAACTCGGCTGCGGCGTTGAACCCCGCGCCGCCCGCGCGGTCCGAGCGGCCAATCGACGACCCCGCCTCGCCCGCCGCCGCCTCGCCTTCAATCTTCACCTTCAAGGTATAGGGCGATGGCTTCGGATTCATCTCGCCGTAAAGCTCGACGGGAGCTCCGTCCCCCGCGTCGTGATTGTCCGACGCAGCGATGGCGATATAGGCGACCCCATCAAGGTCTGCGGTCCAGGTAGCACGGAGCGTGGCCGGGTCGCGCGGGTTGCCCGTAATTTCAGTTTTTTCGCGCGCCACTCGGACGAGATCCCGGTTGTAAATCGAGACGATAAAAGTCTGATGAATGTTGCTATTTGATGCCTCGTAGGGTGTTTTCTGGATGATGCCGACGGCGCGCAACTCCTGACCTTTGCGCAAATTGACCCGGTAATATTTTGCCTCCTTCATGGCCAGGCCGCCTTGGTAATCGCCGCCCGTCACATTGGCGGCGTCGCCGAAGAACACTCCCGGTTTCACCGCCGTTCCAGCCGCTTCATACTGCTTGCTCGCGCGCTGGGCGGGCGCCGGCGCGACCTTTTCCGCCACCATTTTTTGCAACGCGCCGGCCAGTTCGCTCGCATTTTCCACCGTGGCCAGTTTGCCATGTCCCCTTGCGGCGATGTCGGCCAGCTCCTTCTTTTCATTGGGCTCAATCCCGAAGCCAATGACATTGATGCCAAACTTCACGCCGAATTCGGCCGCCAGGCTCGCGGCAACCGCTGCCGGATCGCCGTGGCACGTTTCCGCGCCGTCGGTCACCAGCACAATCGCGCTGCCGCCTTTCGCCTTTTTGAGTTCGTTGCCCGCTCTCGTCAGCGACGCTGCAATCGGTGTCATGCCGGTTGCCTTGAAACTGTTGATCTTTTCCTTCAAGGCGGCCTTGTTGATCGGTCCGAGAGGCTGAACCAGGTCAATGTCTTCGCATCCTCGCGTCTTCGACGTGCCATACACAACGAGCGCCACGTTCAAGTCGTCGGGCAGCTTGTCGATCAAGTCCGACACCGCTTTTTTTGCCGACGCGACCTTTGTCGCGCCGTCGTTCATGCGGGCGTTCATGCTGCCGGAATAATCCACGATCAGCACGAGATCCGTAACCTCCGAGGTAGAGGAACCGGCCGCGGAGGCGGCGCTGGCCGACTGCATTGCCGCGATTAGGGCATCACTGGCGCCCGCTTTTTTCAATCGCGCCATGTCTTCGGCACCGAGCACAAACGCAGTGCCGGAAGTCTTCACGTTCTCGATGATGGTCTGCTCGGGAATTCTTAGTGCGAGCAGTCGCAACACGTCTTGTTGCGTTAGAGCGCCCGCGGGGTCGGCAGCGATCGCCGATCGTGCTGCCAGGCCGAACGAAATGACCAGCGCGAGAACAATGGTTTTCATATGGAAGGTCTGGGGGCTGAGAATCTTGTTACGACTATCGAATGACAATCCTAGGGGTTGGGCAGCCGAAGACCAGATATGTCGCAAGATTATTCGACGCAGAGAAAACGCGTCGAATTTGGCGGCTGGATGGAATGCGAGCCGCCACCGTCGCCATTGCCTGATGGCAAAGCGCGAAGAGTTCGGACACCTCTCTGGTGAGGGGAAGCGTTTTGAATGGAACGGTAACCGTGGGAAGCGCTTAGCGACATGCTTCTGGTCACGGCAGCGCTATGCCTGCTCCCGCGCGCATCCGCAGCCTCGTCCAACGCGTCGCCGACATCCTGGCCTTCGAGGTGCAGGCGGGGCCGCTATTTCGGGTTTAACGCGGGGCGTCTCCGGCATGTGGACCGTCGGCGCTTTGTGCAAATGGAGGCGCCAGCTCAATCAGATCACCGCCACCTCAACAGATTCAAAGGTGGAGTGAGGTTTCGGAATGGGCAGGCCCTCCTCGCGCAGCGCCTCCAAGTGCGACTCAATGGCTTCTTGAATCAGGGTGATCACCTCGGACCGATTTTCCGCGGCGGCGACGCAACCTGGTAGGTCGGGAACATATGCTCCAAAGCTGGTGGGTCCCTGTTCAATGACAACGGTGTAGCGCATGTGATTAATCCTTCGGGCCAGCTTGCTTTAGAATACTGTTGAGCGTGCCTTTGGGAACGTCAACGCTTGGATGACCGGCGATGTGACGAGGCCAGGTTTTCGCGGATGCTTGAAGTGACGATGGCTGCCGCGCGTGCGGACGAAGTACCAACCGTCTTCTTCGATGAGTTTGACGATGTCGCGGACTTTCATTGGTAGTCCAAGAGGCCGGGATGTGTCGCCTGCATGAACTCCTTCATGCGATCACTTCGCCGCTTCATGAGGTGTGCGCGGACTTCCCCAATGTACTTCCGGCGCTCGAACTTCGGATCGAGTGCCGGTTCTGGCACGAAGTCCGACTTTAGGCGATTGCCTACTCCGCAGCTGAGAATGAGATTATGCACGTGCAGTCCGGTTTCGGATTTTGCACCTGCCTTCCATGATTCGCACGGAAAAACAGTTGGCCCGTCGGCGCCGACCGGGCGGGAAACTCCATGGAATCCTAGCACCTATAACCGCCTTTCCTAAGGCTGGATCTCACACCTCCACCTGCGTCGGCCGGAACACGCGGTTCTTTTCGTTGAGATACGTGGCCATCGCGAGCAGCGGCCAGTTGTTCCGGTAGCTGTCGTAGCGGAGATAAAATACGCCCGGGAATCCCGTGCCCGTCGTCCACGGCTCCTTCCACGAACCGTCCTCGGCCTGCGTCGAGATGAGATAATCCAAGCCTCGCAGGATGCTCGCGCGGGAAAGATCGCCGCAGGCGATGAGCCCCATCAACCCCCACGCAGTTTGCGACGCGGTGCTTGGACCCTTGCCCTTCAATTGCGCGTCGTCATAGGTCGACGCGGTCTCGCCCCAGCCGCCATCATCGTTCTGGCAGCTTTCCAGCCAGTCGCGTCCGCGCTGGATCCAGTCGGCGCGCATGTCGAGGCCGATCGATCGCAAGCCGCGCAAAACCTGCCATGTCCCGTAAATGTAATTGACTCCCCAGCGACCGTACCAGGAGCCGTCATCCTCCTGCGTGTGCTGCAGGTGCTTGATCGCGCGTTGCACGAAAGGCAGGTCACGCGAGAAGCCGAGATACCCAAGCAACTCGAGCACGCGCGCAGTGAGATCGCTGCACGTCGGATCGAGAATCGCGTTGTGATCCGCAAAGGGCATGTGCTCAAGCCAATGCTTGGTCACGTCCTTGTCGAACGCCGCCCAGCCGCCGTCCTCGCACTGAAAACTCAGCAGCCACGGCAGCGCGCGCTTGAAGCACGCCGCGGCCGCCGCCTTGTCCTCGGGCGACACGAGACGCAGTGCCATCAACACCATCATCGTGTCGTCGGTGTCGGGATAATAAATGTTGTTGTACTCGAAGGCCCAGCCGCTCGCTTCGGGATGCGGGTTCTGCCGCGTCCAGTCGCCGAGCAACCGCACCTCCTTCGAATAAAGCCACGTGGCCGCCTGGCGCAGCGCCGGATGGGTCGGCTTGAGCCCGCTTTCCGCGAGCGCGATCGTGTTGATCGCAGTATCCCAAACCGGCGACAGGCAAGGCTGGATCCGGAAATCGTCCGGGTCATGCACAAAGAGGCCCTCGAAATCCTTCGTGGCTTTTTGGTAGACCGGTGAATCCTCGGGAACGCCCGCCGCCTCGAGCGCAATGAGCGCGTTGAGCATGGCGGGGAAGATCGCCGCGAGACCGTCGGATCCCTCGCCCATGCGCTCGGTCATCCACGCCAGCGCCTTGCGCAGCGCGCGCTCGCGCAGCGGGCGCCACGGCAGGTCGTCCACGGATTTCAGAATCGAATCCCAGCGCAGGAAGAAATTTTTCCAGTCGAAGAAACGCGGGTCGCGCGGGAGCGAAAAATCCTTGTCCTCCGTGCCGACCGGATACAGTTCGTGGAGCTGGAGATGCTCCGGCAAGCGCCTCGTCGGCTTGTAATGATTGATGATCGCGAGCGGGATGAGCATTGCTCGGCTCCACGACGACATTTCGTAGATGTTGAAATAGAGCCAGTCGGGCATGAGCACGACCTCGACCGGAATGATCGGCACGTACTGCCACGGGAATTGCCCGAGAAGGGCGAGATACAACTTCGAAAATGTGTTCATCCGCGGAATGCCGCCGAGGCGCAGAATGTTCGCGCGCGCCTCGACCATCCACGGATCGCTGGGTCGATGGCCGGCGAGCTTGAGCGCGAAGTAGGCCTTCACGCACGCATTGATTTCGCTCGGGCCGCCTTCGTAAATGTTCCAGCCACCGTCCGTGAGCTGACGCCGGAGGATATGGGCGACACATTTTTCCTGCAGGTTGCGGTCGACCTTGCCGCGCCAGTGCATGAACAGGACGTAATCGGAGCAAAGCGTGCTGTCGACGAACAGCTCGCAACACCAATGGCCGTTCGCGTTCTGCAGACGCAGGAGATTTTCCTGCGCGGCGCGAATCGCCGCGTGGATGTCCTCGTCGGGCGCCGGTTCGACGTGCAGCTGGACACGCGCGCCCGGGCGGGGCAGCGGAATGACCTTGGAGAGGGGAAGCATGGCGGACGGGAAGGCGTCAGACGGCGAGTGGCGCGAGGAAGATTTTCTGGATCAGACCGTCACGATGAAAGCTTTTCCGCCCGCCCGGGAGCGCGGGGAAAACGGCTCGGCAAGAGGCGGCCGGAACCCACTCATGCGGCCCCTGCAAGATCTTTGGTGGCTTCCTTCGGACCGGTGAGGTGGCCGCGCCCGCTCGTGACGCCATTGTAGGCGTTGACGAATTTCCCTTTGCCCGAGGGCTTGGGTCGGGGACCGAAATTGAATTTGATGTTTTTCCAAGTGTCCCCGGAACGCGCGTTGATCGGCGCGCCAAGCGTGGCGCTGGGCTCGTAGCCACAATGCACCATGCAGTTTTCGCACCGGCTGTCCTTGGCGACGCCGTGGACGACGCCGTACTTGTCCCACTCGACTTTCTCAAGCAGTTCCTGGTAGGAGCCGTAGTGGGCGTCGGTCATCAGGTAGCACGGGCCCTTCCAGCCGCCGATGTTCCGCGTGGGAATCGCCCAGGCGGAGCAGGTCAGGTCGCGCTTGCCGGCGAGAAATTCAAAATAGACCGGCGTGCCCAACACGGGAAAGCGAGTGGTCCAATCCTCGATGTCCTTGAACTTCTCCCGCGTCATCGCGCGCGTGAGGAAGAAGTTTTCGGGCTGGAGGTTGAGCCGCTCGACCATATCCTTCTTCGCCGCATCGTATTCGTAGCCGGGCGAGATGGTGTGGCCGTCGAGGCCGAGTTCGCCAAGGAACTCGAACATGTCCTCGATTTCCTTCATGTCGGTTTCCTTGAAGATCGTCGTGTTGGTGGCGACCTGGTACCCGAGAAGCTTGGCCATCTTCATCGCCAGGACGCACTCCTTGAACACGCCCTCGCGCTCCACGATCAGGTCGTGGATGTACTCGAGACCGTCGAGGTGGACGTTCCAATAGAAATAACCGTGGGGCGCGATGACCGGCGCGCTCGCGTCCTTCGGGCCCTTGCGGATGTCGGCGGCGTCCTTCTCGGAAATAAGTTCCTGCTTGAGCAACGCGGCCATTTCGGATTCCACGACGGCCGGCCGGGTCGGGAAGCGGGACGCCATGTACGCGCGCATCTTCCGCCGCATGAACATCGCATTCGTGCACATGTAAACGATGCGGCCTTGCGCGAGGATACCGTTCGTCAACGCTTCGATGTGTGGATAAATCAGGGGTTCGCCGCCGCAAATGGAGACCATCGGGGCCCCGCAATCGATGGGCGCCTGGAGGCAGTCCTCGAGCGACATCACATCCTTGAGCGAGGTTGAGTACTCGCGAATCCGGCCGCAACCCGTGCAGGTGAGGTTGCAGGTGTGCAACGGTTCAAGCTGCAAAACGGTCGCAAACTTGTCCGTTTTCTTTAGCTTATGTCCGACGATGTAGGACGCAATTTTGGCGGTTAAGGCGAGCGGGAATCTCATAGGGCTACGAAAGGAAAGAGGGTAGCAGCGGAAGGGGGGGTGTCAATTGGATGACACATCGGAGACCGACGGGTAAAACCAGAGTAAGCGGCCGGGGATTGACCATCGGGCCTCGATGGGTGAGGACTTTGCTGTCGTGGTCAAACGGCTTTGAAAATGGTCATCCTGCACGATCCAATCTGCGCCAGTTTCGAGGCGTCCGGCCATCCGGAGGCACCGTTTCGCGTCGTGCGAACGGCGGCGGCATTGCGCGAGGCCCACCCGGACTGGATTTGGCGGAAGCCGGCGCCGGCGGAGGACCAGGACATCTTGCGCGCGCACAGCGTCGAGCACGTGCGCCGGATCGAAGGAGGCGACGGGGATTTCGACGCGGACACGCCGCGGTACGATGATCTGGCCGGTCACGCGCGCCGCGGGGCGGGTTCGGGACTCGACGCGATGTCGGCGGCGCTTGCGGGCGAGAAGGTATTCTCGCTGATGCGGCCGCCGGGGCATCACGCGCTGCGCGACCGCGCGATGGGATTTTGCTATTTCAACAACATCGCGATCGCCGCGCTCGCGGCCCGCGCACGCGGTGTGGAGCGCGTGGCGGTATGGGACTTTGATGCCCATCACGGCAACGGCACGGAGTCGATCCTGCACGGCGTCGACGGGACGCTCTTTGTTTCAGTCCACCAGCTTCCCGGGTGGCCGGGCACCGGCGGCGCGTCGTTCGACAACGTGCTCAATTTTCCGGTCCCGCCGTTCGCTGAGGCCTCTGATCACATGGGGTCGCTGGCGGAATCGTGGCAGGCCGTACTCCTCTTCAAGCCGGAGCTGGTGCTCGTCTCGGCGGGCTTCGACGCCTTCGTGGGCGACCCAATCACGCAGATGAGCCTGCGGGAGGAGGATTTTGTCACGCTGGGCGGCTGGCTTCGCGAGTCTGGCCTTCGTTCAGCCGCGGTTCTTGAGGGCGGCTATGCCGGCGAATTGCCGGCGCTCGTGGAGGGATTTCTCGCCGCCTGGCAGAGAAGCTAAGATTTCAGATTTTGGCGACGCGTTGCCGTGCTCGTTTTTCAATCTGACATCTGAAATTCGAGGTTATTCGATCGCGCTCTTGACCAAGTCCTCGAACGCCTGCGCGTTTGCTTTCACCACGTCTCCCGGGCCTGTCATCTTGATGAAGACATCGCCGTTCGGACTCTCGAGGATGATGCCGAGCAGCGCATAACCCTTCAATGGCGTGGTCGGGCCGCCGGGCATGCCGCTGGAAAACGTTCCCTCGGCGCGGACGCGCGTCAGCTTGATGCCCTTCAGGTCCGCCTTTTCAATGATGGGCTTCATGTCCGGGGTCTCGGGCGTGAACTGACCCAGCCAGCGCTGGATGTTCGCATCAACCCCGCCGCCGACGCCGGGTCCGAAGTGGAAGAAAACGATTTCCGCGCGCTTGTCCGGATCCTTCGCTTCGCCGGCGAAGAGTTGCGCCTTGCGCATGCCCGAGGGATCGACCGCGACCCACGAGAGCGCCGCCGGCCGCTTGAACGTGAACGAGCCGACGGCGAACGAACTCGGGTCGGCGGCGCGCAGCGAGGTCAGCGTGAGGAGGGAGAGGACGAGCAGGGCGCACTTCTTCATAGGTGCGGCACTCTGCCAAAGGCGGAACGATCGTCAAAGGCGATCGCGCGCCACCGGCGCGAATCCCATCTTCACGGCACCGCCAGCGCCTTCTTCAACCATTCGTCGCCCTTCGGCACGTTTCGTTCGTAATCCCGCCACGCCGCGGCGCGCGCGACCCGCTGCCACATTATCCACTGCTCCTCGTCCATGTCTGCCACCGCCGCGTTTGCGGCCAGATAGGTGCGCGCCAGCATTTCGTCGTCGGCCCGTGCGGAATCGAGCGCAAATTTTTCGAGGGAGATGCCGACCTCGGTCACGATCCGTTTCTGATCCGACGTGAGCGAATCGAAGGTCACCTTCGACACCAGCAGCGGTTCCGGGAAATAGAAGAGCGCACGCAGCCGCGGGGTTGTCACCGCGCGGCAGAAATCCTGCAGCTTGAACGCGACGAGCGAGGTCGAGCTGGTGATCGCGGCGTCCACTTTTCCCTCGCGAAACGCCTTCGGAATCTCGCTGGACGCCATGCTTACCACCTTCCCGCCGACGACAGTGAGCACGACGTCGACGCTCTTGCCGGCGCCGCGGACCCGCAAGTCGCGCACATCGTCGGGCACAAGGACGGGGCGCACGACGGCGACGATTCCGGCAGCCTGCCAGACCCAGGTGAGCGTGAGCGCTCCGTTCTGCTCGAGCAGAGTGGTGACATCGCGGCCGATCGGCGCGGTCTTCCAGCGAAATCCCTGCTCATAACTCTTGATCACGCCCGGGAGGAGGGTGACGTTGAGCTCGGGGAGCTTATCGAAGGCGTTGTTGAGCGGCATCAGGCAGAAATCCATCGTGCCCAACTTGAGCGCCTCGAGCTGGCCTTCAGGCTTGACGAGCTTATTCTGCGGAAAGACCTCGAACTTCAGCGCGCCATTCGTCCGCTTCTCGACTTCGGCGGCAAATTTTCGGCAAAGTCGATCGCGGAAATCCCCCTCGTCGATCGTGCCACCGGGAAATTGGTGCCCAATCTTTAAAACGCGAATCTGCTGGGCGGGAGTAGGGGTGATTCCCGCGAGCAGGAAAAGAAGACTGGCCCCGGCAAACAATGGCAGCTTCATGCGGCGGGGGGAACGATGGGATGCATCGGCAGCGGCGCCCGCAAGTCGTTGGGGGGTTGGGCGTCGCGACTAAAGGGAATGGGAACGGCGAGCCATGTCAATCCCGATTGCGCCCAGCTGCGGGGTCCGAACCGGCGACTCGTTCAGTGGCCGCTCAGAATTTCTCCGAGCGAGGCGTACTTGATTCCCACGTAGAATCCGGGCCGCGTTGGGGGCGTCGCGGACGCCGTCAGGATCGCGGTTACGACATCGAGCACATTATCGCCGGCGGAACGATCGCGAACCTTCGCCTCGAGCTGCCAGCCGGATCCGCCGAGGACCGAGCACGGCCCCGCACACGCGAGCGCGAGGAGAACAGTGAGGATGCGCGGGTGCATGCTGCTCAATTATTTTCGGAGCGGATCCGGCGCTCCCATTCGTAGCTGCGATTGGTCACGACGCCTTCCATCCGCTGGACGCGACGGTTGAGCCGCTC
Organism: Verrucomicrobiota bacterium; assembly: GCA_025353105.1. GTDB lineage: Bacteria > Verrucomicrobiota > Verrucomicrobiia > Chthoniobacterales > SZAS-18 > SZAS-18. The sequence goes on from JANXRG010000069.1 coordinate 22,360, forward strand.
CATCTGCCGGCCGAGATCAGCGAGGTCGGAGCGCGTGAAGCTGGCCGTGGGCACGGGCTTGCCGGGCTCGAGTCGGTTGCGCACGCGCGCAACGATGTCGTCTCCGGCGCTCTCGACCGAAGCGCGGCTCTCGCCCGATTCCGCGGGGATCAGCACCGCCAGCAAGAGGTAAAAGAACGCGGCGATGAAGAAGCGCGAGAGATCGCGATCGCCGATGATGCCCGAGGCGATGATCAGCACGAACGCGCCGCCGAGCCGGGTGCGGGTGACATTCCAGCCCTTGCTCTCGGCGATGCCTTTGAAGACGCCGAGGAGAATGCCGTTGCGTGAGCGCCGGATGTTGGAGAACCAGGAAGGGGTGGTCATGGGTTGTGAAGATTGAGCAACGCAACGCGGCGGGCCTCAATGCAGTTCCGGCCGGGCCGGCGGCATTAGAACGGCGGCGGTGAGGTAGAAGAAACCGGCGACGAACCACTTGGCGAGATGGTGTGCGCCCAGCAGTTTCGCGACGAACAGGAGCAGGATGATCCCGATGACGCGCGTGAGCAGGACTGACCAACCCTGGGTTTCCGCGATGCCCTTGAAGACACCGAGGAGGATGCCGTGACGGGAGCGATGATATCCGTTTTTCATAATTTCTGAGAGCGGGATTGTTCGAGCAGAATGGTTTCGAGGGCTTCGACGCGTTCCTCCATCTTGGTCAACGTCTGCTGCATCTGGCGGATGAGGAGGGCCTCATCCCCGGAGGGAGTCGCGTTGCCGCCGGCTTTGGCGGCATTCTTGTTCGCCTTGGCGGTGACGAAGGGGGAGACCAGCGTCTTGATGATCAGCCACACGAAGGTGAAGACGATGGCGACGATCGGGATGACCTCGCTGGGGATGTCGTTGGACGCGAGGCGACCGCTGAGGCTGGCAAGGAGATGCATCATATTGAGGTGATTTCAGAATGCCTGTCGGGGGCGCAATTGCACGGAGATTTGCGCAACGCGCGGTTCGGCGGGAGGTGGTCAACGCGCTTAGTGCGACGGAATCGGGGTCTTGGCCTTAAGGGCGGCAAGTTCCTTCTCGATTTCCTCATCGGCCACGAGTTTGGTGAACTGCTCCTCCAAGCTGGGCCGGCGCCCGATGTTCACGAGATCCGCCTCGGCCTCGAGCCGCTCAATGCGATTCTCGAATTGTTCGAAGCGAAGCACCGCATCGCCCGATCCCGCCTTGCGGATCTGCTGCTGCGCGGCCGTCTTCTTCTGCGCGTGAATGTGGCGCTGCACGAGCGAGCGTTGCTTTTCGCGTGCCTTCGTGAGCTTGTCCTCGAGCTGGAGAATGTCGCCCTGGTACTGGCCGACGACGTCATCAAGCTGCTGCGCCTCGGTCTCGAGCGCGACCAGCGTTTCGGAATAACGCCGCTTTTCCAGGAGAGCTTCGCGGGCGAGATCCTCGCGACCCTTGGAGATGGCCAGCTCGGCCTTGGCGGTCCAGTCGGTCACGCGCGCCTTGGAGGCTTCGAACGCGCGGCCGGACTTTTTCCGGGCGGCGATGGCACCGGCGCACGACGCCTTCATTTCGATGAGCGTGTCCTCCATTTCCTGGATCATCAGCCGGATCAGTTTTTCCGGATCCTCGGCCTGGTCGAGCATGGAGTTGATGTTGGAATTAACGATGTCGCGGAAGCGGGTGAAGATGCCCATTGGAGTGATTTGGTTGGAGTGGGAGTCGAAGGGGGATGAACAGAGGTGGAAGATTTAGGAACCAAGTGAAAGCAGCGCGGCGATCACCGGACCGGCGACGCAGAGCGTGAGCACCAGAAAGGTGGACCGCTCGATGAAACCGGCGGCGGAGTTGTCCTGTTCGAGCAGTTCACTCGTCAGGCGGGCGAAACTGCGGGCCCGGGCGCGAACCCGGTGGATGCGCGGGTGGGAAAATTCGGGATTCAGCACCAGCATGTGCGGGAAAGCGGCGTTGGCGGATTTCATGGAATGGAGGAATTGCGGGTTTACGGAGTTTTTTGGAACGACAGCCCATTTAGCAGCAGGGATGCCACGAATGAGTGATGAGTTATAAGTTATTTGTTATGAGGTTATTAAAGTTGTAATATAATTTTCTCAGCGAACAAAATTTGATTTGTATTGGTTGAACAAGCCACGAACTGGTAGATTTCACCATGGCTCCCAGGGATCGAATCGCTGAACGTGAAATGCCGACGGGAGGAATGGGTGGGGCGCCGACGGAGGCGCTGGGGAGTTCCGATGAATTTCTCGATTTTCAGCAGCGATTGGCGAGGGCGGCGAAGGCGCCGCGGCCCGTCCTGCTGGTGGGCGAGCGGGGGACGGGCAAGGAGTTGGCAGCGTCGCGCCTGCATTATCTTTCGCCGCGCTGGGGCGGACCGTACCTAAAACTGAACTGCGCCGCTCTTTCGCCGAACGTTCTCGAGTCGGAATTGTTTGGGCATGAGGCCGGCGCGTTCACCGGTGCAGTGCGGCAACGGCGCGGCCGGTTCGAGGCGGCCAACGGGGGCACGCTCTTCCTCGACGAAATCGGCCAGATGCCCGTCGAGCTGCAGGAGAAAATTCTCCGCGCGGTGGAATACGGCTCGTTCGAACGCGTGGGCTCGTCCGAAAGCATCGACGTCGACGTGCGACTCGTGGGGGCGACGAACGCGGATCTGCCGGCGCTGGCCGCCGCGGGAAAATTCCGGCGCGACCTGCTCGACCGCCTTTCTTTTGAAGTGTTGTTCCTGCCGCCCTTGCGCCATCGACCGGGCGACATTGAACTTTTGGCGAATCACTTCCTCGTGCGCATGGTCTCCGACATGGGCCTGGGGGAGGCGCCGCGCTTGACCGACAAGGCGCTCGACACGCTGCGGACGCACGACTGGCCCGGCAACGTGCGCGAGCTGAAGAACGCGGTCGAGCGTGCGGTGAGCCGATCGGTCGAGAGCGGAAATTTGATCCGCGAAATCGTGCTCGATCCGTTTATCGCCCCGTATGAGTTGCGACTGGAAGGTGCTCCCGGGGGCTCGTCAGTCCTCCCCCCGGCGTCGCCGAAGCTCCCAGTGAATTTGATCGAGGCGGTCGCGAATTTTGAGCAGCGCTTGCTGCAGGAGGCCCTCGTGCGCGGGAAGCACAATCAGCGCAAGGCCGCCGAATTGCTCGGCCTGACGTACGACCAGTTCCGCGGGCTGTACCGAAAATACGTGCCGGCGCCGGATCCGTGATGGTGCCTGTGCGCGGCGGCCGCCGGTGCTATACTCGCTCATTCTATGGCGAAAAACGTTCTCGGGCGCGGCTTAGGCTCGCTGATTCCAAGTCGGACGCCCGCGCCGGTGCCCTTGCCGGCGGGGGATCGCGTGCTGCAAATTGCGGTCGCCGACATCGTCCCGAGTCCGTTGCAACCACGGCGCGAATTTCGGGAGGAGCCGCTGCGCGAGTTGATGGATTCCATCCGCGAGCAGGGCATCATCCAGCCGCTCGTGGCGCGAAGGGTCGGCGCGAAATATCAGCTCATTGCCGGCGAACGCCGCTGGCGCGCGGCGACGGCGCTTGGGCTGGAGCATGCGCCGGTCATCGTGCGAACGGCGAGTGATCAACAGGTCGTGGAACTCGCGTTGATCGAAAACTTGCAGCGGGCGGACCTGAACCCGATCGAGGAGGCACGCGCTTACGAACGCCTCGCCACGGAATTTCAGCTCAAGCAGGAGGACATCGCGAAGAAGGTGGGCCGAAGCCGGGTTGCCGTGGCCAACGCACTCCGCCTGCTCGACCTCGAGCCGCAGGTGCAGTCCTGGGTGGTCCAGGGTCGGCTCAGCGTCGGCCACGCCAAAGTGCTGCTCGCAGTCAAGGCGCCCGACGGGCAGTTGCACGTGGCGGAACAGGTCTTGCGGCAGGGTGCGACCGTCCGCGGCGCGGAGCAACTGGTCGCCGCGTATCTCGCCCGCGGGGATGGATCCCGCGTGACGCGCCCCCCGGGGTCATCCGGCGGCCGCGCGGGAGGCAGCGATCTGACGCCGGCGTTGAAACGCGTGGAGGATCGACTGCGCGATCGATTTGCGACCGGCGTAAAACTGCGCACGCACGGCCAGCGAGGCACGATCGAAATTGCGTACTACAACGCCGACGACCTGCAGCGGCTGTTGGAAACGATGGGCTTGGGCCACGGGGACGACTAACCGCGACACTCGCGGGTGCAGCCCGCCCCGCGTCCTCCCCGGAGGAACGAAGCCATGCGATTTCTTTTTCCAATCGCGCGATCGCTCGCGCCGCTGCTCGCGGGCCTCGCGCTCGCTACAACCGCCTGCCGGCTTGGCGCCCAGGGTCCGACCCCGGGCGAACTCTGGCGTGAATTCTCCGGCGCGCGCGCATTCGCCCACGTCGAGAAACTCGTGGCGCTCGGTCCGCGCCCGTCCGGCTCACGGGCGCTCGAGCAGGCGCGACAATTTCTCGAGATCGAACTGGCGGATTCCGGCTGGATTGTCGAGCGCGAGGTCTTTCGGGAGGAGACCCCGCGGGGGTCGATCGAATTTGTGAATTTGATCGCCCGATTCGGCGGCGCCAGCGCAAAGGATCCGCGCGCGATCGTTTCCACGCACTACGACACGAAATATTTCGAGAAGATCATCTTTGTCGGCGCGAACGACGGCGGCAGCGGGACCGGCGCACTGTTGGAACTGGCCCGCGTGCTGGCGCTGCGCCCGGATTTTGCGCGGCGCTTCGAGCTCGTCTTTTTCGACGGCGAGGAGGCCGCCGTAAATTTTTCCCCCTTCGACGGACTGGACGCGGTGCCGCGGATTGATGGCTTGCACGGAAGCCGTCATTACGCGCGGACGTTGCGCGACTCGGGCCGGGCGAAGCAGTTCCGGGTCGGGGTGCTCTGGGACATGATTGGGGACCGCGATCTGGGGATCACGATTCCGAGCGATTCGCCCCCGAAGCTGACCCGGGGGATCTTCGCGTCCGCCGACGCGCTGAACCTGCGTGCGAACTTTCACCTCTTGAATACGCCGATGCTGGACGATCACGTGCCGTTGAACCGGGCCGGCATTCCCACGATCGATTTAATCGACTTCGATTTTCCGCCCTGGCACACGGCGGGGGACACGATGGAAACGATTGCGCCCGGCAGTCTCGAGGTCGTGGGACGGGTGACGTTGCACTACCTGGGCGGGGGCACGGCGGGGCTCGAATAGTTTGACAGCATCCGGGTCCCGGCTAGCATCCTGGCTCGTCAACGAGCACCCGTAGCTCAATTGGATAGAGCATCTGACTACGGATCAGAAGGTTTGAAGTTCGAGTCTTCACGGGTGCAGATTTTTTTGGCCGCTTTCTCCGCTCTGGCCTTCGGGCCTGAGTTCACTCCGGGTTGACCCGCCCTGGGGGTCCGTGGGTTTCGGATCGGCATTTTCCGGTGGGCGACCGGCCTCGGATTCCTTGCGCTGCACGCGGCGCTCGAGGTGGATGTCATTTTCAAAAGCGCGCGCGCGCGCAAATCCGGCGGTCGCGAACCGGCGCGCCGTCCGCGCGAAATCCGAAAGCAGCATCCAGGCATCCGCGCGATACGGGTACGCCTCCGTAAATCGCTGCAACTCGTCCACGGCCTCCGCGCTGCGGCCGTCCGCGACCAGGAGTTGCGCGTGGCGACGCATGAGCTGCCAGTTGTCCGGGTACAGCCGCCGCGCTTCCTGGATTTCCGCCTCGCCGTTGCCGGAGCCTTCGAGCCGGCGGACCAACGCAAGATTCTCGAGTCGCGCCGGCTCGAGCGCCCGATCGCCCTTGATCGAATCCAGCAGCCGGTGGACTTCGGTATAGTCCTTCCGTCCTAGCGCGAGCGTGGTCAGGCCGATCGTCGCATGGTTGGAACCGGGCGAGAGGATCAGGGCGCGACGAAAGCAGGCGTCCGCGAGAACGGGTTCCGTGACGGTCGCTTGCAGGCCGAGGTTGATCCACATGCGCGACGTGTCGCCCCCGGCCGCGAGCGTACGTTCGATGAAGGTGCGGTAGTCCCGCCAGTCGTCCTGTCGCACGAAGGTCCGCACGCCAAGCGCCGCGAGCCAGCAACCGAGCGCGATGCCGCCGCCGATGCGCCAGGCGCGCGGCCAGGCCGGCACCGCCCTGGCGATCCAAGCGGCGGCGGCGATGAGCAGGAACGCGAGTGGTTGGTACATCCAGTGCTCGGCGACGGTGGCGTTGAGCGCGAACACATTGCTGACCGGGACAAACGCCAGCGCGAAGGCGGCGAGCGGAAAGAAAATCTCCCGTCGGCGGCGGAACGCGAACGCGAGCGCCGCGAGGAGCGCGATGATGCCGGCGCCCGCGGCGGTTTGCCACCAAGGCGGTGGGGGATAGATGCTCCGGCCGGCTCGCGCCGGATCCGGCACCGGGCGCACGCCGCGTTCCATATGCAGGTGGGCTGGGAACGCCACCAGTGCGGCATATTCCGCCGCGGCCGCCGCCATCAGGATTGGCCGTTGCGACAGCGGAATCGCGGGCCGCGTCGGCGGTTTCGCCTCGCCCGCGGCCGACCGCGCGGCGGCATACAGGCCGACGCCGACGATCGCGCAAGTGATCCACACGATGAAGCGTCGTCCGCCGGATCGCTCGCACCGCAACAACAGCGCGCAGAGAAGAAACGAGAACAGCCCCATCTCCTTCGAGAACGCGGCAAGCAGGCAGAGCGCGGCACAAAGCGTGGAACGCAACCAAAGATCCCGGCCGGTGCTGGCGGCAACATCCAGGGCGACGCGCAACGCGAGAAAACAGAAACACGCCGCGAGCGAATCGGCGCGACCGGAAACATACGTCACCGCAGATGTCAAAATGGGATGAATCGCCCAGGCCACGGCCACGAAAAAGCCCATCCCATCGGGGGGCCAGCGCAGTCCCGTCGCGGACAGACTCGCGCGGTGGCGCCGGAAGAAGGCGGTGGCAAACCAGCCCAGCGCAAGCGCCGCCACACCATGCAGGAGAATGTTCGTGAGGTGATACCCGAGCGGATTGAACTCCCAGATCGCGTAATCAGCCGTGTAGGTCAACCGTTGCAGCGGCCGGAAAAAATTGGAGCCGCGCGCGTCCACAAACAGGAACTGCTGCCAGCCGTCCGGGATCAGGCGCCAGCTGCGAATGAAGGGATCACGCAGCACCAGCGCATAGTCGTCCCACACGAATCCCGCGCGCAACGCGGGCAGATACGCCGCGGCGGTGATCAGTGAGAGGAGCAGGATAAAACGGGCGCGCATGAATGGATCAGCGGCTCGGCGCCGGACGTTGGAACGCCACAATGTGGCTTTCTTGGCCGTTCATCGAGACCACAAATTCCCGCCGCATCGTCCAGCCTTCGTTCGCGAGAATCTCCAGCGCGCGTGGAATCGTCGGCGGATACAGATCCTGCACCGGCATCGCGGGATAGGTCGCGAGATCAAAGACCACCAGCCAGTCGACGCCGGCCTCGCGAAGGCGCGTCGCGTCCACGGCGGGGTCGGCGTCCGGGGGGAAGCCGACGTGCGGCTGGCCGCTGAAGTAGGCCAGCGCCACGCCGTGATACCAGCTCGTCGCGGCGAATGGGCCCTGAAAACCCATCGCGCGGAGTTCCCTCGCGACCTCACGCAGGTAAGGAGAGGCGCGCGACCGCAGGTGATCATTCACGCGCGGAATCCACGCCGCCGACAATGAGGCCGCCACCGCGGCGGCGACCAGCCACGCCATCGGCGGTCGAATGACCAAGCGGCTCGCGAGCAGGGCCGCCGTGCACAGCAACACCGGCAGGGCAAAGCTCTGCACGTAGCGTGGTTCAAACGCGACGAGCAGATATCCGCCGAGATAAAGGCCGAGCAATCCCGCAAGCCAGACGGTGGCGGTGACCGCGTCGCGATTCGCCTCGCGTCGGATGCCGACCAGAATCAGCCCAACGATCAGTGACCCGAGCCCGAGCCCGGCCACATCCAGCCCGGCAAGCGTTTTCGAGGCCTCGATCGAATTTCGCGCCGCGATCGCTACCTGATGGTCGAAATAACTGCGCGAAGCAAACGGCGACCAGTACGCGTAGGGCAATTGGTCCGGCGTTTCCCAAATCGTAACGTGCGGCGGCGTGGGCACGCCGAAGACCACCGGATGCGTCCGCAGGATATCGTTCGGGCCGACCACGGCGTGATTGATCGGCCCGGATTTTCCAATCGTGAACCCGCCATTCAGGCTGCTGAGCAGGATGACAAGGGGCGCGGCGGTGAGCGCGAACCCGCCGAGCGCAAGCCCCAGCGGAGCCCGCCACGACCGGGAAGCGCGTCGTCGCAGCCACCAGATTGAAACGGCGATCGCCACAAGTCCGAACGGCAGCGCGTACGCCTTCGCCCAGTAACCAAGCCCGAACAGCGCGCCCGCGAGCACGAACGCGCCGCGCTTCTCCCGCGCCGCCGCGTACCACGTCATGGCCAGGGCGGTGATCAAGATGACGCTCAGCAGGACGTCCGGGGCCACGACAAACAATTGGAATTCGGCAATCGCGGGAACGGCCGCGACGAGCAGCAAGATTCGCACGCCCATCGTCGTCCGCGTCGTGAGGCGGAGGAGGAAGAACGTGGCGCAGATCAACGCGGCGCCCCCGATCGCGAGAACGAGGTGAGCGGCCTCGAGTCCATCGACCCCCAGCTTGCTGAAGCCGGCGATCACCAGCGGGAAAAGCGGGCTCCAATAAAGGGAAAATCCGTTTCGCCAGTCTCCCGCGGCGAAATATTCCCCAAGTCGCAGGTAGCAGACGCCGTCGGGATTCAGCCGGTCGGCATGCCGCAGCGCGAGCAGGGCCGCGAGGACCAGATACCCGCCGACTGGAACCGCGAGTTCGAGGATCGACGTGTAGGCGCCGATCGATCGCCGGGCGGAAGGCGACCCGGCGGGAACATCGGCTGAGAGCTTGCTCATTCCGGGTTCGATCGGGGCGGCGCGGATGGGAGGTGCGCTTTGATTTCGATTTTCAATCGCCGGAATTTCGGTTGATCGGGCTGCAGCGCAATTGCGGCATCGATGGCGGCCAGGGCCTCGGTCCATTCGTGCCGGTTGAACATCGTTTGCGCCTGCAGATAGCGAACCTTCGGCTCGCGCGGATTCGCGGCCGCGGCGCGGGC
>JANXRG010000077.1 GCA_025353105.1 Verrucomicrobiota bacterium
CATTGCTACCGCGAGAAACTTTGCCTCGTCCAGATTGAGGCGCCCGGTCAACAAGACGGCACCCTGCTCGATCCGCTGGCTGGATTTCCGCTGGCTCCGTTTTTCGACGTGCTGCGCGGCAAGAAGCTCGTGCTGCACGGCGCGGACTATGATCTGCGGCTCTTCAAGCGCACGGGTGATTTCGTCCCGAGCGAGATCTTCGACACGATGATCGCCGCGCGCCTGGTCGGCCGCCGCGAGTTCAGCCTCGCCGCGCTGGTGAAGCACGAGTTCGGCATCGAGATGACCAAGGGTTCACAAAAAGCGAACTGGGCGCGACGTCCGCTGACGGCCCAGATGATGACCTACGCGCGCAACGACACGCGGTATTTGTTCCAGATTGCCGATCAACTGGCGGCGGATCTCGACACCAAGGGTCGGACGAGCTGGCTCGAACAATCGTGCCGCCGCCTGCTCGACAACGTGGCTGGCGCCGAGACCGGGAAATCGCGCGAGGAGTCCTGGCGCATCGCGGGCTCCGGCACCTTTCGCGGGCGCGCCGCGGCGCTGCTGCGCGAGCTCTGGTGGTGGCGCGACGCGGAAGCCGCGGAGGCCGATCGCCCCGCTTTTCATATCCTGCGGAACGAGGAATTACTGACCACGGCGAACGCGCTGGACGCGGGCGGCAAACTCCCCCACTGGCGCCACGTCCGGGGCTCGCGGCTGGAGCGGCTCGAGCAGCACATCGAGCGTGCCCTTGCCATGCCGTCCTCCGAATGGCCAACCCGCATCCGGGTGCGGAGCGAGCGGCCGACGGCCGACATGGACGCCCGCGCCGGGGTGCTGAAGAAGCGACGAGACCTCGCGGCGACGGATCTCGACATTGACCCCGCGCTGATTGCCTCGCGTTCCGTCATCGAAGGAATCGCCTACCGCAACGAATCTCCGACCGAAGCACTGATGCCGTGGCAAAGGGAGTTGCTGGGACTCTAAGAAAAGGAACAAGGAGGAATGAAGAAGGAGGAAAATGATCGTCCCCGCTTCGGAACGCAACATCTCTTGTTCCTTCCTCCTTGTTCCTTCTTCCTTTCCCTATTTCCCCTCGCGCGCGAGCTCGGCGGCGAGGCGGTATTGATCGCGGAATTGATTACTTAGTTTCTTTGCAAGTTGGACTTCCTCGATCTTGTTTGATGCGTTCAACGCTTCGCGAATCGTTCCGTCCGCGGCCGCGTAGTTCACCGCCGAGACTTCAAAGAGCGCGGCCATCGCCTGCGGTGGATAGTTGGCGCGGATGACTTCCGCCCACGCCTCCTTCAATTCCTCGTGCGGATCCTGGCACATCACGCGGATGATGAAACCCAGCGTTCGGAAAAGATTGCCCGTCCACTCCACCCGGTAGCTGAACTGCTTCGCGTCCTCGAAGGGCTTGACGGTTGGATCGGCGAGAAAGAGTTCGTGCTCGGGTCCATAAAGCTCCGGACGAATGGGCAGTCTGCGCAGCGAAAATTTCTCCGGTCCACCCGGCATGCCCGGGCGGTAATCCCACAATTTCTGGCCGTCGAGACTGAGCACGAAGTCGATGAATTCCTTCGCGAGATCCGGCTCCGGCGCGCCACGCAGCACGCCGATCGGGTCGATGCCGAACGACGTGCCGCCGACCGGGCTGATGAAAACAACGCGGCCCTTGGCACCGGCGCGATCCGTCGCTTCGGCCATCTGCCGGCCGTAGAAATCGATGCCCATGGCGACGGCCGCGTCGCCAAAACCCACGTCGATGGGCGGTTTCTGCGAGGTGTCGGAAAAATAACGTGCATTGCCGCCGAGCCTGATGAGCAGTCGCATCGCATCGAGCCAACCTTCGTCGCGCGCGCGTTTCTCGCGGGCGCGAATCTCCCCCGCCGTGCCGGCAGGTTCGTTCGCTTCGAACGTGGCAAGCCGAAGCTGCATCTGCTGCTGCACGAGCATCTCAAACGCCTTGCCCGCCGAGCTCGACTTGGTGGGATCGGCCAGCGCGAGCTGCCGACGGTAAATCGGATCGCCCAGCTCCGGCCATTGGGACGGCGGCTGTTTCACGCCGAGGCGCTCGAGCACGTCGAGATTCGAAAAAATGCCGTAGCCGGACAGCACGGTGCCGACCCACAGGCCGGCCGGATCCCAAAATGGTTCGCCGCCCAGCCGCTGCGGAATCGCCTGCTCGCCAAACCACTCCGGATGGCGCTGCAACACGCCGCTGTCGACGAGACGGCCGGCGCGTGCCTGCTGGTCGAAATCATAACTCCCGCCGCCGAAAAAAAGGTCGATGCCGATACCGACGTTTGAATCCAGGAACATGCGCCGGGCGGCCTGTTCGGGCGTATCGTTGGCGGGATCCGGTCCCGGTTTGATTTTCGGATCGGCGTAGGATCGTTGCACCGTCGCGTCCCACGGTCGGTGGAGCGTGTTGACCCAGTAATTCGTAAACGGCGCCTCGAACTCCGAGGCGAGATAGCGCGCGATTTCGCTGGTGCCGCCAATCACGCGCCAGTCCACGCGCACGGTCTGGCCGTGCTTTGCCTGATAGTAATGCCGGAAGGCGCGGGCGAATTCCGATCGGATTGCCTCGTTGTGCGGCGTGATGATGACGACGGTGCGATCCGCCTTCGAGATCAAGTTCTCCTTCGGCTTGAGCACAAACGGCGCGCCGACGATCACGGCGAGCACGCCGACGAGGAGCAGGGTCCGAATCATGCCGCGACGAAATCAGTCGTTCAGGCGGAAAAATGCTCAGACCGGAAGGACCACGACGTCCTGGGCTTCGACCACGGCAAGCTGCTCGTCGACTTCAAAATCGTCGGATGCGTCGCGCGGATTCAAATCGTACATCTTGAGCACCGCCGCATCATCCGCCGTCGGCTGAAAGTCATACTGGGCGATTTCACCGAGATAAACGCTCCGCCCGACGCAACCCGCGACCGAGTTGATGGTGGCGGAATAGGCGCCGCGGCGCTCGAGCTTCCAGCTTTCCGGGCGGACCGACAGGACGGCTTTCTCGCCGGGCTTCGGTCGCCAGGACGGGTCGGTGATGAACCCGACGAATTCGCCGTGGGCGGTTCGCACGCGACATTCACTGGCATCCGTCGAGTCGGTCCCCAGCACTTCACCGTCGATGAAATTGGTCTCGCCGATGAAGTCGGCCACGAGCCGCGACCGGGGCCGGCGGTACACTTCCTTGGGCGGTCCGATCTGGACGAGTTTGCCGCCATCGAGAATCGCCAGCCGGTCGGCGATGGACAGGGCCTCCTTTTGATCGTGGGTGACGTAAATCGCGGTAAGACCGTTTTCCTTGCAGGCGCGGCGGATTTCGGTGCGCATCTCGAGGCGCAACTTGGCATCGAGGTTGGAGAGTGGTTCGTCGAGCAGCAAGCAGCGGGGCTGGATGACGAGCGCGCGGGCCAGCGCGACGCGCTGTTGCTGGCCGCCGGAGAGCTGGTTGATCTTGCGGTCGGCGTAGCCCTCCATTTTGACGGAGGCGAGCGCAGCCTGCACCCGTTCGCGAATCTGCGGTCGCGGCACGCGGCGTTCCTCGAGGCCGAACGCGACATTCCCCGCCACCGTGAGATGCGGCCAGAGCGCGTAACTCTGAAACATCATGCCCGTATTCCGCTTGTGCGGAGGCAGGTTCGTCACGTCCTCATCGCCAAAGCGAATCGTGCCCGCATCCGGAATGTAAAACCCCGCGATGTTGCGCAGCAGCGTGGTCTTACCGCAACCGCTCGGGCCGAGCAGAAAAAACAGCTCCCCGGGCGCGATGCGAAGGTCAATGCCATTGAGGGCCGTTGTCTGGCCGAATCGCTTGACCAGGCCCTCGATGGACACGGAAATCATTCGGCCAAGTTGTAGGCGGCTTTGCGCAACGCGCGAATCAATTTTTCGCGCCGGACCGACCGAACGCCGCCATCCGTCCAACGGGCATCAGCCCGCGAAAGCGCCCGACTCGACGAGCGTGTACCGCTTCTTCTTCGTGTGCGTGCTCTTTTTCTTGCCCCGGGAGTAGCCAGCCCGCATGGCCCGCGCTTCGCTGGAGGAAAGCTTCGCATCGTCCACGGGCGCATAAAGCACGCGGTCCGGACGGGCGGTGAAGGTGTTCATCGCCATCGGATAGCCGCCCAAGCCGCCCTTGAGCGCGTGGTGGGAGCCGATGAATTCGCGGGGCGAATGGTAATTCGAGTAATCGCGGGCAAACGAAGCGCGGTCGACGCCAATGCCGAGGTTCTTGTGAATTTCAAAATGCAGGTGGGCGTCGTACATCCCACGGTTGTTGCCGATTTTGCCAATCTGGTCGCCGCGTTTCACCGTCTGCCCCTCGCGCACGAGGATGGCTTGCAGGTGCCCGTAGAGCGAATCGATCGTTTTGATCGTCCCGTCGGAATCGCGGTAGTTGTGCCGGATAATGATGACGTTCCCCCAACCCGCCCGGACATCCTTGGCAAAAACGACCGCCCCGTTGGCAATCGTGTAAACCGGATCTCCCAAATCGGTGTCGCCGCCCCGATTGCCGTTCCAATCCTCGCCGAGGTGGCCGTTGGGCCGGAAGCCGCGGGCCACGTAATAGCCTTCACCCGTGCACACCGTACCCACCTTGCCGACCGGGTAGTCGAACCCGTCTGCCAGCTTCACGAATGCGGTCCGAGGTTCAGCCGAAGCCATGATCACGAAGATCAGGACCGCCAGCGGTACAGAGAGAATCAGAGAAAATCGACGCATCGTATGGGGTGTCGATCGGACTGAGCAGCCCGATGAAGCGCATCCCTTACCGAGCCCCGGGGGGGCTGGCAAGCAGTTTCTTCCGTGCCAAGGCGAGCGGGATTTCGCCCCTCGGCGACTCTCCCATGTCCCAGAATCGCGCTGGATCCTGCATCCGAGGACCTTCCCGCCCAAAAATAAACCGGGAATCAGGTAGATTTGGCCTCAAGCCCCAAGGGTCCCCGCGCCGGCGGACGCGCCTCCGCGTCGGCGACTTTCCGTCTATTTTGTAGTGGGGACAAATTTCAGCGCCACGCCATTGATGCAATACCGCTTGCCGGTCGGAGCCGGGCCGTCGTCAAAGACATGGCCGAGATGCAGGCCCGTTCTGGCATCCAGTACCTCCGTGACGACTCCGAAGGTGGAATGCGGATCCTGCCGCAGGATAACCGCATCTGGCGAAGCCGGCTGGGTGAAACTGGGCCAGCCTGTGCCCGACTCAAACTTGTCGGCGGAGCGGAAGAGCACCTGCTCAGGCGCCGCCGCCGAAACGAAATTGCCATCCCGCTTCTCCTTGAGGAGCTCGCTGGTCCCAGGCCGTTCCGTGCCGCTCTCGACCATGACATTGAAGGTCGGCGGCGGCAGGAGCGCCTTCCATTCCTCCTTGCTGTGGAGGATTTTCTCCGGTTTAGCGGCGGGTTTGTCGTCGGCCATGGCCATAGAGGAGGCGGTAAGAAGGAGAGCGGCGAGTGAAAAAATGCGGTTCATCAGGGGTGAGAGACGGCGGGAGACGCCGTATTCCCGGCGCCCTCCACTATGACTAATCCGATCGGGACCTTCGTTTGGACGCAAAAAAAGGTCCTGCTGTTCAGCGAAGAAACAACAAGACGGCCAGCCCGGCCGCGATGCGATACCAGCCAAAGGCCGTAAACGTGTGCGTGCGGATGTAGCCGAGCATCCACTTCACGACGATAAAGGACACGATCGCCGCGACCACGAAGGCGATCGCCACCCCGGTCCAATCCTCGGGCAGCGCCCCCGGGTCCGGATGGCGGAACGACTTGAAAATCTTGTACGCGCTCGCCGCCAGCAACGTCGGGATGCCGACGAGGAACGTGAATTCCGTCGCTGCTGGCCGGCTCAAACCCAAGGCCAGCGCAATCAGGATGGTCGTGCCCGAACGCGACGCGCCCGGAAAACCTGCGGCCACCAGCTGACCGATTCCGACCGCGATGACGATGGCCCACGTCACTTCATCCGAGACCGTCCGGCCGCGCAGCCACCATTCGATCAGCACGAAGAGCACGCCGCCAATCAGCAACGCGATGCCGACCGGCAGCACCTCCTCGGGCAGCTTGAAATGCAACTTCTCCATCACGAGGCCGCCTGCACCCGTGATCGCGAACGCGACGAAGAGCTTCAGCCAGTAGTCGCGCATCGCGGGCCGATTGAGGCCGGTGAAAAGCCCACCGATGCGCTCGGGGAAAAGTGGAATCACCGCGAGCACCGCACCGGCCTGGATGACCACATTGAAGAGGTCCGTCTCGCGGATGTGCAGCAGGCGCTCGGCGATGAGCAGATGCCCGGTCGACGAGACCGGCAGGAACTCGGTGAGACCTTCAACGATGCCGAGGATGACCGCGACGAGCCAGTGGGGAAGCATGAGATGATTGGGGTTCGGACAGGCGCGGAGGATAGCGCGGAATTTATGCGCCGCCTCCGGAATCCGACGTGTTGGAGTCAGGCGCCGCGTCGCCGCGGGGGAAATACCGCTTTACCCACCGCTGATTCTCGCTATCACGCGCTGCATGCCAAAGAAGGCGCTCATCACCGGAATCACCGGCCAGGACGGTTCCTACCTCGCGGAGTTGCTGCTCAAGAAGGGCTACGAGGTCCATGGCATGATCCGCCGCGCCTCGTCGTTCAACACCGAGCGCCTCGACCGCATCTATAAGGACCCGCATCTTCCGGACAACCATCTTTTCCTCCATTACGGCGACCTTTCCGATTCCGTCGCAACGTACAAGGCGGTCGACACAATCCAGCCCGACGAGGTCTATCACCTCGGCGCGCAGAGCCACGTGCGCGTCAGCTTCGACATCCCGGAATACACCGGCGACGTCACGGGCGTGGGAACCGTGCGGCTGCTGGAGGCGATTCGCGGATGCGCGCCGAAGGCCCGGTTTTACCAGGCGTCGAGCAGCGAAATGTTCGGCTTGGTGCAGCAAGTCCCTCAGAACGAGACGACGCCGTTCTACCCCCGGAGTCCGTACGGCGCGGCGAAGGTGTACGCATTCTGGATCACGGTGAATTACCGCGAGAGCTACGGTCTGCACGCGAGTAACGGCATCCTCTTCAACCACGAATCACCGCGACGGGGCGAGACGTTCGTCACGCGCAAGATCACCCGCGCCGTGGCCCGCATCCAGGCCGGGATGCAGGACAAATTGTATCTCGGCAACCTCGACGCCAAGCGCGACTGGGGCTACGCGCCCGAGTATGTCGAGGCGATGTGGCTGATGCTCCAGATGGACCAACCGGACGACTACGTCATCGCGACGGGCGAGACGCACACGATTCGCGAATTTCTCGACGAGTCGTTTGGGCACGTGGGAATCGACTGGAAACCCCTCGTGGACATCGATCCGCGCTACTACCGGCCGGCCGAGGTGGATTTGTTGATCGGCGACGCGAGCAAGGCGAAGCGGCAGTTGAACTGGACGCCGAAGACGAACTTCAAGGAGCTGGTGCGTCTCATGACCGAGGCCGACATCGAGCTGCTGCGCCTGGAACGCAGCGGGGAAATGGTGCGCCGCTGAGCCACGAGCCGCGCTCGTGGAAACTCGAGGTTCGAAACTCGAAACTCGAAGTAAGCTCGAAGAACGAAGGTAAAAGATCAAAAGGATGGGCCCACTCGGGATCGCGACGGTTCGACTTTCTGTACTTCCTCCGTTAAATCTTACTTCGAGTTTCGAATTTCGGGTTTCGAGTTTTCCGCCTCCGTGTCTG
Source organism: Verrucomicrobiota bacterium (assembly GCA_025353105.1). Taxonomy (GTDB): domain Bacteria; phylum Verrucomicrobiota; class Verrucomicrobiia; order Chthoniobacterales; family SZAS-18; genus SZAS-18. Next base: position 7,711 of record JANXRG010000077.1, read on the forward strand.
TTCGTGTAAAATTTGCTTCATTCCGCTCCCGCGGCATTCACCGCTACCCGTCGCGGCTTGACCGGCCGACTCGCGCTGCCACCGCAGCGCTGGGCTGTGGTTCCTCCTTCTGCCAAAAAATCTGCGGAAATCCGTGTTAATCCGTGGTTAAAACTCTCGCGTCCGCCTTCGACCGTTCGACTTTCTGAGTTTTCTCCCTTAAAACTTACTTCAAACCGAGCGAAGCGAGATAGCCTTTCAAACTCTTTTCCAAGGTCAAAAGGCAATTTCGAGTTTCGAACTTCGAGTTTGCGGCGTCGGCGTCGATTTCCCCCATGAGTGACCACTCCCCCCGCCGCATCTTTCTCGCCGGCCATCGTGGCCTGGCCGGCGGCGCGATTCTGCGGGCGCTTGAGGCGCGTATCGCGGCCGGCGAACCCTGGACCCTTGTCACGCGCCCGCGCGCCGAGCTCGACCTGATGGATGAAAACGCGGTGCGGTGCTTCTACGCCGAGCAACGGCCCACGCACGTGATCGTCGCAGCTGCGCGGGTTGGTGGGATCAAGGCGAATCGTGATTTCCCCGTCGAGTTCCTGCTCGACAACCTCAAGATCCAAAATCATCTCATCGAGCACGCCTGGCGCAGCGGCGTGCAGAAGCTCCTCTTCCTCGGCAGCTCGTGCATTTATCCGAAGCTCGCCCCGCAGCCGATCCCGGAAAGCGCGCTGCTGACCGGACTCCTTGAGCCCACGAATGAAGCCTACGCGATTGCGAAAATCGCGGGGATCAAGCTGTGCCAGGCCTTGCGCGCGGAGTATGGCGTCGACTTCATCAGCGCGATGCCGACCAACCTTTACGGCCCGAACGACAATTTCGATCCCGAGAGTTCGCACGTGCTTCCGGGCCTGCTGCACAAGTTTCATCGCGCCGCGGTCGACGGTCTCCCGGCGGTGACGCTGTGGGGCAGCGGCACGCCGCGGCGGGAGTTTCTCCACGCCGACGATCTCGCCTCTGCCTGCGTGCTGCTGCTGGAAGAATACAGCTCGCCGGAGCCGATCAATGTCGGGACCGGCGAGGACGTTACGATTCGCGAGCTGGCGGAGTTGATTCGCGCCACCGTGGGCTACGATGGAAGATTGGAATGGGACGCGACGCAGCCCGATGGCACTCCGCGCAAGCTGCTCGACGTCACGCGCATCAAGGCGCTGGGCTGGTCGCCGCGCATCCCGCTCGGCGAGGGCCTGGCGTCGACCTACGCGTGGTTCCGCGAGCACGGGGTCCGAGAGCGGGCTTGAGCGAAGACTCTTGGGCAAGTACACGTAGTCGTGTGACATCCAAACAAGCGCGTCGCATCTTTGAGTGCATTGGCGAGGCGGGCGCGCGTTACCTCGTGGTGGGCGGACTTGCAGTGGTAGCACATGGATTCGTCCGGCTCACCCAGGATGTGGACATCGTGCTGGAACTCGAACCGGAAAATGTCTCGAGGACGATGAAAGCGCTCGCATCGATCGGATACCGGCCGCTGATTCCGGTTGACCCGGTTGAATTTGGAAACGACGCAATTCGAGGCCAGTGGGCTCGGGAAAAAAACATGATTGTCTTTCAGATGATCGACTTTGACGATCCGCGTACGCGCCTGGATATTTTCATTCGCGAGCCGTTTGATTTTTCGGTCGAGTACGCGAGAGCCTTCTGGGATGATTTCGGGGGGCTCAAAGTTCCCTTTCTCGCCCTCGATCGCCTGCTCGAAATGAAGTTGGCAAGCGGCCGGCCTCAAGATCTGATTGACTATCATACCCTCAAGGAAATTCGCGATGAATGAAGAGCCGAAAGCGAATCTGCTGGCGCCTTATGGCATCTCACCGGAGCGCGAGCAGGCGATGTGGAAGGCCCACCGGCGCGAACAGCTGTTGTTCTGGGCCGCGCTGCCCTTCGACCAGAAAATGGAGATTGTTGAGGAGATGTGTGAAACCGCGGAAATATTTGCCCGTTCGCGCGCCAAGCGCGCCGAAACGCTCCGCGTGGCGGAAATAGAGCCGACCGCGAAGGCAGATCTTGCGGAATGAGCACCGTGTATCCACTCAGTGAGGCGGATCGAGCGGCGTGGCGGAAGCACAACCTTGATGACCTTCTGGCTGGTCGCGCCAAGACCTTTGTGGAGAAACTCCGCTGGCTGGAGGCTGCCCAGGAAACCGCGAAATGGTTTGACGCGAGCCATCGAGCAAAAAGATCAAGCCAAGCCGGCGGTACAACGGCGGTCGCCCGCGTCGCCGAGGAGCCGCCGGCAGGCACCCTGGACCCATAACGCGCATATTCCCCCGTCTTCTCGCTGGCTCTCGA
>JANXRG010000013.1 GCA_025353105.1 Verrucomicrobiota bacterium
CCGCGCGATCTGGATCCCACGACGAACATCGGGAGTGCCGAGAATCGGATTCTTGCCACCCTTTTTGAGGGTCTCGTCATCCCTTCCGCCGACGGCAAGAAGATCGTCCCCGCCGCCGCGGAACGCTGGGACCTCTCGCCCGACGGGCGCGTCTACACGTTTCATCTGCGACCCAGCCTGAAGTGGAGCAACGGAGATCCCGTCACGGCCGATGATTTCCTTTACGGATTTCGCCGCATCGTGGAGCCCGCCGTCGGCGCGGAAGCAGCCCAGCAGGCCTTCATCATCACCGGCGCGAGAGCGTACGTCGAGGGGCGCACCAAGGAGCTGCAATCGGTCGGGTTCCGCGTCGTAAATCCGCTTACGTTCGAGATCACGCTGGAAAACCCAGCGCCGTATTTTCTCGGACAGCTCTGCTACTATCCGTTCTATCCGCTGCACCGTCCCACGCTTGAAAAATTCGACGGTTACCTGCGCCGTAACTCGGGCTGGACTCGACCCGGTAACTTGGTCGGCAACGGCGCCTTTCGCCTGAAGTCATGGCGCGCGAATGAGTCGGTCGTGGTCGAGAAGAATCCGGTCTACTGGGACGCCGAACGCGTGCGCCTGCGAGAGGTCTTCTTCCATTCCATCGACAACCCCGACGCGGAGGAGCTCGCATTTCGCGGTGGCCGTCTCCACGTCACCTATGCGCTCAGCGCAACGAAGACCGAGGCCTATCGGGCGGCGAAGTCCCCTTACCTGCACACGGAAGCCGAGCTGCGAACCAATTGGATCACGTTCAACGTCGCCGAGCCGCCGTTTATCGACGGACGAGTCCGGCGCGCCCTTGCCTTCGCGATCGACCGAGAGGCTCTGGCGCGTGATGTCCTGCGCGGGCAGCGGCCGGCCGAAAACATCGTGGTGCCTAGCGCCGGAGGATATCTGGGCACCGCCAAACTTGTGCGCGACCCCGAGCGGGCGCGGACGCTGCTCGCCGAGGCGGGATTTCCGGGCGGGGTTGGTTTTCCGAAGATCACCTTGAATTACACGTCGCGCGCCGGCTGGAAGGAAGCGTGCGAAGCGCTGCAATACATGTGGCAGAAGGAACTCAGCATCCGGGTCGAGCTCGCCCAACTCGAGTACAAGGTCTGGCTTGATGCGCTGCGCACGCGCAAACACCAGCTCATTTACGATGGCTGGGGATCATTCGTGGACGATCCCGTGGAGTGGGTTGGGCTCTATGCCTCGCGGTCGCCGAATAACGACGCCGGCTGGGTGAATGCGGAATACGACGCGCACGTGAGGGGGGCCGAGCGCGCGATCACCCAGGAGGAGCGCTTCGGGCATTTCCGCGCGGCCGAGACGATCATGCTCGATGAGATGCCGATTTTGCCGCTTTACCACACCAACCGGAATTACCTGATGCAAACCTCCGTGCGCGGGTGGCAGGACAACCTGCTTGACGTCCATCCGCTCAAGGAGGTCTGGCTCGATGCCGCCGGCGCAAACGCCCGGCCCGCCACGATCGCGCATCCCTGAATTCCACAAGACTCGCTTTTGCGCCCCGGCCCCGGTAAGCTTTCTGCGTCCGCGCGTCTTCGACCGCACAACCCATTGGTTATGATTCCTCCCCGATTCAAACCACGTGCAGCTGCCATCCTCACGGCGGTGGCGGCCCTTGCGCTCGTCGCGCCCGAACGAGTCGTGGCTGCCGACGCGTTCGAGTTGCGGACGGACGGTGCGGCTTACGGGGATTGGACCACCGACGCACCCGGCGTGCGCCGCCGCATCGTCGTCCGCGACATGCCGCCGCCCAAGGCAACCAAATCCGCGGCTAACTTCTCCCACGTGATCGCCCGGCCCGAGGGCGCGCTCCCAAAGGTCCCGCCGGGATTTCGCGTCCAGGAATTTGCGAGCGGTTTTAACGAACCGCGCATCATCGTCACCGCTCCCAACGGCGACATCTTTGTCGCCGAGAGCCGGGGAAACCGCGTGCGCGTCCTCCGCGACGCCGACGGCGACGGCAAGCCGGAGGTGAACGAGGTGTTCGTGGACGGGCTGAACAAACCGTTCGGCATCGCGTTTTATCCGCCCGGCCCGGAGCCCAAGTTCATCTACATCGGAAACACCGACGGCGTCGTGCGTTTCCCCTACCGCAACGGACAAACGAAGGCCTCCGGTCCCGCGCAGTCGATCGTCAGCGTTCCCAGCGGCGGATTGCTCGCCGGTGGTGGGCACTGGACGCGCGACGTCAAATTTTCCGCGGACGGAACCCGCATGTTCGTGTCGATTGGATCGCGCTCGAACAACGATGACGACGCGGGCGAGACGCGCCGGGCGCGAATTCTGGAATTCGATCCCGAAGGCCGAAACGAGCGCGTGTACGCGTCGGGTTTGCGCAATGCCGTCGGCCTCACGATTGATCCGGTCACGGGTGCCCTCTGGGCGACGTGCAACGAACGCGACGGGCTCGGCGACGATTTACCGCCGGATTATGTGACGCGCGTGAAGGAGGGGGCCTTCTATGGCTGGCCGTGGTATTATCTCGGACCGAACGAGGATCCCAAGCACGCGGGCAAACACCCCGAGCTCGCTGACAAGATCACGGTGCCCGAAGTTTTATTGCAACCCCACTCGGCGCCGCTCGGCCTCACGATTTACAACGGCAAAAAATTTCCCGCAGAATATCGCGGCCAGGCTTTCGTCGCGTTGCACGGCTCGTGGAATCGCGCCAAGCGCACGGGCTACAAGATCGTGCGCATCCCCGTAAAGGACGGAAAACCCATCGGTGAGTATATCGATTTCCTGATCGGCTTTGTGACGCCGCAGGGCGATGTCTGGGGCCGGCCGGTGGGTGTCACGGTGGCGCAGGACGGCTCGCTACTTGTCACCGATGACGGCGGCAACCGGATTTGGCGCGTGAGCGCAATGGAGAAATAGGGGCACGTCCTTGTGGCCGGCCTCGCCGAGGCCGGCCAAAAGGATCAAGAGCGGCTACAAAATCTCGCCGCGCAAATACGTCCGTGCCCGACCGCCCAAATGCACGCGATCACCGTGCAACTCACAGAATAACTCGCCACCGCGCGGGGAAATCTGGCGTGCATGCAACTTTGTCTTTCCCAGCAACCCCGCCCAGTGCGGCACCAGCGTGCAATGCGCCGAACCCGTCACCGGATCTTCCAAAATTCCCGATCGCGGCGCAAAAAAACGCGAGACAAAATCCTCCGCGCGGCCGGGCGCCGTCGCGATGATGCCCACCACCGCCAGCTTCGTCATCCACGCGAAATCCGGCTGGAGCGCCGCGATTTCGTCGCGACTCCCATAGACCACCATGTAATCGCGCGCCTTCCAGCATTCCAGCGGCGCGATCGGCAGGGCTTCCTTCAGTTCGACCGGCAATTCGCAGCGCATCGGCGGACGCGACGGAAAATCGAGCACGATCAAATCATCGCGGTGATTCACCCACAGCGGCCCGCTCTTGGAAATGAATTCAATCTTCTCGCCCGCGTGGCCAAGGTGGTTGAACAGCACGTGCGCGGTCGCCACGGTGGCGTGTCCGCAAAGATCGACCTCCACGGCGGGAGTAAACCAGCGCAGCCGATAGCCATCGCCCTCGGGCACAAAGTATGCGGTCTCGGAAAGATTGTGTTCCGCGGCCATGCGTTGCAGCTCGGCATCCGGCAGCCACGCGGCGAGCGGACAGACCGCGGCCGGATTGCCGAGGAGGCCCTCGCCCGTGAACGCGTCGACGTGAAAATACGGAATCGTCATGGTCGTCCCGCGTCCGGAGAGCGCGCCCAATTAGAGTCTTTCAATAATTCCGGCCGCACCCTGGCCGCCGCCGATGCACATCGTGATGAGCGCGTATTTGCCGCCGGTGCGTTGCAATTCATGCAATGCACTCACCGTGAGCTTGGCGCCGGAACAGCCCAGCGGGTGGCCCAGCGCAATCGCGCCGCCATTCACGTTCACTTTCTCCATCGGCAGCTTGAGCGCGTCGATCACGGCGAGCGATTGCGCCGCAAACGCCTCGTTCAATTCGATGACATCCATGTCCTCGAGCTTGAGCCCCGCCTGCTTCAACACCTTGGGCACGGCTTCGATCGGGCCGATGCCCATGATCTCCGGCGGCACGCCCGCGACCGCGAAGCTGACAAAACGCGCGAGCGGTTTGAGACCGAGTTTTTTCGCCTTCTCGTCGCTCATGATGATCAACGCGGCCGCGCCATCCGAAAGCGGCGAAGAATTTCCCGCCGTCACGCTGCCGCGCGGATTGAAAGCGGGCTTCAGTCCCGCCAAGCCCGCGAGCGTGGTTTCCTCGCGGATCAGTTCGTCGGTCACGAAGGGCACGTGCTTCGATTCGACGTGCGTTCCATTCAGCTTGTCGACCCGGACATTCACCGGGACAATTTCGTCGTTGAATTTTCCCGCCATGCGCGCGGCCGCCGCTTTCTGATGGCTCGCGAGCGCAAACTCGTCCTGCCGTTGGCGCGAGACACCGTATTTTGCCGCGACATTTTCGGCGGTGAAGCCCATGCCGATGTAGGCCTCGGGACGCTTGTCGACGAGCTCGGGACTGAGGGATAGCTTGTTGCCGCTCATCGGCACCATCGTCATGCTTTCCACGCCGCCGGCGGCGACGCATTCATTCATGCCGGTCATGACGGCCTGCGCCGCCATCGCGATGCTTTGCAGCCCGCTTGAGCAGAATCGATTAATCGTCACGCCGCCGGTGGAATCCGGCAGGCCGGCCAGCAACGCGCTGAGGCGCGCGATGTTCATGCCTTGTTCGCCCTCGGGCATGGCGCAACCGAGGATGACGTCCTCGACTTCCTTGGGGTCGACCCCAGCGCGCTTGATGGCTTCCTTCAACGCCACGGCGGCAAGCTCGTCCGGCCGCGTGTTGGCGAGCGTTCCCTTTTTCGCGCGACCCACGGCGGTGCGCACGGCGGAGAGGATGACGGCTTGGGGCATGGGAAAAGAAAGTGAGGAGTGACGAGTGATTAGTGACCAGAAAAAGAAACCAAGCGATTAGTCATCTTAGTTCCGCAGCGGTTTGCCAACCTTGAGCATGTGCGCGATGCGCTCCTGGCTCTTAGATCGG
>JANXRG010000095.1 GCA_025353105.1 Verrucomicrobiota bacterium
TTTTGACGTAGTAGAGAGTGATGCTCTCGCGCAAGCTCTCTCCGTCGCGGGCGTCAACCATCGGATTCGTCAGTTGGCTCGCAGCAATGGCGGTCTCGATCGCCTCGGCGCAAGTTGTCCCGAATAGGGCGGACATTGGCACGGTGATGACGGCCAGATTGCAGTCTGAAGCATCAGACCCGATCGGATTCAGCCTCACCACCGATGCGCCGGCCCCATCCAAGCGCGGCAATTCACGCGCGCATTTGATCTCGAAATTTCCCGCAGCGTCGCCCGCCGCGAGACCGGGACCGGTGCCGTCCGCGAATCCGTCGACGGCGCAAACCGCCGCGAGCACGTTGACGCTGCCGTCAGATCTGGGTCTCACGATGACCCGCGACCCTACGACCGGCGACGTCACTCTCACCTTTGCCACGATGCCGGGGCAGGATTACGTCGTCCAATACAACGACGACCTCATTGCAAATTGGCAGACCCTCTCCTCCCTGACCGCGTCGGCCGGCCAGTTCGTGGCGACCGTTACGGATCCCACTGCCGGTTCCCGCACCCAACGATTCTACCAGGTGAGAACGACGGCGACGCCGCCTCCGCCCACAAATACGCCGACGCCAAGCGAAACGCCCACGCCGACCAACAGTCCGACGCCCACTTTCACGCCGTTCCCGACCGCCACGCCGGTTCCAACCCCGACCAGCACGCCGACCCCGGTTCCCACGCCATCGCCAACGGCGACTCCGGTCCCGACCGCCACCCGGGTTCCGATCCCAACCTTAACGCCGACGCCGACGATCTCGCTCGCGCCGACGGCGACGCCTGTCTTTATCCCAACCGTTGGTCCACTGACCCCGACGCCAACAATCGGCGCGCTGGAAGGGAATGCGCCGCCCATCGTTTCTGCGGGCTCGAATAAAATCGCGGTCGTCAACCAGCTGGTGCGTCTGCGCGGCACGGTCACCGATGACGGCAAGCCGGGGTGGGGGAGACTAACATCGTATTGGACCATCGTGGGAGGCCCGACGCCCATCAGCGTCTCGAGTCCCTCGCAGCTCGAAACGACCGCCACATTTCCGCAACCGGGAACCTACGTCGCGCGCTTGACGGCGTCGGACTCCGAGCTCACCTCGGCATCGGAAGCGACGATCACCGTGCGAGCCAGCGACGATCAGACATTTCCCAGTGCACGTTCGACGAGAGGCACGGAGTTCTGGCTCACCTTCCCGGGCATCGGCTACAACATCATCCCGACGCCGACTATCATCGAGCGGCCGGGCGGTGGGAATAGGCCCGGAAATGTTAACCCGGACACGTTGACCCCGATTACGGATGCGGTTCCGACCCTCGCGGTCATCATCACCGCGGAGGATGGCGCCGTCGGGACCGTCCAGATGCCCGGAGCTTCATTTAGCAAGGCTTTCAACCTTGCCGCTGGTGCAAGCACACGACTTGTCCTTCCCGCGTCGGCGATGATATCGACGAATGACTTCGTTGAGAACAAGGGCGTGTTTGTGCAATCCGATCGACCCGTGACGGTCTTCGCGATCAGTCGGCGTGACCTCGTCTCACAAACGCAGCCCGGTCCGGTAGATCCATACCAACCGACCCTTGCCGATTCCGTCACCGCGCATTTGGTTTATCCGGTCTCCAGCCTCGGGACTCAATACCGCGTCGTGGCGCCAGGGACATTTTACGGCTCTGGCTTTACCGTCGTCGCCACCGACGACGACACCGTCGTGACGGTCGACCTCGTCGTTAGCTTTAGTCCCCACCAGGCGGGCAGCCCCTATATGATTACCCTTCAACGGGGGCAGACCTATCAACTCCGGACCGGATCGCCCGTGTACGGCGAACAGACGGGAACAATCATCACCGCGACGAAACCCATTATGGTGGTCGGCGGCAATGATTTCGCCGGGGCGTACGCTCCCAACGCCAACGCCTACGCGTCACAAATGCTCTCGACGGCGCTGGGCGCGGACCGGTTCTTCACGCGTCCGCTCGACCCGAGGTCTGCCGCTCTGCCGTACGACGTCACCATCATGGCGCTCGATGGGGAGGCCTCGGTCTTCCTCAATGGCGAGCCGGTGGGAACGACGTTCGATTGGTTTCCACTGGTCCTCTCGCTGACGGGACCGAATGTGCTTCAAACCGATCGGCAGGTTCAGGTCGTTCAATCCACCAGCAATCTTATCAGAAACCCCTCGACCTTCTACCTGACCGGGGTGGATTGGGTCATGACAGTGGTTCCGGGAACATCCAACGCGAGCGATCGTTACTTGTTCACCACGCTTGCGGACGAATCCACGACCCGGTGGGCCACCGTGATGATC
>JANXRG010000108.1 GCA_025353105.1 Verrucomicrobiota bacterium
GATCGGCATACATGACTGAATCCAAAGCCCGGTCCTGGAGGAAGGTTGCCGTCTTCTACGGGTTGACGCTCCTATTCTCGGGAGTGTTTGTCGCGTTTGATCTTCGCGCGCCGGGAAATATCACGTTGATTACCGGCGTGATGTGGGGACCGGCCGTGGCGGCGGTCCTCACGCAATGGGCGTTCGGCGAGAGTGTGCGCAATCTCGGATGGAACTGGGGATCCGGTCGCTACCAGATTTGGGCGTATGTAATTCCGCTTTTCTACGCGCTGCCGGTGTATGTAATCGTTTGGTTGACGGGCTTGGGCGGCTTCTATGACACCGCTTTCGCCGCGCGCACGATCAAGGACTTTGGAATGGCCGGGCTGCCGATGTCGGTCGGGCTGACGGGCTATGTCCTGCTCGCGGCGACGGCGGGCTTCATTCCAAAGACCGCCCGCGCGCTGGGCGAGGAAATCGGGTGGAGAGGCTTTCTGGTGCCCGAGCTGGCGAAAATCACGAATTTCACCGGCGTGGGGTTCATCAGCGGCTTGATGTGGGCGGCGTGGCACTATCCGTCGATTCTCTTCGGCAGTTACAATGCTGGTACCCCCCCGTGGTATGCGCTCACATGCTTCACGGTGATGGTGGTGGCGGGGAGCTTCATCGCCGCGTGGCTTCGCCTGCGGTCGCAGAGCGTTTGGCCGGCGGCCATTCTGCACGGCAGCCACAATCTGTTTATCCAGCTGATCCTGACTCCGCTTACGTTGGATACGGGTCGGACGGCCTACCTCATCGACGAGTTTGGAGCCGGTCTCGCGATTGCCAATGTGATCGGCGCGATCATCGTCTGGCGAAAGCGCGGCGAGCTCGGGCCGCTTCCGCTTGAGCAACCGCGGTAAGATTCCGGCTTCGCGCTTGCCTTTCATCCCGGGGGCCGTTCAACTGGTGGCCGTTGGTTTGATCATTTTTGCGCCCATGGACGAAGCAAAGAAGAGCAGGTTGCCGCTGGTCACGGTCTTGATTGTCGTTGTCGTCTCGGCTTTTTCCTATTCGTTTGCCCGGCAATTCTTCAATCGGGCGCCGGATGTGGATCGGGCGCTGGTGGAACTCAGCAGCGAGCTGAACAAGAGAATGCCAATCGTGGTCGACAAGGAGACCCGCTTGGATTCGACCGCTCCGAGCCCGAGCAAGACGTTGTCCTACCAGTACACGCTGGTGAACTTCGACGGGGTCAAGGTGGAGGAAAAAGAGTTGGCCGAGATTCGAACGCGCGCCCAGGCGAATTATCAGACGAATCCGGCGATGAAGTCTTTGCGGGAGATGGGGGTGACCTTGCGCTACCGGTACAAGAATAAGAGCGGCGCGTTTGTCGGTGAGTTCTCCCTTACGCCCAAGGATTTCTAGAGTGGACTGGCCGGGCCATTCGTCGGACTGGAGTCACACCCAGAAAATGCGCGAAGGACTCGCGCCAGCGATCCGGGAGGCCGGCGTTGCCGGGATCGACCGTCCGATGAAAATCGTCCTTCTACCCGGGCTGGACGGCACGGGTCGCCTCTTTGCGCCGTTCATTGCTTCAATGCCGCCCGGATATTCAGCTCTGGGCCTCGCCTATCCTCCCGCGGAGTGCCGATCATATGATGAGTTGAGCCATCATGTCGCCGCACTTCTGCCTCAGGACGAGCCATACGTAATCGTTGCCGAATCGTTTTCTGGGCCGATCGCGATTCGACTCGCCGCAAATGCGCCGCCGAATCTTCTGGCGATCGTCTTATGCGCTTCGTTTGTCCAGGCGCCGGGCGGCGCGATGATTCGCACGATGATCCGCCGCACGGGCCGGTGGTTGTTCGCGATTCGGCCTCCACGGTGGACCGCGCGTTTTCTGCTCGCCGGCGCGGGCGCATCTGAAGCGTTGGTGTCGGCGATCGTCGAGGCAATTTCGAGCGCGGCTCCGTCGGTCCTGAGCCACCGCCTCGGCCTCGCGATGGCAGTGGACGATCGGCAGAGCCTGGCCGCATCGACGGTCCCGATCCTTTACCTCCGGGCGACCCGCGATCGGCTTATTGGGTTCCGCAGTGGCGAGCAGATCCGACGTTGCCGGGCGGACGTCGCGGTGGTGTCGATCGACGGTCCTCACCTCCTGCTCCAGCAGAGACCGGCGGAAGCGATGAACGAAATTGATTTGTGGCTTCGCATGCGGGGGCTGGTACGGCGCGGTATCTGAGACGGGAAGACGGGTTTTGGCAGTCTTCCTGCTTCCGTCTGAGTGATGCCTCCCGCCCAACGCAGACGAATTTTGGCGGCTTTGCAAGCGGTGACTCTGGTCGCCCTTTTGGCGTGGGCATTTCATTCCAACCAGGAGTCCATGGAAGTTCGTCCGGCGGCGCCGAAGCCCATTGCACAAGTGATCATTCCGTCGGAACCGGTCGGTGCGCCGTCATCGGCGGCGTTCCCAACGATTCCATCCCGCGTCGCAGTGCCGGCGATAGCCGTGGCTCCGACCGTCACCGCAGCGCCGGCGATCGATGCACCTTTCAAGGATTTCCGCGCGTGGACAGACCAAGCACTCGCTGCGGGGAGCGTTCAACCGGCCGGGGATTTTCAGGCGCGCGGGGTCGAACTGGCGAAGGCGCGTCGGGTCGCGCTGGCGCAACTGATCGTCAATGACCCCGAGCGCGCCATTGCAGAAGCGGTATCGCCGTTGACGCGCCAGCAGCTTCCGGCGGAAATCGTGGCGCAGCTCGAAGAGCGTGTCAGCACGCGCGCTAATTTTGACGTTCTCGCGACGCTTCCGCCCGAGGGAAGTGCATGGGCGCAAATGCCTCCGATTCGGCGGCAGGTCCTCACCTCGGATGGCCTCTCCTACCAAGCCTACGTCTACGGCACGCGCACGAACCAAGCAACTGCGACGAATCTCCCGATCAGCGGTATCGCGCTCGATGGCAAGCTCGCCGTGGCCGAGAGCCCCGTGCGCGTGATGGCCGCCGGCGAAAAGATTGCGGCAAGCACGCCCGTGGTCGAAGTCTGTCCGGTTTCCGGCGAGACCGTGCCCGGCGCCCACTCGGGCGAGGTGCCCCCCGGTGGATCGGCGATCGAGATCGGAGGTACCGTACATTTCCTCTGCAGCGGCGGGCACATCATCGAGGTGCAGGAAGGCCTGAGCAAAGGAACCTTTACGGTGGCCGGGACCAAGGTGTCACCGCCGCTCGACGCCCCGGTGACCTCGAGCGCTTACAATCAGGGCATCAAAAAGATTCTGATCATCCGGTGCAACTTCACCGACGCTCTTGCGGGTTCGATCAGCGTCGCGGGCGGCCAGAGCATGCTCACCGCCACGGACGCGTTCATGAACGAAAATTCCTATGGCACCCTGCGGATCGACCTGGTCAATTCACTTGTGACGCCGGTGTTGATCACGATGCCGAAGACGAAGGCAACATACGTGACGGAGAACAACTCGACCGGTTTTCTCAGCGACGCGCGCACGGCGGCCGCGGCAGCGGGATACGACTACACGCTTTATGATTTTGAATTTGTGTGCTACGCCTCGATCTATGGCTTCAGCGGGCAGGCCTACGTAGGCGCACGCGGCGTTTGGCTCCAGAGCAACAGCACCGGAGTGGCCTGCCACGAGTGGGGCCACAATCTTGGCCTATGGCATGCGAACTCGTGGAATGCGAGTAACGACACCGTCATTGGGTCCGGCAGCAACGGCGAATACGGCGACAGCTTTGACACGATGGGTTCAGCGGCCGCTGGCCACAATTCCTTCAACGCGTACCACCGCAACCGGCTCGACTGGTTGCCGACCGGAAATGTCCAGACCGCAACCAACGCAAGCGGGACCTATCGGGTTTTTGCCTTCGACCAAACGACGCTCACGCCGGGCCAGGTCCTGGCGCTGAAGACGAACAAGGACAGTCGCGACTACTGGTTGGAGCATCGCGTGCAGTGGGGCTCCAGCCCGACCACCTCGAATGGCATCCTGTTGCACTGGAGCGCGTGGGCCAGCAGCAATGGCGGCTCCCAGCTGCTGGACACCAATCCGGGCACGGCGGGCGGGGTCGGCGATTCCGGGTTGGTTGTGGGTCGGACCTTCTCCGATTTCGCGTCCGGCGTGCACATCACACCGATCGCGAAAAATGCCACGGCGCCCGAGTCGATCGATGTCGTCGTCAATCGCGGCGCGTTCGCGACGAACCGCCCACCGACGCTTTCGTTGAGCGCCTCCACCACCAGCGTAGCGACCAGCACCTCCGTCACTTTCACCGCCGCCGCGGCGGATCCGGATGGGGACGCGCTGGCGTACTATTGGGATTTTGGCAACGGCACAGTGGGACCGAACGCCGCCGTCGCGACGACCTTGTGGAGCAGCGCCGGCCAATACAATGTCCTGTGCACGGTGTCGGACATGAAGGGCAAGACCGTCGCGAAATCGGTGCTCGTCACAGTGGGTTCACCAGCCACTTTCACGGCCAGCGGAATCGTCGTGGATAACTACGGTCAGCTGGTGGCCGGAGTGCGCATTCACAACGGATTATCCGGTGGCAGTTATCGAGGCACCTACACGGACAGCAGCGGGCAATACGTGCTGACGAACCTGTCGACGGGCAGCTACACGCTGGGCGCCGTTTCAGCGGGTTTCACGGCGACGGCGGTCGCGAATTTCACGAATCCCATCACGGTGGGTCCCAGCCAGAACAGCCTGAATTTCACCGGCACGTCGGTTGGCGCCACGGTGAATGTCGCCCCGCCTCCTGCGCCGGCGCGCGAGGTTGGACAAGTGCCAGCGTCATTCACGTTCACTCGCGGCCAGGAAGTACCGACGACTTCCGCCCTGACCGTCAACTACACGTTGAGCGGAACGGCCGACAAGGCCACAGATTACATCGTCGCCGCGGGTCCGCCCGCCACCGGCACGTATACGTCTTCGACCGGCGCGGGAACGCTCATCATCCCCGCTAGCGCGTTGAGCGCCGGTCTGCAGATCACGCCCATCGACGACACCATCGCCGAGGGTGCGGAGACGGTTGTCGCCACCATCACGACCGGCAGCGGGTACCAGCTGGGTGGAAACGTGGCCGCGACGATGATCATCGTCGACAACCCCACCGTCGATGTTTACACCGAGGCCTTCTCCTCCGGCGCGTCGGCCAACCCGTTTGATTTGAATGGTCGAAAGATCATCTTCACGCCGCTCACCGCGACGACGTATCGCGGCGGGTGCGACCCGGCCGATGCATTCCCGACCGATCCGACCGGCGGGACCAATCTCGCCACCGGGAACACGGCGGTGGTGCCGTTGGCTGGCGGCAATCTCGATGACGGCTACTGGCAGATTACCGGGCTCACGGTCCAACCCAAGATTTTCGGAACCTCGTTTCCGCAGATCTATGTGAACACGAACGGGAACATTAGTTTTGAAAGCGGCGACGCCGGCTCGGACAGCTCCTACACGCAGCACTTCACCAGTGGCCGGAAGCGCGTGTCGCTCTTCGGCGCGGATCTTGACCCCAGCAAGGGCGGCACGGTCAGCTACCAGGTGATCAGCACGGCCGGCGCGCAGCGCGTCGTTGTCACCTTTGCGAACGTGCCGCGATACGGCGGCGGCGGCACAATTCTCAACGCTCAGGTGGAACTGTGGGCGAACGGAACCATCACGCTCACCTACGTAAATACGACGATCACCGATGGCATGGTCGGGCTCGCCGCGGGCCAGGCCGCACCGAGCCCGTTCCTGCCGACCGACCTCAACGCCTATCCACCGACGGGCAGCTACGCTTCGTGGGTCAATACGCATTTTACGCCCGCGGAGATTGCCGACCTGACAATCACAGGCGCGATGGCCGATCCGGATGGCGACGGCTGGTCGAACCTGATGGAGTATGCGCTGGGCTCGGATCCGCATGTCCGCGGAACACCGGCGGGCGCGCCCGTCATGGGCCAGGCGGGCGGATACCTGACGCTCAGCTTCCAGCGGGATCCGAATCTCACCGACCTCAATTACCTCGTCGAGTGCTCCGACGACGCCCTGACGTGGACCGTGATCGCGCAGAGCCTCGCCGGTGCGCCCATGGGCGCTGCATCGGGCCAGACTCCCAGCCAGTTGGGAGAAGTCGTGAACGGCAGCGTCATGAATGTGACCGTGGGCGACACGGCGCTGATGAGCAGCAAGGTGCATCGCTTCATGCGCCTGCGCGTGACGAAGCCCTGATTCGCAAGGATCTTGGAAACGTTCGGGCTTGCGTTCCGCGCGGCCGATCGCTCATTTTGACGACGGAGGTTCCGCCGTCATGCGCAAGATCAACATCAAGGATATTCCCGAGTTCACCTGGTCCTCGCCGAAGGGAAAATTCGGCGGCGCGGGAAAGGAAGTCTCCGAGGCCCTCGGACGAAAACCGCAATCCACGGACCTGATGGAGCGCCATCCCTTCGACGTGGAAATTACCCGCCTTGCTCCGGGACAGGTGCCGTATCCGTATCACTCGCACAGTGCCCAATGGGAATTCTACCAGGTCATTTCCGGCCACGGCGTCGTGCGGCATGAGGGCGGGACCGAGCCCATCGCGCCCGGCGACGCGTTTATCTTCTCCCCGGGCGAGGCGCATCAATTCAGCAACAACGGCACCGAGGATCTGGTCGTCTTTGTGGTGGCCGACAATCCGGTGGGCGAGTCGTGCCATTACCCGGACAGCCAGAAGTGGATCGTGCGATCCCCGGAGCGGAGGTTGATTCGTTCGGAATCGCTCGACTACTTCGATGGCGAGGAATGATCCTGGCCGGGCCTCGATGGAATGACGATCAAGTATTTCTCCACCCCCGCGTTGTTGCGCGAGTGGTTCGAAATGCACCACGCGACCGCGACCGAATTCTGGGTCGGCTTCCGCAAGAAGGGCTCCGGCCTGCCGAGCATCACGTGGCCTGAATCGGTCGATGCCGCACTTTGCTTTGGCTGGATCGATGGCATCCGGAAAAACGTGGACGCGACGAGCTACAAGATTCGCTTCACGCCGCGCAAGGCTACCAGCACCTGGAGCAACATCAACATTCGGCGGGCGCAGGAACTCGAGGAACTTGAATGGTTGGAGCCAGCCGGGCGGAAGGCGTTCGCGGCGCGGCGGGAGAATCGTTCGGGCATCTACTCCTACGAGCAACGAAGCGAAGAACTGCCAGAGCCTTATGCAAAATACATCTACCGAACGGTGCATGCCGACGCTTTTCGGAAACGAAAGGAGTGGTTTGAGGATTTCGGTGAGCCCAGCCTGGCGATCTGGTGGCTTCCGGCGGGAACGATCCCCACGCTTGAAGAGGCCAAAAAGCGCCTCGTCTTGCTGGTGGCAAGCGGACCCACCGCGGATGCGTTCGGCTTTCGAGGTCTGTTTCCCAAACCACCGCGATAGAGCGGAAAGGTCGCCGCTTTGGCAGTGGTGGAGGTTGTACTCCATGGACGCTTGAGACGTTTTGGGACGGCGCCTCTTTCCGCTTGGATCGCGGCATGATTGGGTCGACGACGATCAGAGATTTTCGCTCCGCACGGAATATCTCCGCCCGCCATCCCTCGCACCATTGTGGCAGTGCCCGATTTTGAAAAGCTCGTCGACGCGCATTATTCTGCGCTCTATCGCTTTGGGCTCAGCTTGGCGCGGTCGGAAAGCGAAGCGGCCGACCTGACCCAGCAGACATTCTACATTTGGGCCTCGAAGGGACATCAACTCCGGGACAAATCGAAGGCCAAGGCCTGGTTATTCACGACCCTGCACCGGCAGTTTCTTGAAGGCCGGCGGGGCGCGAAGAATTTTCCAAGTGTAACGCTTGAGGCCGTGGATCCGGAGCTGCCTGTCACCACGCCCCCGCGGCACGAGCGACTCGACGGCAAAACCGCAGTGGCAGCCCTGCAAATGCTCGACGACGCCTTTCGGGCGCCCCTCACCCTCTTCTATTTGGAGGATCTTTCGTATTCTGAAATCGCAGAGGTGCTGGACATTCCCATCGGCACGGTGATGTCGCGCCTCTCGCGGGGGAAGGTGCAACTTCGGCGCGCGTTGGACGCACCGATTCTGGACCAAAGCGCGAAGATCGTTCCCTTGCCATCGACTCCCAACCGATCGAACCGCCAATCATGAACAACCGCGACGCCCAGTTTGTCCTGAGCGCGTTCCGGCCCGGCGGGCAGGACGCGACCGACCCGCAATTCGCCGAGGCACTGAGTCAGGCCCGGAGCGATCCCACGCTGGCCAGTTGGCTCAGCGCCCAAGTGGCATTTGACCGCAACTTTGCGGACGCGCTTCAATCGGTACGTCCGCCCGATGATCTCCGTCGGCGCATCGTGGCGGGCGGCATCGCAAGCCTGCCCCGCCAGACTTTTCGGCGCACGTATTTCCTGGCGCTCGCAGCCGGGATCGCAGTGGTCGCGCTTGCCGCTGGATTGCTTCTGCGCGGGAAATCGGACCATGCCCGGACGCCCTGGCAGGCGGCTGCGCTCAATTTTGTCTCCAGCAACAACCGAGCGCCGGAACTCGACCATCTCGCACCGGGGGTCGAAGAGTTGCAGTCCTGGCTCACGGCCCGAAATGCGCCCATGGCGGCAAGACTTCCAGCGGGGCTTTCCCAAAGCGAACTGCTGGGCTGCAAAGTCCTGAATGTTCAGCAGCGGGCGGTCACCATCATTTGTTTTCGGCAAACCGATGGCCGACTTGTTCACCTGGTCGTGACCGATCGCTCCGCCTTGCCCGCCGGCGCGGCGACTCCAGCATTTCAGCAATCCGGACCATGGGCGACAGTCTCATGGGTCGAAGGCGGCCACGCCTATATGCTGGCGGCCATCGGTAGCGAAGCAACGGTGGGCCGGTTTCTCTGACGCGGGACCGGAGCTTGGCGACGAGGCGCAATTGGATAGGGTGCCCAACGTCCCAAGGCACCTGCTCCATCGTGAAAGTCCTCGAAACCGACCGCCTGATTCTCCGACGTCTCACGGTTGAGGATGCCGCGTTCATTTTCGAGCTGCTCAATGATCCCGCGTGGTTGCGCTACATCGGCGATAAGAACATCAGGAACCTTGATGACGCCGCGGGATATATCCGGGACCGTCCGATGGCGAGCTATGAACAATTCGGCTTTGGGCTTTATTTGGTCGAGCGGAAGGTCGATGCGACGCCCATCGGCATCTGCGGATTGATCAAGAGAGACACGCTACCGGACGTCGATATCGGCCTGGCTTTTCTGCCCGCTTTCCGCCGCAACGGCTACGCGTACGAATCGGCCCTGGCCGTGCTCGAACATGGTCGTCGTGATTTTGACCTGAAACGCATTGTCGCGCTGACGGGGCCGGACAACGACGATTCGATCCGCGTCCTGGAAAAACTCGGGTTTCAACTCGAGCGATTGATCACGATGTCCGACGATGGCTCGCCGACGAAGCTCTTCGCGCGCGACTTGTGACAACCCGATGTCCTTCATCGATTTGTTCTCCGACAAGGCCGCGCTCTACGCGTCGGCGCGGCCGACGTATCCGGAGGCATTGTTTGATTTCGTGGTCACAAAGGCGCCATCGACAGAACGCGCGTGGGACTGCGCCACGGGCAGCGGCCAGGCGGCGATCGGCCTCGCCCGGAGATTTCGCGAGGTCAAGGCCACGGACGCGAGTGCCGCCCAAATTGCGAACGCCATCCCCTGCTCCGGCGTGCGGTATTCCGTGCAACCGGCCGAGCGGACCGGGTTCGCGTCCGCATCCTTCGACGCTGTTTGCGTCGCGCAGGCGTTGCACTGGTTCGATTTGGCGAATTTCTTTGGCGAAGTCTCGCGCGTGCTCAAGGTCGACGGGGTGTTCGCAGCTTGGGGATACGACTGGCTGAGCGTCGATCCGGCCTTCGACGAGGAATTTCAAAGGTCGGTGCTCGACGTGGTCGCGTCGCGGTGGGCACCGCAGAACGCCCAGCTCTGGAACGGATATCGCGACGTCGCGCTGCCGTTCGAGCGGATCAAACCGCCGGCCGTGCCAATGCAAATGACCTGGACCTTCCCGCAGTTGCTGGCCTACGTGCACACCTGGTCCGCGGTCCGGCAATGTCTGGCGGAGAGCGGAGGTGATTTCTTCGACCGCGCGGAGGCCCGGCTCGAGCCTCGGTGGGGAGACCCTTCGGCGCGCCGCACCGTGACGTTTCGTTTGCACGTCATTGCGGGACGTAAGTCCGGCGATAGACTGGCGACACATGCGGACCCTGATTGATTTCTGGAAGCGGGGCTGGCACGGCTTTCGACGACTTCACCTTGCGCTCTACATCCTGTTCGCCCTGATGATGAGTCTGGGTGGGCTGGTGGCGTCGCTCTTCGAGCAGTACTCGATCGTGGACTTCAAGCGTGGCATCACGGAGATCCGTCGCAGCGCCGGCGCGAAGGCGCGGGGCGAGGTGCTGGCACCGGAGGCCGAGCGATTGCGCGAGGCCTTCAAGCCCATGGACCGCAGCGATCGCCCCCTGCTGATGACTCCCAAGAGCGGAGCGCAATATGATTTACGCGTCGGGCAGGGCGCCGGGACGAGCTGGTGGCCCTACTTGGTGATCGTCGTCTGGCTGTGGCCCCTCTATCGGTATTACTTCTCGAGCAAACCGCAGAACGAGCGGCGCGTGGAGCAGCGCATCGTCGATCTCCCGCTTTTTCTTTTTGCCCTGACGTGGCTGGCGGCGGTGGCCCACTACTTTTCCCGGGTGGGTACGTACCGCGAACTCTACGGGGATCCTGATGCCCGGGTGAAGATCACCTTTGCGGCCGGCGCCTTCCTGCTCGGTGCCTTCGCGGGCTATCTGAATCTCGAGCTGACGCAGCTCTATGTGCGCAAGCGAATCGCCCGCCCGTTCTTCCGCGACCACAATCACACACGGACTCAAGAGCGGATTGCGCGTCGGGCTCACCACGCGGTACGCGCTGATGATCTTCTCGCTGGCCACCGTCCCGCTCGCCCTGTGCGTCTATATTCCGGCGTTTTTCAATTGGGACCTGCTGGGTTCGCTCCCTGGATCCAAGAACGGAACGCTCTTCTTTGAGAACGCGGGCATCATGATTCCGCTGGTCATGACCACGTTTATCGCGGCCTTGATGCTTTGCTTTCACGGGCTCTCCATCCTGCTCTTCCGCTGGAACCTGCAGGCCCCCGTGGCAAAACTGATCGAGCGCATGCGCGGGGTGGCCGCCGGCGATTTCGAACGCAAGACCTCGGTGCTCGACTCCGACGAGATCGGCCAGCTGAAGGGCCACTTCAACCTGATGCTCGACGGCCTGCAGGAGCGGGAGAAGATCAAGGACACGTTTGGCCGGTACGTCTCGATCGAGATTGCCGAGAAGATCATCAAGAGCGGCAAGGTAAATCTCGCGGGTGAAGAGATCGAGGCGACCGTGCTCTTCTCCGACATCCGGAATTTCACGCCGCTGAGCGAGACGCTGCCGGCCGCGGAGCTGGTGCGTTTCCTCAACGCGTATTTTTCGCACGTCACGCGGCCGATCATGGACAGCGGCGGCGTGATCAACAAATTCATGGGCGACGCCCTGATGGCCATCTTCTCGCCGGTCTTCGGACTCGAGGATCACGTTGGAGCCGCGGTGCGGGCGTCGCTCGGCATGCGCGCGGCGCTCGCTGATTTCAACCGCAACGGCGAGTATCCGCCGGTTCTGGCGGGGGTGGGAATCCACACGGGCCGGCTCGTGGCCGGAAACGTCGGTACCGAGCGCCGCATGGAATACACCGTCCTCGGCGACACCGTGAATGTGGCCTCCCGCATCGAGAGCCAGACCAAGCAACAGCAGACTGACATCCTGCTCAGCGGTGCCGTCGTCGCCGCGCTGGACTGCGCTCAATTCGGCGTCGTGCGCTTCGAGACCTGCGGCCCGGTGCTCTTGCGCGGAAAATCCGCGCCGATGGAGCTGTTTCGAATCGGCTGAAGGGCCGCCGCCCCGGCATGCATGAGTAAGGAAACCCGCCGCCTGACCGCCGACCCCCGCTTGATCGTGCGCGGCAGCGGAATCCATGGCCGCGGCATCTTCGCGGCGATCGCCCTGCCCGGCCGGAGAAAGCTGGGAGAGGTCACGGGTAAGCGCGTCCGGCTGCCTGAAGCGCGCCAGGCCGTCGTGCGACAACCGCGCATTTATCTCGTGGAGTTGACCCGGCGTTACGCGCTGGATTGCTCGACGGGAAATGATTTCCGCCATCTGAACCACAGCTGCCGGCCCAACTGCTACCTGCGCGTCTCCCACGGCCGGGTCGAAGTGTACTCCAAGGAGGCGATTGCGGCCGGGAGCGAATTGACGGTCGATTACGGCGCGACGCCGCATGAAGGCGGGATGACCTGCCGCTGCGGAGCGGCCCGGTGCAAGGAAGTATTGTAAGGTGGCGCCGCGGCACCAAATTCCGGGCGCGGAAAATGATCGACTTCGGTTCGCGCTTGATCTGGCCGGCCCGTGTCGCGCACCTTGACGAAAAACCACGCTGCAGCATATCGCGCTATGGGACACCTCGGACATCTTTTGAATCACAATCGGGCTTGGGCCGACTCCATTCGGCGCCAGAACCCGGATTTCTTTGCCGAACTTTCGCAGCAGCAGTCACCCACGTACCTATGGATTGGCTGTTCGGACAGCCGCGTGCCCGCGAACCAGATTGTCGGACTCCCGCCGGGTGAATTATTTGTTCACCGCAACATCGCGAATCTCGTCGTGCACACAGACCTCAATTGCCTTTCGGTCATGCAGTTCGCCGTCGATGTGCTGAAGGTGCGTGACATCATCGTGTGCGGCCATTACGGCTGCAGCGGCGTGACAGCCGCGCTGCGCCGGGAGCGACTAGGATTGAGCGACAACTGGCTGCGCCACGTCCAGGATGTGCGCGAGAAGCACGACGCGCGACTCGGGAAATTGCCGGAAGACGGGGCCGGCTGCGATCGATTGTGCGAGCTCAACGTCGTCGAACAGGTGGTTAACGTCTGCCAGACCACGATCGTGCGCGACGCCTGGGAACGCGGCCAGGAGCTGGCGGTGCACGGTTGGATTTATGGAATCCAGGACGGCCTCATTCGCGATCTGAGCATGACCGTCGCGAACGTGGTGGACGTTGGCCCGACCTATCGCGCCGCCATCGCCGGGTTGGGTTAATTCCGGCCTCACTCAGGTCGCCCGCTTCGGGCGCTAAGCAAACCCTGTCGGAGCGAGCTCGGTGCCCGAAAAGCAGAGCCCGAAAAGCAGAGGCAAGCCTCCGCACTCCAAAACGGTCGTGCGATTGCGCAGTTGCCACCCCGCAAGGCCTCTGCTACAACACGGTCGATTCGAGTTCGTCTTTTCCCCTCTTGAAGCGCTGTCCGCACTTTTTGTTTTTCGCGTTGGCCAGCATCGTCACGATGCTCTCCCCGCGTGCCGTCTCCGCGCAGGATCTCCGGGAGCACGCCCTCCCCTTCTCGGCCTGGCTCGATCTCCGACCCACCACCACCGACGCGGCGCCCCAGGCGGTCCCCGGCTGGATTGAGTCGATGGAATTTACCGGACCCGAGGATCTCGGGGTCGACCCGCGGGCGGATGACGGTCCGCGCTCGATTCACCGCATCCGTCTGCACGCGCCGCCCGGGGCCGAGGCATTGTTAATCCGGCTCTACTTCGAGGACCTGCCGGGCTCGGGACCGATTGTCACGGCGTGGGATGAATTGGGTCGGCGTCGGTGGTCCTCGCGACGTTTGGGCGACGGCCTCGCGCTCTCGAACGCAAAATCCATTTCGGTTCCAGCGAGCGGACTTGATTACGTGGAGATCGAAGTGCCGGGAGATGGCTCGCTTCTGCGCAGCGCGTATCTGAACTGGCTGGGTCGCGAGCAGGTGCTCTCTCCGATCGACGACAACTCCCGCCGGGCGGTGGCGGAACCCTTCCGGCCGGCGGCGCCCCCCAGCCCGTCCGCACAGACCGGAGATTTGTATCTGCATGGCGTGGTGCGCGCCTCGCTGACGGACGAAACCCACTGGTTGAACCGTCCGCAGGGCGGGTTCATGGCTTTTGATTGCCCGCTCGAGAAATCTCCGCTCGTTGCGCTGGTCACCTTCGAGGTGCTGGGACTCGATGCGGAAGTAATTCCGGAATTGATCGTGAACGGTCGGTCGTTGGGAAGTGTGAGTGTGGCCCTGCCGGATCTGGCCGACCCCGGATACCGCGGGGAATTGAAGGATAATAATCCCTCGATGGGCTTCCGCTACTCCGGCTGGCTGCGGGCGCAGAAGCTGATCCCCACGCTCCTGCTTGGCACGGGCGGGAATCGTATCGAGCTGCGCCTGCCCGCCACGGCCGGACCGGCGGCCGTCCGGTCCGTGGAAATCCAATTGAAATACGCCTGGGATAAGTTTGACTACGAGACGGCCCCGACCCGCTGACCATGAACCAATCGCTTTCCCCGTCCGCTCGTCTCCCGCTTCGTCGCTCGCGGGGTTTCACGCTGCTGGAGATCATGCTGGTGGTCACGATCATCATGCTGCTACTGGGCGCCGGCGTCTTTTTCCTCGGGGATCAATTCACGATTGGGCAGCGCGCGCGGGTGCAGGCGGATTTGCAGGGGCTGACGACGAACCTGCGCACGTACCAGATGTTGAACGGATTTTTCCCGACCGCGCAGCAGGGTCTGCAGGCCCTCGTGACGCCGCCCACCTCCGAGCCAAAGCCGAAGCAATGGGTGCAGCTTTCGACCAAGATTCCGCAGGATCCGTGGGGGAACGACTACGTCTACATCTGCCCCGGTAAGCACAATCCGAAGACCTTCGACCTGTATTCGAAAGGCGCGGATCGCCTGCCCGATACCGAGGACGACATGGGCAACTGGGACAAGTAGCGGGCCGTCCGGCCGCCCGTTTTGACTGGTAAGACCGCCGGTGCTGGGCTAAGTCTCCTCCATGGGTTTGATCCGAAAAGCATTTTGGGTGGCCGTGACGCTGGTCTTCACCCTCCTATTTTCCGTCCTCTTCGAGCACGGAACTTTGGACTACGGGAAAAACCTGGAGAAGGAAATCAAATCCCTCCGGGACTTCGTCAAGCCTCCTCCGCGCAAGAAGGACACAAGCGATAGCATCCCGCCGAAGTAAACAAGCTGGGGCAAGCCGGGCCCCGCTCGTTCGTTCAATACGCCGCCTGCGCACCCTTGAGATTGCGCCGCGCGATCCATGGCATCAGGCCGCGCAAGCGCGTGCCGACCTTTTCGATCGGGTGCTTTTCTCCGGCCTTCAGCAGTTTCGTGTAGGTCTTCCGGCCGGTCTTGTATTCGCGAATCCAACGCCGCGCGAACGTGCCATCCTGAATTTCCTTCAGCACCTTCTTCATCTCGGCGCGCACCGCGCGATTGATGATACGTGGACCGGTGACGACATCGCCAAACTTCGCGGTTTCGGAAATTGAAAACCGCATCCCGGCGATGCCCGCCTCGTTCATGAGGTCGACGATGAGCTTCAGCTCGTGCAGGCATTCGAAGTACGCCATCTCGGGTTGGTACCCGGCGGCGACCAGCGTCTCGTAGCCGGCCTGGACCAGCGCGGTCGCGCCGCCGCACAGCACGGCCTGCTCGCCGAATAAATCAGTCTCCGTCTCCTCCTGGAAGGTCGTCTCAATCACCCCGGCGCGTGTCCCGCCAATGGCTTTGGCCCAAGCGAGCGCGAGCTTCTTCGCCTGCTTCGACGGGTTCTGGTAGATGGCGATCAGCGCAGGCACGCCCTTGCCCTCGAGGAACTGCCGCCGCACGATGTGGCCGGGCCCCTTCGGTGCGACCATGAACACGTCCACGTCCTTGGGTGGTTTGACCGTGCCATAATGGACCGCGAAGCCGTGGCAGAACACGAGCGCCTTCCCCTTTTTCATAACCGGCGCGACTTCGGACTCATAGATTGGGGCGATTTTAAGGTCGGGCGCGCAGAACATGATGATGTCGGCCTTTGCGGCCGCCTCCCTCACGTCGTACACCTTGAATCCCTTTTCGGCGGCAACCGCCCGCGAGGGGCTGCCGGCGTACAGTCCGATGATGACGTTGACGCCGCTGTCCTTGAGATTCAGGGCATGTGCGTGCCCTTGCGAACCGAAACCGATCACGGCGACGGTCTTGTTTTGCAGCACGGCGAGATTCGCGTCTTTGTCGGTGTAGATTTTTGCGGCCATGGATTGCGGTGGGGATGGACCGCGCCGGCGGGCGGCGGGTCCGGAATGGAAATTATGATTCGGTCCGCATCATCGCGACCTTGCCCGTGCGGGCGATTCCGGCGATGCCGAACGGGTTCATCATCTTGAGGAACTTGTTGATCTTGGCCTCGTGGCCGGTGAGTTCGATGACGAGGCTGTTCAGTTGCATGTCCACCACCTTTGCGCGGAAGATCTCGCAGATTTGCATAATCTCCGGCCGCGACGACGGGTCGGCATTCACGCGCAGGAGGACGAGTTCTCGGTCGACGTATTCGCCGTCGCGGAAATCCTCGATCTGGATCACGTCCACCAGTTTGCCCAGCTGTTTAGTGACTTGCTCGAGGACCGCGTCGTCGCCCCGGACCACGATGGTCATATGCGCGACCGACGGGTCGTTTGTGGGTCCGCTGTTGAGCGTGTCAATGTTGAAGCCGCGACCGCTGAACATGCCCGCAATGCGAGCGAGGACGCCGAAGCGATTTTCCACGAGAACCGAAAGCGTGTGGCGCATATGTCCTTGTTTCCTGGGCGACCCTGTTTTGCCGGGAGCGGAGACTCCGGAGGATTGGGCCTTTCGTCAAACGGATTTTCGGCCTATGACGGCCGACTCATGCAACTTGCGATTCCCCCGGGGCCCTTCGGCGCGTACCTCTTCGACTGCGACGGGACGCTCGCAGACACCATGCCGCTGCATTATCGCGCCTGGCGGGCGACCCTTGATCCACTCGGTGCGGAATTCCCAGAAGATTTCTTTTACGGGATTGGTGGGACGCCAACGGCGCGCATCGTGGAAATCCTGAATGAGCGAAACGGGATCACCATGCCGATCGATTTGACGGCGCGAACCAAGTCGGTGGCGTTCGTGGCCCTGCTGGCGGAGGCGCGTCCGATCGATGAGGTGATGACTTTGGCGCGCCGCGCGATCGATGCGGGAGAGAAAGTGGCCGTCGTGACCGGCGGTATGCGATGGGTGACCGACCGCATTTTGGAGGTCATTGGCGCGGGCGGGATTTTCGCGACGGTTGTGACGTCGGAGGATGTCGTGCGGGGGAAGCCGGCCCCGGATTGTTACCTTGAGGCGGCGCGGCGGTTGGCCGTTTCGCCGGCCGATTGTCTGGTGTTCGAGGACACGCGCACGGGAATCGAGGCGGCGACCGCAGCCGGGATGCGATCCGTGCTCGTGCCGCGGCCGCGCTGAACGCGGTGGTGTCGATGGGCGCCCGAATGTGACGGCGAGCTAAGGTGGAACGCGATCTCCGAGCGCGTTGGCAATGGGTTTGGCAGCCCGCGGGCGCGGGCTGCATTTGCCTCTTGGCAACGCGCTCAGAGATCGCGTTCCACCAGCGTCACCTCCAGCTTGCCAACCGCGATTCGACTTCACGTCCTAGCCGTAATTGCATTTTCGCGGGTTCTAAATATTCCCAACTTCCTTCGAGTTTCGAATTTCGAACTTCCCGCGCCGTCGGGCGCTCCCCTCAATCCGTCTCCGCGATCGCCTCGTCCTCCTGCGTCACGCGGATGACTTCCTCGACGGTGCTCATCCCCTGCCGCACGCGTCGCCAGCCGTCCTGTCGCAGGGTCACCATGCCCTCGGAAACCGCGACCGCTTTCAGCACGCCGCCACTGGCCTTGTGGACGATTTCCTCGCGCAGGCGCTCGGTGACGGGACAAATCTCGTAGATCGCCGCGCGTCCGAGGTAGCCCGTGTGACGACAGGCATCGCAGCCCACACCCCGCTTGAAGCGGTGCCCGAATTCATGCGGCACGCCAATCGATTCAAGATACGCGGGGTCGTAGTCGTGGTCCTCGATGCAGTGCAAGCAGACGGTGCGCACCAAACGCTGGGCGATGAACGCGCGCACTACGCTCGCGACGAGGAAGGCCTCGACGCCCATGTCGAGCAGGCGCGTGATCGCGCCGACGGCGTCGTTCGTGTGCAGGGTGGAGAAGACGAGATGCCCGGTCATGGCGGCCCGAATGCCGATTTCCGCGGTTTCGAAGTCGCGCATTTCGCCGACCATCACGACATTCGGATCCTGGCGGAGGATGGAGCGAAGCCCGTTGGCGAAAGTGAGATTAATTTCGGGGCGCACCTCAATCTGACTCACGCCCGGCAGCCGGTACTCGACCGGGTCCTCGATCGTAATGATGCGCCGCTGCACGGAGTTGATGCTGCTCAGGAAGCAATACAAGCTCGTGGATTTGCCCGAGCCCGTCGGTCCGGTGAGCAACATGATGCCGTTTGGTTGGGCGAGCAGGGTCTTCACGAGGGCGAGGTGCGCGTCGCTCATGTCCAGCCGGT
Source organism: Verrucomicrobiota bacterium (assembly GCA_025353105.1). Classification (GTDB taxonomy): domain Bacteria; phylum Verrucomicrobiota; class Verrucomicrobiia; order Chthoniobacterales; family SZAS-18; genus SZAS-18. The sequence goes on from JANXRG010000108.1 coordinate 18,458, forward strand.
CGAGCCCGAATCGCTGCTCGTCGCGCGCGAGCAACCGGAGCGAGATGCTTTCGCCGTGCACGGTGGGAATGGTGGAAACGCGCACGTCGATATCGCGCGTGCCATCCTTGAGATTGATGCGGCCGTCCTGGGGCAGGCGCCGCTCGGCGATGTCCATGTGGGCCATCACCTTCAAACGGCTGATGATGGCGCTCTGCAACAACCGGAGCTGCGGTGGAACCGCCGTCTCGTGCAGAATGCCGTCGATCCGGTACCGGATGCGCAAATCGTTTTCCAGCGGCTCGACGTGGATGTCGGTCGCCCGCTCCGCGATCGCCTCGCGGATGATCAGGTTCACGAATTTTACGACGCTGGCCTCGGGATCGTCGGCGTTGAGATCCGCCGCGATCGACTCGCGATCCGCCGGTAGATCGAGCGAAGAGTTGTTCTGGATGAGCTGGTCGAACGTCTCCGCGCCCACGCCGTACAGCGTCTTGATCGCGCGGATAAGCGGGGCGCGCGGCACGAGCAGCCAGCGCAGCGTCTTGCCCGGCGTGAGCTGCGCGGCGAGCTGGCGGGCGACGGGATTGAAGAGGTCGTAGGTCGCGAGCGTGAGCGAGTCTTCCGTCTTCTCCAGCGGCAGGACGTGGTGCTGAAAAACGAAGCGGCTCGGGAGCGCCTTCACCGCCTCGCGTTCGACCTTGGCGGGGTCGAGCCGCGGTTCATAGGGCACGTCAAAGGCCTCGGCGAGATGCGCGAGAAAGCGGCCCTCGTTGACCTTCGGTGAGTTGAGTGCGGTGTTGGTCCACGTCACGCCGGGTTCGCGGGCATCGGCGAGCTGACCTGCCTCTTCGAGACTAGGCACTCCGGCCGCAACGAGCGCCTCGACCAGCTTTTGGCGGAAGGGTGACATTCGAATCAGAAACGGTCGGACGCCGCACCCTTTGGGATCGGCCTAACCATCGGACGGCGGGTCCTCATTCCGAACCACATCCTTGTCGGTGGGAGGGACCGGCCTGGGCTTGGTGGTTTTCGGCTTCGGGCGGACTGGCGCGGGCTGCACGCGAATCGCCTTGCGCACCGAATCCGGCGCGGGCTGGGGCCGACCTGGCGGATAGAGCTGGCCCGCGAGGTCGCCGGAAAGATAGTACCGTTGCTCTTCGTCGCTCTTGGCGCGCACCAGCTGCTTCTGCGTGTTCGCCACCATGGGATGCAGCAAGATAATCAACTCAGAGCGGCTGGCGCTATTGTTTTGGGTCTTGAACAAGTAGCCGAGAATCGGGATCCGGCTCAGAAATGGCAGACCACTCTGCGTCTTCGAGTCCTCCTGTTTGATGAGTCCGCCCAAGACGATCGTGGCGTTGTTCGGCACGGAAACCGTCGACCTGACAAAACGCGTCGCAATCGTCGGAACGGGATTGCCCGCTATCACCACCCCGCCGCCTGACACGACCGAGTCGATCTTCTGGTAGATGTCGAGGGTGACCTCGTTGTCGCTGTTGATCAACGGGATGACCTCCAATTGCAGAGTCACACTCTTGAATTGAATGGACGAACTGACGGCCGAAGTTGTATTCGCCGTCGAGCCGGCGGTGATGTTCGACAGCGTGCTGGTCGGCACGGCAATTTCCTGACCGCTCGCGATCACGGCCTTCTTGTTATTGCTCGCGAAGACGACGGGACGGGAAATCGTCTTGAATCGGTTACTCGACTCCAAAGCCTTGACGAGGATATCGAAATTACTGGTCGCCCGGACGACGGCGCCCGCTCCGCTAAAACCGCCCAGGGCCGTCGCGAGAGCCGAGATGACCGAGAGACCCGTGGCGGGCGTCGTGGTGCTGTTTGGATTGATGAATCCCGGACTGCTGCCGGTGAAGTTTGTGAAACCCGTTACGGCCCCCGAGCGAAGAATATAATCCACGCCACTTTCGATGCCGTTGCCGAGCGAGAACTCGCCGATGACCGCGGAGATCAGCACCTGCGGCGCGCGCACGTCGAGCTGCGCGATGATCTTCATCACGCGATCCACCGCCTCGCCGCTGCCCTGGATGATGATGGCGTTGTCGCGCGGATCGGCGATGAGCTTGGTGTTGCCGACGACCACCGCGCTTGGAGTTGTGTCGGTCTGCTGCGTCTCGAGACCCTGCGTCAAATTGAGTCCGCCCCCGCCGGCATTGGTGCCGGAACCGGACGCCGAACGATTCTGATTGTTGGCGAACAGCGGATTCTGCGCGCCGGTCTGCGCGGCCGGACGACCCGCCGCGCCAGGCGCCCCCGCGTTTCCGGACTGGTCGCTCCCTGGCTCGGTGAGCGACTGGACGAGGATCTGCAGGATGTCGCGCGCGGAAACAAACTTGAGCCGGCGCTTCACCGGATCGGCAAACGGAGTGTTCGCGTCGAACTCCTCAATCAACCGGCGCACGAGCGGCATGTTGACGGGACGGGTCACGACGTGCACGCGGTTCGTGCGCACGTCCGCCGTGATCTGAATCTTTCCCACCACGATCGCGTCCTCGGTCATCCCCCCGAGCGCGCTCGAAAGACCGGGATTTTCCAGCACGCCTGGCACGGCGACATTTGCGGGATTGGGATTGCCCGCCTGGTTCGAGGCGGGCCGAGGGCGCACGCGATTGCCCGTGGGCGCGGCGGCGGCTTCCTTGCGCTCGAAGACGGAATTCAGAAATTCGACGGCCTTGGTAACATCGGCGCGCTCGAGCCGGATGAATTCCTCCACGACCTCCGCCGGCGGAATGTCCACGTCGCGCACCAACTGGACGAGTTTGCGGATCACGCTCGTGCTCTCCGTGACGAGCAACGCCCCGGATTTGGGCAGCGCGACAAATGATGTGTAGAGATTCGCCGTGATGTATTGCTGCAGGATCTGTTGCAGCTCGGTCGGATCCAGGTAGCGCAGTCGAAAGAGGTACGACACGACCAGCTCACCCTCGGGCAGTTGGGCGAAGTCGGAATAAATCGAGACGCCGGCGCCCCGCGCATTCTTGCTCAAGCCGAGGACCTTGGTGATGCCATCACCGGGCACGATGGAAAATCCGTTGAGCAGTAGCGCCGTCTCGATCAGCTTGATCGCCTCAGACCTCGTCACCTTGCCGTTGACGACGATGTTGATTTGACCCTGGATGGTGGAATCGAGGACGAGCCGCTTGCTGGTCAGGCGCTCGTAGTAACTGAGCACGTCGCGGACATCGGCGTTGGGCAGCTGCATCTGCACCATTTCCTCGCCCGCGCTCGACCCGGCGCCGGGCAAGCCTGCCATGGGCGGGACGACGAGGGGCGGCGGCGTGACCGGGATGGAGGGGGGAACGCCCGGAGCCTGCGCGAGCGCGGCCCCGACCGGGAGCGTGCATACCAGCAACAACAGGAACGCGCTGGCGCGCATCAAACGGCACGGCTTGAGGAGGAACACTGGGGCAGTAAACGGTCTTTTGGCCCCAAGGTCAAACCATGCGGGCCCGATTGCGCTGGGTGGCTTCCTCCTCTAACCTTGGCCCTGTGCGGAAGTTTCGCCCTCGCGCGTTCACGTTGATCGAGATTGCAGTCTCCATCGCGCTCATTCTTTTGATCCTCGCGATCGCCCTTCCCGCTCTCGACGGCATTTTTGCGGCCGAACGCCTGCAGAGGTCGATGGAGACCTTCGACGCCTTCGTGGCGCAGGCCCGGGAACGCAGCATGGCCGACGGCCGCGTGTATGTCCTCGCGTGGGACAATCGGAAAATCCGGATGACGGCCGACGGCCCGCCGCGCGAAGACCTTGATGCCATCGAGCAGGTCTTCACCCCGGGCGACGCGGAATCGTACTCGCTGCTGCTGCCCTCGGCGATCGAGAAGGATCCGGCCCCGGAGTGGACGTTCTGGCCGACCGGCAGCTGCGAGCCCGCCACCATTCTCTACAAGGGACCCTCCGGCTCATGGGAGTTGCGCTACTCCGCGCTCTCCGCCCGTCCGACCATTCGCTCCTTCATCGCCAAATGAACGCGCGCCTTTCCCGGGTCCAACCTCGCCGCCGCGGTTTCATGCTGCTGGAGATTATGCTAGCGGTCGCGATCTTCGCGATGGGCGTGGTCACGCTCGGAGCGGCGCTCACGCAATGCCTCGTCGCCCAGCGGCTGCGTTTTGAATCCGAGCGGGCGCGGCTCGCGTTGCAGAACCGCATGGCGGAAATCCAGGCGAACCCGGCCATGCCGGATAATTCCGCCCGGCGGGAAATGAAGGGCGCGTTTGCGGGCATGACGATGGTCGAGAAGCGCAAGGCCGTGGAATTCAAGAATGAGGAGGGCGCGATCATGGCCGGCCTCAACCAAGTGACGCTCACCGCCGAATGGGAGAGCGAGGGCGACCGCCGAAGCCGCACCTCCACCTTTTATCTGCTGCGCGGAAATTGACCGACCCGATGACCCCGCCCCGCGCCAAGCGCCCGCGTGATGCCTTCACGCTGCTCGAGATCATTCTCTCGGTGGCGATCTTGTCGATGGTCGCGCTTGCGCTCTACCAGTTCGTCGGCTCGACGTTGATCTCCGCAAGCGTCGCCTACAACGCCGGTACGCTGCAGTCTGAGTTGGCGGGATTCAATCGAGTTTTCCAGGCGCAGGCCGCGAACCTGCCGGCCCGCGTGCCGAGCGGCGCGCAGTTGTTGACGGGGAAATCGAAACGGGGCGCAGGCGCCGCCGCGGATTCCATCATGTGGATCAGCCCGCCGGGAAATGGCGTCTTCGCGCGTCGTGGCGAGGGATATTTTTTTGCCACGCTCGAGCTCGTCCCCAACCGGGATGGCTCCCGGCTCGTCCTTTCGCGCGCGGTCATCCAGCCCGATCCCAATCTCCCGCCGAAACCGCTTCCGGACGTGCCGCTGATTTCCAACGTGGCTTCCTTCGAGGTCGCGTATTACGACGCGCGCATCAACAGCTGGGTGGATGACTGGAATGACCCGGTCGCGCTTCCGAATTTGGTCCGTTTTCGGATGCGATTCACCACCGGCGCCCCCGACTACGAAACGGTTATTCGCCTCCCGACCAAGACCGCCCGAACATGAACCAGCTGACCCCCCTGCCGCCGCGCCGCCGGCCCGGATCCTCGGGGACTGCGATGCTGCTCGTCATCTGGGCGTTGATGCTGCTGACGTTTGTCGTGCTCGCGCTGGCGCGAAAGGTCGCGACAGATCTGGATTGGCAGGCGGAGGAGAACCTCGCGCTCGACGCGCACGCCATGGCGTATTCCGGATTGCAGATCGCGCTCCATTCGGCCTCGACCTACAAGACGCCCGCGCTCGTCCAGCAATTTCCCGATCAGCGCGGTTTCGTCACACGCATCAAGGGTGAAGGCGGGCGATTGAACCTCAACTGGATTCTTGCCGGAGAGGAACCGAAGAAGCTCGAGACCCTCAAGAATTACCTCGCGACGAAGGGACTCGCGTTCGCCGAGCGCGAGGCATTCGTTGATTCCCTCCTCGACTGGGTGGACGCGGACGACGTGCGCCGCTTGAACGGCAACGAGACGCCGGTGCGCGGTCCGATTGCCAACCAACCGCTGCGCGATCTCGCCGAGCTTTACCAGATTCCCGCGTGTGATCCGCTGACCTCGCAGAGCGGTTGGGAGAAGGATTTCACGTTGTTGAGCCAGGGGCCGATCGACGTGCAATGGGCGAACGAGGACGTGCTCTCGTCGATCCCTGGGATCGGCCAGCGCAGCGCGCGGGGCCTCGTGCAGTTTCGCGCCGGGCCGGATCAGGAGGATGGCACCGCAGACGACATCAAGCTCACGGACCTGCGGCAGGTGCAGGGTTTGCTGGGATTGGCGAAGGTGGACTTCGATGCCCTTGGCGGCCTTCTTTCGTTGAACGACCCGACAATCCATATTACTAGCGAGGGACGTGCGGGCCCGATCAAGCGCTATATTGACGTCGTTGCGACCAAAGGGGGCAACCAGCCCCAGATTATCCAGTGGAGAGAAAACTGAAAACACCGCCCCCGCCGGCTCCGACCCCCTGCGCGCTTGCACCCGGAGCCTCGGCGGGCGCCTGGACGCTCACCGCGGGACCAACCGGCGCCCGGACGACGGCCGAGTACTCGAGCCTTGAGGAGGCGGCGGTCGCGGCCGCCGATCGCGCGGAGGAAATCGTCCTCTTCGTTCCCCTCGAATGGGTCATGCTGCAACGGATGCAGCTCCCGGCCGCCTCCTCCGACGAACGCTTGGAAATGGCGCAACTGCAGCTCGAGAAGGTGCTGCCCTACTCGATCGACGCGGCCGTCACGGGGCTCGAAGTCATTCGCGAAAACGAGGGGGCCAGCGATGTCGCCGTCATCGTGGCGCCGGTCGACCGCCTGCTCGAGGGCGCCCGCCCCCTGGCCGATCGCTCGCGCTGGCCCGGCAAGGTCTTTCTCAATCTTGCCCGCGCCTGTCCGGATTCGACCCGCGACGAAAACTCGCTTCTCGCCATTGAGGAACACGGCCGCGTGGTCGTGGGCATTTGCGAGCGAGGGGTGATCAGCTTCGCGCAGCCCCTCGGCGGAAATTCCGCCGCCACGATCCGCTCCGAGATCGGGCCGATTCTCATGGGCGCGGAACTGGCGTCCGCCCCCACCAATGTCCAGACCGTCCGGATCGACGCGCGTCGACGGGACCTTGAGCCCGTGTTTATGGCTGAGCTCGGTGTCCCGGTCGAGTGGATCGATCTCGACCAGGCCACGCCGACTCCGGGCGCCGCGGATCTGCAACCGCCGCAGTGGAAAAATCAGCGCGATCGCGCGGGACGCGTCGACCGCGTGAAACACACCGCGGTGCTCGCCGCCGCGGTCTATGCAGGCATCCTCGTTCTCGGCGTGCTGTTCATCGCATTTCTGAAAATGCGCGTGTCGTCGCTCGACGCCTCCATCGCGACGAACGCCCCCCGCGTTACGGAAATCCAGGCCAGCATGAAGCGCTGGAACGCGCTCGCACCCGCGCTCGATCGTCGTCTGTACTTAATCGAGGTCCTGCACAACATCTGCGAGAGCATCCCGTCCACCGATCTCCGCATCACAAGCTACGACCAGTCACCGCGCGAGATCCTCGTGCAGGGCGAAGCGCCGTCGGCCTCGCTGGCCACGGACCTGAACGAGAAACTGAAGGCGCGGCCCGAGCTGGCCGGCCTGAGGTTCAGCGCCGAACCACCCCAAATCCTCGCCAACGGCCGCGCGCGATTCCGCATCAGCATCTCCTTTGGCGGAGCCTGAAACATCCCTCCGCTTTTTCCCCATCGTGAAGCTGCCCAATGTTCCCTTTCAGTGGCCGAAGATCCGCCCGCCGGAAGCCTTCACCCGACTTTCGGTCCGCGAGCGAAAGCTCCTGCTGCTCGTCGCAACCGCCGTTTTCGTCGTGCTCAATCTGTTGGTCATTCGCGGGTTGCTGCGGTCGATCAACGAACTCCGCGCGCAATGGAGCGCGCGCAGCATGACGGCGACCGCCTCCAAGGCGCTCCTTTCGCAATCGACGCTGTGGGCAAAACGCGAGGCATGGCTCAACGAGAAGCAGCCCGCGATCGGGGCGGGCCGCGACCGCGCCAGCATCGATCTGCTCAACGACCTCGAGACGCTGACGCGCAACAACGGTTTGCTGCTCGACGCCCCGCCCGTGATCAATCCCGCGGAGAAAGTCGGCGCGGATGCTTCCTTCCAGTCCGTCTCCGTCAGCATCGATACGAAGGGCACTTGGGCCGCCGTTGCGCGCTTCCTGCATACCGTGCAGCAACCCGAGCGCTTCATCGTCTTTGAAAGCGCGACGGTGCAGACCGATCCGAGTGACAGCAATTTGCTGCGCGGCAAATTCCGCATCGCGAAATGGTACAAACCGTGATCACCGGAACCCTCCGCCTCAGTTCCCGCCGCGCCGTGATCGGCGTTGGCGCTCTCGCGCTCGCTCTGGCCGGTCCGGCCCGAGCGGAGGATCCGGAGGTGATCCCCGCGGCGTATCCCCTTTCGCGTTACGAGAAGACGCTCGCTCGCTCGCCGTTCGCCTTACCGACCTCCAACGCGCCCAGCGTCGCGCAGACGCAAAAGCAGCCCGGTTGGTCGGACGATCTCTACATTGCCGGGGTTATGACCATCGGCGAAAAAAACGTCGTCACCATTTCGCAGCGCGGCGATTCCCAACGCTTTCTCCTGGCGAGCGGCGAGGAGAGTCCGCAGGGCGTCAGCGTGATCAACGTGCAGTGGAGCGAGCAACTCGGGCAGACGCGCGTGACCGTAAAGAAGGGGGCGGAATTTGCCGTCTTGCTCTTCGATCAAGCCTCGCTCGCGTTCACGCGTTCAGCCGCGCCGGCGCCGCGCGTCAACAGCCCCACCCCGCCGCCCGCTAACTTCGCCCCGCCCGGTGGAAATCCTGTGCGGCCGCTGCCCCAGCGCGTGCCCGCCGGCGGTCCGACGTTGCCGAATCCCGGCGGCCAGGCAGTGCCCATTGCGCCGGTTCCCGGCGCCGCGGCCAATCCGGGCGGCACGGACTTCCCGCGCCCGCGCCCCCGCCAGATCATCCGCGCCGAGCCCAACGCGCCGGCCACCCCGCCCCCGCGCGCACCGGCCGCCAGCGGTGAGGCGCTGCCCGACTAAATTCTGCCATCGCACTCGCGCACTTTCAGATGCCTCCGCGTGCCAATGCTTATCAACGGGCCATCGATGTGGATTACGAGACGGTCGGCGGGTGGATGCTGTTCTTTTGCATCTCAATGTGCGTGCTTCGTCCCGTCGTCGGCGGTTTTCAGATTTATCTGGAAGTGTCCGCGTTCGCCTGGAAGGAGGCGAATTTCCCTGGCCGCCTGCTCTTTGCCTCGGCCGTCGGCGTCGAGTTAAGCGTGATCGCGTTTGGCCTTGTCGCCGGCATCTTCCTGTGGCGACTTCGCCCGCGTGGCATTTGGATGGCCAAGACCTTTCTCCTCGTCCAGTTTCTCGTTCCGGTTCTCTTCCTGATTGCACTCACGACCTTCGTCAAAGTGCTCGGCGGCGATTCGGCTGCCCTGGTTCCAGTCATGCTTCCCGCCCTGGGCCGGGCGCTCGTCTACGGCGTGGTCTGGTGGCTCTACCTTTCGCGCTCGCACCGCGTGAAGCGCACCTACGAACTGGTCCGCCAGCGCGCGGAGGGGTTCTCCGTCGAGTCTGCTCCGGCTGGCGTCTGACGGCGGGACGAATCGCGCGCCGGCACTTTTCATCCCTCGAAGTCCAGCCAGATTGCACGCATGCAAGTTCCCCTCCTTGATCTCAAGGCGCAATACGGTCCGCTCCGCGATTCGATCGAGGTCCGCCTCCGTGAGGTGGTTGAATCCCAGTATTTCATCCTTGGACCGGTCGTCGCTGAATTCGAAGTCGCCATCCGCGACTACTGCCACAGCGCCTTCGCCGTTGGCATGTCCAGCGGCACCGATGCGCAACTCGCGATCCTGATGCACCTCGGAATCGGTCCCGGCGATGCGGTCATCACCACGCCCTTCACCTTCTTCGCCACCGCCGGTTGCGTGTCGCGCGTCGGAGCCCGGCCGATTTTCTGCGACATCGAGGCCGGCACCTTCAATCTCTCGCCCGCGGCGGTGGCGTCGTATCTCGGCAACGTCGCGCGGCGGGACGCCGACGGGGTGCTGCGCGCACCGACCGGCGAACGCATCCGGGCGATTGTGCCGGTGCATCTCTTCGGTCTTTGCGCGGCCATGAAAGAATTTCTGGCCCTCGGCAAGGCGTACGGCATCCCTGTGCTCGAGGATGCCTCGCAGGCTATAGGCGCCGAGTACCCCTTTCCTGATGGTCTCCGGGGCGATGCGGGCTCGATGGGCGAGTTCGGCTGGTACTCGTTTTTCCCGTCCAAAAATCTTGGCGCATTCGGCGATGCCGGACTCGCCGTCGGGCGCGACGTGCGCGACGAGGCGCCGCTGCGCGCAATGCGGATGCACGGCATGGACACGCAATACGTTCATCGTTTTGTCGGCGGGAATTTCCGGCTCGACGCGTTGCAGGCCGCCGTGCTCTCCGTGAAGCTGCCCCACCTTGATGGCTGGTCCGATGCCCGCCGCGACCATGCGGCGCTTTATCGCAAGTTGTTCGAAGCCGCCGGGCTGACCGGAAAGATCACCCTTCCGGCGGAGCCCTACGCCCAGGCCGGTCTGCGCCACCATCACATCTATCACCAATACGTGATCCGGACGCCCCGGCGCGACGAATTGCTGGCTCATCTCAAATCCTGCGGCATCGGCTGCGCCGTCTATTATCCGTTGCCGCTCCATTTGCAGGAGTGTTTTGCCGCGCTGGATTATCGCGCGGGCGCTTTCCCGGAATCCGAGCGGGCCGCCGCGGAAGTGCTGGCGCTGCCGGTGTATCCCGAGTTGACGCGCGAGCAAATGATCTTTGTGGTCGAGAGCATCGCTGAATTTTTCCGCCGCGGTTGAATCCGCTTTTCAAATCGAAAGCGAGCGCTTACTTCTCCCGTCTATGAGCGATCAACAAAATCAAGGCATGGGTTGCTTTGCCAAGGGCTGCCTCACCCTCGTGGTGGTGGGCATTGCCATGGCCGCGATCATTGGCGGCAGTGTCTACTATTATTTTGGCAAGTTCGTCGACAACCTGACTTCGACCCAACCCGTCGCCATCCGGGTCGAGCAGCCGACCGACACCCAATACGAAAATGCCTCGATGTTGCTCAAGCGACTCTCTGAAGCGTACCAAAGTGGTCAGGAAACGACGGTTGAACTCACCGCTGCGGATCTGAATGCGCTGATTGCGCGCCGTCCGGATTTTGAAAAGATGCGCGGTAAATCGTTTATCACCATTGCGGACGGAAACTTCGGCGCCGAGGTCAGCGTTCCCCTTGACCAAGTTCCGCTCTCGCGGCTGAAAAGCCGCTATTTCAACGGCAAATTCGTCGCCTTTTTCGAATGGAGTAACGGCGAAATCAGCTTCAAGCCGAAGCTGATCGAGGCGAATGGGAAGTCCATGCCGGATTGGGCGCTGTCGCAGGTTGCCACCGCCGACGCTCAACGCCAGATCAACGAAGAGCTCAAGAAGTCCACGAATCGCGGCGCCCGCGAGCAACTCGAGCGTTTCAAGTCCATTCGCGTCGTCGGCGATCGCGTGATTCTCGTGACCAAGGCCGGACCGCCGAAGAAATAGGCCGGTCCGGCGACGGCCGCGGCGGGCAGAGATTGCACGAGCGATTTTTTCTGCGAGAGAAAACGGGCATGTCACAGATTGTCGATCGACCAAGCTCCGCGGGAACAAAGGCGTTTCTTGTGGGAGTCCACGTGGGCGCCGACACGGCGGCGGAAGGCCGCAGCCTGCTCGAGGAACTGGGTGAATTGGTCTGGACGCTCGGTCTGCCCGTGGTGGGAACAATGCTGGTCAAGGTGACCGGACTGCAAGCGGCCTATTTCACCGGCACCGGCAAGGCCGCGGAGATTGTGGAGCTGGCCAAGGCGGCTGGCGCGGGCGTCATCATTATTGACAATCAGATCACGCCCGGCCAGCAGCGTAATTGGGAGAAGCTCTCCGGGCTGGCGGTCATCGATCGCGAGGAAGTGATTCTCGACATTTTTGCGCAGCGCGCACGGACGATGGAGGCAAGGTTGCAGGTCGCGCTTGCCCGCGCTCAGTATTCCCTGCCGCGGCTGACGCGGGCGTGGAGCCACTTGAATCGCCAGCAGGGCGGCGGTCTCGGCGGCAAGGGCGAAGGCGAGAGTCAGCTCGAAATCGATCGCCGCCTCGTGCGCCGCAGCATCGAAAAACTGAAGGCCGAACTCACCGTGGTGCGCTCGCAGCGGGCCACGCAGCGCAAACGTCGCCAGCGCGTCCCCCTTCCCCGTGCCTCCATCGTCGGCTACACCAACGCCGGTAAATCATCGCTGCTGAAAAAGCTCACCGGCGCGGACGTCTTCATCGAAGACAAACTCTTCGCGACGCTCGACCCCACCACCCGCCGGGTGGATCTGCCGAATGGGCAGACTCTGCTCCTGACCGACACCGTCGGATTCGTGCGCCGCCTGCCAACTCGCCTGGTCGAGGCGTTCAAGGCGACGCTGGAGGAGGCGGTGCTCGCCGAGTTCCTGATTCATGTGCTCGATGCGAGCGATCCGGAAGTGTACGCTTTTCACGCCACCACGATGAGCGTGTTGCACGAACTTGGCGCCGACGAAAAACCGATTCTGACGGTGCTGAACAAGGTGGATCGACTGGCCGGGAATGAAGTCCTTCTCCCGTTGAAGCGGCATTTTCCCGACGCCTTGTGCATCTCGGCCAAGACCGGTGAGGGGCTCGACGAGTTGCTGCATCGCGCGGCCGAGTTGTTGTCCGACCATCCGGCGGTCGTTGAACTTCTTCTCCCGCACGACCGCGGTGAATTACTCTCTCTGCTACACCGCCATGGCCAGGTGCTGTCCTCGGCGGTGGAACCCGGCGGCATGCGCGTGCAGGCGGTGGTTCCACCCCGCATCCGGCCAAAGTTCGACGCGTTCATCCTTCCGGCCAAACCCGCGCCGAAGCCCCGGGCGGTCCGAAAACGCCGGGTGCCGGCGCCCGCCAGCGGGCGCTGATGCCTGGCACCCCTAGTTGCGGATTCCCTTTGGCCACGCGACGGCGGACGACTCCAATTCCCGCAGAATGTGTTGCTGCCGCCAGCGCAGACGTCGCGTGGGCTCGCGCGGATTCCATCGCCGCGGATTGGGCAGCATCGCCGCCAGCATCGCACTTTGGGCGAGGCTGAGTCTGACCGACGGCACGCCGAAATGCGCGTGGCTGGCGGCTTCGACGCCATAAATGCCGTCACCCATTTCGATGACGTTGGCATAAATTTCAAAGATGCGGCGCTTGCTCAACATGCGCTCCATCAGAAACGTGTAGTACGCCTCGAGCGCCTTGCGCACATAGGATCGGCCCGTCCAAAGAAAGGTCGAACGTGCGCATTGCATCGTGATCGTGGAGCTGCCGCGCGGATCGCCGCCGGTGCGCTGGGCGCGAGCCAGCGCCGCCTGCATCTCGATCCAATCGAAACCGCCGTGCCGGAAGAAGCGCCCGTCCTCACTCACCCATACGCAACGAAGAAACGGATCGGGCAGTTGTTCCCACGACCGCCATTCAGAGCGGATCCCGCCTTTGAACTCGCTCGAAAACTTTCCCTCGACCCACCGCGCGAGCATCAGGGACGTGACAGGTGGATTGACCACCTTTACGCAACCGACTTCGAACACGGGAATCAACAGCAGGCCGGCGCAAACCACCGCGGCGGTCCGCAGCCACCGCGCCCAGCGCGGGAGTTTGGCCGGGCGGGCGGAGGGCTTCGCCCTGGTTGCGGAGGGTGGCGGCATGAACGCCGAACGATGGCTGACGCGCCCGCGCTTGCAACGCGAATGGAACGCGCCTGCAAAGGGCCGCAATCAGGCTAGGGTCCTTCGTTGTGTTTCGAGGCCTTATTCCTTCCCGAGTTTTTTCCATTCTGGCCTGGTGGGGCGCGACGAGTCTCGCCCTCGGTGCTGACCTCCCGGACACCGCGAAGGTGATGACGAAGCCCGCCCCCCCGCCGCCCGGCCGACTTTATCACGGCGTGTACCCCGGCGGGCTCACCGGCGACGAAGACGACCTCACGATCAAGGACCTGCGGGAATATGAATCGGCTGTCGGGCAATCGGCGGCGTGGGTCTATTTCTCGCACAACTGGTTCACTGGGCAGAGCCGCGCGTTTCCGCGAGTCACGGCCGACTGGATTCGCGCCGCGGGTTCCACGCCGTACATCCGCCTCATGCTCCGCGAGAAGCCCGAGCAGGATCGACGCGATCACACTTTCACGCACCAGGGCATCATCGATGGCTTGTTTGATCGGGACCTCCGCGCTTGGGCTCGCGCCGCGCGGGACTACGGCGGGCCCCTCCTCGTGGAATGGGGCACCGAATTCAACGGCATCTGGTTTCCGTGGAACGGCGCCTGGCATGGTCGCGACAAGAAGAAGGGCTTCGGCGATCCGAAGAAATACGACGGACCCGAGCGATTTGCCGCCGCGTTCCGGCACATCGTCGAGCTGATGCGCGCGGAAGGCGCGACGAACATTGCATGGGTCTGGCACCCCGATGTGCATGATGATCCGCGCGAGGATTGGAACCGGATGGAAAACTACTATCCGGGCGATGACGTGGTCGACTTCCTGGCCCTGAGCACGTACGGACCGATCACGCCGGACGAGCCCGCGAGCGAAAAACTCGGCGACATGCTCGACTACTCCGTGCCGCGTTTAAGCGAGCTGGCGCCGGGCAAGCCGGTGATCGTGGCGGAGTTTGGCTGCACAGCCGGTAACTCCACCGCTTCCCCGGCCCCGTGGGCCGCCGATGCCCTCGCGTCCCTGCTCGCGCGCAAGCATCCGTCCATCATTGGCTTCTCGTGGTGGAACGAGCGTTGGCCGAACGACGACAATCCCAAACACGACACGACCATGCGCGTGCAGGATTTGCCGGAATTGGCGCGCGTGTTTCGCGAAAGTTTCGCCACCCACGCGGACGAACTTCAGACGCGGATGCTGACCGTGCCGGCGCGGCCCTGAGAATGCGGCGCGCCACGTCCTCCGATCAGTCGTGGAGGTAACGGGCGTAGCGCTGCGCGTAAGGATGAACCTGTTTCGTGACCCGGCCATCGGCATCGACTAGCGCACCGCCTTCATTGTGCCATTGGATGATGCCGCCATAGAGATTGACGGCCCCGGCATAGCCTTTGGCGCGCAGGGCTTCCACTGTCTTGCCACTCCGCCAGCCGATCGTGCAATACACCACAATCGGGGTGTCGAGCGGCAGGTCATGCGGGATCGTGGGACCGGCGAGAAGTTGCCACGCACCGAAAGGGACCAGCCGTGCGCCAGGCAGATGGCTGACGGCGAATTCCTTCTTGGTCCGCGTGTCGAGAAGCACCACGCCTTTGTCGATGAGCCGGCGTGCCTCGGACACATCAACCTTTGGTGCACCAATTCCAGCCAGCTCCGACCGCAGCGCATCGCGATACGCGCGGTCCCGATCATCTGCGCGTGCGGGAATCAAGGTCAGCAGCGTCGTGAGCAACACGAACAAGAGAATCCAGCGCGATGGCACCTGGACTACTCGCATCATCTTCCGTCCAGCGCGAGCCGCCGGCCTTCGCGCCGGCGGCTTTGTCCAGCACTCCCGTCCGTTACCAGATCTTCACCTGCTGGTTCGCCGGGCGGACCATGGCTGAGTCGGGCGGACAGCTGAACGCCGCCATGAACTCGGGGAGATTGGAGAGTGGGGCATTCACGCGCAGTTCCGGCGGCGAATGGGGATCGGTCTTGAGGCGCAGTTTGATCGCTTCCGGCCGCGTGTTGCTGCGCCACACCTGCGCGTAGCCGAGAAAGAAACGCTGCATCGGGGTAAAGCCGTCGATTTTCTGGTCGGCTGCGCCGGGCTTGGCCTCCAGCGCCTTGAGGAACGCATCGTAGGCAATCTTGAGCCCGCCGAGATCCGCGATGTTCTCTCCCTGCGTGAGTTCACCATTCACCTTCATGTCGTCGATGACGATGTAGTTGCTGAATTGATCGACAATGACCTTCGCGCGTTCCTTGAACTTCTCGCCGTCCTCCTTCGTCCACCAGTCGCGCAGGTTGCCCTCAGCGTCGAACTGCCGGCCCTGGTCGTCAAAGCCGTGCGTCATCTCGTGGCCGATCACCATGCCGATGCCGCCGTAGTTGATCGCGTCATCCGCGGTGAAGGAGAAAAACGGCGGCTGCAGGATTCCGGCCGGGAACACGATTTCGTTCATCGCCGCGTTGTAGTACG
>JANXRG010000027.1 GCA_025353105.1 Verrucomicrobiota bacterium
GCCCGCTCTCCCGCAGCCGCCGCCCGCCCCGGCGTTGACAGAGGCTGACCTCAAATCGGTGCAACATCTTGCCGCCGCCGATGCGCGTGACGACGGATACCGAAAGCCGCTCGCCGCGATCTCTCAGTCGATCCGAACAAGCCGCTCCGGCAAGGTGCTCGGAGCGGTCACGCCTCCGGACATTTCCCGGAAGATCCTGGAGGGCTTACGCCCGGCGGAATACGGGCGTATCGAGGTTCCGACTCTCGGTATTTTCAATCGGATCACATCCCAATACCACCTGCCGTACTATTGGGATTTGGACCCTGCCCGCCGACAGAACTACGATCGCAGCATCGGGGCGCTCTCGGTATGGATAAGCGGTGCGATCGAAAACTTTCGCTCCGGTATGAAGCATTCGCGAGTCATCGAACTGCACGACGCAAATCACTACGTTTTCATCGTTGACGAAGCGTTGGTCGTCCGAGAAATGCGGAAATTCCTGCTCGAGGAATGAGGGTTGAAGTTGAGTGAAGCTCTGACGCTTCGGCCGGGCGTGATGGATTTCTGGACAGGATTTGCAGGATTTGTTTCCTCCGGCTTGATCCGTGGCCCGCCTGCTTCCCATCCTTTGCTGTCATCCTAGCCAGGGTCTCAGTCCGCTTTGCCCTTTGTCTTCTTCGTGTCCTTCGCGTGCGTCGTGATGAAATTCACCGCGTTCTCCAGGGCGCGGCGGTTGGTTCACGTGAGGGACGGATTGGTACTTTACTTTCCGACCCGCCGGTCGCTCAATTTGGCGCGTTCCGCATCGCGCCCATGAACTCGATTCTTAGAAACATCCTCGCGGTGATTATCGGCATGGTGGTGGGGTCGGTCGTCAACATGGCCCTCGTCACGCTCGGGCCGCGGGTGATCCCGCCGCCGGCCGGGGTCGACATGACAACCGTCCAGAGCCTCAGCGCCTCCATCCATTTGCTGACGCCAAAGAACTTTCTGTTTCCGTTCCTGGCGCACGCATTGGGCACGCTGGCGGGGGCGTTCAGCGCCTACCTGATCGCGGGCAGCCATCGGTCGGTTTTCGCCTACGCCATGGGGGCGATCTTCCTGCTGGGCGGCATTGCGGCCTGCTTCATGATCCCCGCGCCGGCGTGGTTCATGGCACTCGATCTGTTGGGCGCTTACATTCCGATGGCGTGGCTCGGGGCACTCCTCGGGCGGCGAGTCACCGGCGGGGCGGTGACCGCGCGAAACGGTGGATCCTAAGGCATGCCCGATTCGACATGAAAAATTGCCTGCGCGGCTGGATACGCGTGAGCCTTTGCGCGGTCGGTTTGTGGACGGCGCAGCCTGCGCGGGCGGACGTGATCGTCACTTTCAACAACACCGTCACGGCCATCAATGGGACGGGGAATCCGGACGGGTTTTGGAATTCGGTGCTGGACACGAGTCTCAACCTGCAGCTTTCGCTCCGCGGGCAGACCACGATCATCGGCACGATTCCCACCAGCCCGAATGACGGCGCGGGAACGTTTTTCTTTCCGGCGGGTACGAAGCCGGGCAGCACCAAGGCGACCTGGAACTATTGGTTTTCCATCAACACGAATCCCAGCGGCGCCGGCACGAACAACCTCGGGGCCTTCGATTTTTATCTGACCTTCGACACGCCGACCACTCCGGGAAACTTCGTCACTCCGTTCAACGTCCTGACCGCGCTGCCGGACAATGCTTACGGAAACAATGCCACCCTGAACGGCCAGGGCACCATCGGCACGGCTGCCACTTCCGCCGGCCTGGTGCTCACCAATAACATCGCGCAAAACTCCGAGAATATTTCGTTTTCCGGACTGCCGACGGATGTGCTGGGAAATTATCACTTTCAGCTCTTTGCCGTCGCATCCGGCGCGGGCGCAAATGGCCCGCGGCTGGGTGAAGTGGACATGATCGTCAATGTCATCCCGGAACCATCGACCTTCGTGCTGGCCGCCCTGGGGATTTGCGTCCTGTTGGCTCTGCGGCGGAGGGTGGGCTGATGCGGGTAAGGGGGCGACGGACGAGTTGGAGCAAGCAAGCGGCTCAGATCGCGGCGGTCCTGCTGGCGGGCGAGATTTTTGGGCTTCGGATGCCGGCTCAGAATTCCACGGCGCCAGCACCGTCGCCGGTTAACCCGCCGTGGGCATATCCCGTCACGCCCGCGGGCTTTCAACCTCCACCCGACGACGGCATCCCGAAGCGCCTGACGGGCAGCAACGCGGCCTTCACGCTGACGCAGCTTCGCGATGTCTACACGGCGCACGACTGGTATCCGGGCGATCATCCGTTGATGCCAGACGTCGTGGCGCGCGGTCGCAAGCCGGACGTGCTGGCGTGCGCGATGTGTCATTTGCCGAACGGGCAGGGCCGTCCCGAGAACGCCAGCCTGGCCGGATTGCCGGCGGCCTACATCGTGCAGCAGATGGCCGATTTCCAAGCCGGACGCCGCAAGTGTTCGGAGCCCGGCATGCTGCCGCAAAACCTGATGATGACCGTGGGCCGGAACGCGACCGTCAACGAAGCCAAGGCTGCGGCCGTGTACTTCGCCCGTTTGAAATACAAGCCCTGGATTCGCGTGGTGGAAACCGACAGCGTGCCCAAGACGGAGGTCATCACGGGATCGATGCTGGCGCCGGTTGCGGGTGCGGGGACCGAGCCGATCGGCCAGCGCATCATCGAAACGGCGGAGGATCTGCCACGGACCGAGCTGCGCGATCCGCGATCGGGTTTCGTCGCGTACGTGCCGGCGGGCAGCATCAAAAAAGGCGGGGTGCTGGTGAACACGGGCGGCGGCCGGACCGTGCAGTGTACGAATTGTCATGGCGACGACTTGAAGGGGTTGATGGACATCCCGGGCCTGGCCGGTCGATCGCCCAGCTACGTCGTCCGCCAGTTGCTCGACATGCAAAATGGCGCGCGCGCCGGCGCGGAGGTGCTGCCGATGAAGGAGGTGGTGGCCCGGTTGACACTCGACGACATCATCGCGATTGCCGCCTACACTGCCTCGCTGACTCCGTGATTTGCCGGCGAATCTTTGGGGGTGCTTTCCGCGTTGAAAACAGGAAACTGACTCATGGCCACGACCCTTGAAGCGATCCGTCCCATCACGCTGTCGGAGATCCGCGAAGCGCGCGAGCGCATCAAGGGGACGATCGTGCACACGCCGTTGATCCGCCTGGAACTGGGGCCGGACTACCCGGAGATCCGACTTAAGCTGGAGAACCTGCAGCCGATCAACGCCTACAAACTGCGGGGCGCCGCCAATGCCGTGGCGATGCTGCCCGAGTCTGAGCGCGCGCGCGGGGTGTGGACGATCAGCGCGGGCAATGCCGGGCAGGGGGTGGCCTATGCCGCCAGAAAAGCCGGGGTGCCGTGCACGGTGGTGGTGATCGAAACCGCGCCCGCCTCGAAAGTCGCACGCATGAAGGCGCTGGGCGCCAAGCTCATTCCGGTGCCGTACGAGGTCGCGTGGAAGGCCCTGGACGACCGCGCATTTCCCGGCGCCGACGGTGCGTTTGTGCATCCGTTCGACGATCACAATTTCATCGCGGGCCATGCGACCATGGGTCTGGAAATCCTGGAAGACGCGCCCGACGCGGTGGCGGTCATTGGCGGCGTGGGCGGCGGTGGGTTGATCGTGGGGGTGGGCAGCGCGATCAAGGCGCTCCGGCCGGAGATCAAGATTTGGGGCGTGGAACCGGAGACCGCCGCGCCAGCCGCGCTTTCGTTCGCCGCGGGTTCGCCGCAAATCTTCAAGGACTGGAAGTCATCGTTCGTCGACGGCGCCGGCGGTCAGAGCGTGTTCCCGCGCATGTGGGAGCGCATGAAGCCGCTGGTGGACGGCTACCTCGTGGTCAGCCTGGAGGAAACGAAAAGGGCCATGCGGCTGATGGCGGAAAAGGCGCGCATCATCTCGGAGGGCGCGGGCGCCCTGCCGCTCGCGGCCGCGTTGACGGGTAAAGCCGGTCAGGGTCCGATCGTCGCAATCGTTTCCGGCGGCAATATCGATCTGAAGAAGTTCTGCGAGCTGGTCGGATCGGTGACGGCTTGAGTGCATTCCGAATGGCGAGCGTTCGGCAACTTGATCGGCATAC
>JANXRG010000035.1 GCA_025353105.1 Verrucomicrobiota bacterium
GCAACGCCTCAACGGATTCCGGGTCAACAAGCCGGTGGAGTTCGGCGGAGACGGCGGTCCGTTGGGCGTCGAGTTCCTTGAGGCGTTTGCGCAGCTCTTCAATCCGCACCGCTGCCGCGGGGTCCTTTGCTTTCATTTGAAACGGCTACAGTTGGAGACTGGCTGTCGCAAGCCGAGTTTCGAAATCGTCGCCTTGGACGGGAACTCGGGTTCTCGGCAAGGAAACCCGCGAAGAAATCGCGTTTTGCTGTCCGGCCTGTGGTTATTTGGAGTCGTACGCGAAAGACGTCACGGCTGAATGAAGGGGGCAGGGCAAGGCGCGAACGCCAGCGGGTCAAAGGAACAAGGAGGAGGGGGATAGGGGACGGCAGCCCCACAGGACGAGTCGAAAGTTGAAAGTCGAAAAACGAGTACTGAACTACGGACGGACGTAGAGGTAGAGAGTCTTGGGCGGCGTGTAGGAGAATACGTCGGCGTAGTTGCCGCGCTCGGAACTGTACGGGGCGTTCAGCAGCATTTCGGTCCCGGTCCAGATGGCGCCGGCGAGATCAGTGCGTCCGCCGATGGTGCCGTTCGGCGCAATCGCGCTCCACTTCCCGACGCCGCCGGCCGCGGCGGGCTCGAAGCGGCCGCCATCGCCGAGACTATTGCCGCCGGGCGTGTTGCGTCCTCCCCAGATGATCATCTCGGTGCCACTCCAGATCGCCGCATGGGTGCCGCGCCGGCCGATCAGCGGCGAGACCGGGATGGCGGTCCATGTGTCGGTGGCGGGGTTGTAGCGGCCGCCATCTGCCACGTAGTCAAAGATGACCGCGGCCACGCCGCCCCACACGATCATTTCGCTTCCCGTCCAGACCAGGCTGAAATCAATGCGCGGCGTGGGTGAGTCGACCGCACCCATCGCGGTCCAGATGCCGTTGACGGGATCATATCGCGCCCCGACCGCAGCATAAACAAAGCCGGCTCCATAGCCGCCCCACACCAACATTTCGCCGCCGGTCCAGACGGACTTGTGGCTGGCCCGCGCCGATACGGCTGGATCAACCGGCACGGGCGTCCATGTGTCCGACGCCGGATTGTATCGCCCACCATCGCCAGCGTAAGTGACATCGTAGCCACCCCACACTATCATCTCGGCCCCGGTCCAAATTGCCGTGTGGGAACTCCGCGCCGTGGGTGCGTTGTTCGTGTCGGTGACAAGCCACGTGTCCGTAGCGGGGTTGTAGCGTCCGCCGGTATTCGTGTAATTGTAGGTGGTGAAAGGCGTGTAGGTAATGTTGAAACCGCCCCAGATGATCATTTGGCTGCCCGACCAAATGGCGGTGTGGCCGAAGCGCGGTGTGATGGCGGGATCGTTGGCGATGCGCCGCCAGGAGTTGGTGGCCAGGTCGAGTCGCAGGCCGCCCGGATAAACGAGATCGCCATAGCCGCCGCCCCAGATGAGCAACTCGCCACCGGTCCAAACCGTGGTCGAACCGCCGCGCGCTGCGACCAACGATTTCCACGTGCCACCGCCCACCCCGGGCGTGAAGCGGCCACCATCCTTCAAGGTGGACACCGACGTATTGATGCGCCCGTAACCGCCCCAGACAATCATCTCGGTCCCCGTCCAAACGCCGGTGTGGGCGTAGCGGCCACTGGGCGCGTCCACGGTGGCGAATGTGGTCCAGATGTTAGCGACGGGATCAAAGCTCGCGCCGTCGCCAAGCGGAGTGCCCGCCGCGCCCTGACCGCCGAAGACGAGCATGGCCGAGCCGCTCCAAACCGCGGTGGAATAAAAGCGCGGGCTCGGCGCGTTGACGTTCGAAAGCGTGGCCCAGGTCTTGGGCCCGGGATTGTAGTTGGCCACGTCGTTGTAGTAAACGCCCCCCAAGCCTCCCCAAATCAGCACCCCCGAACCCGTCCAGACCATGACGTGCGCATAGCGCGTGGCCAGCGGACTGGCCGACATGGCGGCCCAGGTGTTGGTGGTCGGATTGTAGTGCGCGCCATTGTTGTAAAAGGAGCTGCCGCTTAGCGCGCCGCCCCAGACGATCATTTCCGTGCCGGTCCAGACGGCGCGGTGCACCTAGCGGACCGCCGGGGCGTTGGTGAGCGTGGTGACGCTTTGAAACTGGGTGAAATTGAAGCGACCGCCCGAATTGAGCGGCGTGCCGCCCGCACCGAGGCCGCCCCAGACGATCATCTCGTTGCTGCCGGTGACCACAGCGGTGTGGTAGGCGCGCGCGGCCACGTTCCCGTTGGCGGGAATGGTCGTCCACTCGTCGCTGGCCGGATTGTAATAGCCGCCGTCGCTGAAGGGCGTGGTCGCGTTCGTGCCGCCCCATATCAGCATGATGCCCGCGGCCAGCACGCCGGTGTGTCCCGCGCGCTCGGACGGTGCGTTGATCTTCGAGATGGGCGTCCAGAGATCGAAGGTCGGATTGTAGCGTGCGCCGTCATTGAGATAGGTGCTGTTGGCATTCACGCCGCCCCAGACGATCATTTCCGTGCCCGTCCAGACGGCCGTGTGGATGTAGCGATCGCCGGGCGGCGCGTTATGCAACGGGTTGAAGCGCTCGGCCGTCTCGATGCCGGTGAGCCGGACGTAGCCCGCGTTGAGCAATTCGGTCGCGTTGGGATTGGTCGACATGATGACGCCGCCGCTGGCCACGCCGCTCTGGCCGCTGGCGTTCAGATTGGCGGCGGCCGTGCCGGCGGCGAGCTGGGCGTTGGTGATCGCGCCGTCGGCGATGTTCGCCGCGCCGACCGCTCCGACCGCGAGCTTGGCGCCGGTGATGGAGCCGTCGGGCACATTGCCGGCCATGATGGCGTAGCCCACCGCGGCGATGCGTTGATCGGGCGTGAGCAGTTGAAATCCGTGCGAGCCGTCATTGAACCAGACGCGCAGCCGGACGTCGGGATTGGTGAAGACCGCGACGGGCACAATCGTCATGTTCGGCAGCAGGGCGTTGCCAAGCAGCACGGAGTAGAGGCCGTTGACGACCGGGAGCGAGACTGAGGCGGTCGGCTGGCTGCCGGCATTGCTGGTGCCGTCGTTGCTCCAGTAGGTCTGGGTGCCGTTGCCGTTGACGAGCGCAAACTTGAACTGGCCGGTGCCGTTGAAATTGGTGCCGATGACCGCAACGCGGCCCTGGTAGTTGAGGAGCTGGGGGACCTGGGAAAAGGAACAGGGAGCAAAAAGGAAGGAAGAAAGGACGACGAGGGCCGCGAGGGCGAGCGTCGCGAAACGTTTGGAGAAGTTCATGGGGGCAGGTCGGCGTTAGGCCATTCGCCAGTATGCGGGTTTGCCAGCTCGACGCCCAGAATAAACCGTCGCGTCGAGCTCGAGTCGAACGTCGAAAGCCCGCAGGGCGGAGGACAATCTGGAATGCCGAAATGCGAATGCCGAAGTCTGAACGTGGAGGCGGGAAATCGGAATCCCGAGGGGTTTCACGCAGCGGCGCGGAAGGGGAAGAGGGAATGCGAGATTGGGGAGTCGACAGTCGACGCCCAGCAGGGGAGTACAGACGACAGAGGACGGAGAACGCGAAAAGTAGGCAGCGGAATTAACCAACAAGGAATCCAAGAAGAGGAAGTCCTAAGTGGGAGACGGCAGAGTTAACCGCAAAGAACGCAGAGACCGCAAAGACGCCGGGCAAATGCCGAATGCCGAAGTCCGAACGAGCGGGCAGAATCACTGACTTGCTACTCCGGTACATTTGACGGAGTCAAAACCGCCGTGAGGGCTTTGAGAATCGTGGGGGCGGGGTTGGCCTTGCCGACGGGGATGTCGGTGTTCACCATGATGACGACGGCGGCTTTTTTCTCGGGGAAGTAATAGGCGGCGCAGTTGTAGCCGGGGAGTTCGCCGGTGTGACCGAGCCAGCCGTGATCGGTTCCAATCCCAATGCCATACGCGCGCGCGGGCGTGTTCGGCGGCATGGTCATCCAGGTCAGACGCTCTTTCTGCATCGCGGGCGAGATGAGCGTGCCAGCGGTGTACGACACGACCCACGTGTGCCGATCCGCCAGTGTGGAGATGAGCTGGCCGGCGGTGAACGCCCAGCTCGGATTGCGATTGGTCGCGTCGTCGAGTTTGTCGTTGAGGGTTTGCACCGTGGTGCCGTGTGCAGACGGCGACGGCATGGCCGAGGTTGTGGGCCACGAGGTCTGCATCAACTTCAGCGGCGTGAAGATTTTCTCGGCAAAGAGGTCCTGGCTTTTCTTGCCGGAAACCTGCTCGAGGATCAGGCCGAGCAGCACGTAGTTGGTGTTGCTATAGTGCCAGCCCTGGCCGGGCGGGAAGTCGGGCGGCTGCGTCAGGCCCGCGTCGACCAACTCGCGTGGCGTCCACTCGCGCTTGAAGTTTGAAAACGCCTGCGTCACCCACGTGTCGTTCTCGGTGTAGCTGGGCAGCCCGGCCGTCATGTCGGCGAGCATGCGCAGGGTGATTTTTTCGCCGTTGGGGACCCACGGCGCGTACTTGCTGACGGGATCGTCGAGCCCGAGCTTCTTCTCGTCGGCAAGGATGAGGAGCGCGGTGGCAGTGAAGGTCTTGGTGATGCTGCCGATGCGGAAGTGATCGTCGACACCCATCGGTCGCTTGGTGGTCACGTCGGACACGCCGCGCGTCGCGACGTAGCTGCCCTGGCCCGGGATCCAGATGCCCACGATCACGCCGTGCGCCTTGGTGGCCGCGAATGATTTGTCGAGGGCGATGTCGATGGCGGCGCGCTGGGCGGGCGGGAAGGGGATGTCCGCCCCCGCAAGAACGGCGGCGGCGAGGAGCAACGAGCAAGGAAGAAGGAGGAAGGGTATGTAGCGTCGAGCGTCGAGATTTGAACGAAGCGAAAAGTCCTGAATGGAGACGCGGGGCGCGTCGACATAGCTGGGAGATCGCAGAGGCAGCGATGAGCAACGCGGAGGCGGCGTGAAAGCAAATGCGTGGGGTACAATCGAGCGTCGAGAGCCAGCAGGGACAGGGAGGGGACGCATGGCGGGGAATTTCAGATCTT
Organism: Verrucomicrobiota bacterium; assembly: GCA_025353105.1. Lineage (GTDB taxonomy): Bacteria > Verrucomicrobiota > Verrucomicrobiia > Chthoniobacterales > SZAS-18 > SZAS-18. The sequence continues at coordinate 4,998 of JANXRG010000035.1, forward strand.
AGATTTTAGATTTGGTAAGGCGAAGGAATTAGCCAAAAAAGGGCGGACATGGAGCAAGATCGGAGCGCTGGAGGCGCGATGGACGGTAGCCGATGATGATAGCCACCGGATCGAGGGACGAGGCAAATTCAGATTTCGGAATGCGGAAGCGGGAAATCGGAATGCGGATTGGAAAAAGACGATAGTTAACCACAGCCAAGGTCGATGAATAGACCGAGTCAGCCGTTCAAGCCGCGCACCGGTAGCGGCAACCAAAGCGGGAGCCAAGCGAAGCAAAGGACAGCCAGAGGCACATCACGCGGAGGGGCGGAGGGAGAAAAGGAACGCCGAATTGCGGAGTCGAACGTCGAAGGCCTGAGAAGGAGGTGATTTAACCGCCAAGAACTCAGAGAATGCAAAGTACGGGAGGACGGCGGACAGCAGGAAGAACAGCCAAGGCTCACTCATCGGCGCGAGGCGCCGATCGATGAAGTTTACCGCTTAGGCCTTGCTTGGTGTTCTCCGTGGTTAACTTCTCCACCTCCAAAATCCGCGATCGGAAACGAGCGGGTGAAGGGAATCGAACCCTCGTTACGCTTTCGTCTCTTTGCAAATTCATATTACTCTTATTTAGTACTTGTTAGAACGAGCTTGAACGGCGTAGGTTGTTATGCAAAAGTGTTATGCGCCATGGCAAGCATACATCTCCAACCGGGCCGCCCGTTCTACTTTGCGGCCTACACCCTCCCAAACGGTCAACGGGCTTTCCGGTCCACCAAAACGCGCAATAAGCGCCAAGCGGAGGAAGTGGCGAGGGCATGGGCAAAGGCGGCTCGGAAGGGCCGCAAAGGCGTCCTCACCCCCGATAGCGCGCGGACCATCATAGCGGAAGGGGTCGCCGATGCCTTTTGCGTGGCGACCGGCGACCGTATGCCCCAAAACACCGTCCGCGAATGGGCCGCAACATGGCTCAAGATGAAGGCCATCGAAACGGAACCGTCGACGCATGAGCGTTATCAAGGTGTAGTCGACCGCTTCATCAAGTTTCTTGGCGCCAAAGCCGACAGGGACCTCGTCACCATTCAGCCCGAAGTTATCACCAAACTCCGCGACGAACAGGTTGAGAAACTGTCGCGAGCGTCGGCCAACCTTGCCGTGAAAGTGCTTCGAGGTCTCTTCGCTACCGCGTTGAAGCGGGGCCTCGTCACGTCGAATCCGGCCCTTGCCGTGGAGGTCCTCAAACAGCGAGGTGAAAGCAATCGGCGACCATTTACCGTTGCGGAAGTGAAGCGCCTACTGGCCGCGGCGGATATGGAATGGCGCGGACTAATACTCTTCGGCCTATACACCGGGCAGCGCCTCGGAGACCTGGCTGCGCTCACATGGCAGGCGATAAAGATGGGTGCATCCACACAGGATTCAGAAATCGCCTTCCAGACACAGAAGACAGGGCGCCGGATGGTGCTTCCCTTGGTCGCGCCTTTGTTCGACTACGTTTCCGAATTACCCGCAAGCGATTCTCCCGACGCACCTTTGTTCCCTCGCGCGGCATCGGCCGCGTCGACCGCGACATTGAGCAATCAGTTTCGCCAATTGCTGGTCTCCGTAGGAATGGCGGAGAAGCGGCCTCACAGGTCAACGGGGAAAGGCCGAAATACCACCCGCGAACGTGCAGAGATTTCCTTTCATTGCCTGCGGCACACTGCAACCACATTCTTGAAAGCGGCAGGTGTGAGCAACTCGATGGCGATGGACATAATCGGCCACGACTCCGAAGCGATTTCGAGAGCTTATACCCACTTCTCTGCCGAGGACGTTCGCCGCAGCGTAGAAAAACTGCCTGATGTGACTAAGGAATGAATCCGATGAAGAAGAAGTCCCGCGTGAAACGCGCGAAAACGAATCGCGGACGCCCTGCTGGCGGAGGCTTTTTTCGAAACGCCAAATCAGAAATCGCGCCCGAGACATTCAGGAGAATGGAAATGGGTGAAATCCTGTTCCGCGCGCGATTTGGGCAATTAATCTCCCAAGAAGCGCTTCATATCTTTGAACTATTTCGTCGTGCCGTGGTGTCTGAAACAGAAGCGACGTTACTCGCCAACCCGTCGGAGATTCGCCGCCGACTTGAAGCCATTAACACAAGACCCGCAAATACTAGCGAACGTGAATGGCTGGCGAATGAGAAATTAAGAATCGACACATGCAAAAATCTGAAAAAGACGCTCGCGGAAGGGAACGGGGTCACACCGTGACATTTGACATTTCTTGAGGCAGACAGAGGTGGAATCGAGCCTTCCGCTTTCGCCGAACAGCGGGCGCGCTACTCGGGGACGTTCGCGGGGGTGAGGACCGGGCAGAAAGGAACAGGGAGCAGGGAGCAGGGAGGAAGGAGGAACGATGACGGAGGGCGGTGGGGACTCTGGAGTGCCGAATGCCGAGGTGCGAACGCCGAAGTGCTAAAGCTGAGTGCGGAATGAGGCAGGCTCGAGTGCAACTGGATCAATGTATTTTTCCTTTTATCAGCCTGTTACAACTGGCATAAGGGCGAAATTGCCACTCCGATTTTTCACCACACAGCGCACGGCGTCATGCGAGTGCGGGAGCGAGGATTGAATTTCGAGGAGATGCGCCAAGTTGTGAATTATCACGACAAGAAAACGCAACAGGCCCGCGGAGAACACGGAGGATTCATTTACAAGTACGAGAAATCCGCGGAAGGTGTGACTCTCGTGGTCATCGCGGAGTCAAAGAAGAACGAACATTGGCTCATTTCTGGCTGGAGATTCTGAACTAAACGTGGCTACCCAACGCGAAATAATCACCGTCCGTAGCAAGATGCCTCCAGTCGTGGAAATCGATACGGAAGTGCGGGCGGCGTATGTGCGCTTTAAGCGTACTGCCGTCGTTCGGACGGAGGCGCTTGACCGCCCGAATATCGTTGTGACGGTCGATTTCGACCGTGATGACGACGTGGTCGGAATTGAGTTGATCGGAGTGGACGAATTCAGCGTCCACAAACTCCTGAAGGCCGCGAAAGTAACGGCCGAAAACTCTGACTTGGACCGTGCCAAGTATGTTGGTGCCGGCCGCAGTCACCGAGAGGTTGTCGCCGTATAGGGAGCGAAAGCAGAGGACGGAGAGCGGAATGTCGAAGTGCGAATGCCGAAGTGCGAAGTGCGAAGTGGGAAGTGTGAAGCTGGAAAGCGGAAGTCGGAAATCGGAAATCGGATGGGGTCAGGGTCCGTTCCGAGAACAGCGGGAATGCTACTCAGGCACGTTTGACGGAGTCAAAACGGCGGCGAGGGACACGCCGAAAGGAACAAGGAGCAGGGAGGAAGGAGGAATTGGGAATGCCGAATGCCGAATGCCGAAGTGCGAATGGGGGAGAACAGAGGACGGACAGCGGAATGTCGAAGTGCGAATGCCGAAGTGCGAACGAGATTTCGAGTGATGGTGAACGAAGACCAACGTCATTGTTCCATGACTTGAACGGACCCGTCTCGTCTTACAGAGGCGATGAATGGAGGATCCGTTTTCCGAGCGATTTTCTTCATTTTGGCAAGCGCGCAAACAAAGATTTCGGCCATCTGTGCGCCAGTGAGATCTTTGCTGCTAGAGAGGAAGAAGGCCTTTGCACCTGCGGCTTGAAACGCCTGAATCTCTGCCGGTCGACGTCGGATCTGCTTGTCCTTCGTCAAGATCAGCCAACCCCGCGCACCCACGTCAGCCAACCACACTGAATCCGGCGTATCCGCGGGAAAATGATCGTCGTGTCGTTCCACCTTTTCGCCTGCAGCGCGAAGCGTGTCGGGCACAACTTTCCCGCCCAATGAACGGTCCACGAAAAAGACCGTAGATTCAGGCGGCGTGAGCGAACTCGCAACGGACGGCCTCTTCGATTTCTTCCGGCTTGCAGCCATAATCGTCGGCGAGTTCCTTCGTCCCCTCGCCGGCGCGATAGCGCTCCGCCACCACGCTTGTGGCCACCGCTCGCCGTGCAATCACTGGCCGGCCGAATGCGATCGACGGGTCAACGACAATGATTTTTGGGTCCCGAGATTCATCTCCTCCCGTTCGCGTGAACAAGAACAGACGAACGGCCCGCCCGTCCGTGTCGCGCTCGACTCGCTTCAAATATGCTTCCAGAACACTTCTCATTGCGATCTGACCCTGCTGCGAGGCGGAAACGAGTCCACCAAGATGTTGGACGAACAGGTCAATGCCATCGGTTTCAAACCGGACGTTCGCCAAAGGATGATCAATCTTCAGCTCACGGCTAACGAAGTCGAGGGCGGTTCGGACCTTCGGCAGAGCGACGTTATGCTTGCGGCGGAGCGCCGCCAATACATGCGCCTCAACGAAATTAAGAAACGAAAGCAGCGGCACCTTTGGATCGGGCAGTTCGATAACGACCCGAAACTTTCGCGCATACCCGTGGCTCTTGTACGACTGACCCCGCACCCAGGAGGCAAGCGTCGTAGGAGGCAACCGAAGGTATCGCGCAGCTTCGGTAATCCCGTAAACAGGCTGATTGCGTGCGTCCGTGTCGGAGGCGGTGGGATTGGGCTTCACGTTGTCGACTTCCAATCTTCGCATACGCGATACTGAGACGTCCAGACCGATTCTTCCTCTGATAACTCTAAAGAGAGTCGAGGGTCGAGGCTCGGCGGTAAGAGGATGGGCTATTCCGGCACGTTGGCGGGGGTGAGAACTGTGGTCAGTGCTTTGAAGATGGTGGGGGCGGGGTTGGCTTTGCCGACGGGGATGTCGGTGTTCACCATGATGACGACGGCGGCTTTTTTCTCGGGGAAGTAGTAGGCGGCGCAGTTGTAGCCGGGGAGCTCGCCCGTGTGGCCGAGCCAGCCGTGATCGGTGCCGACGCCGATTCCATAAGCGCGCACGGGCGTGTTCGGCGGCATGGTCATCCACGTCAGCCGCTCCTTTTGCATCGCGGGCGAGATGAGCGTGCCGGTGGTGTACGACACGACCCACGTGCGCAGATCTGCCAGCGTGGAGATGAGCTGGCCGGCGGTGAACGCCCAGCTCGGGTTGCGATTGGTCGCGTCGTCGAGGCTGTCGTCGAGGGTCTGCACCGTGGTGCCGCGCGCGTACGGCGACGGCATCGCCGACGTCGTGGGCCACGAGGTCTGCGACAGCTTCAACGGCGTGAAGATTTTCTCGGCGAAGAGGTCCTGGATCTTTTTGCCGGACACCTGCTCGACGATCATGCCGAGCAGCACGTAGTTGGTGTTGCTGTAGTGCCAGCCCTGGCCCGGCGGGAAGTCGGGCGGCTGCGCAAGGCCCGCGTCGACCAGCTCGCGCGGCGTCCACTCGCGCTGGAAGTTTGAAAACGCCAGCTTCACCCACGCGTCGTCCTCGGTGTAGCTGTGCAGACCGGCCGTCATGTCGGCGAGCATGCGCAGGGTGATTTTTTCGCCGTTGGGCACCCACGGCGCGTATTTGCTCACGGGATCGTCGAGTCCGAGCTTCTTTTCGTCGGCGAGGATCAGCAGCGCGGTGGCGGTGAAGGTCTTGGTGATGCTGCCGATGCGGAAGTGATCGTCGACGCCCATCGGTCGCTTCGTCGTCACGTCGGCGACTCCGCGAGTCGCGACGTAGCTGCCCTGGCCCGGGAACCAGATGCCCACGATGACACCGGGCGCCTTGGTGGCCGCGAACGACTGGTCGAGGTCGTTGTCGATGGCGGTGCGCTGGGCGGGCGCGAAGGGAGCGTCATCGGCCGCGAACGCGGCGAGGGAAAAAACGAACAAGGAAGAGGAAAGAAGGAGGAAGCGGCGGGAGGCGGGCATGGACAGGAACAGGGAAGAGGGAAGAAGGAGGAATGGAAAGGCGGAATGAAGAGTCGAGGGTCGAGAGTCGACGGAGGCAAATGTCAGAGGACAGAGGACAGAGGACGGAGGACAGAGGACAGAGGACAGAGGACAGAGGACAGAGGACAGAGGACAGAGGACGGAGGACGGAGGACGGGGGACGGGGGACAACGGAAAGCGAAGGCCCACGGGTGGACGAGAGGACAGGGAAACGGTCATCCGACAATTCTCAAAATTCCGTCAATTCCATCCAAAACCAAAACCCTCGACGGAGAGCGGGTGAAGGGAATCGAACCCTCGTATCAAGCTTGGGAAGCTCGTGTTCTACCATTGAACTACACCCGCGAATAACCCCGAAACGCAATCACGCGCGACGGAAGCGCGCAAACGATTTCGATCGCACGCCGCCGGTCGCTAGCGGAGGAACTGTCCCGCGGGCACCTGCACGTTGAGTGTGCGCTCAACCGCGGCCACCAACGCGAGTTGCAGTTCCGGATTCTTGATCTCGATTTCGCTGGAACCATCGAACGCAAACGAGCGGATGCCCGATTCCCGCAACAGCTCGGCCGGCACTTGCAGCAGCACCCGATAGGTCGCGAGCTGTCCCAACGTGCCACCGCCGGACTGCCTCGTGATGTAATCGACCACCGCTCCCAACCTGAATCGCGGCGCCGGAGGGGTGGGTGGTGGAGGCGGTGGCGGCGACGAAACGGGTTCGAGGGCGGGCGTGGGCTCCGGGGCAGGGATGGGCGCGGGGGCGGCGACCGGCGACTCAATCGGGAACGGCGGTGGCGTGGCCGGCGGCGCCGAAACGGGGTCGGGTGCTGCCGTGGATTCCGGCGCAGAGACGGGGATGGGGCCGGTGGCGGCAACGAGCGGCGCAATCGGGAACAGCGGCGGCAGTGCGGGCGGCGCCGGAACGGGTTCGGATGTCGACGTGGATACCGGTGCAACGACTGGCATGGGGCCGGAGGCGGGAACCAGCGGCGCAATCGGAAACGGCGGCGGCGTCACGGGCGTGATCGGCGTCGTTGGCGTCATCGACACCGGCGGGGGCGACTCCACCCGACGGCCGAGCGGCGGCAGGGTGGTGAGGCGTTGGATCGGTTCGGCCGGCGGCAGAGCGGACGAATCGGGGTCGGGTACTGTCGCGAATTCTTCCCGCGCGGCGGGGGGCGGAGGCGGAGCCGACGCAAACGGCGGAATGAGGGGTTCCACCTTGGGCATCGGCGGAATGATCAGCGAGATGGGTCCGGTGCGGGGCAGCGCAATCGGAATGGGCGGGGGCGAGCTTTGCACCGGCGGGATCACGGGAACCGACGTGGTTCCGGGCAACGGTGAAGCCCCGAAGAGGGGACGCACCGGCGGCGGTGGCAGGACGATCCCTTCCACGGGAGGCGGCGGCGGGGGCACGGGAACCGCGGCGGTGCGCGTCGGCTCGTACGTGTGCACGAGCGGGACCGGGGAGGAGAATTTCGCAATGCGATGCGGCGGTTCTGCCATCGGCCGAGGCGGTGGCGGCACCGGCGCGGGCGGAAGGCTGGGTGGTTCCGACGCGGCCACCGGCGGAAACGGGGCCGGTGGCGTGAACATTAGCGGCGGGACGATGGGCGCGGGCAGGCGGGGCGAGACCGGTGGAACGAAAACTGGCGGCGCGATCGGCGGCGGTTGCGGACGCCACGGGGCGGCGGGAGACACAAAAACCGGCACCGGCGCGGGCGGCGGTTCCGGCGGCGCGATGGGCACGAGCGGCTGCATGTCAACGACCACGTCGGAGTACACGGGTGGCGCCTCCGCGCCCACGCGGGAAATCGGCGGGGGCGGCGCGGGGGCGGCCGGTTCTTCCTCCACCTCTTCGTCGGCGTAAACGTCCGGGTCGGATTCCGATGACACGACCGAGACGGAGGCGGGCGGAGCCGGTTCCGAAAAGTTCGCGGTTTGGAGCGCGAGGGGAGCGCGGAAAGGTGAGGTACCACCAATCGTCAGCGTCGGGGCATCATCCAGCTGTAAATTCGGACTGCGCTGGAGGAAATCGGAGAGCGAGATTTCCTCTTCCTGGATCAAATTGAGGAGCGAGAGCTTCCCGAAGATTTCGCGCGCCTGGTCCTCATCGAGATGGAGCTGGAGGCAGATTTCGCGCACGGTCCGGTAGCCGTCGATCGCGAATAATACGCGCCACTCGAGCGTGCGCAGTTTGATATTGTGCGCGAAGTTCTCGAAGTTCGCGTTGATCTGGTAGACGTCGCTTGGCTTGGTCAGCGCGCTGGCGCCGGCCAGCATAAAGGATTGGCTGGGAGATTCTGGGTTCATGGTCGTTCAAGGGCGACAATCAGGAGTCCCTCGTGCTGGTTCCAGCGCACGGGGGTGCGGTAAACGGGCATGGGGAAGGCGGGACCGTAATCCGCGCCCATGATTGGGGTGGGGCTCGAAATCATAATGCGGCCGCCGAGCGACTGGCGGGCATGGTTGGCGACGACACTGGCCACCTCGTACACGGTCTCCGCCAGGGCCACGTCGCCGGCCGGGGTTCCGCCCTGCGCGATCAGAATCGCGGTGAGCATCGCGCGCGACATCGTCAGGCACACGTAGCCGCTGCTCGGGCCGCCAATTTCGATCAAGCCGGTGAAATCCAGGAGTTTTGGATCGTCAAAACTGATCGTTCCCGGCCCCAACGTGGCCGGCTCCGCGCCGAGCTTCTCGAAGAAGTTGCGGGTGACGTCGAGGAAAACTTTCAGCTCGATCTCGGTCATCTCGTTAAATCGTGGGACATCGCGTCGTTAGGAAACATCAAGGCCGCGAAGTGTTTTTGTGAATCGGATCGCCGGTTTTGGCAAGAGGCAAAAGGCCCGGCGGCTGAGGCCGCCGGGGAAATTCGAAACTCGAAGTTCGAAACTCGAAGGAAGTTCCAAGGGCTGAGAGAGGCAAAGCCCCGAGGCGGAAAGCCTCGGGTAAGCCCGAATTTCGAAATTCGAAACTCGAAGGAAGTTCCAAGGGCTGAAAGGGGCGGAGCCCCGAGGCGCGGGGCTGCCGGGGAAACTCGAAACTCGAAATTCGAAACTCGAAGGTAGTTCGAAGGGCGGAAAATGGCGGAAAGGGGCAGGACCGAGGACCGGGGCCTCGGGGAAGTTCGAAGTACGGTTCAATGGTCCAAACGAGCGGAAATTTGCAAACGCAGTCATCCGTTTTCGGCCTTTTTCGAATTTTGATTTTGGCGGCGTTTTCTTCGAGTTTCGAGTTTCGAGTTTCGAATTTCGAGTTTCCCGGGCGGCGTCAGCCGCCCGGGTTCCAGGCGCGCACGCGCTCGGGAAACGTGCATCGCGCGCAGTCCGAGGCGTCGCGCAGGCAGAAATCCTCGTAGACCTGCAGCAGCCCCTGTTGCACCGCGACGGTGGCCGGGACGGCCCGGCGGAAAACCGCGTTGCCGCCAAATAACCGAGCCGCGGCGGTCTCGACGCGCCGGTTGGTCAGCTCGGCCGGAAGTTGGACGTATTGGCGCCAGGCGGCCGGCCGGCGCGAGAAGACGGCGGGATAAATCACGTTCGCGAGAATCTCCGCGATGCGGCTCGATCCCAACAGCGCGATCGGCCGGGTCTGGCGGGCGGAGGTCAGCGTGAAGTGGTGCTCCCAAAATGGATCGCTGACGCCGCCGAGGACTGTCTGTGCCGCGGTCGTCGGATCCTTCGCCGTGAGAATCGCCCGCACCCTGGGCCACCCGCGCACGATCGCGGCGAGCGCTGCAAGCCGGCGTTGCGGATGATTCGTCGGGCGGCTGCCGCCGAGACGCCACGCGTGGCGCGGCAGGATCAGCCGCGCCCACTCACCCCGCTTCGGCCACCAGGCCTCCCACGTGGCGCGCAGATAGCGGCGCGTCAGCTTCGCGTCGGGACCGAATTCGCGACCATGCAGAAACCCGCCGAGTCCAAGCAACCACGCCGCCGTACTCTCGGCGTTCGCCCGCAACAATCGGAGCGGCAGGCGTTGCGCGATGAGTTGGAAGGGCAGCTGGTTCTCGCGATAGCCGAGCGCCATCGCGAGCATTTGGTGGAGCGCTTCATCGGTCCCGTGTGCCGCCGCGAGGCGAACCCAGCGCTGGGATTTTCGCTGCAGGCGATGGCGCGCCGCGGCGAGCAGGAGCGATTCCGCGCGCCCGGGGCCGAATTCACGCAACGGCGCCGCACACCGGCCCGGCCGCGCCAGCACCGGATAAGTAGCGAGGCCATCGTCCAGCCGCGCGGTGTCGAGTCGCACGCGCGGGACGAGGCGGTGCGCCGCCGTGCGGGTGAACGATTCACGGGTGGTGCTTACGGTCGCGAACAAATGCAGCACGACATTCTCAAAGTCGGGATTGTTGCCGTGGCCGTGGCGCTCCCAGTCGTCGGCCTCGAGATCGAGTTCGATCGCACCCTGCTGCGGGGGTCCGTCATCAAAACGCACCGCGGTGTCGAGGAAGTCCGGACCCGCGCCTCGGTTCCACACGCCGAATTGGACGATCTCGACCGCGCGACCATCGGTGGTGGTGAAGCGGGTGCCGAAGCCGCCGGCAAACCAGCGTGCCTGCCATTCAATTTCCGGCATGGCGGCGAGCGGCGGCATCTCGCGCAGCATCCGCCCGGCGCAGAGCGCGGCGTAGCCTGGGGCGGGATCGGCGGTCGCAACGGAAGTCATACGCGTCAGACCGTTTGTAGCGTATTCGGTTTAAGAGCCCACGTGAAATCGTGGAGCAGCCGGCCCGCCACCCCACGGGCAAGAAGCCTGTGCCACGGCGAGGGGTCGCTCGGCGTCGCTCGGGATGACAAGAAAAGGGGGCGCGCTACTTCGCGGGGGTCGGCGTGCCCGTGGTTGGCGCGGGATCGATTTCGCGTTGCAAGGCACGCAAACTTTCCGCGGCGGGCGACGCCGCGTGCTTGGTGACGGTGGCCGCGAGGAGCGCGATCGCCTGGGGTCCGCGCCCGCTCTTTGCCAACGCTCGCGCCTCATGGAGCGTCACGCGCAATGCATCCTCGGGGTTCGGGTAAAGCTCGCGGGCGGTGGCAAAGGTGCGTGCCGCCGCGTGGGCGTCGCCGTTCGCGAATTGGAAGAGACCGAGCCCCTCGTAGATCCGGCCACTCCGATACTTTCGACCGTACTTGATCAATTCCGCCTCGGTCACGTTGGGCGGCTTGCTGCGCCGCTGGTGCATGATGGTGGCGAACGCGCGCATTTCCCCCGCGCCCGGGAGTACCGACTTGAAATCCACCTCGGGATCGATCATTCCGAGATCCGCCGTCATGGCGAGTTCCTGCGCGACCTTGAAGGGCCGGTAAAGCGGATCCCCCACGACCGTCGCCATCCACGAGAGACCCGGCAGCGCCATGTAAGCGGACTCCCCGAGCGTGAAACCCGCCTGCAACCGGTCGAGAAAAATGTCGAGGTGGACGGTGAGATGCAGGTAGGGCTCGTACACGTTGCCGCAGGTGGCGGCTGCGCCCTTCGCGAGCAGCGGACCCGCCCAACCTTGATCCGGGTCGCGGATACTGGACGCGCTGAACGAGTGGATGTGGACCGCCACCGCGCCCGGCTCAAAACGAAAATCCGGCCGCGTGAACGGTCCGGCTACGCCCGCACCGTACCAGCCGAAATAAAGCGCGACTTCGCGCATCGGAAAGCCGGTCTCAAACAACTCGGGGCGCCGATCGATCACGACCGGCAGATCGCATTCCTTCGCGGCCTTTTCCAACCACGCCTCCCCTTCGTAGAGCGCCCCCGAATCGGGGCCAAGCCCGCGCGCATCAATGTAGCAGCGGCCCCACAAGCCGGTCTGCTCCGCGGCGAGCGAGTCCTCGATCATCCGCCGGACGATTGCGTCGCTCGGCCCATCGAGGCGCCCGACCAGCATCATCGCGGGAAAACTCGTTTCCAGAATCCGGCTGTAGCCGCGAAAATACGGGTTCGGCACGAAGCCCGAAATCGTGCGCGTGAAGACGCCGAGCGCCGCCAACTCCGAATCGACGGCCGCGCCGTTCGCGGCCTGGATCGCCGCAGGCTGCCTGGGCGCTTCATCTCCCGGGTAGGGCGTTGTCAGCTGCTGGATTTTGAGCGGAATGCCGCGCATCAACACCAGATAGCGAATGCGGTTTAACGTGACCGTGCTCGTGGGATTTCTCCCGGGCTGGTCCTTTGAGCGGTCCCACCATTTGTGGTCGTCGAACGCGCGCCGGAGCGGCTCCGCGATTTCTCGATCGTACTGCTCGCGGCTGATTTCCTCGGTCAGCGGACACTTCAGCGCGACCATCCGCCCGGGCGGGATGCCACGTTTTTCCGCGTAGAATTTCGCGAGGGGCTCGGCGAGCGGATCGTTCGCGTTGTAGACGACGACCGCGAAATTCGCGGGGTTGCCGGGGTCCGGCAGACCCGGGGCTGCGCGTCCACCGGGGATGCTCTGCGCGACCGCGCGATCCCCCGCCGGCAGACCGAACGCAAAGAGCAGCAGCGCGAGATAACGACGGTTCATCATCCCGCGAAAGGCTAGAGGGAAAGCTTCAGGCCGTCGTACGCGATGCGCACCCCGCGCGGCAAACTGGCCTCGGTCTCGGCGTGCCCGAGATCGTGCGAAAGGTGCGTCAGCAGCGTGTCGCGCGGGGCGAGATCAGCCGAGATATCGAGTGCCTCCGCGACGTTCAAATGCGTCGGATGCGGCGCGTGGCGCAGCGCGTCGATCACGAGCGTGTCCACGCCGCGAATCAACTCGCGCACCGCTCCTGGCACGCCGTTGCAATCGCTGAGGTAGGCGAAAAGCGGCCGGTCGTCGCGCGAGAGCAGGTAGCCGGTTACCGTCATCTTCCCGTGCGGCACCGGCAAAGGCGTGAGCGTGGTTCCACCGAGCTGGAAGGGAGATTCCACGACGTGCGGTTCCGGGATGAGGTAGCCCGCAAAGCGGTGCATGCCGTCAAACGCGAAGCGAAACACGCGCTCAAAGTCCCGCATCGTTTCCGGCGGCGCGTAGATCGGCACGGTGCCGCTGGGGTGCAGGAAGCAGAAGGGCCGCAGGTCATCGAAGCCCATGATGTGATCGGTGTGCGAGTGCGTGTACACCACCGCGTCCACCTCGGAAATATCCTCGCGCAGGCATTGCGTGCGGAAGTCCGGCCCGGTGTCGATGACGAACGCGCATTCCAGCGTCCGGACGTACACCGACGCGCGGCTGCGGCGGTCGCGTGGGTCGGACGACGTGCAGACCGAGCAACGGCAGCCGATGACGGGAATGCCGAGGGAGGTGCCCGTGCCGAGGAACGTGAGGTCGAGACCGGGCATTGCGACGGGAGGAAAAGCAGGCGATCGATGGGTCGCCGGTTCCCGTTGCGCAGGATTGCGGACGATGGATCGAGTTTACATAGTAGACCCATGCTCGCAACGCTCGCGTCCCTGCGCATCAAGAATCTCGCGCTGGTGGACGACCTCACGTGGGAGCTGCAGGGGGGCTTTGTCGCGGTGACCGGCGAGACCGGCGCCGGCAAATCTGTGATTCTCGGCGCGTTGAAGCTGCTGCTGGGCGAGCGCGCGGACAAGACGCTCATCCGCACCGGGGCCGATGCGTGCACGGTCGAAGCGGTTTTTCGCGTCGACAATCCCAAGGGTCTCGACGCACAGCTGGTCGACCTTGGTCTGGAGCCGTGCGAAGACGGTGGCCTGCTGCTGAAGCGTAGTTTCGCGCAGGGCGGCGCAAACCGGCAGTTCGTCAATGGCTCGGCCACGACGCTCACCGTGCTCAAGCAAATCGGCTCAGAGCTCGTCGATCTGCACGGGCCGCACGATCATCAGTCGCTGCTTTCCGCCGACAAGCAGCTCGATTTGCTGGATGCATTTGCGCACGCGGGGGCCACCCGCGCGGCGTACGAGACGGTGTTCCGACGACTGCACGCGCTACGGGCCGACGCCGATGAACTCGGCTCGACGGAGAATTCCGTGGAGCGCGAACTGGAATTGCTGCGTCACCAGGTGCGCGAGATTCGCGACGCGGATCCCAAGCCCGACGAAGACGTGGAGATTTCCGGACGCTATCGGCTCGCTGCGAACAGCAAGCGGTTGATCGAACTTTCCACGGGGGCCGCCGCGGAATTGAACGAGAGCGAGCCGTCCGTTCTCTCGCGCCTGGCGGAGACGGGTCGCATGCTCCGCGAAGTGGCGCGGCTCGACGCCGCGGGTGCCGCCGGGTTTCTTGCGGCCCACCAATCGGCGGTCGTCGAGCTGGAGGAACTGGCGCGCTCGCTCGCCCGTTATGCCGAGGGGATGGATCTGGATCCAAAGCAGCTCGCAGCCCTGGAGGATCGGGTGACCCTGCTCGAATCGCTGAAGCGTAAATACGGTGGCGAGCTGACGGCGGTGGTCGCGCACGCGGACGACGCGGAGAAGAGGCTGAACCGGATCGAGAATCGCGGCGACGAACTCGCGCGGCTCAGGAAATTGGTCGCGGAGGCGGACACGGAGTTGCGAAAAACCGGTGGCCAGCTCACTGCCCTGCGCGCGAAGGCCGCGCCGGAGTTGTCCACCGACGTCCGGGCGCAGCTGCGGGAACTGGGTTTCAAGAAATCAGAATTTGAAATCCGGCTGGCGAAGCTTGCCCAGCCCGGCGCGAAGGGCCTGGAGTCGGCGGAGTTTGTCTTTGCCCCGCGTTCGAGCGGGCTGGAGGCGGTGGAATTTTTGTTCGCGCCGAATCCCGGCGAGCCGGCCAAGCCGTTGCGCTCGATTGCGTCGAGCGGCGAGATCTCGCGCGTGATGCTTGCGGTGAAGAGCGTACTGGCGAAGCACGACGCCGTGCCGCTGCTGGTCTTCGATGAGATCGACGCCAACGTCGGTGGGGAAATCGCGGTGAAGGTTGGGGCGCGCATGCGCGAGCTGGGGCGCAGTCACCAGGTGCTTTGCATCACGCATCTGCCGCAGGTGGCGGCGCAGGCCGCGTCGCATTTCGTGGTGGAGAAACAATTCGAGGGCGAGCGCACGCATTCGCGGCTGTTCGAGGTCAGCGGCCCGGCGCGCGTGAAGGAAATTGCGCGCATGCTTGGCGGCGCGAATGAATCCTCCCTCGCGCTGGCGAAGACCCTGCTGGAGGGGAAAGCCTGAGCGGGACGGCCTGGGCGGGAATGTCTTGCGCGTTCGATCCAACATGAACCCTTTCAACCACCGGCTCCGCCAGGCCGCCCTCCTCGGAGGCTACGTCCTGACTTTTGTGCTCTGTGTGGGAGGCAGCGTGCCCGCCCTCGCGTTGCTGGCTTGGCCTTGGAGCCGGACGCGGGAACGCTGCGGCCGGTGGATCGTCTTCGCCGTGTCGCGCATCCAAACCCGATATTTGAGTGGTTGCGGCGTGGTGCGGGCCGACCTCCGGCCGCTGGCGCCGCTGCGCTCGGCGCGGGGCGTCATCATCGTCGCGAATCATCCGACCCTGCTCGACGCCATCCTGCTTTTCTCCGAGCTGCCGCAAACGTTTTGCCTCGTGAAGGGCGAGGTGTGGCGCAATCCGCTGCTGGCGCTGCTGGCCCGGGCGGCGGGTTTCGTGAGCAACGAACAGCCGGCCGGAATCGTGGAGGAGTGCCTGACGCGGCTCCGGCGGGGTGAGACCCTGATCATTTTTCCGGAGGGAACGCGCACGGTTGAGGATCCGATCAATTCCCTTCAGCCGGGTTTTGCGCTGCTGGCCCGGCGGACCGGCGCCCCCGTACAGACGGTGCTGATCCGATCGCGGCGCGAATTTCTCGGCAAGCGAGTGCCGTTCTTCAATCTCGATCTCTCCTTTCCCGTTGGCTACGAATTCGAAATGGGTGAACGATTCGAACCAGGCTCATTTCGCAAAGCCCGGGAAATGAGCGCGGTGGTCGACACCTATTTCCGCACCGCCCTCACGCGCTGAATGCCATCCGTTCCGCCTCCTCCGGTCCCGGTCCCTTTTGGCGTCGTGGTGCTGCCTTCGTTTAACAGCGGAGCCAAACTTCTTGAGACGGTGAAGGCGGCCGCGAGCGTGTGGCAACCCGTCTGGGTGGTGATCGATGGCAGCACCGACGGTAGCGCGCGGGCGGTGGAGGAACTCGCGCAGGTGGATACGGGCATCGAGGTGATGCACCGCGAAACCAACGGCGGCAAGGGCGCGGCGGTGCTGGATGCGCTCCGGCGCGCCCGCGAGGCCGGCATTGCCCGCGCGCTGGTGATGGACGCGGATGGCCAGCATCCGGCGGATGCGATCGACAATTTTTTTCGGCTCGCGCGCGAGAATCCGGATGCGCTGATCCTGGGCCGACCCGTTTTCGGGGCCGATGCGCCGGCCCTGCGGGTGCACGGCCGACGTGCCGGAAATTTCTTCACGCGCGTCAACACGGGCTGGGCCGACATCGCGGATTCGCTCTTTGGTTTTCGGGTTTATCCGGTCGCCGAGACGGTCGCAATCATGGAGAACCTCCGCACCGCGCGGCGTTTTGATTTCGACACCGAAATCGTCGTTCGATTGTGTTGGGCGGGATTTCGACCGATCAATGTGCCGGTGCCGGTGCGATATTTCAGTTCGTCGGATGGCGGCTCGACCTATTTTCACTACGTTCGCGACAACGCGCTTTTGATTCGAACGCATGCGCGCCTATTTTTCGGCATGATCGCACGTTTACCGCGAATCCTCTCACGCCGGCGAAAGGCGGCGACGACGTGAACCGCGACCAGCCCCTCGCACCGCGCGGTTACCTGCCGTGGTGGGTGCTTCCCGGCATGGCGGCGTCGGCTCCGGTGGCCGCACTTGCCGGCGCGCCGGCGGTGGCGCAGGCCCTTTTTCATCCGGCATGCGCGGCATTCGTCATTTCCGCCACGCTGGCGAACTGCGCGTGGTTCGGCCCGGTGGTGACAAATTTTGCGACGCCGCGTCGCGAAGTCTGGCTGACGATTGACGACGGACCGGACCCGGAGGACACGCCGCGCTTGCTCGAACTCCTCGACGCGGCGGGAGCGCGTGCGACGTTTTTCGTCATCGGCGAAAAGGCGCGCCGCCACCCCGCGTTGCTCGACGAAATCGTGCGCCGCGGGCATGGACTCGGCAATCACACGCAAACGCATCCGGTGGCGAGATTCTGGGCGAGCGGACCGTGGGCGGCGCGACGCGAAATTGAACGCGCTCAGGTGGACATCCGGCACTCGACCGAGCTCGTTCGCGCGCCGGCCGGCATGGCCAACGTCTTCGTCCACCGGGCCGCGCGCCAGCTTGGCCTGGTGGTCGTGGGATGGTCGATCCGGAGCTTCGACACGCGCGCGACGTCCGGCGCGGAGGTCGCGGGCCGCCTGGCCGCGCGGCTCGCGCCCGGGCGCATCGTCATGTTGCACGAGGGTCACCGCGACAAGCACGGTCGCTCGCATCACGCCGCGGTCATTTCTGCCGTGCTTGAGCAAATGCGCGAGGGCGGCTGGAGCGCGGTGATCCCGCCGCGGTCCTCCTGGCTTTCGCACGGACGTCCGCTCGCCCCAACCGTCAACGCCTCCGGACAAAGGCAAAGCGGTGGCTGTTGAAGGGCGTGTGGCCCCACAACGGACGCGTGTCGGGTTCGAACGCGTCCGGCGGGAAATGGCGCGTGATTTCCGCCGCGTCTGGAAGTCGGAACTTGCGCGTGGGAATCCAGCCGGAATGGCGGACGAACCATTCCTCCATCCGCGTGAAACGATGGCGCCAGCCCCGGTCGCGCAATCCATTCCGGATGTAGATGATCGCACCCGGCGGCGCCGCCGCCGCGGCCCGTTCGAGGACTCGATCACGATCTGCGAGCGGAAGGTAATGCAGCACATCCAGCAGGAAGACGCTTCCAGAAAAGGTGGCGATGGCGTCACGCGCGTCGGTCGTTTCAAAACTCACCCCGCGAAGCCCTCCCCGTCCCGCCGCGGCGCGGGCGGCGGTGATTTTTTTGGGGTCGGGATCAATGCCCCGCACCGGGAGGTCGACATCATGGGCGCGCAGCCAAAGGGCGAGCAAGCCGAGGCCGCAGCCCGCATCCAGCAGACCGCCTTCCGCGAGCCCGGCACGGCGCGCCCATTCCACCGCGTCGTCGAACACGGGATCGTGCCTTAATTTTCCCCGCGCATATCCCTGATGCCAGCGCGAGTCGAAGCACGCGGCGATCCGTTCGATGCGGGCGGACCGCTCCGAGGGCGCGGTTGTGATTGGCATTGTCCGCCATTGCATCCGATAGTGCCGCGATGTCCAGCCCTGTGACTGCGTCGGCCAAGTGGCGCAACCTTATCGTCACCTTTGTCATTTGGACCCTCGTGATGTTCGGGGTTGGAATGATCCTCGACCGCACGGCGCGCACCGGTTTTAACGGTAGCGATCCGGCGGGCTTTGGACTTGGGATGGTCCACGGAGCGCTCATGCCGCTGGCACTCCCCCGCCTCGCCACCGGCGGCGACGTCGCGATCTATGCGCTGCACAACACGGGTCGAACGTACCATCTCGGCTATACGCTTGGCGTGAACCTCTGCGGCGCCGTGTTCTTTGGCTTCTCGTTCTGGTGGTACAGCCGGGCCTGGCGGCAGGGGAAGGAGATGATTAGCCGTTCCTCCGCATGACGCCGGCCCATTCCGTCGATGCGAACGCGGTGGTTATCACGGGACTGGGTGCCGTCTGCGCGCTGGGAGGAAGCGTGGAAGAGATTTGGAAGGGTTTGATTGCCGGGCAAAACGGCGCCGGGCCCGTGACCGTATTTGGCGTATCCGCGTGCCGTTGCCAGCAGGCGGCCGAGGTGAAGCCCGAGTGGCTGGCGGCGAAACCTGGCTCCGCGCAACGGCTCTCGCGAGCGTCGCGGTTGATGCTTCCGGCGGCACGCGAGGCCCTCTCCCAGGCCGGCGTGTTGGGAACGCCCGCGTTGGATGGGATCGCGCTGAGCGTCTCGACCACGGCGGGCGCGATGGAATGGGGCGAGGAATTTCTGCGCGGGCTGGTCGCGTGTCGTCCGGGCGGACTGCTTGGGCCGATCGCGAGGCAACAGCCCCAGCAACAACTACTCGATCTACAGGATGACCTTGGTTTCCGCGCGGGAATCACCACCATCATCGGCAACGCCTGTGCGAGCGGGGCCAACGCGGTGGGCCACGCCGCCGACTTGTTGCTCACGGGCCAGGCGGAGATCGTTCTCTCCGGCGGCTACGAGGCGCTTTCCGAACTACTCTTCCTCGGCTTCGATTGCCTGCAGGCCACGAGTGTCACGACCTGCCGCCCTTTCGATCGCACACGCGATGGCTTGATGCTGGGCGAGGGGGCCGCTTTTCTGGTCCTGGAGACGGCGGCGCATGCGGCCCGGCGGGGCGCGCCGGTGCTGGCGCGATTCGCCGGCTACGGTCACGCCACCGATTTGAATCATCTCACCCAGCCATCCCCGGACGGACACGTGCTCGCGTCCGCGCTGCGCATGGCGGCGCGGCGGGCGGGGGTCGATCCCGCGGCGATTGGCTATGTCAATGCGCACGGGACCGCGACTCCGTTGAACGACACGGCCGAGGTCGCGGCGTATGCGGCGTTTTTTGGTTCGGGGTCGCTCGATCGCGTGCGCGTGAGCTCAACGAAGGCGGCCATCGGTCACACGCTCGGCGCCGCCGGGGCGCTCGAGGCAGTGTTTACCGTGCAGGCGCTTCGCCGCGGGCGCCTCCCGCCGCAGATTGCCACGCGGGACCCGATGCCCGAAATCGCGTCGTCGCTCGTGACCGTCGCAGATTGTGCCGCACCCGATCTGCGCTACGCCGCGAGCGTCAATCTCGGTTTCGGCGGATCGAACGCCGCGTTGATCTTTGCCTCCTGCCTGTGAGCACGCCCGCATCACGCCGTCCGATTTTTCCCGTCGCCGTGGCGGGTCGCGGCGCGATCAGTCCCGCGGGTGCGGGGGTCGAGGCTCTGCTCAAACGCGAACCGATTCTCGCGTCTGAGCTGGTGTCGTTGCGCGCGCCCGAGACCAGGTGCTATCCGGTGCTTCGCGTGGATCCCAAGCAGCCGGCGCTGGATCGATGGGCGCGGGAGCCGCGGCTCCGGCGCGCCAGTCCGGTGGCGGTGTATCTGGTCGAGGCCGCCGCGCAGGCACTGGAAGGATGGACGCGACCGGCGGATGCCCGACTGGGAATCGTGGGCGCATTTTTCTGCGGTTGCCCCGCCTACTCGCGTCGTTTTTTTGAACAAACAATCCGGCACGGTCAGTCGGCGGCGAGCCCCGCGCTTTTTCCGGAGACCGTTTACAATTCGCCGCTCTCGCACGCTGCCTCCATTCTCGGAATTGGCGGTGCGGCCTATGCCGTCGTGGGCGACGACACCGCCTGGCTGGATGCCCTGCGAGTGGGCGCGACCTGGCTCGCGCTCGAGGAGGTGGATGCCGTGTTGGTCGTCGCCGCCGAGGAGCTGGACATCATTGCGGTCGAGGCGTACGTGGCGGCGCGGTGGTTGCGGCCCGGAGCCGCGTTTCGACCCTCCGAGGGCGCGGCCGCGGTCCTTCTGCGCCGGCCGGCGGGGGACGAGAAAGTTGACCGCATCGACGCGATCTCGCCCGGCCGGTCGTACCGCAATCCCGCGGGTGCCCGGGTCGCCGCCCGCGATGTCCTGGCCGCATTTTTTCCCGAGCTCCCCGTTTTCCCGACGGCGGGTCATTCGTGGCTGGAGGGTATTGCCCGCGATGCGACGGTCGCGCGTCTGGGCATCATTGGCGCGGGCTACCTCGGTGAGGCCTTTGGTGCGACGGCGGGCTGGAACACCCTGCGAGCCCTGAGCCGCGATGCGCATCCTCCCGTGGGGAATGACTGGATCGTGCCGATCTGGGGCCAAAACCACCAGATATCGGCCTTGAAAGTTTCCCGGGCGTAAGGAACCGTCGCGGGCGCCGTGATGCGTCCGACCCGGGAGGATTTCTTCCGGCGGTCAGGCCAACGTCGCATTAACGCATCATCGCATGGATATCAGACTCGACGATCTTAGAAAATTGCTGGTCGAGAACTGCATGCTCAAGGTCGAACCCGCGGAGATCGCGGAAGACATGCCGCTGTTTGGCCCGGGGGGTCTGGGGCTCGACTCGATCGATGCAATGCAGATGACCCTCGCGGTGGAGCAGTTCTACAAAGTGCCAATCAAGGACCCCGCCACAGCGCGCGAAGCGTTGCAAAGCCTGGGGACACTGCGGGACTGGTTGAGACGAAACGCGTGATTTACCGGCGCGACCGCCGGGCCGGATTGGCTTTCCATTTCCTCCCATCCGTGGACAATTCCGCCATGATTGAGCCGTCCGCCGCTGAGACCTTCGATACCGTGATCATCGGTGGCGGTCCGGGCGGCAGCACCGCGGGCGCCTACCTCGCGAAGGCCGGGCGCAAAGTTCTCATTCTCGAGCGCGAGAAATTTCCGCGTTTCCACATCGGCGAGTCGATGCTGCCGTTCAGCAATGACGTGTTCAAGGAAACGGGCGTTTGGCCGAAACTGGTCGACGGCGGCTTCATGGAGAAAAAGGGCGCTGAGTTTTGCACGGCGAATGGCACGCGCTTCCAGCGATTCTGGTTCGCCCGGGGAATTAGCCCGGAATACGGACAGACATTCCAAGTCGAACGCGCGCGCTTTGATCAAGTTCTCCTCGATCACGCCGCGAGCCTCGGCGCCACGGTGCGCGAGGAGGCGCGGGCGAGCGGCTTGGTCCTTGGTGATTCCGAGCATGCGGTGACCTACGAATGGCAGGGAATGACGCACACGGTGCGCTGCCGCTGGCTGCTCGACGCGACGGGTCGCGACACGTTTGTCGGCAAGAGCCTTGGTCTTTCACGCGTGCCGACCCAGGAGGATCGGCGGATTGCGACCTACGCACATTTTCGCGGCGTGTTTCGCAACGAGGGCGATGCGGCGGGACACATCACGATCGTCCGGCTGCCCGGCGGATGGTTCTGGTTTATCCCGCTCGATGCGGAAAAGACGTCGGTCGGCTACGTGCAGCGCGTCGACGATTTGCGCGAGAGCGGCCGCCGACCCGAGGAAAGTTTTGATTTCGTCACGCAGAACTACAAGGAGTTGCACGACCGGCTGCGCGAGGCCGAGCGCCTGGGGGGAATCCACACCACGGCGGATTACAGCTACCGGTTCGAGACGTTTGCGCCGCATCCCCGCGTGTTTTTTGTCGGCGACGCGGCAGGCTTCACCGATCCGATTTTTTCCTCCGGGGTGATGATGGCGATGAAATCCGCGCGCGTGGCGGCGCGGCTGATGGGCGAAGCGGACGCCGCGGGTGCGGCCGGCCTCAGCCCGGCGCAAAGGAGATTATACACCCGAGACGTGAACCGGATGATGACCGTGTACGTCAAGATGATCACGGCGTTCTACGACAACCCGTCTTTTGAACTCTTCATGCATCCCGCTCCGGTGTTGAACATCCCGAGTGCGATTGTGGCCATCGTGGGCGGCGCAACGGAGCTGCCGTTCCGGCTGTGGTGGCGGATGAAGGCGTTCTATTTTTTCTGCTGGCTGCAACGGCGGTTTGCGATTGCGCCCCGGATCGATTTTCACGCCGAGGAAACGCCCCGCCCGCTCGCCCGAAAGCCCATGCAGGATGCGGCGCCAGCCACGGCGCCGGGCGTGTGAACACGCCGTCGGCCAGTTCGCGCTGGCCTGATCTTGTCGCGCTCGCGGTCCTGTTGCTGGGAATTTGGAGCGCCGTCACGACGCGGTTCCAAACCGAACTCATTCCGCTTTTTCCGCCGGGACTTGCGTCGGTGCGCGCTTTGCAGGCTTTGGAATCCAACGTGGCGGAGAACGCGGTCTTCATCGTGCCTGCGACCGGGGGGGCACCGTCGGCCACCGTGCTGGAGAGCGTGGCGGCGAGCCTGCGCCGCCAGCCCGGCATTTCCCGGGTGGAAATATCGGCCGCGCCACCCGTCGACGCGTCGCGGCTCGTCGCGGCCCGGCTGGCCGCCTTGCCGTCGGATCGATTCGCGACGTTGAATAACCTGCTGGGCGATCCAAACGCGCTCGTGGCGCGACTGGAAGAGACCCAGACCGATTTTCTCGGCGCACCGGATCCGGCGGTGCTGGCCGCCCGCCGGATCGATCCGCTACGCCTGCTCGAGCTGCTCCCCGGTTCGTCCGTGATGGGGAACCTGGATGCGGGTGGGTTTCCGCTTCTGCTGCGCGCGGCGACGGACGGGTCGTTGGAAGATTTCGCGCAGTGTGAAGCCTTTGTCGCGGCGGTGCAGCGGGCGATCGCCGAGACGGCGCCGGGCGCGTTTCTCGTGACGGGACGGCCCGCCTTTGCGGCGCAGATTGCCGGGCAGATGCGCCGGGATCTCACGCTGATGACGATTGTTGCGGTCGCGCTGATCGCCGCGGCGTTCTGGCTTTTTTACCGGTCGGTCGTGCCGCTGCTTTGGATCTTGATGCTGCAAGGATTGTCGGTGCTGGCGGCGTTGATTGCGGCGCGCGTCCTCTTCGCGGAATTAAATGTCATCGGGCTCGCCTTTGCTGCGATTCTCCTCGGGGTGGGCATGGATTACTGCATTCTGGTCTATCACCATTTTGCGCGCGGCGAGCGCCTCGCTTCGGCGCACTGGCCGCTCCTGCGGCGGGGGATCTGGTTGAGTGCCTGGACGACGGCGTCGGCGTTCGGCGTTCTGTATTTCGCGAGTTTTCCCGCTTTGCGGCAGCTCGCGGTTCTGGTCGCGGTGGGCTTGCTGGCCACGGCGTTTTTTGCCACGACCCTGCTCGCGCGCTGGCTGGATCGGCGACCGCCGTCGCTGCCTGCGTGGCTGGCGCGGGGCGCGGCGGTGGCCGCAGGTGGACTTGATCGCTGGCGACGCGTGATCTGCGCGTGCGGCGCGATCTTGATCATGGCGATCTTATGCGTCGGTCCGTGGCTTTTGAGCGCCACTCCCTTTTTCCAGACTGATCTCCGCTCGTTGCGGCCGTTGCAGCTCGAGGCCTTTCGCGGGCAGGAGCAACTCACCAAGATCTACTCGCGCGGATTCAGTTCGCCCGCGCACGAGAATACCGACCCGGAACGTACCGCGGCAAATTTGCGCGTCTGGAGTTCGGATCGCGGACCGGTCGTCGCGCGGGCCTTCGATTCCGCGGGATTTGATCGTGAATGGGCGGTCCCCACGCTGGCCGTGCTGGCAGAACTCGATCGCGCCAAGGCTGCGCCGGATGGGCTGGTGGCCCTGGCGGGTGGGGAAGGCGTATGGGTGCGACTTTCGGAGGAATTGGCGGCGGTCGCGGGCCGCGACTTTCGCCGGCTCTCCGGGATCATGCTCGCGTGCATCGTCGGACTCTGCTTTTTCGCGCAGCGCTCACTCCGGCTGGTGCTGATGAACCTCGGCGCGCTGGCCGCGGCGTTTGCGCTGTTGTTCGCTGGCTTGGCGGTGACGGAAACTCCGCTCACGCTTGTTTCGTTGCTCTGCCTGCCGCTGCTCATCGGTCTGGTGATCGATTATTCGCTCCACCTGCTTCTCGCGCTGGAGGAGTTCGACGGCGACCTGCGCTCGGTGTGCGATCACCTCGCGGCCCCCGTCACCCTGACCGCGCTGACTGCGATGGTGGGATTCAGTGCGCCCATGCTCAGCGGGTTGCCGATCCTCTCGAACTTCGGTTTCGTGATGGACCTCGGAACGCTTTCCGCCGTCACCGCGGCGCTGATCCTTTTGCCGGCGTGCTATCCGCTTCTGCGCCGGAAGACATCGGCGCGATTCGAGGCGCTTGCCTCCGGCGCCACGCCCGAGAGCTATCCTTTTTTTCATCGGCGTTGGACGTACGAACTGGCTTCACGCTGCGCCCGGGTCGTCCCGCGCTGGTTCATCCAGGGATTCGCGCGCGCGATCGCGTGGCTGTATATGCGGGGCCAGCCTCAGTTCAACGAAATCCTCGCGGCGAATCAGGCGCTGATCCTTGGACGAACGCCCGCGTTGGCGGAGATCGCGAAGACCTACACCAGCTTTGCCATCTCGCTGGCGGATTACTACCACCTTGGGTCGCGAGCGAAGGAGGAGGCCATTGCGCTGGTCGCCGAGCGCCTCGGTTTTGAGCACATGAAAGCCGCGCACGATCAGGGCCGGGGCGCGCTGTTGCTGACTGCGCATTTCGGTTTGTTCGAACTGGGCGGCGTCGTGATGAGGGATATCGGTTTTCCCATTGTCGCGTTGACGCTGCCCGAAGGTAGCCGCGGACTCAGCGAGTGGCGCGCCGCCTACCGCCGTCGTTGGGGAGTGGAGACCCTTGAAGTGGGTGGAAACGATCAATTTTCGTTTCTCGAAATTCAGCGTCACCTCGCGGCGGGCAAGTTTGTCGCGGCGCTGGTCGACCGCCCGCACGGCGGTCACACCTCGCTGGTGCGCCTGCCCCACGGGGAGGCACACTTTGCGAGCAGCATTCTGCTCATCGCGCTCGCCCAACGCTGCCCCATCGTGCCGGTGACCGTGACCCGCCGGGCGGATCTATTGTATCGCGTGGAAGCCTTCGAGCCGTTCTACATTGAGCGTCGCGGCTCCACCGAAGAGACGCTGGCCCATTACGCCCAGCGTCTCGCCGATGTTTTTGTGCCGGTCATCACCCGCCATCCTGAACAATGGTACCAATTCGTCCCACTTTCGCCCGACGCTTCCGCGCCCTCACCTTCGCCGTCGGTCTCGCCACCACTTGCGCCATTGGAAGCCGCCTAGCGTGGGCGGACGACTCGAGTCTTTCCGCCTCCGAGACGCGCGCGCTGCAGGAACGCTTCGAAAAGCGCCAGGCCTCGTTGCGCTCGGCGACGGTTGAATTCTCGCAGACGCTCTCGCTCGCCGGGCTTCGAAATCCTGCGGTGAGTCGTGGGCGAATCCTCTACGCGAACCCGGGGCGTCTGCGGATTGACTATGAGCGACCGGCCGGCGAGCTCGTACTTCTGCCGGGCGATGGCACGCTCGTGACCCGCAAACCCGGACGCGCGAGTGCCGTGCGCGCACTCGACCGCCTCGACGAACGCACGAGGCGCAGTCTCACCCTGCTGCTCTCGCTGTTCGAGGGAAAGCTGCCCGCCGGCTTCGCCTCGGCGCGAGTCGAAGCCCACCGCGAGGGAGCCAACCGGGTCGTGGTGACAATGACACGGAATCCGGGATCCGAATCGGCGGTCTCCGAGGGCGCGGCGCGGATTGACACCACGTTCGCCTGGCCAGTTCTGGACCCGTTGGCGGTCAACATCCGGCTGGCGGGCGGTGCGGAGATGCGCTACGAATTTGGTCGCACGGAACGAAACGCGACGCTTGGCGCTGACGCGTTTAACCCGCCGCCGCCATGAGCCTCACGCCGCACGGCCCCGGATTCTCGTTCATCGATGCCATCGACCTGCTCGCCGGCGATCCGCCGCGGCTGCGCGCCACCAAGTGGTTGGATCCGGCGATGGGCTTTTTTGCCGATCACTTCCCGCATCGTCCCGTGATGCCTGGCGTGCTCATCATCGAGATGGCGGCGCAAGCGTCCGGAGCGTTGTGGGGGCGGCTGTCCGGTTCTGAATCCTCGAATCCGATCGCATTCTCGCTCGCCCAGGTCCTGGATTTTCGACTGCGTCATCCGGCCTTACCCGGTGACACCCTTGTCTGCGAGGTCGAGATGGAACATGATTTTGGGGCGCTGGCGCAATTTGTTGTCGTGGTCACCCTGGCCGGGCGCGACGACGTGGTCGCCCGGGGAAAAATTACCCTCGCCCGTCCCGCGCCTTGAGATTCCCGGCTTCGAGCCGCGCGCGCAGCGCAGGCGCGTCCAGCTTGCCCCGTTCC
This sequence comes from Verrucomicrobiota bacterium, assembly GCA_025353105.1. GTDB lineage: Bacteria > Verrucomicrobiota > Verrucomicrobiia > Chthoniobacterales > SZAS-18 > SZAS-18. The sequence goes on from JANXRG010000035.1 coordinate 31,550, forward strand.
GTGCGGGGCAACCGGGGAAGCACCAGCCAAAATCGCGGTCGCTGCCAGGGCGCGACGAGCTGGTTGAAGTCGGAGACGATTTCTTCCCGCGGCCGCGACGTCTCCACCGCGGCGACGAGGTAGTCGCGTCCTGCTCTTGCGAGCACGTGCACCCATGCGTCGGACACGCCGGGCAACCTCGCGAGCCGGGATTCGATCTCGCGCGGATGGATATTGCGGCCCCCGATGTTCGCGACCCGCCCGGCGCGTCCAATGATTTCAATCTCGCCGCGGGCGTTGAATTTTCCTAAATCCGGCAGCGTGAACTCGCCCCCCCGACCCGCCGCGACCGCCTCGCTAGTTACGTGGATGCGGCCACGTGGCGTCAACGCAACCGTCACACCCCTCAGTGCGGTGCCGACGGATTCCCGGTCGATGGACGCCGTGCCTCGGCGATCGTAGCAGATGCCGCCCGTTTCAGAGGAGCCATAAAAATTGTGCACGCGCAGGCCGAAGCGGGCGGTGAAATCGCAGGCGGTTTCAGCAGGTAGCCGTGCGCCGGCGGAAATCACGAGCTTCAGGAGTCCGAGCCGCGCGCGCCCGGGTAAGGCGGCCAGAAGTGACAACACCGCCGGAACCGTGGGCAGCACCGTGGCGCGATGTTTTTTGATCCACCCCGGAATCTGGCGAGGCACGAAGGCGCGGGCGCAGATCAGGGACGTGCCCTGCAAGAGAAGTGGGGCCACCAGATTCCCGAGGCCGTACGAGTGCCCGAGCGGGATGAGGGCGAGATTCCGATCCGACGGCCGGATTCGCATGGTGCGCATGATGTTGGTGCCGTCCGCGAGGAGATGCGCAGCGGAACACCGAATGAGGCGGGGTTCGCCGGTGCTGCCGGAGGTGAGCTTGCCGACTTGCATCGATTGCGACGCGCGCCCTGCGGCGCAGGCCGCACGCAGTGCGCCGTCGCGCCAGACGAAGCGCAGCCGCAGCGCTTCGGCGAGGGCATCCTGTTGATTCGCGGTGAGAGAAGGATCCAATGGAATTGCCGCCGCGCCGACGCGCTGCAAGGCGAGGAACACGGCGATCCATTCGGCGCTATTTGACAGCGAAAAGCCCACGCATTCGCCCGCGGAGCATGCGAGTGGCCCCGCGGCCAGCGCTTCCGCCCAGGCGCTGATTTCCGCGCGGTTCCAGGCCCGGCCTGTCTCCGCTTCGACGATCGCGACGGCGCGGCGGTTCTTTCGGACGACGACGTCCCACTTTGTCCAAAGCAGGCTGGACTTTTTCGCCAGGCGGGCGCGGGGCGCGTTCATGCGCGGGCAGACCAAATCTACTCGCGCGCGATGAGAGGCCGGGCGGCCGGGCGGCACCCGGCCGCGTCGATGGCGTCGAGCACGCGCTGTTCGTCCATGATGAACCGCTCGCGCGTATAAAGCAGGTAATCCTCGCGCCATTCGGCCGGGGTGAGATTGATCGTCGCGAGATTCGCCCCGGCCCGAATTGCCTGAGCGTACGTGCCCTTGCCCACGAGATTCATCGCGCTGACGGCGGGAATGATTCGCTCGGGATTACGCAGCCGCATCAGCGCGACGCAGTTCAACGTCAGCTCAGGCGCGGCCGCCGCTTCGTGCGAGAGCGGTATCTCCGTGCCCGGAATGAAGGGACTCACGCTGTTGCCCGCGAGGGGAAGTTCGGCGAGCAGATCGAGCGTGGCCGCCAGCATGGAGTCAGTCTGGCCCGGCAGTCCGGCGATGAGTCCGGAAGATACGGCCCAGCCGGTGGCGGCGAGATTGCGAATCGCTTGGAGGCGCTTGGCAAGATCGCGGCCTGGGGAGTTCATCGCCCGATAGTGGGCCGCGTCGCCGGTTTCCAGTTTGATGATGTAAAAGGATGCACCCGCGTCATGAAGCTCTGCGTATTCGCGGGGCGACAGGGTGCCCAGGCAGACGCTCACGCCGAGGGGCGTGTGTTCGCGAATCGCGCGCACGAGCGGCAGCACGATTTCGCGCACCGCCACCGGATCCTCCCCGGCCTGGATGTTGATGTCGGTGATCGACGCCGGGCGATGGTGCACCAACATCTCGATCAGTTTGTCGGCCTCGATGCGGTATCGGGCGAGCGTGCGGTTGTCGCGGCGCATGCCGCAGTAGGAGCAATTTTGCCGGCAGAAATTGGAAACCTCCACGACGCCGCGGACGAAAACCTCGTCGCCAAAGACGCGCACGCGCTCGGCGTGCGCGAGCGCAAACAACTCCTCCTGCCGCGATCCTTCCGCGCGCAGCCAAGGTTCGGCGGCAACGTTGGGCGCGACCGAAGCGGACGAGAACGAAGCCATAAGTCTGGGAATCACACGCCGGGCGCGGGCACGGCCTCCTCGGGAAGCAGAATCGGGATTCCGTCGCGCACAAGATAGGCGCAGGAGCGGTCAGCAACAATCAGGAGGGCTTCCGCCGGTTCGGTGACCACGCGACCGCCGGAGTTACAAACGCCGCCTGCGACAATGGCGGAGTTCAATTTCTCCAACTCCGCGGGCGTTCCGACGGCGAGGCGTTGCCGCGAGCTCGGGCAGCGGAGGAGGGGAAGAAGGGATGCGATCATCGGAATGGCCGGGAGCAACCAGCGCGCGGGCGAATCAACGCGTTACGGCTTGACCGCCTCATATTCGCTGAAGCAGCCCAGGACCAGTCTGCGGGTGACGTCTTTGAAGCCCGCACCCTCAAGCGAGGCGATAACGTCGCCCGGCGGAATCATTTGCTCCATCGTGTCCCAGTAATAGCTCATCAGGTAGGACGCGTCCGTGCTGCGGGTAAACAGCTTTGTCACTTTCGGCATCACGTCGCGGAAATAGAATCTCCACATCGCGATGCCAAAGGCGTTTTCTGGTTTCGTGACGTCGAGCACGAGCACTTTGCCGCCGGGCTTCAGGACGCGGTGATACTCGCGAAACGTGCCATCGAGGGAATTCACATGGCGCAACGCGAAGCCCATGGTGAGAAAATCGAACGTCGCGTCCGCCAGCGGTAAATCGTCGGCCCCGGCCTGCAAATAGGCCGCCTCGGGCAGGAGTTTTCGCGATTCCAGGAGCATTCCTCGGCTCGGTTCCACGCAAACGAGATCCGCCGGCGCCTTCGTCACATCGGCGATGGCGCGCGCGGTCGGGCCCGTGCCCGTGGCAACATCAAGCACCCTCATGCCGGGTTTCAATCCCGCGCGGCGCAGCGCGCCCCGCCGGTACCATCCTCCCGTCCCGAAGAATCCCCAGCTGGCGATGCCCTCGTAGAACGGGGCCGACTTATCAAACACGTCGCGCAGGAAGCGCTGCTTTTCGTCCAGCGTTTCGTAATGCGGACGCAACGGCGGATGCGGCTGGTGCTGGGAAGGAGAGGTCTCGGTCATGCCGCGTAGACTGGCAGAGTCGCGGGGGTCGACGAATCCCGCAAGTTCTAGTTCATCGTCAGCCCAACGGATTCCGCCCTCAGAACCGCATTTCTCCCATCGCGACCAACGATTCGCCGGACGATCTCCCCGTCGGGGTTTGGTGTAGCGGTTCTCAACGGGAAAGGATTTCGAGGAGACTCGCCGGCAGATCGCCCTCGGCATCAAGTTCGCAGAGGATGGGCAGACCGCTGACGTCTTCGAGCACCGCACGGTTGGTGGTGGTAGCGACGGCCTGCATTGCGGCGGCCACCGGATCGCGGGTGGGCGCGCTCAGTCCGTGGTTCAGCACAAAACCCGCGCAGGGCAGCCCCCTCGCGCGAATCGATTCCGCGGTGAGTAGCGAGTGATTCAGACAACCCAGCCGGTTTTGGACGACCACGACGACCGACAGGGCAAATTCCGTCGCGAGATCCGCCACCGAAAAGTCGCGGTGAATCGGCACGAGCCAGCCGCCGGCGCCCTCGACGATCACGCACGCGTGCCGCTCGCGGAGTTTCGCGAACGCGTCGCGAATGCGTGCGAGATCGATCGGGCGCTCCTCGATGATGGAAGCGCTGTACGGCGCCGCGGGCGGATGCAGCCAGACGGGATTCACTTCGTCGATCTTAACCGCGTCACCGGACGCTGCACAAATGGCCTCCGAATCTTCTCGCGTGCCGCAGCAAATCGGTTTGAATCCCACCGCATCAGTCCCTTGCGCGCGCAGGTGGCGCAGCAGCGCGGTGGTGAAGTACGTCTTTCCGACGCCGGTGTCGGTTCCCGTGATGAACCAGCCGTTTTTCACGTGAGGTAAGTGTCCTCGTGGGAGTAGGCGGGTGAGCAGCAGCAAAGCAGTCGCAGATCGGTGCGCGCCGCGATGAAATGCCACGCCCCCGGCGGAATGACGATGGCATCACCCGGCCCGACGACCTGCACTTCGTCGCCGAGGTGCATCTCGCCCTCGCCCTGCAGGATAAAATAGAATTCCTCGCTCACGCGGTGGTAATGGCGCTCAGCCGAGACGCCGGCTTTCAGGGTCGCCTCCGCCAGGCTCTGGTTTTGCGCGGAGGCGTTGGCGCGATCGAGGATGACCCGGATGGTCGATCCGTCCTTGGTCGTGAACGCCTTCTGCTCCTCGAGGGGGCACACATGCATCGCGGCGGACGATAACGGTTGCCCTCGCCGGGCGGCAATCTAGTATTTCGGGAACCACTCTTCGGGCGACCTGCGATTCACTGGGGATCCATCTCACCGCCTCCTTTGGACATGAAAGACTTGCTTGCCTGCACCGCCCTCATCACGGGAGCCTCGTCGGGAATCGGCGCGGAATTTGCCCGCCAACTCGCGCCGCTCGCCGCGCAGCTGATCCTGGTCGCCCGCCGGGAGGATCGTCTCGAGGAACTCGCCGAGGAATTGCGCCACGCCAACCCGACCTTGCGCGTCACGGTCCGGCCCACCGATCTGACCAACATGTCCGATACCCAGCTCCTGTGCGACTGGATGGAGACGGAGGGTTTTGAACTCGATTTGCTGATCAATAATGCCGGGCTCGGCGACCACGGACCGTTTGAGACGGCGGATTGGTCGCGGGTCGACGAGATGCTCCAGGTGAACGTCGTTTCCCTGACCTACCTTTGCCATCGCCTCCTCCCGACTCTGCGGCACCATCGCCCCGGCGCAATCCTGAACGTTAGCTCGATGGCGTGCCTGCTACCGATTCCGGGCCTCGGAGTTTATGCGGCGACGAAGTCCTACGTGAGCAGTTTTTCCGAGGCGTTGCGCGCGGAGCTGGCCGGCACCGGCGTCGGCGTCACGCATCTCTGCCCGGGTCCGGTCGAGACGGAATTTGCGCAGTCAGCCAGGCGCAACGGCCATCGCGTCGGCGGAAACGCCACGCCCGACGCGCTCGAGGTTTCCGTTCAGCAGGTGGTGCGCGAGGGCTTGCAGGCGATCGCGAACAACCGCCCGCGCGTTTTCCCGGGCGCGCTCGTCAAGCTCGCCGCGGTCGCCATCGCGCTCGCGCCGCTTTTCATCCTTCGGTTTTTCCTCAATCGTCGCGTGCAGGCGATGCGGCCGCACGCGGAGTCGCCGTCGTGCGATTTTGATCCGGAATACGATCTGCCCTGAATCTCCAGCGCGCTTCCCACGAAACCATGATGGCCATCGCCAAAGTTTATTTCATCGTCTTCGGGCTCCTGACGTTGGCCGGAGGCATCATCGGCTACGTGAAGGCCGGCAGCATGCCGTCCCTGGTCGCCGGGGGAATTTCGGGAATCCTGCTCCTCGTCGGCGCGCTGATGATGGCGTCCTACGCGCGCCCCGTGCTCGCGGGTCTGGCGCTCATTTCCCTGGTGCTGGCCATCCGGTTTGTGCCCGCTTTCGCCAGCACCGGTAAGATTATGCCCGCCGGAATCATGGCGGTCCTGTCGGTGGTCGGCCTCGCGCTCGCGGGCTTCGCGCTTTTCGGGCCGGCCAAGTAATTCCCCGGCGCTCCGCCCCGCATTCTTTTTCCGGAAATGCGCCGCGCTCTGATTGCCTTTGCTGCGGGCTTGGTCTGCGTTGCCCTCGGACTCCTCGTCGGGTTCTATCTCGGCCGCGTCGGGGTGCGCCGCGCCTTGTTACCGGCCCGGCTGATGCCGACCCCGATGCCGACCCGCACGCCCTCGCCGAGTCCGACTCCGCGGCCGACTGCCACGCCCACGCCGACTCCGACGCCAACGGTCACGCCGACGCCCACACCCACGCCGGTGCCGCTGCCGGAGAATTTCATCCCCCGCAAGACGGTCGACACCGGGAAACTCTTCAACGGCCTGCAGGTCGAGACGCGGTTCGAGACCAAGCCGGGCGGCATTGCGTCGGTCGAGCGCGAGACGCCGAACGCGTTCGAAGCCGACATAACACTCACGGTGAAAGTGCCCGCGCCCGCCCGGAAGCCGGAGGAGGTAGCGGCGGATAACCCGGACATGCTCAAGGTGTTGCCGAAGCTCTCGACGCTGCTCTCGACGGCGAAAGTCTCGGGGTTCTATCACGGGCTCTACGCGCGCAAGACCCAGCAAATGCAGCAGCATCTCAAGCGGCTGGATCAGATCATGACGCGTGGAAATTTTTTCGACTGCCAGACCGTACTTGAATTGCAGGACCCGCAGACCGGCCGCAAGGCACTGCTCGTACAGGCCAACATGGACACGGATACGGATGGCTCCGATCCGGATCGCTGGAACGACGTCGACACGGGCGGATCCGCATCATTCCAGCCCTTTACGAGCTACAAGTGGCCGCGCCAGACGAACAAGACGAGCCCGTACGTCGCGGCGCGCGAGGAGCGCATCCGCAAGCTGCAGTCGGAGCTGGGTACGCGGGCGGCCGCCGGGCGCCTGGGAGAGATCCGCCAGTCGATCGCCGCGCTGCGCGATGAAATCCAGACCCTCAAGGCGTTTAGCTTCCTGATCGGCAAGGCGGATCCGTACGTCGTGCTACCGTCGTTCTTCACGAAACAGGGCGGGGGCGGTTACCAGCCAAAGATCGGCGATTACGTCGTCGTGATCGCGGGGAAGAATCTTTATCCCGCAATCGTTGGTGACTTCGGACCGAACGCGAAAATCGGCGAGGCCTCGTGGCGGATCGCCCGTGAGGTGAATGCCGTGGCCAGCGGCACAACCGCCGCGGCGGAGGACCTGCGCATCACGTATCTTGTGTTTCCGAACACGGCGGAACAGCCGTTTGGGCCGCCCGATTACGCGAAATTGCAGGAGCGGGTGACCAAGCTGCTCGGCGAGATCGGCGGCACCGACGGCACCGCGGTCCAACTCTGGGCGAACATCATCCCGACGCCGACCCCGACTCCCACACCGACGCCGACCCCGACACCAAAGCCGACCATCACGCCGACGCCGGTGCCCGTGACGAATCCCTCGACTGCGCCCGTGATGACGCCCACGCCCACGCCCACGCCGACCCCGAAGGCGTGACGAAGGTGGAACGCGATCTCCGAGCGCGTTGACGAAAACAAATGCCGCCCGCGCCCGCGCGCGGCCAAGCCCTTTGGCAACGCGCCCGGACCGTTCCACGTGGACGCGTTCCATGCAGTTTTCGGCTGGGACGAGTTGTAGCCGGCCTCGCTAAGGCCGGGGCAGATGTGACGTCCTGCCTGGGTCAGAGAGTCTAATACAAACGGATCTTTCCATTCGCCCCGGCCTCAGCGAGGCCGGCTACAAGGGACGCTATCCGCGCGCAATCCCGTTCGTCATTAGGAGCGAAGCGACGCCCCCTTACCGCGAAATATCGGCCTGGCTCAGCAATCTGAACCGCTCACCGAGCAGGACCGCCGTCGCGCATTCGTCGTCGTCCACGTGCAGCGCCAGCGCGGAGCGGCCGTGCGGGCGCGTCAGCAACGGGTAGCTGAAGAAAATATTCACCTCGGCCTGCAGCAACGCCGTCAGCACGCGCGCGAGATCGCGGCCGACCTCCGTCATTTCCACCACGACCATGTCGGTGGTGCTGAACGCGATGTCGTTCTTGCGGAAGAGTTCATCCACGTGCTCCGGATCGCTCACGAGCATTCGCACCACCGCGGAATCGGTCGCATCAAGCACGCTGAGTGCGACCACCTCAATGTTCCCCTGTTGTAACAGGCGCACGATGTTCATCAGCGCGCCCGCCCGGTTCTTCACGAACACGGAAAATTGCGTGACCTTGGGCCCATCGAACCTTTTGTCCGTGAGCGGTTCGACGACTTCGGATGCCATGGTTTCCTTCGAGCTTCGACAGCCCGTTACTTGTAAGTGTAAAGCAGGCAGAACGTGGCCGGCTCACCGTCCGCCAGGCGGACGCTGATATAGTGCGGCCCGCTCGCGGCCGGCGCCACGGAGGTGGCAAATTTGTTGCCGTCCGACCAGGTGTCCGTGCTCACTTTCTTCCCGGTTTCGTCATAAACGGCGAGCACGATGTGGGCGTCCTGCTCCGTGCCGAGCACAAAATAATACTGGTTTCCCGCGTAGAGATTCACGGTCATCAACTGCGCTTTCTCCTTCGGTTTGAGCGGACCAGCCCAGTGGCCGTCGCGGATCTTGAAGCCTTCGTTCGAAAACGCACCGGCGACGTCGAGCGCGCTGATGCGGGCGTTCGTCTCCGCGTCGGAATCGTCGATCCCGGAAACGCGCGGGGCGGCGAGCGCAAGGGCTGACACGCAGAGCAGGGCAACGGAAAAAATCTTCATGGGGTCAGTTCTTGGTGGTCATTTCCTTGACCATGGCGGTCACGGCATCCTTCAATTTCTGCACCTCCTCGCGGCTGGCGGTGGCGTCGAGTGGAAACGAAACGAGTTTCTCCACGTCCACGAGCTGCCGATCGAGCGAGACGATCAGAGGATCCTCGCGCAGCTTCGGGGAAAGGTGGGCGATTTTTCCGCGCAGGTAGGAGGCCAGTTGGGGCTGGCGAACCAGGCTGGCGGTCGCGTCGGAAAAATTTCGCAGGATGATGTCGGTGACGATTTCCATCCCGCGAATCCAGCCACCGAGGCTGATCATGATGACCAGATCCTCGTCGCGAATTTTCTCCATCGCGTTCTTCACCTCGTTCTGGGTGGCCTCGAGTTCCTCTTTCAGGGCGTTCCATTCATTGTTCTCGGCGAACTGCGCGATGCTGCTGCCGCGGGCGATGACTTCGTTTCCGATCCCCAGCGCCTTGCCGAGCGCGAGAATGTCGCGCCCGATGTTTTTCACCTGCTGGCTGTCCTGCGCCTCGACCGCGACATAGCCGTCCGCGATTAGCGCGCCGAGATTGAGCGCGATTTGCGCGCGGCTGGTGAGCGCGGTGTTCACAGGCCCGCGAAATTCGGCGGACCAGTTTGGTTTGCATTGCTTGCTGAGCGCCGCGAGCAACTCGCCCGGCAGCGGAACGGTCATCGAATCACTCGTGAGCGCGGCGGCAATGTCGGCCTTGGAAATGCCCGGCACGTCGGGCGCGACCGGTGGGGCGGGCGTGGTGGGAGCGGCCGGCGCGCCCGGAGCGGGCGGCAGCGGCGTGGTCGCGGCGGGGGGGCCGGCGGCAATCAAGGGGGTGCACGCCCAGCAAAGGGCGGCGAGAGCGAATACGCGCCGGTCGAAACTCATTGGACCCAAAATAACGGCATCGGGGGGATGTCACCAACAAGAATTTGCGTGTCGGTCCGGGGACGGGATAATGCGGCTCCCATGAAAGTACGCGTCACCGTCATGCCCAAAGCCGCCGTTCTCGATCCGCAGGGCGTCGCGATCCGCAATACCCTGCACCATCTCGGGCTCCCGGGCGCCCATGCGGTCCGGGCCGGAAAGGTCATGGAAATCGAGCTTGATCCGACCTCGGAGGACCGCCCCGCCTTGGAGGCCAAGCTGCGCGAGCTTTGCCGCGATTTCCTGTCCAACCCCGTGATTGAGGACTTTCAGCTCGAAATCGTGGACTGACCCAACCTCCGCCGTGAGCCCCCCTGATTCCCCCACGCAGCTCGAATTGTCGCTCCCCAAGCTGGCCGGTCGCCGGCTGCCGCGCTTTGCCGTGATTCAGTTTCCGGGGTCGAATTGCGACCAGGATTGTGTCCGCGCGTTGCGGGACGACTGCGGTTACGCCGCGGAATACGTGTGGCACCAGGAGTCTTCGCTGGCTGGATTTGACGCGATGGTCGTGCCCGGCGGATTTTCCTACGGCGACTATTTGCGCTGCGGCGCGATGGCCCGCCATTCGCCCGTGATGCGGGCCGTGAGTGAGGCCGCCGCGTCCGGCGTGCCGGTCATCGGAATCTGCAATGGCTTCCAGATTTTGTGCGAGGCCGGCCTCCTGCCCGGCGCGTTGATCCGCAATCGATCGCTCCATTTTGTTTGCGCGCCCGTCACGCTGCGCGTCGAGTCGGTCGAGTCCCTCTTCACTTCGCAATGTTACGCGGGACAGCTGCTGACGTTACCCGTCGCGCACGGCGAGGGCTGCTTTCATGCGGATCCGGACACGCTGCGCACGCTGGAAGAAAATCACCAGGTGCTCCTGCGCTATGTGGATCCGCTCACCGGCGAGTCGACCGAGGCGTCGAATCCGAATGGATCAGTTTCGAATATCGCTGGCATCTGCAACGCGGAGCGAAACGTGTTCGGCCTGATGCCGCATCCGGATCGCGCCACGCACGCGCGGCTGGGCAGTGAGGATGGGAAGATGATTTTCGCGGCGATGGCTGAACATGTGGCCGGCGTGGCGGCGAAGCGGTGAGGGCGCCCGGTGGAACGCGACCTCCGGGCGCGTTGGCAAAAGGGGTGGGGACGTTTCGCCGAAACGTCCCAAGCTGATGCACGTGGCGCGTCGGCGGACGCGACGATCGAATGCGCGAAAGATTTCCGGCGGGAAGTTCGGGACGACCGGGGACGGTCATCCCTACCTCAGGGACCCCACTTTCGCGCTGGTCTGAGTCGCGCTAAGGGTAATCGGTGCCGACGTTTATTTCCCCCACGCCCATCACCGCCGAACTTATCGCCCGCCACGGCGTGACGCCAGACGAGTACGAGCGCATCCAGAAGATTCTCGGCCGCGACCCGAATGTCACCGAGTTGGGCGTGTTCTCGGTGATGTGGAGCGAGCACTGCTCATACAAGAGTTCGCGCGCGGAGCTGCGGAAGTTTCCGACGACGGGCCCGACGGTGCTGGTCAAGGCAGGTGAGGAAAACGCCGGCGTCATCGACATCGGCGACGGCTGGGGCGTCGCTTTCAAAATGGAGAGTCACAACCACCCGAGCGCAGTCGAGCCATTTCAGGGCGCGGCCACGGGCGTGGGGGGCATCATTCGCGACATCTTCACGATGGGCGCACGGCCCGTTTTCCTGCTTAACTCGCTCCGCTTCGGTCCGATCACGGGCGACACCGTCGACGTGAAGCTCAATCGCCGCTTGTTTGGTGGCGTGGTGAGCGGGATCGCGCACTACGGCAATTGCATTGGCGTGCCGACGATCGGCGGCGAGATTTATTTCGATGAATCCTACAGCGGCAATCCGCTGGTGAATGTGTTTTGCGCCGGCGTGCTCAAGCACGAGGAAATCGCGCGCGGTGCGGCCAAAGGCCCCGGAAACCCGGTCTTCTACGTCGGCGCGGAGACGGGGCGCGACGGCCTCGCGGGGGCGGCTTTCGCCTCGCGTGAACTGACTGAGGAATCGAAGGAGGATCGTCCCGCCGTGCAGGTAGGCGATCCCTTCAAGGAGAAACTTTTGCTCGAAGCATGTCTCGAATTGCTGGCGCTCGAAGGCGCGGTGGCCGGCATTCAGGACATGGGTGCGGCGGGCCTGACCTGCTCCACGTGCGAGACCGCGAGTCGCGGCGGCACGGGAGTGGAGATTGATCTCGCGCTTGTCCCGCAACGCGAGACCGGCATGAGCGCGTACGAAATTCTGCTCAGCGAAAGCCAGGAGCGCATGCTCATCATCGCGAACAAGGGCCGCGAGGCCGACGTGCGGCGCATCTTCGAGAAATGGGAGCTGCCGTACGCGGAGATTGGCCGCGTGACGGATGATGGCATGATGCGCGTGAAACACGGCGACCTCGGCGTGGTCGTGGAAATTCCCGCGCGTCAGCTGGCAGAGGAGGCTCCGCTTTATCACCCGGAGGCCAAAGAGCCGCCCGCCGTGCCGCGGCTGGATCTCGCGAAGCTTGATTTCATCAGCCCGCAGGAGGCGTTGCCGCGATTGCTCGCGCATCCAAATCTCGCGTCGCGTCGCTGGGTCTACCGGCAGTATGACTACAGCGTGCGCGGCGGCTGCGTCGTGTCGCCGGGGTCGGACGCCGCCGTCTTTCATGTCCGTGAGGCGGACAAATTCCTCGCCGCCACGAGCGACTGTAACGCCACCTTCTGCCGCATTCAGCCGCGGCAGGGCGCGATGATGGCGGTGGCCGAGGCCGCGCGGAATCTTGTGTGCAGTGGCGCGCGTCCGCTGGCCGTCACCGACAATTTGAACTTCGGCAATCCAAACAAACCCGAGAACTTCTGGCAGTTGCGCGAGAGCGTGGAGGGCCTCGCCGAGGCATGCCGCGCCTTCAACACGCCCGTCACCGGCGGCAACGTCAGTCTCTACAATGAAAGCCCCGCCGGCGTGGTCGATCCCACGCCGACCGTCGGCATGGTGGGTCTCATCGAGAAAGAGGAACACATCACGCGGCAGTATTTCCGGGACGCGGGCGACGTGATCCTGCTGCTCGGCTCGATCGGCGGCGGGCTCGGTGGCAGCCAGTACCTGCTGCAACTGCACGGCAAGAACGAAGGGCCGTTGCCGCGCTTTGATCTTCCTTCGGAAATCGCCGTGCAGGAATCGCTGCTCTCCTTGATCCGGGCGGGCTTGGTAAAGAGTGCGCACGATTGCAGCGAAGGCGGTCTCGCCGCCACGCTGGCAGAGTGCTGCATCACGGGCGCGGCGCCGATTGGTGCGTCGGTGGCGCTTGGCACGCGCAACCTCGATCGCCGCGATGACGATCTGCTCTTCAGTGAATCACCCTCGCGCATCGTGCTGACGGTGGCCGCCGAAAACGCGGCCGCGGCTCTGTTGTTGTTGCAGCGCGGCGGCGTCGAAGCGCGCAAGCTCGGCACGGTGGGCGGCGACGAACTCGTGATTCTGACCGATGCAGCGCGATATGCATGGAAGACGAGCGATTTGCACGCCGAGTGGAGCGAGACAATCCCGGCGTTGATGAGTTAGGTGGCACGCTTGAATTAAGTCCGGAAGTACTGCTTCCTTGCCGTGGCTGAACCGTGATAGAGTCACTGTCAGCAGTTCTCCCCGGGTCACAATTCATGATGCAAATGCATGGCGGCGGTCGCCTGCGTCGGTTCGCCGCCGCCTGCTTCGCATTTTCTTCCGTCCTCCCTGTTCCCTCTTCCTTTTCCCAAGTCCCGCAGCTGATCAATTACCAGGGCCGCGTGGCGGTCAGCGGTACGAATTTCAACGGCACGGGTAATTTCAAGTTCGCCCTGGTGAATGGCGATGGCACGCAGACGTACTGGAGTAATGACGGCACGAGCCTGGCGGGCAGCCAGCCGGCGGTGGGTGTGACGCGCACCGTAACGAACGGACTTTATTCCGTACTGCTGGGCGACACCTCGCTCGGGGCGGCCATGACGACCATCCCGCTGGCGGTGTTCAACAACTCCGACGTGCGCCTGCGAGTCTGGTTCAACGACGGACCGCACGGCTACCAGTCGCTCACACCGGACCAGCGTATCGCCGCGGTGGGCTACGCAGTCATGGCCGCAAACGTGCCGGACGGCGCGATCACCACCGCGAAAATCGCTGCGGGTGCGGTTACCAGCGCGCAACTGGCGAATGGCGCGATTGGCGCGGCGCAACTCGGCGCGGGTGCGGCGGCCGCGAATTTGGCCGCTGGCGGCCAGAGCGCGGTCGGCAGCGGCGGCGCGATCGTTTCGACCAACCCGAACGCGACCGAGCTGATCGCGGCGGGTTACGTGAGGCTGACCGCGATCGAGTCGGCGGAGCGCTATCGCTCGATCCGCAACACGCCGCCCAGCGGCCGGAGCCAGCACACCGCGGTCTGGACCGGCGCGGAGATGATCGTCTTCGGAGGGAGCAGCAATCGCGTAAGTGCCATCTTCGACGACGGCGCGCGCTATTATCCCGCGATGGATCACTGGGTGCCGCTGCCCAAGGAAAATGCACCGAGCGCGCGCTTCGCCCACATTGCGGTGTGGACGCCAACCTACGGTCGAATGATCGTATGGGGCGGCGCGAACGCGAGCGCCACCCTCGCGGACGGTGGGAGCTATGACCCCGTGCAGAACGTTTGGACACCGATTCCAGTTTCGCCCGTGATGTCGGCGCGCAGCTACCATGCAGCCGTGGTCCTCGGCAACACGGTGGTGGTTTGGGGCGGCACCTCGATTCCCACCGGAGGGGGAGCGCTAAACACCGGGGGGAGGCTCGATGCTCTCACGCTGCAATGGACCGCCACGTCCACTGGCGCCAACTCGCCGGCAGCCCGCTACGTGCATCGCGCCATCGCCACGGACACCGAGATGATCGTCTGGGGCGGCGCGGCGAGCGGCGCCACATATTTCAACAACGGCGCTCGTTACAATCCGGTAACCGACGCCTGGGCGGCGATGGCGACGCCCGCGCTGGCGACGCGCTACGCGCACACACTCGTCTGGACCGGTGCGCGCATGATCGCCTGGGGTGGAGTGGGCCTATCCACGTACAGCGACGGAGCGATGTACAATCCGACGAACAATACTTGGACGGCGATGGCGGCGGCCACCGGGGTGGCGGGACGGTATTACTTTTCCAGCGTCTGGACGGGCGGTGAGATGATTGTCTTTGGTGGCAGCAATTCCGCCGGCGCGCAGATCGGCGATGGCGGTCGCTTCAACCCGACCACGAATCTTTGGACGGCGCTGCCGGCGCCCGATCTGTCCGCGCGCCGCTGGCTGCACACCGCGATCTGGACGGGTGGGGAAATGATCGTCTGGGGCGGAGACTTTAGTGACGGATTGGACACCGGCCGGCGCTTCAATCCCTTCAGCAACACGTGGCTCACGATGCAGACGCCGCGGCGCGACGAAATTGCGGTCTGGACGGGCACCGAGCTGATCTTCTGGGGCGGCCAGATCAGTCTGGGTTTCAATACCGTCGACTACAGCGACGATGGGCTGCGCTGGGACGCGGCGACAAACGTCTGGCGGCGCATCCCGCCGGACCCCGTGATGCCGATCCGCATCGGTCATACCGCTGTGTGGAGTGGCAGCGAGATGATCGTCTGGGGAGGATTCCAACCGGGCGGCGGCCGCTACAATCCGGCGGGCGCGGGCAGTTGGACCGCGATTGCGTCGAAGCCGGAACTCGATCTCCGATTTTCTCACACGGCTCTCTGGACCGGAACTGAAATGATCGTCTGGGGCGGATCCTTCTTCACCGGCGGCATCAACACTTACCCCGCAGTGGGCGGGCGCTACAATCCCGTGACGGATGCCTGGACACTGATGGCGACCCCGCCCGCCGCAATCCCCGCGCGCGCGGGGCACACGGCGCTTTGGACCGGCACCGAAATGCTCATTTGGGGGGGTTATTCCTCCGATGCCGGAAATGTCTACACCTATACCAACACCGGAGGTCGCTATCGTCCGGTGTCGGACCAGTGGACGGCGACTAGCGGGGCGGGCGCGCCTGCGGGTCGCTATGCGCACACGGCAGTCTGGACCGGAAGGGAAATGATCGTTTGGGGTGGGAGCAGCAACAACGCCCCTTTCCTTTTTTCGGATGGCGGCCGGTACGATCCGGCGGCTGACGCTTGGACTTCCATCGCCGTTCCGGCCGCGATCCTCGGCGCCCGCTACCAGCACATGGCCGTCTGGACCGGCACGGAGATGCTGATCTGGGGTGGCGATGGCTTCGGTCCCAGCGGCGTCTACAGCAACTGGCAAAGTGGCGGCGCGCGTTACGATCCCACCGGCACCGGCACCTGGTCGCCGATCACGCCAAATCGCGAGATTGGGGGCCGCGATGCGGCGACCGCCATCTGGACGGGCACCGAGATGATTGTCACGAACCACTCCTCAGCCGATTACCTGGCCGGCAACTATTCCGAGGTCTTCGGCTACACGCCGCCCAGGACGCTGTATCTCTACCTGCGGCCGTGAGCTTCCTGCGACGATCGTGCTTTTTTCTGGAATAAGCGGCTCGTTGGCGGCGTAAATACTCTTAGACGCAGCGGATATTCCCGCGGGCTAAAAAAATGATGACCAGGCTTAGCGGACCATTCTTTGGCTGGCTGGCGCTCGCCGCGCTTTCCTCCCTCCTCCTTGTTCCCTGTTCCTTTTCCCAAGTCCCCCAACTAATTAATTACCAGGGTCGCGTCGTGGTGAACGGCGCGAATTTTGCCGGCACCGGCCAGTTCCGTTTCGCTCTGGTCGATGGCGCCGGCAATCCCTACTGGAGCAACGACGGCACCAGCATGGGCGGGCCGCCGATTAACGCGGTTTCAATTACCGTGACCAACGGCCTTTATTCGGTGCTGCTGGGCGACAGCACGTTGCCGAACATGACGGCCATCCCGCCGTCCGTCTTCAATAATCCCGATGTCCGCCTGCGTGTCTGGTTCAACGACGGCACCAATGGTGTGCAGCAACTCACGCCCGACCAGCGTATCGCCGCGGTCGGCTATGCGGTCATCGCCGGCAATGTCCCTGACGGCGCCATTACGGGCGCGAAGATCGCCGCGGGCACCATTACCAGCGCGAACATCGCCACCGGCACGATCACGGGCGCGAACATCGCGGCCGGCGCGATCGGCAATCCCCAGCTTGCCGCGGGCGCGGCGGCCGCGAATCTCGCCGGCAATTCCCAAAGCGCGGTGGGCAGCGGCGGCATCATTCTCGCCGCCACGCAGGATCCGGCACTGGTCGCGGCCGGCTACGTGAACATCGGCTCCACCACGATTGCCGATGGCTGGCAGCAGCGCGTCACCACCATCCCGCCGGCCTCGGGCCGCTTTTCCGTGACGGGCGTTTGGACCGGCGCCGAGCTGATCGTGTGGGGCGGCTGGACAATCAGCCCGCTGGCGTTTTTTGGCGACGGCGCGCGTTACAACCCGGTTTCGAACTCGTGGACCGCCCTGCCCGCGGCGGGCGCACCGACGCCGCGGCGCAGCCACACCGCGATTTGGACCGGGAGCGAGATGATTGTCTGGGGAGGCATAAACAGCGGCGGCGCGCAGGGCGACGGAGGACGCTACCATCCGACCACCAACGCATGGTCGGTCGTCACTCCGACGGGCGCGCCGTCCGCGCGTTTGTCGCATACCGCGGTCTGGACCGGGAGCGAGATGATCGTCTGGGGAGGAGCCGACGCGAGTTTGAACCCGTTCGCTGACGGCGCCCGCTTTAACCCGAGCGCGAACGGTAACGCCGGTCAGTGGTCGCCGCTCAACGCGGCCATGACCACGCCCCCCTCGGCGCGCTTCTCCCACACGGCGGTGTGGACCGGCACGGTGATGATCGTCTGGGGCGGCAGCAGCGCGTCGATTCAACTCGGGGACGGCGCGCGCTACAATCCGATTGCCGCCATGTGGACCGCGCTGCCGGCGCTGAATGCGCCGAGCGCGCGTTATTCGCACACCGCGGTCTGGACGGGCAGCCTGATGGTGATCTGGGGCGGGACCAATAACTCGTTGTCCGAATTCGGTGACGGCGCGCGCTACAACCCTGCGGCCGACGCGTGGTCCCCTGTCGGCACGGACATGAACACGCCGGGACCGCGCCATCTGCAGCTCGCGGTTTGGACGGGCGGCAGCATGATCATCTGGGGCGGATTGAACAACTCGACGTACCTTGGCACCGGGGGCCGGTACGATCCGGTATCCAATGGCTGGAGCGGCATCAGCGCCGTCAACGCACCCTCCGCACGCTACGGCAGCGCCGCGATTTGGAGCGGCAAAGAAATGATTCTGTGGAGCGGGATCGCCGGCACTACGAACTACCCGAATGACGGGCGCCGCTACGACCCCGCTGCAGACACGTGGACGCAGCTCGCTTCGACCTCCCCTTCAGCGCGCGGCGGCTACTCGGTGGTATGGACCGGCAGCGAGATGATCGTCTGGGGCGGCCGGATCAGCAGCTTGGTTTTCTACAACGACGGCGCGCGTTTTAATCCGGCCCTAAATACGTGAGCGGGGGTGCAGGTGAATGGCGCGCCGGGGGCGCGCGCCAATCATTCGGCGGTGTGGACGGGCACCGAAATGATCATCTTTGGCGGCTTTGCAAGCGGCGCGACCTTTTTGAATGATCTCGGCCGCTACAATCCCACAACCAACGCCTGGAGCATCGCGGCGCCGACCGGGACGCCGCCGTCGGTGCGATCCAGTCATACTGCCGTCTGGACCGGCGCGGTCATGATAGTCTACGGCGGCACGGCGTCGGGATCTACGCTGAACAATGGGGGTCAATTTAATCCGTCCACGGATGTCTGGACGGCGTTGCCCACCGTCGGCGCCCCCGCGACAGGTCGGATTCAGCACACGGCCGTCTGGTCGGGCACGGAGATGTTGGTTTGGGGCGGGTATTCGGGCAGCGTGACACTCGCCGACGGCGGCCGATACAACCCGAGTGGAGCTGGCTCCTGGACCGCGATGTCGCTCACGGGCGCGCCGCCGAGCGCGCGGAGCATGCACACGGCGGTCTGGACGGGCACAGCCATGTTGGTGTGGGGAGGGACCAGCAGCGGAGGCTTGGGATTAGGATCATTGGGCGACGGTTATGCCTTCACGCCGGGCGCGGGCACTGCCTGGACAACGCTTGCGAGCGCGGGCGCACCGAGCGCGCGTGCTGAACATGCGGCCGTTTGGACCGGAGCGGAGATGATCATCTGGGCTGGTTATGGCGGGCCCGCGGCGGGATCGAACCTCAATGACGGAGGCCGCTACAATGCGGCGAACAATTCATGGAGTCCGCTCACCCTGAGCAACGCCCCGCCGGCGCGCTATTTTTCCTCCGCCGTTTGGACGGGCGCGGAAATGCTGATCTATGGCGGATTTACACCGTTGTCGCTCAACGACACCTGGAGCTACACGCCGCCAAAAACGTTGATCATGTATCAGCGGCCGTGACGGAATGCCGAATTTAGAATGCCGAATGCGGAATTGAGGAAGGTGGAACGCCACCTCCGGGCGCGTTGAGTCAGGGTTTGGCAGCCCGCGGGCGCGGGCGCCATTTATCTTTGGCAACGCGCCCGGAGGTCGCGTTCCACGTTATCTCGCCCCGCGCTTGGGCGCCGTGGCGAGTCGCGCGTCGAAATCGAAGCGCTGCATTTTGCCGATTTTCAGCTTCGCAAAATCCGAATGGACGGGATTCGCGAGCAGATTGTGCTGCTGCGGAATGATTGCGCTCGGCACGCGCAGCAGGCAGGACTTGCCGGCTTCCAGCCATTGGTCGCCGACTTTCTGCGCCGCGCCGAGTTCCATCGCGTCATTCCACTTCGCCGGCAGGCGCGGTGGCTCGGCGATCCAGCGTGGGTCGAACTCGACCTCGAAAAAAACGTACGGCACCCGCGCCAGGTCTTCGCGCTCGGTCGTGTGCACGAGAATTTCCAGCGCCGCAAGCGCGATGCTGTCGCTCAAATAAATCACGCGGCGGCCCCGGGAATTCCAGCGACCGCCGTATTTCGCGGCACCGTCGCCCGAGAACGCGCCGCGCGCCACGCGCTGCTGGCAGATGCGATAGGCCCGCGCGAGGCTCACGCAATCACCCCGTGTTCGAGGCGGCCGAGCAGATCCTCCACCGCCCGCGCGCCCGGTTCGGTCTCGGCAAAATCGAGTGGCGTCTTGCCGCCGAGCCCGCGCGGACGTTCCATCATCCAGCGCCGGGCGCGATCGAATCCGCCGAGCACCTCGGTGGCGCGCGCCACGATGCGGCCGAGCCGCGCGACCCGCTCCGATTCATCGGGCGGCAGGGGTGTGCGTTGCTTGAGCCGCCGCGCGAGGGTGCGCAGCGGAATGTTCACCGCCTGGGAGAGCCGCTCGTGCGGCAGGCCGAGCTGCTCCGCCATCCGCTGGATCGTCCCGGCGGGAAGCCCGTGCGCCACGGCCGCGGCCATCCGGACGTTGTCAAAGGCCACGCGGGGATCAAGAATGTCGAGTGCCATATTGCATAATATAACACGCCGTTTGGCATGATGGCAAGAGCGACACGATTCGCGGTGGTTGGGGAGCCCACGCCCCTCGCATGCGGTTTCCGGCGTTCCGCCGGAAACCGTCGCAATGAAGAGCTTGGGCCCACCGGCAGCGTTGGCGCTGAATATTGCGCCGTCCGGATCGGGTCCGCTGCCGACGATTGTCTCGTCTGCCGAAGGCCCGTCGGCCGGATTCAACTTCAAACCATGCTCACGTGGAACCTCGGGTGCAGGCACGCGAGAGGCGTGCGCCCACCCATCCGCGGGATTCACCGCGCGCGGCTACCGGGCGGCCGGGACGACGACGAAGGATCGCGCGCGATCACGCACGATGGAAAGCATCACGTCGCGGTTGGCCGGGAGGCTGGCGACGACGCGCGCGAAATCCTGCGTCGTGGCGACCGGAACCTGGTTGACTTCCTCGATCATGTCGCCATCACGCAGGACGTCCGCGGCGGGGGAGGCGGGATTGATTTGGTTGACGACCACACCCTTGGTCTCGGGCGGGAGCGCGAGCCGCGAGGCCAGACGCGGGTTGAGATCAATGACGTCCACGCCGGCGAGGGCGCCCGTCGGCGGGAGGGGAGGGGGCGGGGGCGTAGCGCCGGGAGCGCGCGGAGAGGATCGCGGCGCGGGCGTGCCCGGATTCACTGGCGCGGAGCCCGGGTTCGTGCGGGCGGTGGCGAAGTTCTCGGGCATCTCCTTGATTTGTACGGTCAGCGGCAGGCTTTTGCCGCCGCGCACAACTTCAAGCGGAATCTTGGTGTCGACGTCAGCTTCGGCCACCCGATTGCGCAGGTCGGGGATGTCGCGGACGGGCCGGTCATTGAACTTCACGATCACGTCCTTCTGCTTGAGGCCCGCCGTGTCCGCCGGCGAGCCGGGGGTGACGTCCGTGACGATGGCGCCGCGTTCCTCCTTTACGCCGAGCGACTGGGCCACCGCCGGGCTGAGCGCCTCGAGCGTGACGCCGAGATAACCGCGGATGACGCGACCGTTTTTGAGCACGCTGTCGAGGATGCGCCGGACGGTGGCGGACGGGATGGCGAAGCCGATGCCCTGCGAGCCGCCGGACTGCGAAAAGATGGCCGTGTTGATGCCAACGAGTTCGCCGCGGACATTGACGAGCGCGCCGCCGGAATTGCCGGGATTAATCGCCGCGTCGGTCTGAAAAAATTCCCCATCGGATTCGACGCCGCGGCGGCCCTTGGCGCTGATGATGCCGCGCGTGAGGGTTTCCTCGAGGCCGAACGGATTGCCGAGGGCAAAAACGATTTCGCCGACCTCCACCTTCTCGGAATCTCCAAACACGATCGGCTGCAGTTCGTTGCTGTCGACCTTGAGAATGGCGAGGTCATTGAGCGGGGCCACGCCGATGACCTTGGCGGCGAGCTTGCGCCCGTCGTGCAGCTGGATCTCGATTTCGTCCATCTGGTCGATGACATGGTTGTTCGTCACGATGTGGCCCTCCTTCGACACGATGACCCCGGAGCCGAGTGCCTGTTGCACTCGGCTCTGGCCGTCGCGCGACATGAAGCGCTCAAACATTTCCGTCCACGGGTCTCGGATCCCCTGGCGCGGCCGCACATTTTTCTGCGTGCGGATGCTGACGACGGAAGGGATGATGGCGCCGGCGAGCTTGATTTGCTGGCGGCTCACGGCGGCGAGAACGTCGACCTCCCGAAGATCGATCGCGGGGGTGTCGGATCCGGTGAATTTCTCCGGCGTGCGCTTTGCGGGGGTTGCGAGGGAGTTGTCCCGTCGCACCTTCCAGACGTAGAACGCGGAAACGGCCGCCGACAGGATGAAGACGAAAAGGATGAATTGCAGGAAGCGCTTCATGATGCCGCAAGATGGACGGGAGCGCCGGGTTGTCCATTCGTTACGAATTTCCGGATTCCGTGCGCCCGGGTTCGAGCGAGCGCCGGTTAACCCGCGAGTCCCGCCCATTTCTGGCGCGCGTCCATCAGCGAAGCGAGGTCGCGGTTCTCCGGCCGGTTAAGGCCGGGATCGCGCTCGAACACTTCCGCGGCGGCGCGTCGGGCGAGTATCATCAACTCCGCGTCCTCGACGAGGTCCCCGATGCGCAGCGGCGGCAGTCCGCTCTGATCGGTGCCAAGCATGTCCCCTGGGCCGCGCAGTCGCAGGTCCGCCTCCGCGATGGTGAATCCGTCGATCGTTTCCTCGAGAATGTGCAGCCGGGCCAGCGCGCCGTCGGCCTTGGGGTCGACGAGCAGCACGCAATACGACTTGTGTGTCCCGCGCCCGATGCGCCCGCGCAACTGGTGAAGCTGCGCGAGCCCGAAGCGCTCGGCGTTCTCGACGAGCATGAGATTCGCGTTCGGCACGTCCACGCCGACCTCGATCACCGTTGTTGTAATCAACGCGCGCACGTCCCCATCGCGGAAGCGCGCCATCACGGACTCCTTCTCGTCGGCCCCGAGCCGGCCGTGCAGGAGCGCGCACGCATGCGGCGCAAGCGCTTTCGACCAATGTTCGAACTGCGCGGCGGCGGCCTTCGCGTCGAGTTTGTCGGACTCATCGATCAACGGATGCACGAGGTACGCCTGGCCGCCCTCCTCAAGTTGCTTGCGCACGAAATCGACCGCCTCGGCGCGCTTGGCGATGGGGCGCACGGCCGTCACGACGCGGCCGCGGCCGGCCGGGATTTCGTCGAGCGTGGAAACATCGAGGTCGCCGTAGATCGTGATCGCGAGCGTGCGCGGGATGGGCGTGGCGCTCATCACCAGCACGTCGGGCCGCGCCCCGTCCGCGCCGCGGGCGAGCTGCGCGCGCTGGAGCACGCCGAACTTGTGCTGCTCGTCCACGACGACGAAGCCGAGCCTCGGCAGTTCTGCGCGCGCCTTTTCGAAGAGCAGCGCGTGCGTGCCAATGATGATTTGCGCGTCCTCGCCGCCGCCGAAAAGCGGGGTGAAGTCGTCGGTCGTGCGCGCGCCGGTGCGCAGGCTGATCCGCAATCCGAGCGGCCCAAGCCAGCGTCGGAACGTCAGAAAATGTTGCTCCGCAAGAATCTGCGTGGGCGCCATCAGCGCGGCCTGATACCCGGCCTCGACGCAGAGCAGCATGCCGGCAAGCGCGACCAGCGTCTTGCCCGAACCGACGTCGCCCTGCAGCAACCGGTTCATCGGGCGCGGCGCGGCGAGGTCCGCGCGGACCTCTGCGATCGCGCGCCGCTGAGCCGCGGTCGGCTGGAACGGAAGCGACGCGAGGAACACCTCGAGGAGCTGGCCGGACGTCGCGCGGCTCGACCCCGGTTGATCGAGGATGGAATGGCGGCGTGCCGCCACTACGAGCTGCAACCCGAAGAATTCCTCCAGCACCAGGTGCCGTCGCGCCGCCAGGCGGGCCGGTTCGCTGGACGGAAAATGAATCTCGCGCATCGCTTCGGCGCGCGGCGTCGGATCCAGCCCCGCGGGCAGACGCGTTGACACCCCGGACAAGTCGACGGACTCCAGCAGCTGGAACACGAGGGCGCGGAACACGCGCTGTGAGAGGCCCTCGGTCGCGGGATAGATGGGCGTGATGCGTCGCACGTGGATCGTGGTTTCCGCGTCGTCTTCGATGATTTCGAAATCTGGATGGTCGAGGACGAGCTTCTTGCCGCGCAGCTTGGGCTTGCCGTAGAACACCACGCGCTGGTCCTGCGCGAAGGCCTTGTGCAGGTACGGCATGCCGAACCAGCGGCAAATCATGCGCGCGGAAAGCGCCGTCGCCTCCGGCTCCTCGATCGTCACCTCGAGCATGCTCCGCCGGCCGTAAAGCCGCTTGTTGTCGACCTTCAGGACGAGGCCGCAGACGCACACCGGGGTGTCGCTGGCGCCGGTGGGAAAACGTGGAAACTGCCGCCGATCCTCGTAACGCCTCGGATAGTGCTCGAGCGCGTCGCCGACCGTGTGCAGTCCCAGCCGCGCGAGTTGCTTCACCCGCGTCGCACCGATTCCCGCGACTTCGGCCAAAGGCGTTTGGAGAGTCAGGCGCGGGGACATGAAGAGTTAAACGGAATTAACAGAATTAATGGAATTTTTCGGTCTGAGCACGGACTCAGACCAAATTCAGATAGCCTTTAATTCTTTAAATTCCGTGAATTCCGTCTCATCTCTTTCATTCGCTCGTGCGCAAGGCTTCGATCCGCAATTGGCGCCGGATTTCCCCCTGCCATTCGTTTTCGTCGAGGTGAAACGCGACGTCCCACGGTGGCGGCGGCGGGGCGGGGCTCGCGCCGTTGAAAAAAATTCCGGCCATTGGCCGGTGCGCCGGACGGTCCGGCTGCCACAACGACAGGCGCAGATGCTTTTCCTTCAACGTGCGCGTGGGCGCCGCCGGCATCACCCCGCGGGCGAGGAAGAGTGGTTCGCGATTCGCGATGCCGAACGGTTGAAAGCGTTCGAGCTGCTCGCAAAACGCTTCGTCAAGTTCGTCGAGCGTGACCTCGGCGTCAAAACTCAGGCGCGGTTGCAGCTGGTCCGGCGTCAGCCGTTCCTTTGCGAGGCGTTGAAACGTGATCTGAAAATCCGCAAACATCGCTTCGCGAATGCTCAGTCCCGCGGCCATCTCGTGACCGCCGAAACGCTCGAGCAACGCGGCGCAATCGCGCAACGCCTCGACGAGTGGCAGGCCGTCGATGCTGCGTCCGCTGCCCTTGCCAGCCCCGGTCTCGTCGAACCCGATTACGATCGTCGGCCGGTGATGCGCACGGAGCAGCCGCGAGGCGACGATGCCGAGCACGCCGGGATGCCAGCCGCGTCCGCCGACGACGATGGCCGCTAGCTCGGGTACCGCAACGGCGCCATTGCGCAGAGCCCGCTCGGCCTCGGCAAGGGTGCGCCGCTCGACATCCTGCCGCTCGGCATTTTGCTGATGCAGGACCGCGGCGAGCTCGCGTCCCCGCGGCGGATCAACGGTCTGCAATAATTCCAGTGCGGCCTGCGCGGTGCCCAAGCGTCCGGCGGCGTTGAGCCGGGGCCCGAGACGGAAGCCCACGTCGGTCGGACGCATCGTCCCGCGGCCCACGCCGGCGACGTCCATCAGCGCGCGAAGTCCGGGACGAGGCGTGCGCGCGAGTTCCAGCAGGCCGCGTCGCACCAGCGCGCGATTTTCCGCCACGAGTGGCACGAGATCAGCCACGGTTCCGAGCGCCACGAGGTCGAGCGCGGATTTCAAATCGAAGCCCGGCTGCGGCCGGGTTTTCAGCAGCGCATGGCACGTCTTGAAGGCAATGCCCGCGCTGCAAAGATATTTGAAGGCGCCGGACGGATCACACTTCGGATTCACGAGCGCCAGGCAAGCGGGCCGCTCGGCTCCCGGCTCATGGTGATCAAGGACAATGACATCCACGCCCGAGTTCTTGAGCGACGCGATTTCCGCCACCGAGACCGTGCCGCAATCGACGGCGACGAGCAGCGCCGGGTGGTACTCGGCGAGGCAGCGCGCGATCCCATCGGCGCTCAGGCCATAGCCCTCATCCATGCGGGAAGGCAGGAAACAGGCCGGTTCCGCGCCGTAGCCGCGCAGCACTTCCGCCAGCAGCGCGAGCGACGTGACGCCGTCTACGTCGTAGTCCCCATACAGCGTGATGCGCTCGTGCCGATCGATCGCCTGAAGAATCCGCGCGACGGCTGCGGCCATGTCCGGCAGGGCAAACGGATCAGCCAGCCGCTGCAATCGCGGATCGAGAAAATCGCGCGCGCGATCGGTCTCCGTGAACCCGCGGCGAACAAGCAGGCTGGCCAGCACCCGCGGAATCGCGAGCTCGACGCCGAGCCGCTTCACCGTCTCCTCGTCCGCGGGATCCTCGACGGGAGGTACCCAAAGCACATTCGCGGACGGCGGCATGCCGCAGCCTAATCGGGATCCGTCCGCGGTGGCAATTTTGTCGCGTGACCGTGCCGCGCGACGGGTCCGCTATCGCCCGCCGCCGGACCAGCGTCCGCCGCCATTCGCGACCGCATTGGTGATCGAGGTCTTTTGTTCCGGGGTGAGATTCGAGACCTGGAGAGCCTGCGCCGCTTGCGCTGCGTCGATGTTAAACCATTGCAGATAGACGCCGCGCGCGGCGAAGTTGCGCACGTTGTCGTCGACGATCGCGTTCACCCACGGAAGCGCCGCGGATGGGTTGTTGCGCGCGAGCTCGCGGGCCATGGCGCCCATCGCCTGATCTTTACCGAGCGAATCGGGCAGCGAATTCACGAAACTGGCGGCCGCGCCCTGGTCGGTGTTGGCCAGCGCCCAAGTGGTTTGACGCCAGACGAGGTTGCGCGCGGGCGTGTCGGCCAGCATCGCAGCGTACGCCGAGGCGGCTCGCGGATCGAGCCGGTTCCAGGCGCCCATCGCGGCCCGGATCGATTCCTCGTAATTCTGCCCGGTGAGCTGCGTCCGGACGAAATCGGCGGCCGCGGCGGGGTCGGTCGCGGCCCACCCCGCAATGATGCCGCGCCAGGCCGCCGGATTTTGTTCGGCGGTGGGAAGCTGGTTCAGCAAGGCCACGGCCGCGCCCGGATCATCCTGGGCGAGTCGATTCAACGCGCCGGCGATCAACTCCCCGCGAAAATTTGTGTCCGTGATCTGCAGCAGCGTGTTGAGGACTGCCGCCGCGTCACCGCGCACGATCTCGTCATTCACGACGCTCTTCACCGCCGCCTGGCGCTCGTCGCGGCTGCCAAGCGAAAGCGCCCATTGGAAGCCGACGCCGAAACCCTTCGCGCGCGCGAGACTGGTCGCAATGGATTCCGCGAGGGTCGATCGGTTGCCGATGGCGGGAATCTCACCCAGCAGCGCCGCGGCCACTTCGGGCTGATCCGCGCTGAGCGTGTTCACCACCGTGCGAATGAACTCGGCGCGGTCGCGGCCGGCCGGAAGGGCGCGCGCATAATTGATTGCGCCGTTGCCGTCGGTTTTCGCCCAGGCACACAGAATACAATCGACCGCGTCGCGTTTCAGCAGGCCCGGGGGCAGGGCGCGCGCATAGTCCAGCGCGGCCTTGGGATCGCGCGTAGTCCAGGAGGTGAGCGTCTCGGAAAGATGCCGTTTCTGGTCGCCGAGCGGCAGCATGCGCAGCCATTGGAGCGCGGCAGCCGGATCCGCCTTGATCCACGCCGCCAGCAGCGACGTGACGGCAGCGTCCCGCGCCGAACCGGCGGGGAGCGCATCGATCCGCCAGGCCTCCCGCGGAAAATCCAGATCGTTTGGACCGGCCGCGGCCCCGGCTCGGACCGGCGGTGACCCGAAAACGCGGCCCACCGGCACGGGATCCGCGGCTTTTGGGGCGACGTCGATCGGAGGTGATTCGATGCGGAACTGTCGGCCGGCGGTGAAACCCAAGGCTGCGCCGGCGGCGAGGCCCAAGGCGAGAACGACGAGAACGCGCGGGGGTGACATTGAACGATAACTCGGGGCGTAGAATAATCGTAATTGCCCGACCTGGACAGAATTATTGAGACGCGCCGGGGCGCCATTCCGGGGTCTAATTCGGCCCTTGCATTTGCCGCGGGCTCTCGCATCATTTCCACCGTGCAGAGTTTTCGCCATCACCTCGGACTGTGGAGCGTGGGCCTTTCCGGCCAGGGCGCGCTGCTGCTTTCGCTAGGGCTGGCCTCCCACTAAGCGCACCCCGTCCCGGATTTCGTTTTCCTGTGCCGTCCCTTCGCGACGGCCCGCGCGTTCCCATCGATCGCCGCGTCCCAACTTCAAAATTCCCATCCCTGTCCGTCATGTCTGACCGCATCATCCTTTTCGACACCACTCTCCGCGACGGCGAGCAATGCCCCGGCGCATCCATGAACCTCCGCGAGAAAATGGAGGTCGCCCGGCAACTCGCGCGCATCGGCATGGACGTGATCGAGGCCGGCTTCCCGTGCATCAGCGACGGCGATTTTGAATCCGTCCATCGCATCGCGACCGAGATCCGCGGACCGATCATCGCCGGGCTCGCGCGCTGCGTCGCGTCTGACATCGATGCCGCAGCGCGCGCGATCGCGCCCGCCGGGGATCGCGGACGCATTCACGTCTTTCTGGCCACGTCCGCCATCCATCGTGAGTTCAAGTTGAAGAAGGCGCGGGAGGAAATCATCCGGCTCGCGGTCGAGGGCGTGAAGCATGCGAAATCGTATGTGCAGGACGTTGAATTTTCGCCGGAGGACGGTTCGCGCACGGAACCGGAGTTCCTCGCGCAGGTCACCGAGGCGGTCATCGCCGCCGGCGCAACGACCGTGAACATTCCCGACACCGTGGGGTACGCCGTACCGGATCAATTTGGCGAACTCATTCGTTACCTGATCGAAAACGTTCCCAATGTCGAGGAAGCGATCATCTCCGTGCATTGCCATGATGATCTGGGCATGGCCGTCGCCAATTCGCTCGCCGCGCTGAAGGCCGGTGCGCGGCAGGTCGAGGGCACAATTAATGGCATCGGCGAGCGCGCCGGCAACGCGGCGCTCGAGGAGATCATCATGGCGCTGCGCACGCGTCCGGAGGCGTTTGGCAACCTCACCACGGCGGCCAACCCGCGGGAAATTGTCCGCTCCTCGCGCCTGGTCAGCCGCATGAGCAGTCTGCTCGTGCCGCGCAACAAGGCCATCGTCGGCGAGAACGCCTTCGCCCACAGCGCCGGCATTCACCAGGACGGCATCATCAAGAATCGATCGACCTACGAGATCATGGATCCGCGCGAAGTGGGCTGGGGCGACACGGAACTCCCGCTCACCAAGCACAGCGGCCGCGCCGCGATGATCCTGCGGTTGACGCATCTCGGCTTCACGCTTTCCCCCGAGGAGCAGGACGCGCTCTTCACGCGCTTCAAGCAGATCGGGGATCGGAAAAAATTTGTCTACGACGACGATCTCGCCGCGTTGATGGAGGACGGTCCGCTCGGCGCTTCGGCGCTCTACACGCTCGAGTATTTCCACGTGACCAGCGGCACCACCACCGTGCCGACCGCGACGGTGCGTCTCGGGCGCGTGCCGTCCGCGGGCGGTCCCATCGGAAACGGGACGGAGCCGGAAATTCTGCAGGACTCCGCGGCGGGAAACGGCGCGGTGGACGCGGCGATGAAGGCGATCGACCGCATCCTCGGCAAGCGGGGGGAGCTCGTGGAATACCATGTCACGGGCGTGACCGCCGGCGAGGACGCGCTGGGCGAGGTTGTCTTGAAGGTGGACTTCGGCGACGGGCGCATCGTGTCGGGCAAGGGAGCAAGCACGGATGTCGTGGAGGCCAGCGCGCGCGCGTATTTGAACGCGGTCGGCCGCGTTCACCGCCCCGCCGCCCCGCAGGGAAACGCCGCGCCATGAGCGCGCGGGTTGAAGCCCGCGCCGGACAACCGCCCTTTGGCTTGCCCAAAGGCGGCGGAGCCGGTACTAATCCGGCCATGGAAGCTGCGTCATCGCCCTTGATCGCGCCGATTCCAACTGGCCCGGCGCTGCGCGAATCCCCGGTCCCTTCGACCGCGCTGCGGGTTCTTCCGGATGCGGGTTGCGATCGGTTCACCCGCGTGGCGGCGACCATGTTCCGCGTGCCGTGGGCGTTGCTGGCGACGGTCGAGCCCGACGGATTTGTTGTCCGCTCGCTCGCGGGCCCCGCGGGCGTGGAGGTTCCGTGGGACGAGGAATTGGCCGTCGCGCCGATGGCGTGCGGTCCGGGCGAAATTGCCTGGACGGAAGACGCGTCAACCGATCCGCGGTTTGCGCGGCACGCGGCGGTGACAGGTGCGTTCAGCCTGCGATTTTATGCGGCGGTCCCGATTCGCAGCGTCTCCGGCCAGATGCTGGGATTACTCGGCGTGTTCGACGCGCGGACGCGGCAGATGAGTGTCGATGAGCAGCAGGCGTTGCACGATCTTGCGCTGTCGGCGGCGGAGTTCTTGAGGTTTCGCTTCCGGTCGCAGTCCGATGAGGAAAGCGGCGCCCCCCGATCGTTTGGCCAGCGCTTTATCGAGGCGTTGGTGCACCATTCGTCGGACGTCTTCACCGTGCTTTCCGCCGACGGGAAGATCAGCTTTGCCAGTGGCGCGCACGCCAAGACGATCGGATTCCAACCGGAGCAGATGGTCGGCGAAAACGTCTTTTCGTACGTGCACGAAGATGATCGCGAACGGGTGGCGACCGCGTTCAAACGCATCGTGGACAATCCGGCCGTCACCGAAACCGTTGAGTTCCGATTCCGCCATGCCGACGGGCACTGGGTGGAATTGGAGTCGACGGGCCAGAATTCGCTCGGGGACCCCGACGTGCAGGGCATCATGGTGCGCTCGCGCGACGCGTCGGAGCGCAAACGCTACCTGAACAAACTGCGCGATTCGGAATCGCGGTACCGCCAGCTTTTCGAGGTCAATCCGCAGCCGATGTGGGCGTTTGAGTGGGAGAACCACACGATGCTCGCGGTGAACGACGCGGCGCTGCGTCACTACGGCTACTCCCGCGAGGAATTCATGGCGTTGCGCGTCGAGGATTTGTGGACCGCCGACGATGTGCCGGCTTTTCGGGCGCACATTTCGCGACGCGAGAAGCTGCCCGTGCGAACCGTCTGGCGCCACCGCAAGCGCAGCGGCGACATCATCGTCGTGGAGGTGAGCACCTCGACGGTCGACTTCTTCGGCAGCAAGGCGCACCTCGTCGCGGTGCAGGACATCACGGAGCGCGCGAACGCAGTGGAGAGCCTGCGGTTGCGCAATCGCTACATGGCGGCGCAGGTCGAGATGCAGCTGGAATTGTTGAAGCCGCGGCCGCTCGAAGAGTGCGTCCAGGCGTTGCTCGCCGCGCTGGGCAAGGCCATCGGCGCGAGCCGCGCGTATTACTACGTCAACGGCTCCGACGCGCGCTCGGGCCGGCTTTACGCGGCCCCTTCGCAAGAATGGTGCGCCCCCGGAATTTTTGCGGAGATGGAGGTCTTCCCCCAGGAGCGGATTTCGTACGACGCGTACGACCCGACATGGCTGAAAGCGTTGAAATCCGGCCAGAAGCTCGCGCTCGTGATCGAGCAGCTCGCGGAGCCGGAGCGCTCGCTGTTTTCCGCTGGCGGCGTCCGGTCCGCGCTCCTCGCGCCCGTGCTGGTGCGGGGTGGCTTCATCGGTTTCCTCGGGCTCGATGACTGCGTGGCCACGCGAGTGTGGGATCGATCCGAGGCGGATCTGCTCCAGGCCGCGGCGGCGGCGCTCGCGCTGGCGCTGGAGGCCGAGGCGGTGTCGCAATCGCTCGACGAGGAAAAGGACCGGTTCGCCGTCACGCTCGCATCGATCGCGGACGGGGTGATTACGACGGACGCGGGCGGCCGCGTCATCTTCGCGAACCGCGTCGCGGAAAATCTGCTCGGCCGCAGCCAGCAGGAACTGGCCGGCTGCGAGTTGTCCGGATTTTTCCAGATGGGCAGCAGCAACTCGAATCGTAGCGACGCATTGTGGCGGGTGCTCGAGAGCGGCGAGGTCGTCATCCAGCCCAGCGGAGCGTTCGCCGCGCACAAGAACGGGATGCGCATCCCGGTCGCGAAGAGCACCGCACCGATTCGCAACCGCGCGGGGAAAATCATTGGCGCGGTGCGCGTATTCCGCGACATCACGCAGGACCAGCGCATGGCGGCCGAGATGGCCAAGGCGTCGAAACTGGAGTCCGTCGGCCTGCTTGCCGGCGGCATCGCGCACGACTTTAACAATATCCTCACGGCGGTGGTCGGCAACATTTCGCTCGCCAAGATGTTTCTGCACGATCCGGCGCGCGCTGCGGCGAAGCTCGACGAGGCGGAGCGCGCCAGTTTCCGCGCGCGCGACCTGACGACGCAATTATTGACCTTTTCGAAGGGTGGCGCGCCGATCAAGAAGCTCGCCCGGTTGCAGGACATCATTCGTGAATCGATTGGATTTGCTCTCCACGGTTCGAAGGTGGTGTGCCGGTTCAGCCTGCCGGACACGCTCCCGCCGGTGGAGGCGGATGCCGGCCAGCTCTCGCAGGTGATCAATAATCTCGCCATCAACGCGGTGCAGGCGATGCCGAACGGCGGCACGCTCGACGTCTGGGCGCAGGAACGGGACCTCGAGGACGGGCATCCGACCGGCCTGCCGCCCGGGCCCTACGTGAAGATTTGCGTGGAGGATTCCGGCGCCGGCATTCCACCCGAGGATCAGGTGAAGATTTTCGACCCGTTCTTCACGACCAAGGATCACGGCAGCGGCCTCGGCCTTGCGACGTCGTATTCGATCATCAAGAACCACGGTGGGCTCATCAACTTCGACTCCATCGTCGACGTCGGATCCATTTTCCGGGTTTATCTGCCGGTGTCGGACCGTCCGCTTGATCGAACGGAGGTGGTGGTGGGCACGTTTGTCGCCGGCGGCGAAGCCCAGCGCGGAGATGGCCGCGTTCTGGTGATGGACGACGAGGCTGACATTCGCCAGCTCGCCTCGGGTATGCTCGAGCAATTGGGCTACGAGGTGTCGGCCGTGCCGGATGGGCAGATGGCGATCGAGCGATTTCAGCGTGCGCGGGACCAGGGCACCCCGTACGACGTTGTCATCCTCGATCTGACCGTGCCCGGCGGTCTCGGTGGGCTGGAAGTCATCGAACGCCTGCGCGCGCTGGCCCCTCATGTGCGCGCGATTGTGTCGAGCGGTTACGCGAATGCGCCGATCATGGCGGACTATTCCCGCCACGGTTTTGCGGATATTTTGTCCAAGCCGTACCGCATTGAGGAGATCGCGGCGGTGGTGCATCGCGTGCTCAACGGGGACGCCAACATCAGTCCGGAAATCGTGCCGGAGGCCGTCTGATCGCGGATGGTTTTCGCGAACGTCGGCCTGATTCTGCCGGACCGCGTCATCCCGCGCGGCTGGCTCCGCGTGGAAAACGGAATCATCGCGGGATTCGATAATGACGATCCTCCGCCGACGTCGTCCCCAACGATGCAGGACGGCGCCGGAGGTTGGCTCGCGCCGGGATTCATCGATTTACATGTGCACGGCGCACGCGGCCGCGATTTCATGGAGGCCAGCGACGAGGCCTTCACGGAAATCCTGCGGCACCACGCGAAAGGCGGGACGACGACCCTCGCCGCGACGAGCCTGACGGCGCCGTGGTTGGGGATCGAGTCGATGATCGAGACGGCCCGGCGCTTTCGCGACCATCCGGCGCTGCCGCGCGTGGCGGGGGTGCACCTCGAGGGACCGTGGCTGTCGCCCGCGAAGCCCGGGGCGCACGAGGTCGGGGCGTTCTCGCTTCCGGATCGCAATGCGGTGGAGCGCGTGGCCGCGTGGCGCGACGTCGTACTGCTGGTGACGCTGGCCCCGGAGTTGCCGGGTGCGGTGACGGCAATCCATGAGCTGACGGCGGCGGGCATGGTGACGAGCGCAGGGCACAGCGATGCGTGGGATGAGGATGTGGCGCGGGCGATGTCCGCCGGACTGGGGCGGGTGACGCATCTTTTCAACGCGATGTCGCGCGCCCGGCGACGTGGCGCCTATCGCGTGGCGGGTCTGCTCGAGTGCGCGCTCGCCGAGTCGCAAATTTCGGCGGAAATCATTGCTGACGGCCATCACGTCTCGCCCACGCTCCTGCGTCTCGCGCATCGAGCGAAGGGAACCGACGGACTTTGCCTGGTGACGGACGCTACCGCGGCGTGCGGCCTGCCGGAAGAAACTGAATATCGGTTGGGCGGCTTGCGCTGCGTCGCGCGCCGCGGCGCGGGATTTCTCGCGGACAAAGAGGTGCTGGCGGGCAGCGCCGCGCGCATGATCGATTGTGTTCGTAACATGGTGTGGCACGCAGGGATCTCGCTGGCCGAAGCCGTCCGCATGGCAACGGGCGTCCCGGCGCGAATGATCGGCCGGCGCGTGAGTGGTCCGCCGATCGGCCGGCTGGAGGTGGGCGCGGCGGCGGATCTCGTGTGGATGACGCCGGAGCTGGAGGTCGTCGGTACATGGCGCGGCGGCGCGCGAATCGCGTGAGCCGGCTACGCGAGCAACTCGCCGTAGCGCTCGCGCGCAAGCGCTTCGCAGGCCTTGAGATTTTCCGGGGCCGAGTCGTGTTCGAGCGCGCGCGCGGCCAGCTCGCGGCAGGACTTGAGATCGAGAGTCTGCACGGCGCGCTTGATGCGGGGGACGAGCAGGGCGGCCGCGCTGAGTTCATCGACCCCCAGCCCGAGCAAGAGCGGGACGAGCACGATGTCCGAAGCCATCTCGCCGCACACGCCCACCCAGATGCCGGCGGCGTGGGCGGCGTCGGTGACGTGCTTGATCAAGCGCAGCACGGCGGGATGCGTGGCTTCGTAAAGTGGGGCGACGGACTCGTTTAGTCGATCCACGGCGAGCGTGTACTGCACGAGGTCGTTCGTGCCAATGCTGAAGAACTGGACCTCGCAGGCGATGTGCTCGGCGCACAGCGCGGCGGCGGGCACCTCGATCATCACACCGACTTCCAACCGTTCGTCGAAGGCGTGACCCTCGGCGCGGAGTTCGTGGCGGCATTCCTCGAGCAGCGCGTTGGCGCGCTTGACCTCGCCCGGGCTGGTGACCATCGGGTACATCAGGCGCACGTTGCCACCTGCGCTGGCCCGGAGAATGGCGCGGAGCTGCGACTTGAAGATGTCGCAATGCTCGAGGCAGAGCCGGACGCCACGCAGACCGAGAAACGGATTCGATTCCGCCGGCAGCGGCAGGCTGTCGAGAGGTTTGTCGCCCCCGACGTCGAGGGTGCGAATAATGATCTTCTGCGGATGCAGCTCGGCCGCGATGCGGCGGTAGTTCTCGAACTGCTCGTCTTCCGTGGGCAGCGAGTCGCGATTAAAGAAGAACACCTCGGTGCGGTAAAGGCCCACGCCCTCCGCGCCGCTGAGTTTATGCAAGGGCAGATCGTCCGCAAATTCGAGGTTTGCCGCGAGCGTGATGTGATGGCCGTCGCGGGTCGTCGACGCCGTCTCGCGCAGCGCGGAGAGATCCTGCTCCACCCGCGCGCGCTGATGCGAAAATTCCTCATACTCGAGCAGCGTCGCGGGGAGCGGATTCAGGACGAGGAGTCCGCGGTAGCCGTCGAGCAGGATGTCGTCGCCGGTCTGGAAGAGTTTTTCCACGCCGTGCAGTCCCGACACCGCCGGAATGCCGAGCGATCGCGCGAGGATGGCGGTGTGCGAGGTCTTGCTGCCGACGTCGGTCGCGAAGCCGAGGACGAGATCGCGGTTGAGCGAAGCGGTGTCGGACGGTGTCAGGTGATGGGCGACGAGGAGGTGCCGGGTCTGCACGGCGCCGAGGCCGGGATGAGCCTTGCCGGTGAGGTTCTGGATGATGCGGCGGGCGACGTCTGTGATGTCCAGCGAGCGCTCGCTGAGGTAGGGGTCATGGAGCTTGGCGAGCTCGGCCGCGAATTTGGACGCGGAGCGGTGCACGACGAATTCGGCGTTGAGATGTTCCTGGTCGATGCCCCGCACGACCTCGTCGAGGAGCGACGCGTCCTCGATGACGAGCAGGTGCGCATCGAAAATACTGGCGTCCTTGGCGCCGACCGCGGCGGCGAGTTGGGACTGGATCAACGTGATCTGCGCGCGGGTGGCGCCGAGGGCGGCCTCAAGGCGCAGGATTTCTGAATCGACCTGCTCGGGTTGGATGGGATAGCGCGGCACCTCATCCTTGCCGGGGCGGTGGACATACGCGATGCCACGGGAGACGCCCGGGGAGACGGCGAAGCCGTGAAAGCGGCGTTCCTCACGCTGCTCGGGATGGGCATCGGGGCCGCTCATGTTCGCGTCGTCGGTCAGATGCGGCGCATCTACACCGGAAGCCCCTCAGTGCCAAATGGGAAGGTGATGGAACCGGCCGCGCGGAGGTGGAGCACCGGAGGCGCGACGGGTGTTGGCTGGAAGCGACGGGGCGCGCGGGCGTGACGGGCTGGGAAATCACGCGGTGTGGCCCGGGACGCGATCCCGCATTTCGTCTCATCGCCGCGGGTGGATCAAAGTCGACCCCTCCCGCGGTCCCTCAATGGTCCTCTTCGAACCGGCTCTGGATAAGAGCCGCGAGCTCGTCGAGCGCCTTTTCGGCATCGTGGCCTTCGGCGGTGACCTTGAGCACGGAGCCCTGGCCCGCGGCCAGCATCATTAATCCCATGATACTTTTGCCGTTGACCTGCTCGCCGTCCTTTTCGACCCAGATTTCCGATTTGAAACGGCTGGTTACCTTCACAAACCGCGCACTCGGCCGGGCGTGCATGCCAAGGCGATTCTCGATCGTGAACTCGCGGGTGTGCTTTTGACCGGGCGTGGGCGTGGAACCGGATTTGCGGTTCAGCAGGGACATGGGAAAAGAGTCAGGTGGATTTATCGGACTTCTGCTGCATCTGGTCGATCAGCCGCTGGTTGAACTCGGCCGCCCCGTCGTAACCGTGGCTTTTGAGTTTCTGATCCAGCGCCGCGACTTCCACCAACCGGGCCAGGTCGCGTCCCGGGCGGACCGGGATGGTCACACATGGCACGGTGATGTCGAGGATGGTGTAGGTCTCGGGATCGAGCCCGATTCTATCGATGTCCTGACATTCCTGCCAGTCCTTTAGCGTGACAACCAAATCGAGTCGCTTTTCGTCGCGGATCGCTCCGACGCCGAACACCGCCGCGACATTAATCACCCCCAGGCCGCGGATTTCCATATGATGCCGCGTGAGGGGCGGCGGCGCGCCCATTAATTCGCGATGCTCAATCGCGCGGAAGCGCGTGACGTCGTCCGCCACGAGACTGTAACCGCGCTCGATCAGGCTGAGAACGCACTCGCTCTTGCCGATGCCGCTGGCGCCGCGGATGAAGACCCCGATGCCCATGATGTCGACCATGCTGCCGTGCTCGATCTTCGAGGGCGCAAAGTCATTCTCGAGCGCGATGGTCGCGGCGTTGATGAAATGTTTGGTGACCATGGGCGTGCGAAACATCGCGACGCGCGCCGCCTTCGCCTCATCGAGCAGGGCGGGGGGGATGATGGCCGAGCGCGAGAAGACGGCGCACGGAATGTGGAGCTGGCAAAGCGCGTGGAAGCGCTGCCGCATTTCCGCCTCCGAGAGGCTTTTCAAGTAGGCGAGCTCGGCGCTGCCAAGAACCTGGATGCGCTTCCACGCGAAGTAGCGGTGGAAGCCGGCGAGGCCGAGTCCCGGGCGGTTGATCGTGGCTTCGCGGATCTTGCGATCCATGCCCGCCTCGGGCCCGACTAACTTCAGGTGCAGAGACTCGCCGTGCGCGCGAAAAAATTCGCCGACGGTGATTCCCCCGGGGCCGCTGTTTGGGGGAATCGTTTCCACCGCGTACAGGCGCCTCGGGTGGCTCGCTTAGGCGCCCACTCCGACTTTCGCGACGCCAACAAAAATGGCGTCGAAGTCCTGAAATTGAATGGTCGACGGCACCGGCGGCGGGTTTACCAGCTCGTAGGTGTTGTTGCCGACGAAGCTCTGCGTCTGCGTGTCCCACGCCATGCACGTCACCTTGCCCTTGCTGTCGGGAGCTTGGGTCGTGCAAACGCAGACATAACGCTTCTTCCTGAGAACCTCCTTGTCCTCGGCGCTCAAGCTGTCGATGTAATTTGTGATCCGTGTCACGGCGACCTGCACCTGGGCCGGATTGGCCTTCCTCTGCCTCGCGACGACCACTCCCTTGGAGGGCGCGGCGGCTTTGCCCTCGACGGCGCGGTAGCTCGACCTGCTTAGATTTGCGAATTGGTTCGTTGGCGCGGTCGCGCATGAGCTCAAAATCATTGCGGCCGAGAGGGTCGCTACGGAGGAAAACAAGGGAGCTTTCATAACCCGTTAATTCTAGGTTCTGGTTTTTTTCAAGTCACGCACAATCTATAAAGCAAGGGAGTCCTGGCTTCCCGCTGACGCATCGACTCAAGAATCGCTCGCGATCGCCCGGGTCCCGTCCGCGCGGTGGACCAGGCGAAACCAGCGCGTGCCGGCCGGGAGCAGGTCCGGAAATTTGTCTGCCCATTCGATCACGCTGACGCCGGTACCGTCCAGGTATTCGTCCAACCCGAGGGCGATTGCCTCCGCGGCGGAATCCAAGCGGTAAAAATCGAAATGATAAACGGGCAGTCGTCCGCCGTCGTATTCGTGGATCAGGGTGAATGTCGGACTTGTCACTTCTGACGTCGCCCCGAGGCCGGCGACGAGGCCCTTCACAAATTGCGTCTTGCCCGCGCCGAGGTCGCCGCACAACGCCACGACATCACCGGCCGCGCAGCGCGCGCCCTCGGCGCGGCCCAGCGCCTGCGTTTCCGCCGGGTCATGAGAAATGTTCGTACCCACGTGGCAATTCAGCGCCCGCGCCCGGCGCGGTCAACTGCCCAATTTGCGTCAGCGCGACGTCCGGAAAATGAACAGTCCAGCCGGCGAGCAGCGCCGGCGCTTCGTCAGGCGAGACGGCGAAAAGTAACTCGTAGTCCTCGCCGTCGCAGATGGCTTGGTCCTCGGAGACGCTCCCCGCGCGTGGCAGGCGCTCGCGGTCGACGCGAAAACCCACTCCACTCGCCAGTGCGAGACGCGGGAGATCCGCCCCCAACCCGTCGCTGAGGTCCATCATCGCGTGCACGGCGAAATGTTTCGCGAGCCAGCGTGCCTCGGTGAGTCGCGGTCGGAATTCCAAATGATGTCCGCTCGCCAGCGAGCCGCCGAGTACCCCGGTCACAAACAGGGCGTCGCCCGCCCGCCCGCCCGAGCGCAGACAGCAACGCTTCGGCGAGACCTCGCCGGTGAGCGAGACGGCAATCATCGCGGGACCATCCATTTGCGCGGTCTCGCCGCCCACCACGAGCACGCCGAACTCCGCCGCGCACCGCCCGAGTCCGCGGTAAATGCCCCGCGCCCGGGCGGTCGGGGTGTCGGCCGGGAGCGCAATCGTCACGAGCGCGTGCAACGGTCGCCCCGCGCAGGCCGCAATGTCGCTGAGGGGACGGGCGAGCGCCTTCCAGCCGATTTGGGCCGCGGGCGTCGAAGCCAGAAAATGCCGGCCCTCGATCACGCAGTCGGACTTGAGCAGGAGATATTTTCCACCGCGCAGCGCGCCCCGCACGACTGCGCAATCGTCCCCGTCGGTCGCGTCGGCGACGAGCGATTTATCCATCACCACCGCCGGCGTCAATTCGGCGAGTAACCGGCGCACGAGGCGGTCCTCGCCGAAGCCCGACAGCGTGCGCGGTTCGCTCATGGGGTCAAGGTTTGGGTGTGGCGGGGTCGAGAAGCATCTGCACAAGTTGCGTGGCATTGAAGCACGCGTGCATGGCGATCGGGACGTACAATGTTCCGGAAAATTCGTACGCGACCGTCAGGCACACGGCGAGCGCAAAGAGCCCGCCAAACGCGGGGAGACTGCCGTGGATGAAGGCGAAGAGCGCGGCATTGAAGACGATGGCGGCGGCCAACCCGCCGTATTTCTTGGCCACGCCGTAGATCAGGCCGCGAAAGAAAAGTTCCTCGCTGAAGGGCGCGATGATGACGGCGGAAACGGCGACCGCGATTTTCTCCCGACCCTGCCCCGCGCCGCGAAAAATTTTCACGAGCTCCTGCAAGTCATCTGGTCCAGTCGAAAAACTCTGCGTCAGGAGCGAGCCGAGCACGACGATGGGGAAAGCGGCAAAAGTGAGCAGGAGCCCAATGCCGAACGCCTTCCAGATTGGCTGTCGGTCCAGACCAAACAGCAGGCTGAGATTTCGACCGCGCGACTTTAGCACCGCGAGCACTCCGCCCGTAAAGAGCACCGTCATTGTCTCAAAGAGGAGAATCGAAGAGAACGTCAACTCCGTCTTCGGCGCGGCCGGGAGCGCGATGTACTGCACACCTCCGAGCGACACGTAAAAGAACGACAGCATCAGCGCGAGACCCAGCTCCACGGGTCCAAAATCGGAAACCTCCACGGCATCGCTGCCCGCGCGAAATACGCGCCGGCAGACGTAGCCAAAAACAACGGCCGAGAACGCGAACCAGGCGTAGTCCACCCAGTCGATCGACTCGACCGACGGAGCGGCGGCGGAAGCGGCGGCAGCGAGAATTTCCACGGGCGGACCATCCACCGCTGGCGATCATGCGCAAGACCCGGCGGTCGCGCGGTCGGGTCCTTTACAAATTAATTTCCTTGAGCCGCAGGCAGGTCGCGCGGCGTTCGACGTTGAAATCGATCCAGCCCGGCACCTCGGTCCGGCACGCGTCGATGACGTGCGAGCAGCGCGGGTGGAACGGGCAACCCTTCGGGGGATTCAGCGGAGACGGCGGGTCGCCCGCGAGAATGATCCGCCGACGCGTCTTCTCCCGCACGGGATCGGGCACGGGCACCGCGCTGACGAGTGCCTTTGTGTACGGATGCAGCGGACGCTCGAAGACCTCCACCGCGGGTCCAACCTCTACGATGCGGCCGAGGTACATCACGGCGATGCGATCGGCGATGTGCTTCACGACTGAGAGATCGTGCGAGATGAAAATCATCGTGAGCTTCATCTCACGGACGAGCCGGAAAATCAGGTTCAGGATCTGCGCCTGAATCGAGACATCGAGCGCGCTGACGGGTTCGTCGGCGATGATGAGCTTCGGCTCGACCGCGAGAGCACGCGCGATGGCGATGCGCTGGCGCTGGCCGCCGCTGAACTCATGCGGGTACTTGCGTTGAAACCGCGCGGCGAGGCCCACCTTTTCGAGGAGCGCACTCACGCGCTTCGGCAGTTGGTTGGAGGGCACCGACTGATGCGTGGAGATGGCCTCCGCGAGCGTGTCGTAAACCGTCATGCGCGGATTGAGCGACGCATACGGATCCTGGAAGATCATCTGGAAATCCGTGCGCGCCTTGCGCAGGGACTCGCCGTGCAACGAGGCGAGATCGCGCCCGGCGAGCAACACGCGGCCGGCGGTGGGCGGAATCAACTGCAGGATCGTCCGACCGAGCGTCGATTTACCGCAGCCCGATTCGCCCACGAGGCCGACGACCTCCCCCTTGGCGAGCGAGAGATCAATGCCATCGACGGCCTTCACGGTGCCGACCTGTTTCTTGAACAGGAAGCCCTTCTCGACGGGGAAGTGCGTCCTGACGTTTTCCAGCTCAAGAAACGCGTCGGTCGGCATGGCGGACGCGCGGCGACGTTACTTTTGACCTTCGATGCCGAGCAGTTCGACCTCGAAAATCAGCGTCGTATTGGGTCCGATCTC
Source organism: Verrucomicrobiota bacterium (assembly GCA_025353105.1). Lineage (GTDB taxonomy): Bacteria > Verrucomicrobiota > Verrucomicrobiia > Chthoniobacterales > SZAS-18 > SZAS-18. The sequence continues at coordinate 72,768 of JANXRG010000035.1, forward strand.
GGGACCGGCGCCGTTCTCGCGGTAGGCGAGATCCGAGGGGACAAAGAGCTGGTATTTCGAACCAACCTTCATGAGTTGAATGGCCTCCGTCCAGCCCGGAATGACGCGGGTGACGGGAAACTTGAGCGGCTCGTTGCGCTTGTAGGAGCTGTCGAATTCTTTGCCGTTGATGAGCGTGCCGCGGTAGTGGGCCGACACCGTGTCGGTGGATTTCGGCGTCGCGCCCGTGCCTTCCTTGATCACCTTGTATTGGAGGCCGCTCGCGGTCGTCTTCACCCCCTCTTTGGTCTTGTTCGTGGCGAGGAAGGCCTCACCCTCCTTCTTGTTGGCTTCGCCGGTGGTTTTCATCTTGGCCATTTGCTTGTTTTGATTCTCCGTTTGGATCGCGGTCAGGGTGTCCTGAATTTCGCGTTCCGACATCTTCTGCGGCGAGCCCGTCAACGCATCCGTGACGGCAGTGATGATCGTCTGGGGATCGGCATCGACGCCCTGTTCCTTCAGCGTCGTCAAATCGCGTCCGACCTTGGCCCCGATCGCATAGCCGGACTTCTCGCGATTGGTCTTGTAAAATGAAGCCGGGGCCGCCGTGGCCGCGGGTGACGCGGCGGGGCTTGCCACCGGGGCGGCGGGCTTCTCTTGCGCAGGGGCCAGCGCGGCAATTCCGAGCAGCCCGGAGGCAAACAGGGGGAGACGAAGAATGGAGCGGGAAGTCATAAAGGGTCGGGAGTTTTAAACGCATCCGGCAGGGAATGCGAAAGGAATTTTTCGAGACGACCTGCGGCCTGCGTGGCACGGACCGGCGTCGGTTGCGGGTTGTCGACTGAATAATTCGGGGTTAAAAGCGTCCCTCTCTGCCCGACTTGCGGCGGCCTGCTGCCGTCGCCCGATACCAACCCAAACCCCCTCTCCCAGTCATGGACCTTTGCATCATCGGCTCGGGCTACGTCGGACTCGTTTCCGGTGCCTGTTTCGCGGAAGTCGGCCACCACGTGATTTGCGTCGACAACGATCCGCGCAAGCTCACGGCGCTCAAGTCGGGCCAGATTCCCATCTACGAACCGGGCTTGGAGGATCTCGTGAAGCGCAACGTCGCCGCGCATCGCCTTCATTTCACCGGCAGCATCGGCGAGGCCGTCGAAAAATCGCAGGTGGTCTTCATCGCCGTGCCGACGCCGCCGCAGCCGGATGGCAGCGTGGATTTGAGCTACATCGAGCGGGTGGCGCGGGAAATCGCGGGCGTGCTCAAGCCGGGCGAGTACCGCGTCGTGGTCGACAAAAGCACGGTGCCGGTGAAGACCGGCGATAACGTGACGGACACGATCAAGCGTTACGCGAAGCCGGGCGTGGAGTTCGACGTGGTCAGCAACCCGGAATTCCTGCGCGAAGGCTGCGCCGTGGCGGATTTGATGAAGCCGGATCGCGTGGTCGTCGGCTCGAACAGCGACCGGGCGCTCAATCTGATGAAGAAGATCTACGAGCCGTTCATGGCGCCGATCATCGTCACCGACGTGAACTCGGCCGAGCTGATCAAGCACGCGGCAAATTCCTTCCTGGCGCTGAAGATTTCATACGCGAACGCCTTGAGCGCGATTTGCGAGGCGAGCGGCGCCGACATCGAGAAGGTCGTGGACGGCATCGGCAGCGACAAGCGCATCGGCCGGCATTTTCTCAATGCGGGCCTGGGCTACGGCGGATCCTGCTTCCCCAAGGACATCGCGGCGTTCATCGCGATCGCGGATCAATTGGGGCGGCCCTTTACGCTGCTCAAGGAGGTCCAGCGCATCAACCGCGAGCAAAAGGAACGCTTCATTCAGAAGATGCGCGATGCGTTGTGGATTTTGCGCGACAAGAAAATTGCGGTCTGGGGACTCACCTTCAAGCCGGACACCGACGATGTCCGTTCCTCGGTGGCGATCGATTTGGTCAACGATCTGTGCCGGGAAGGCGCGCACGTCACGGCCTATGATCCGAAAGGCATGGAGAAGGCCGTGGAATTCAAACTGATTCCCGCCAGCGTCAAGCTGGCGAAGTCGCCGCTCGAAGCGGTGGACGGGGCCGAGGCGCTGGTGCTCGCGACGGAGTGGCGGGAGTTCAAGGAAGTGGATCTCACGGCGATCAAGGCCCGGATGCACACCCCCCTGGTGTTCGACGGCCGAAATCTCTTTGATCCGGCGACGATGAAGGAACTCGGCTTTAACTACCGTTGCATCGGCCGGCCCGCGATGGAAACGCGCTGACCGAGCCGGGGCGCGCCGACGTTTTTTTGTCGGTTGCGCGGGTCGAAAAACGTGATGTCGCCGCGCGATCAGGCGTGCGGCTCCGCGAGTTGCCGCTTGAGGGCGGCCACCTCGGATTCCAGTTGGTTGACGCGTTCGATCAATTTCGGCAGGCGACGCATGCGCGTGTTGTATTCAATCGCTGCGAGCATCGGCTTGGCCGGCGTCCCGAACATTTTTGCGCCGGCCGGCACGCTTTTGGTGATGCCACTTTGGGCGCTCACGAGCACGCCATCGCCGAGCGTGATGTGGCCGACGACGCCGACCTGCCCGGCGAGAATGACGCCTTTTCCGAGGCGGGTGCTCCCGGAGATGCCGGCCTGCGCGACGATGAGGCAATGCGGGCCAATGACCACGTTGTGGGCGATCTGAACGAGGTTGTCGATTTTTGTGCCTTCGCCGATGCGCGTCATGCCGAAGCGGGCGCGATCGATCGTGACCCCCGCGCCGATTTCTACGTCGTCCCCGATTTCCACCCCGCCCACCTGGGGCACCTTGACGTGGCGGCCCTCGACCGTGGTAAACCCAAATCCGTCGCCGCCGATGACGGCGCCGCTGTGCACGAGACAGCGCCGCCCGATACTTACGCGTTCGCGGATGGTCACGAGCGGATGGACGAATGATTCGTCACCGATGCGGCTCTCTCGGCCGACAAAAGAGTGCGCGCCGAGGCAGACGCGATCGCCAAGCACGGCCCCGGCCTCAATGACGGCGTACGGTTGAATCGAGACATCGCGACCGATCTGCGCCGTGGAAGAAACCACGGCGGTCGGGTGGATGCCGGTCGCGGGCGGAGGCACGGGTGGCTGCAGGGCGGCCACGACGGACGTAAAGGCCAGCGAGGGATTCGGCACCGCGATGACCGCGCCAACGTCCGGCAGCGGCTCCGTGAAATCGTCCGGCACCAGCGCGACTCCGGCCTTCGACTTCCGCAGGGCGGGGAGGTATTTTGGGTTGCTAAAAAATGTGGCATCATCGGGTGTCGCATCCTCGAGCGCGGCCACACCGTGGACAATTGCCTCACTGCGGCCAGCGACAAGGCGGCCACCAACGAGCTGGGCGAGCTGGGAAGCGGTCATGCGATGGAGTTAAGATCGATTGGAGGCGGCGTCGAGCGCGAAGGTGCGTCGCGCGCATCGCAACGGGCGCCGCCGGGCCCAAACGCAACAAACCCGCGCGGCCCCAAAAAAGGGCGGCGCGGGCGTTGGGGGAATTCGACGGGACGCGTTACTTCTTGGGCGTCGCGGCCGGCTTGGCGGCGGCGGGAGCATCGGACTTCGGCGTCGCGGCGGCGGCGGGCTTCGTTTTGTTCAAGGCGATCACCACCTCGTTCGTGAAGTCCATGCCGTCCTTGGCAAACAGAATGAGGGGCACGCCATTGAGGCTGGAGCCGGATTTGTCGAAGACCATGTCGTAGGCGTCCGTCTTCTGGCGGTCGTTCACGATTTTCATGATTTCCTCGACGATGCCATTGCGCATGCGCACGGCCTGTTCCTGGAGCTGGCGCTCGCGGGTGTTCTTGAACTCCGTGATTTCGCGCTCGAGGTTGCACACCTCGGCAATCTTGTCGTCGCGCTGCTTGGATTTTTCCTCGCGGGCTGGGGCGCCGAGGGACTTGTTTTCCATGTCCTTGTTCAGCGTGTTGATTTCCTCCAGCATCTTGTTCCGGGCTTCCATGCGGTCATCCATCTCCTTCTTGGCGGCGCCGCGGGCTTCGTTAATGCGGGTTTCGGCGTCCTTCGTCTTGTAGTAGTCGGAGAAGACCTTGTTCATGTCGACCACGCCGACCTTCATCTGGGCCTGCGCCGGAGTGGCGGCGAGGAAGCACAGGGCGAGGAGGGCGGGGACGAGAGCTAGAGTGCGTTTAATCATGTTGATGCTGGCAAATACTGCTTGCTGGATTACGGGGTGTTGAGGTCTGGGGAATCATCTCTGACGCCCCGGGTTGGGAATCGTTCAAACTCAGAACTGGTAGCCGACGTTGAAGTTAAATTTGCCGCTCTTGGATGGATTGGTCGTCCCCGGCGGGCCCTGGTTCGGAGTGGTGATGGGGATGCCGTAGTCGACGCGGATCGGGCCCACGGGAAGATCCAGGCGCAGGCCCAAGCCAAAGTCCGAGGCGTAACTCTGGAAGCCAAAACTGTAGGACTTGCGATGATTGATGCCGCCGTCGTAAAAGACCGCGCCGCGAACCCGCTCGATGATGGGGAAAGTCAATTCCGTCGTGACTCTCCCCACCGTGCGCCCGCCCAAGGGCTGGTTGAATTGGTTTCTGGGTCCGACGTCGCGATAGTCGAAGCCGCGCAGGTTATTCGCGCCGCCGAGGAAGAATCGATCTTGGAGCGGGACGACGCGCTGGGAGTTCGCCTGCTCGAACGAGGTAATCTCGGCGCCGTGCAGTGTCGCCACGGTGGAGATTTGCCCGTTGAAGAGCAGGATCATGTCGAAGGGAAGGGGAATGTAGTGAGAGCCCTCGATATTCCAGCCATAGATTTGCGTGTTGCCCCCGAACGGGCCGCCCGCGATAAATCCACCCGCATCTACCTTGGTGCCGCGGCGGGTCAGAAAGACGTTATCGCGCGAATCATACGTCAGTCCCCCGGCCACAGCGCTGCGAATGCGCGAGCCCTTCTCCGCCGCGTAGACGCTGTTCGGATCCTGCAGGTTGCCAATCGTGATGCGTTCCAGTCGATACTCACTGCGCACCGACACATAACGCCAGAGCGGCCGGCGGAACCCGATCGCGCCGCCCGCATTGGACTGCGTGTAGAGGTTGGTCTGGTAATTGGTCTTGTGATAGAAGCCTTCGACAGTCATGGCGAATTGCGTGTCGAAGATGTAGGGCTCGGTGAACGCGATCACGAAGTCCGAGCGCGTGGTGCCGTAGACCGCGCTGAGGCGGAATTTCTGCCCGCCCCCCGTGAAGGAAGGCCAGTTCGTGATGTCGAAATTACCCTGCGTCAGCGTGGCTTGCCCGACGAGGCTGTCCACCGAGCTGAAGCCCGCGCCGAAACTGAGTTCGCCGGTACGCTTCTCCTCGACGATGACGTTCATGTCCTTGCGGCCGGGCACGAGGGTGTCGGAAGGCACGACTTCGACCTTTGAGAAGTAGTTCAGGTTTTCGAGTCGCTTCTTGCTCGCGTCGGCGTAGGGCACGGCGTAAATGTCGCCCGGGGCGAGGGCGAGTTCCCGGCGGATGACCTTGTCCTTGGTAATCGAGTTTCCCTCGATGTTGATGCGCTCGATGTAGGAAACGATGCCCTGGTCGACCGTGTAGGTGAGGTCGACGAGGCCGGGTCCGGCCGGGACGGCATCGGTGCGAACCTGGACGTCGACGTATCCGCGCGAACCATAAAAATCATTGAAAATCTTCAGGTCAGCCTTCAGGCCCTTGGGCGTGTAGAGGCTCTTCTCCTGCATCTTGAGGAATTTCCGGAAGGCAGCTTCCGAGAGCAGCGCGTTGCCCTTGATGTTGAGGTGGGAAATCCGGTATTGGTTGCCCTCGTTGATGACGATGACGAGCGTGGTCTTCCCCCTGGCATCGGTGTCGGTGCGGGTCTGCACGACCTCCATGTCGATGTAGCCCTTATTCTGGTACAGCTCGCGCACCTCATCGAGATCTTCGCGGAGCTTTGCCTGATCCAGCCGGCCATCCTTGGTGATGAAGGAGAAGATGGTCTTCGGTTTCGTGTTCTTCATCACCTTGCGAATGGCGCGCGTCTTGATGTTCGCGTTGCCCTCGAACCGGATGGCATTCAGCACGGCTTTGCCGCCCTCGTTGATCGAGAAATACACCACCGAGCTGCCCGCGGCCTCGTCGCGGCTGACGCGAAATTGCACGTCGATGTTGTTGTAGCCCTTGCCCTGATACAACTCGATGATTTTCTGGCGGTCACTCTCGAGCACTTCCTCGTTCAGCGCGTTGCCCGTTTTCGCCGAGATCAATTTAAGGATCCTCTTCGTCTTGAAGACGCTCGCGCCTTCGATCACGATTTCCTTCACGACGTCGCGGCTCTGGATGATCACGATGACTCTTACGCCCCCGTTTGTGGGCTCGCCGAAGATGCGGACGTTGGTCACGTCACCCGTTGCATAAAGGTTGCGAATATCCTCTTCCAGGCCCGCCTGACTGAAGGGCTGGCCCACGGTCGTGCGCATGTTGGACAGGATGCGCTCCCGGCTGACTGTGACGGGCCCCGCGTACTTGATTTCGATCGCCCGCACGATGGCGCCGTCGCGTGGGCTCGTGGCCGGCTGCTGGGCTGGGAGCCGACCCGGCATGGCCGCGCACGCGATGAGGACGATGGCGACCAGTTGAACGAAGGTGGTCAGCCCGCGCGGGCTCGTTCCGGCAGTGCGGGGGAAAGCGAATTTCATAAGGAAAAATCTGGCGCCGGGGGCATCGACGGGCAAATGCCGGCGACCGCGTAAAGTGGCGCCAAATTTGGTGGAGGACAGGGAAACGTCAAGAAGATAGACGGCCCGCGCGGGGTGGGGCGTTCGGGTTTGACGGCGCCGCGTACGTTACGCTGGTTTTACGCTCGCGATCCAAGTGTTTACCTGCTCCTCAAGAATGTCGAGCGGCAGCGAGCCGGTTTTTAGGACGACGTCGTGAAAATCCTTGAGGTCGAACTTCGCGCCGAGGGCGGCTTCCGCCCGGCGGCGGAGTTCCTGAATCTTGAGCATCCCGACCTTGTAGGCGCACGCCTGGCCTAGCATGACGATGTAACGCTCGATCTCGGAAGTGACTTCCTTTTCGCCCATGCCGGTCTGACCCCGCATGTAGTCGATGGCCTGTTCTCGGGTCCAGCGCTTGTGATGGATGCCGGTGTCGACGACGAGGCGCACGGCGCGGAACAGTTCCGCCTGTAGTCGCCCGAGGTCGCCGTACGGATCGTCCCGGTACCAGCCCGCTTCCTTGGCGAGCCATTCCGTATAAAGCGCCCAGCCTTCCGCGTACGCTGTAAAGGGCAGAATCTTGCGGAAGGTCGGCACGCCGGTCAGCTCCTGCGCGATCGTGATCTGGAAATGATGACCCGGCACGGCCTCGTGGTACGCCAGGGTCGGCATCCCGAACTTCGCAATCTCCTTCATGTCCCGCAGATTACAGTAAAAGACGCCCGGCCGGCTGCCATCGAATGCGCCCGGCTCATAGTACGCGCCCGGGGCCGTTTTCTCCTTGAACTCGGGGATGCGACGCACCTCGACTTTCGCCCTCGGCAGGACGCGGAAGAATTCCTTCGAGCGCTCCAACGCCTGCCTGATCAGCCGGCTGTATTCCCCGATCGCAGCGGCGCGACCCTCGTCGCTGTCGGGGAACTGGAATTTTTCGTCCTTGGTGAGCTCCTGCATCCATTCACCCACCGTCCGTCCCAAGTGACCCTGCGCGTCGAGAATCGTCCGCATCTCGCCCTCGATCCGCGCAACTTCACGCAGGCCAAGATCATGAATCTCCGCCGGCTTCAGTTTCGTCGTCGTGTTCTGCCGCAGCATGAAGGCGTAGAATTCGTCGCCATGGGGCAGCTTCCACACGCCGTCGTCCGTCGTCGTCTTCGGCCGCAGGGCGGTAAAATAGTCAATCAACTTCCCGTAGGCCGGATACACCTTGTCCGTCACGGTCCGCTGCACGGCCGCATTCAGATCCGCGCGCTGGGCGTCGGTGAGATCCGGCGCCTTGACCAGCCGGGTTTGGAAGGATTTCGCCAGGATGTTTTCGGCGACCGGCTGGGCGACGAATTCATTCATTTCCCTGAGCACGCGCTCCACCACGAAGCGCGGCGGCAGGATGTCCATCGACTCGCGCAGGCGCAGGCCCTCGAGCACCTGGTCGAATTTTTTTGGAATCGCCTCCAGCCGCTGGAGATAATAGCGCGCATCGCGCTCCCGCTGCAGCCGGTGCGTGTTCGCCATAAACGATGGAATCCCATTCTGCACGCCGAAGAGCTGGTTCACCGGGTAGTTGTGGAACTGGAATTTTTCCCCGTCGACCGCCACCTGCAGGAACCACTCGAGCAGGTGCGTCGAGAGCTTCTCGGACTCGTTCTGTTTTGCGAGCGGATACGCGCGAAGTTCAGCGAGATTTTGCTTGGTCCGCGCCATCACCTCCTTCTGCTTCGCGACTGACGAATCAGACAACCTGCCGCTGTGGCCGGTGATGCCGAATTGCTCGAGCAGGCCGAGCGCGGTCAGAATTTCGGGATTCTCAAAGGCAAACTCGAGAAATACCTTTTCGTAGAAAACCCGCAACGACCACGGACGAAAGTAGATGGCGTTGATCGCAAAGATGCCGATGACGGCGACGACGACCGCGAGAAGGCCGGCGAGCCACTTGAAAATTCGCTTGAGCATGCGGCGAACAAGTCCCCGGTCCGCGTGCTGCGTCAACCCGCCATTCTTGCTCACAGCCATCGTGGGGGCGTTCGAAATCCAGTCTTGCCGGATTTGTGTTCATTCGTGTGAAATTCGTCGTTCCCAATCCATGAATGCGTCCCTCCCCGATCCGTATCTTCTCGTCCGCCGGGCGACGGAGTCTGATTTGGAAGCAATCGTCGACTTGCTTGCCGACGATGATCTCGGCCGCACGAGGGAGGCGCCGGCGAGGCCGCTGGCGAAATCGTACCGGGACGCCTTCGCGGAGATTCAGCGGGATCCGAACGCCGAGCTCGTCGTGCTCGACCGCGGCGGTGAAGTGATCGGCACGTTGCAATTGAACTTTCTTCGCGGTCTCTCGCTCCAAAGCGCCCGCCGCGCGCAGATCGAAGCGGTCCGCATCAACGCCTCCGCGCGCGGCCGGCGGCTCGGCGAATTCCTCATCCGGTGGGCGATCGATCGAGCCCGCGGGAACGGCTGCCAGGTCGTGCAACTTACGACCCACCTGTCGCGGGTCGACGCGCAGCGCTTCTACGAGCGTCTCGGGTTTCGCTCGACGCACGCCGGCCTGAAGCTCGCCCTCTAGCGGAACGGCGGACTACACGAGTTGATACCAGTTGTTGCGCCGGCGCGGCTCATAGCCCATTTCGCCGACGAGACGCTCGATCTCCGGGGCGTCGATTTTGAAACTCGCCCCCGCCTGGCTGACGACGTTCTCTTCCATCATCACACTGCCGAAATCGTTGGCGCCATAGCGCAGCGCGATCTGCCCGATCTTCGGCCCCTGCGTCACCCACGAACTTTGCACGTTGTCGAAATTGTCGAGGTAAATGCGCGAGAGGGCCTGCATGCGCAGGTACTCCGCGGAACCGACCGGCGTCGCCTTAAGCACGACATTTTCGGGTTGAAACGTCCAGCAGATGAAGGCGGTAAACCCCTTGGAGGCGTCCTGCTGGTCGCGCAGCCGGCGAAGGTGCTCGATGCGATCCTCCACCGTCTCGACGTGGCCGAACATCATCGTCGCACTCGTGGCAAGGCCGAGGTCATGTGCGATGGCCATCACCTCGAGCCAGTGGTCGGAATCGCACTTGAGCGGCGCGATGCGGTTGCGCACGCGATCGACCAGGATTTCGCCGCCGCCGCCGGGGATGGATCCGAGGCCGGCCTCCTTGAACTTCACGATCACCTCGCGCAGGGGCATGCCAAACACCTCCGCGAAGTGGTTGAACTCCGGGGGGCTGAACGCGTGAATGTTGATGTGCGGGTATTTTTCCCGGATGTGCGAGAGCAGATTCAGGTAATGGTCGATGCCCAGTTTCGGGTGATGTCCGCCCTGCATCAAAATTTGGATGCCGCCCGCGGCCGTGAGCTCGTCGAGTTTCTGGTCGATCTCCTCGTGCGTGAGGACGTAGTGGTCCGCGTCTTTTTCCGTGCGGTAAAACGCGCAGAACTTGCAGTACACGTTGCAGACGTTCGTGTAGTTGATGTTGCGATCGATGATGTAAGTGACGATTTCGTTGCCGCGTCCGTCGAACGCGGCGGCGCGGGCGAGATTGCGGCGGTGGTCGGCGAGCGTGCCCAAATCGGCCAGCGGCGCCCGGTACAACTCAAGGGCTTCCGCGTCCGTGATCCGCGCACCCGTCATTACGCGGTCCACCAGACCCGCCCGCATCGGGGAGGGAGCAAGGGTCTCCAAGGGCGGAGACAGCGGGGCGGGCAGCAACGTCGTCATGCGTGGGAAGAATTTAAGGCGGCGGCCGCGATAGGCAACTGGTGGATCGGGCGCGGGGACGTTCGCGCGCGACCCTTGGATTTGATTTGCGACCGCGCCTGAAGCTGGCAGATTATCGGCTCCAAACGGTGGCCATAGCTCAATGGTAGAGCTCCAGATTGTGATTCTGGCTGTTGCGGGTTCGAGTCCCGTTGGCCACCCGGAGCCCGCGCCGGCGGGGTGCGGGAAACTCGAGGGTTCAAACTCGAAACTCGAAGGAAATTTCCAGGCGGAAGATTTGGAAGACGGAGTTGTCGCCGCGGCCCCGCTTATTTGGCGAGATACTCGATCATCGGCTTGGAGAGCTCCTGTGATTCCTTGGATTTCTTCTGCTCCTTGCGTTTCTTTTCCTGATCGGCCAGCCGCAGCTTGTTCTCGTATTCGTCCAGCTTGCCGTCACCGTTCAAATCGTACTTCTTGATCTCGGCCTTGCGCTCCGCCGCCATTTGCGCGGCGAGCGCCTTGCGCTCCTTCTTGGTGAGCTTCATCTCCGGATTCATCAACTGCCAACGGAGGACCGTGGCGATTTCGTAGTCGCTGATGATGCCGTCGCCATTGAGGTCAAAGGCTTTGAATTGCTCGTTTTTCTGTTGCTGCGCCCGCGCCGCGCTCCCGTCGCCGCCTTGGGCTCGGGCGCGATCGACCGCGAGGAGACAGCCGCAAAATAGAAGGATCGAGGGGATCCACCGGGGCATTTTCATGGTAAGAAGTACGCCCGTCCCAGCGACATTCAAGCTCCGGCTGCGGCGCCGGACTATTGCAGCTCCCGCGCCGGGATGACCCGCTCCCAGGCCACGCTCCCGTCCGTCCGGCACAATTGGACGGTCAGTACCCGCTCCTTCCGGGGGCCATTGAACTTCAACAGGGCGAAATTTCGTTCCTTCAAATAGGTATCCGGCACGCGCCAGGTGTTGGCCTCGCTCTCGCCGCGGACGGAGACCCCGGCGGTGAGCGGCGACGTTGTGATGTCATAGAGCGGATAGGTGCCCTCGCGCGGCATCCGCGTCAGTTCGGCGTGGTGCCGGTCGCCCGTGACAAAGATGACGCCATGGATGCCCTCCGCCGCGATGGTGTCGAGCAGTTCCTTTTGTTCCACTGCGAAATGAGCGTACGTCTCGATGCCGGCGGCGCGCGCGGGGTTCAGCACTTGATTGCCGATGCAAACGATTTTGAAGGTAGCGAGGCTCGAGATTAGCGAGTCCACCAGCCACCGCACCTGCGCTTGGCCGAGGTAAGGCTTCTCCCCGGTTTTGCGCTGATTCGGCGCGCGATCGGTGCGGTCGTCCATCAGGAAAAAATCGACGTCGCCCCACGAAAACATTGTGGTCGTGAGCTGTGGCCGCTCGGGAAAACCGTAGGTGGGATTCGCGGTGAAGAGCTCAAACGCCGCGCGCGTGTTGAGCTTGTCACGATACGCGCGGTCGCTGTCGTTTGGCCCGTAGTCGTGATCGTCCCAGATCGCATAGTGGCTGCACGCGGCGAGGAGCGGCTGCATCTCAGGCGTGGAACGGCTGTGAGTGTAGCGGTACAGCACCGTCTCGCGACTGCCGGAATCCGCCTCTCGCAGATAACAGTTGTCGCCGAGCCAGATCATCGCCTGCGGCTGCTTCGCGGCGATGGCGGGAAAAATCTGGTAATCGCCGCCATAGGGCGTGCCGGGCCGGTCGTAGGGCGGGTCGTTGATATAGGTGCAGCTCCCGATCGCCACCGTGAATTCGGGCGGCTCCGTGCGCCACTGCCAGAGCGGCGGAGTCTGGAATTTGAGCGGGTACGGGCGGGCCACGCGGCGGCCATCAACGACGACGGCGTACCGGTACGTCCGCCCGGGCTCGAGGAGGGAGATTACGGACTTTGCGATGAATGCATTTTCGCGTGTCGTACGAATCTCCGGCGTGGTCAGGACCTTTCTGGGCGTGGCTTCGTCCCAGTATTCAAAGCGCACGCCGACCGGGCGCTTCGTTTGTAACCAGAGCTGGGCGGCTCGCATTTCGGCGTGGCCAACCATCGGGCCAGATTGAATCGGCGCGTCGCCCGCGCTTTGAGCCCCGCCGACGGCGGGTGCGAGCAGCGCGAGCGTGGCAAGCAGGCGGGCGAATCGAGGCATGGCGCGAGGATACATGAATTTCCGCGCGCGCCGAGCGCAGCGCGTCAGGCCGCGTTTTCCAGCGCGGGTTGGGGGGAGGCGGTCACCGCGGCTTCGTCCGCCAGAGCGCGGGCCTGGGCCTCCTCGAGCAGGCGCAAGGCGATGCGCGCGAGCGCCACCGTGAGCGCGAGCGTGAGGACGAGACCCGCGATCCAAAGCCAGTACGCGCCTTCCCGGAAACCCGCGCCCTCCCGCCAGAGTCTCCAGCTCAGCCGGCCCATCGAACCAAGGTACGCGTACAGAAACATGCCGGGAATCTGGCCAAGCGCGACCCACATCATGCACTGCCCGAACCGCATCCGCGTTGCCCCGTAAAAATAATTGATCAGGCTGGTCGGAGAGAGTGGGTTCAATTGCGTCAGGAAGACGATCTTCCAGCCTTCGCGCGCAATCGCGAGATCGAGCGCGCGCCATTTTGGATTGCGCAAAAACCGTTGTTCGACCCAGCCCCGCGCGAAGCGGCGCGTGAGGAGGAAGGCGGCAGCCGCACCGGCCAGATTGCCGGCGAGCACGAGCAGGAAACCGCGCCAAAGCCCAAAGAGAAAACCCCCGCCCACGATGAGCAGACCGCCGGGCAGCAACAACAGGTTCGCGAGGGCGAGGGCGAGCGGATAGAGCACCGTGCTCCACGGCTGGTGCTGGGCGACGGATTCACCGAGCCGGAAAATGATTTGATCCAGCGGAAGAAACTGTCCCAGGATCACGGCCAGCACGGCGACGATCGCCAGGCCCCCAATCTGAATCAAAACGGCGCGGGCAGGCTTCAGGAGCATCGGGGGGAATCAGCTGGTCGAGCAAAAAAACGGAGGCTTCAGACCCTCCGGATGAGCATCATGCGCTCCACGTACTTCGCGATGATGTCGAATTCGAGATTGGCAAAGTCGCCCGCCTGCGTGGTCCGGAGACCGGTCACGCTGCGGGTGTGCGGGATAATCCACACCGCAAAGCTCCGGTCGAGCACTTCGGCGATGGTCAGGCTGACACCGTCGATCGCGATCGATCCCTTGAAGGCAAGATAGTGCGCAAAGTCGTCGGGGGTCTCCAGTTCGAGCCGGTGGTCGTCCCCGCGGGCCTCGAACGAGAGAATCCGGGCGGCACAATCCACGTGACCCTGCACAAAATGTCCGCCCAGACGGCCATCAGCCGGGAGCGCACGCTCGAGATTGACCACCGAATCCGGTCGCAACAGCCGCAGATTCGTCCGGTCCAGCGTTTCCTGCAGCAGGTCGAACGTGATGAACTCGTTCCGGTGCAACGCGACCGTCAGGCAGCAACCGTTCACCGCGATGCTCTCACCGTTGCGGACCGATTTTCCGATTTGCGGCGCGACGACTTGAAGTTGGATGCCCTTTTCGCGGCTGTGCCGAAGCCACGCGACGCGGCCCGCTTCCTCGATTAATCCAGTGAACATGGCTCGTTACGTCCGCCGAGCCCCCGCCGGCGTCAAGCGCCAGACCGGGCTGCGCCTCAGCCGAGAAAATCGAGGCCGAAATCGACCGCGACGGCGGAGTGCGTCAACGCGCCGACGGAAATCGCATCGACGCCCGTATCCGCGATGGCGCGCACCGTGGCGAGATTGACGCCGCCGCTGGCCTCGAATTGCACCCGCTCCAGGCCGAGCTGAGCGCGCAGAGCGACCGCTTGGCGAAGTTGCGCCGTGGTCATGTTGTCGAGCAGAATGACATCCACGTTATCGAGCGGGAGAAAGGCGGCAACCTGGTCCAGTCCGTCGGCCTCCAGCTCAATCCGGACGTCCGGGCGCGAGGCGCGAACGCGGGCAATCGCATCGCGCAGCGCCTGAATGTCAGGGGTGCCCGCGAGGTGATTGTCCTTCACCAGCACCATGTCGTGCAGGCCCATTCGGTGATTTGTGCCACCGCCGGCTTTCACGGCCGCCTTTTCCAGCACGCGCAGACCGGGCGTGGTCTTGCGCGTATCGAGCAGGCGGACGCCCGTGCCGGCCACCGCCTCGACGAATCGCGCCGTGAGCGTCGCGATGCCCGACAGGCGCTGCACGAAGTTCAGCGCGACTCGTTCCGCGCCGAGTACGGAACGCGCCCGGCCCGCGACGCGCACGACTTGATCGCCGGCGATCAATTTCGTGCCGTCCGGCTTCAGGACATGGACCGAAAGCAACGGATCGACGCGGAGAAAAGTCTTGCCCGCCACCTCCCCTCCGGCGAAGACGCAGGCTTGCCGCGCGACAATCACGGCGTTTGCGATGCGGTCGGGCTCGACGAAAAATTCGGAGGTGACGTCGCCGGGGCCAAGGTCCTCCGCGAGTGCCGCCGCGATCGGATCGTGGGGTTCCAAGGCATCCATTTCCCGGGAGCCTCACGCAGATGCCGGCGCGGCGCAAAGCCGCCTTTGCGCGGACGTCCAACGCGTCGATGTTCGAGCGATGCCGGACCTCGTGACCTCGACGCATCGCCTCGCGGCACGCCGTGAGCCGGCTGGCCGCCCCGTGATGTTCCAGCGCTGGGAGGATTTGCTCTTTCTCCATTGGAAATGGGACCCCGTCGAGATTCAATGCACGCTGCCGGCGGGTCTCACGGTCGACACGTTTTGCGGCGAGGCGTGGCTGGGAGTCGTCCCGTTCTTCATGCGTTCGATCCGGCCCGCACGGCTTCCACCGGTGCCATGGCTTTCGTATTTTCTAGAGTTGAATGTGCGGACGTACGTAGTCGATGATCGGGGGCGCCCGGGGGTTTGGTTCTACTCGCTCGATTGCAATCGGAGCATCGCCGTTTGGCTCGCGCGAAATCGCTTTCACCTGCCGTATGAGCATGCCGCGATGCGCGCGACGCGTGGAGGAGGTGTGGTTGTCTACCATTCCCGGCGCCGCGGCGCAGAGGGTGAATCCCATTTCGCCTATCGCGCCGCGTCCGCACCGGTGGAGTCCGCCGCCGGTTCGCTGGAATTTTTCCTCGTGGAGCGGTACCGCCTCTTCGCCGCCGCTGGTCCCGTGATTCGATCCGGTCGCGTGCACCACGTGCCCTACCGGTTGTCGACCGCAACGGTCGATGCGTTCAGCACGGATCTCTTTTCCTTGAATGGATTTTCCGATCCGGGCCGTCCCGCGGATCACGCGCTCGTGTCGCCGGGCGTGACCGTCAGCGTCTATGCGCTCGGGGCCGATTGAGCGGCCGCGCGCAACGGCAGCTCAAGGATGAAGCAGGCGCCTTTGCCGCCCGCCGCGGGCTCACACCAGACGCGGCCGCCCATCGCCGTCACAAAGTGCTTCACAATCGACAGACCGAGACCCGTCGAGGACTCGCGGGCCGTCGGGCGTGATTTCAACTTGGTAAAGCGCGTGAAGAGCTTGGGCAGGTCCTCGTCGCTGATGCCGGGACCGTCGTCGTGCACTTCAAGCCGCACGTGACCGTCTGCCGCAAGAACCTGCATTCGGACGAGGCCGTCGGGCGGGGTGAATTTGATCGCGTTCGAGATGAGATTGTCGAGCACTTGATCGATCGCGCCGGAGTCGCCCGTCACGTGTGCCGCGGTGGTCGCATCCTCCGCGGCAAGCGTGATGCGCTTGAGCGCCGCTTCCGGCGTGTGCCGCTCGATTGCGCGCTCCACGGCGGCGCGAAAGTCGATCAAATCACTCGCGAGTTCGCCATCGCCGTGCGCGATGACCTGGGCGCTGAGGAAATTCTGAACCAGTCCATTCATGCGAAGGACACTTTCTTTGATGCCATCGATGAGTCGCTGTGACGGCAGCGTTTTCGCGTCGGTGCCGCCGACCGTCGCGGCCGCCTGCGTCTCGAGCATCTCGCAGCTGAGAAGGATGATGTTGAGCGGACTGCGCAAATCATGCGCGGCGATGTTCATGAACATTTCGCTCTCCTCGTTCAACTGCCGCAGCCGCGTATTGGCGGCCTCGAGCCGGAGGTTGGCGTCGGCGAGCTCCTCCTGGATGCGCCGCCGCTTGTTGAGTTCGCCGGCGAGCCGACGGTTCCAAAAAAAGATCAAACCAAGCATCGCCAGGGCGCCCAGCGCGGCCCACATGCCCCGGCGCCCGTAGCGCGACCAACTGTCGTCCATCGCGAATTCCACCGGAATCCAGCGATCGCAAATGCGGGCGAATTGATCCGCTGGGAGTCCCTTCAGGACCTGGTTGACGAGCGACGCGAGTTCCGGTTGGTCTTCCGCCACCGCAAAACGCAGTTCGAAGCGGTAGTCGGTGATGCCGGCAATCTTCAGATTCGTAAATCCGTTCGTCTTGATCAGGTAGGTGGCGGTCGCCAGGTTTTCAACCG
This sequence comes from Verrucomicrobiota bacterium, assembly GCA_025353105.1. Classification (GTDB taxonomy): domain Bacteria; phylum Verrucomicrobiota; class Verrucomicrobiia; order Chthoniobacterales; family SZAS-18; genus SZAS-18. The sequence continues at coordinate 89,589 of JANXRG010000035.1, forward strand.
TGGCATACGCCTCCCCGCGGGCGACGAGGGTCAACGCCTCATTCGCGTCCTTGGTCAGCGTGACCCGAAGTCGGGGATAATCGCGCTGGACGTTGAGCGTGGTGACGTAGTCGCGCGGGAGGGCGAGTTTTTCATCCGACAGTTCGCGCAGGTTCACGTGGAACGGTCCGTCCGTGCGCGTCACGATGGCGACGGGAAACGAAAGGTACGGTTCGGTGTAGCTATAACCGGGGGTGCGGCCGGCATGATAGGCGACGCCGGGCACAAGTTGCACCTGCCGGGCGGTCATTTGCTGCATGGTTTGATGCCAGCTTTCGGTCTTCGCGACCTGAAAATTCAACCCGAGCCGGGACGCCACGAGCCGGACCAGATCCGCGTCGATGCCCTGGTGCGCCCCGCTACGATCAACGAAGGAAAACGGTGGCCAGGATGGATCGATTCCGACGGTCACCGTGGGCTTCCGCTCAAGCCACGCCTGCTCGGCGGGGCTGGGCGCCAACGGCGTGGCAGCCGACGTGCGACTGGTCGTCGGGGTCGACGACTGCGCCGCGGCCTGCTGCCCGATGAAAAAGCAGAGGCAGAGGCTCCCGAGGTGGATTCTCTGGGCGATGGCCAGCATGAAAAGACGACTGAACCACCCCGTGACTAGCAGGCGGCTTGCCGCGCGGCCATGGAAAATAAAAACGCGCCCACGCGCATCTCAGTCCTGGTTCTCTTCGTCGTCCGCCATTTCGCTGTCCTTGGCAGAAGTCTTCTTCTCGGGCTTGAGATTCTCCTTGAGTACCCGCCCGATCATCGGGGCGGCGAAGCGGCCGCCGTGGATGCCGGTCTGGCCGCGCTCGGATTCGTAGAGGGCCGCAAAGGCGTAAACCGGATTGTCGGCCGGCGCAAAGCCCGCAAACCAGGCAGCGTAGCGTTGCTTCTCCTTGTGCTTGTCGGTGCCGCCCCACTGCGCCGTACCGGTCTTACCGGCGACCGTCACGCCTGGGACGGCCGCGCGATGGGCCGTGCCGCCGCCGCCGTTGACGACGTGGATCATCGCGTCCCGCAGCGTCTGGCGCGTGGTGTCGCTGAGCCCGAGCTCACTCTTGGCGCGTGGCGGATAGGCCGCCACGACGCGGTTCTCGACGTTTTGAATCTGCTGCACGAGCCGCAGCGCAAGGAGCGTTCCACCGTTGGCAATGCTGCAGTAGGCCTGCGCCATCTGGATGGGCGTGACGAGGAGATCGCCCTGGCCGATCGAGAGATTTGCGACGTCGCCGTCGCTCAGCCGCCGCTTGTGGACGCGTTTCATGTATTCGTGAGTGGGCAGATTACCGGAATCCTCGTCCTCCAGCGTGATGCCGGTCTTGCGCCCGAAACCGAAACGCTGGCTCCAGTCGATCACCCGATCCGCGCCGCAGCGAATGCCGACCTGATAAAACCAGGTGTTGATCGACATGGTGAAGGCGCGATCGAAGTTCAGGTTGCCAAAATCCTTCGCCTTGGAGTTGCCCATGACGATGTTGCCGATTTGGAACGTCGCGGGCGCGTGAATTTCCTCGTCCTTGCGAATAACGCCGTCCTGCAGCGCCGCGGTGCCGACCACGAGCTTGTAGGTCGAGCCCGCGGGATACGAGGCGCGGAAGGCCCGCGGAATCAGGGGTTGATCCGGGTCCTTGTCGAGCCGCTCAAAATCCGCCTGCGAAATCGCCGGGACAAAAATGTTCGGATCAAAGCTCGGCCACGACGCCATGGCGAGGATGTCGCCGGTGCCGGGCGAGAGGAAGACCATCGCGCCGCGCTTGCAACCGGCAGCGAGCGCGTTCTCGCAGTCGCGCTGCAGCTTCACGTCGAGCGTCGTAACCACGTTGTCGCCGGGAATCGGCGCCTGCAGCACCGATTCACTGACCTTCCGGCCTTGCGCGTCGAACGTCATGTTCAGGATGCCGTTCTTGCCGGTCAGCTTGTCATTGAAGATCTTTTCCAAGCCGTCTCGTCCCTCGAGCCCCGGCCACAGCGCCTCGTTGTTCTGGATGGGACCCTCGGCCTGCTTCCCCGTCTTGCCGACGTACCCGATGATGTGCGCGGCCAGCTTGCCCTGCGGATAAACACGCGTGTAGACCGGCCGCAGCGTCAGGTAGCCCGTGAGACGCGGCTTGATCCGGTCGACCTCCTCCGGCGGCAGGAACGTGGCCAGGTCCATCGGCAGGATGCGGCGCTCGTGATAATGATCGAGGAGTTGCGCCGTTGTCATTTCGACCGGGCGCTTCAACAATTCCGCGGCGGCCGACAGATGTTGCTTCGCGAAATCCACGACCTGCGCGTCGGTCATCAGCGCCCCGGTGGGAAACGCGAGGGAAAGATGGTGGGCGACGCGCGACTGGGCCAGCGGCTCGCCGTTGCGATCCGTGATGAGACCGCGCGGGGCGGGAATCTCAAAATAGTACGTGCGGAAGTCGGTGCGTGATTCCCAGGCCGGCGCAATCGTTTCCGGCACCTTGGCGCCCACGCCCGGCGCGAACATGGGCGCGATCGGCATCGTGGGAATCGTGGCCGCCGGACTCTTTGCGGGAGTCATGACCGCGGGATTTTTCACCGGGGTGGAGGCGACGGGATTGGCGACTCGCTGGGCGGGCACCGCGGGTTGCTGCGCGGTGAGAGAGCGGACGAGCAACGGAGCCGCGCAGGCAAGAATGAGGGACGACACCAACTTCATGATCGCAATCATCGGCGAGGCGCCACCGGCTGCAACTGTCTTGTCTAGACAGTCGGGACGGCCGCGGGCCCGGAGCTGGGGCCCGGCACCGGCGTGCTCACGGGCGAGGACATGGGCGCTGGCGCCGGCGCGGCCGCGGGTTTGGCGGCAGGCGCTTTCGGCTTGGGCCAGGCGGATTCTCTTGCACAAACCAGCGCGATGATCAGCTGACCGTTTCCAACCTGCGGGCCACGGATGTAAAGCGGGTTCCCGCGCGCAAGTTTGACGGTTGCTTCCACGAGAACGTTGTCGTCCTGATAAAGTTGCAGCCCGACGAGGTAGCCGTTGGGAATTGGGTTCTTCGTATCGACCCTCAGGTAAAAGCGCTTGCTGGGGACCAGCCAGTCCTCCTCGCCGGTCTTGATTTTCTGCTGGGCTTGTCCGATCACGCGCAAATTCTTGTAGCCGAAAATCCGACCAATCTGTTTCTCGCGCCCGGCCAGCGCCGGCGGCAACTTCGGCGAAACGTTCGGTCCGCCATCCTTGGGCGGATTTTCCGCCACAATCAGCCCGCCCCACATCAGATCCTCGGCGCGCGCGGCGGTCGCACCCGCGATACTGAGAAGAAAAAACAGCGCCGCAAACAACGCCCGCCAGCCGGTGCCAGAATCCCGTCGTACCATGGGATCAGGGAGCCGCGTCGGGGTCCAGGTTTTCATCCGCCGCGGCGTAAGACTCGGGCACGTGCGACATTCCATCGAGCCACAGCACGGCGGCCTGCTCTTCCTTGGCATTGGCGTTGAAGGAGGACGCGGTGACTTCCGGCGTCGACGATTTCGCCTCGAGAACCTGCGTGAGGTAGGCCGTCTCCGGCCGTTCCTCAAGCTGCGGGGAAATCAGGCCCCGGTACGTGGCGACGCCAAGCAGAAGCGCGGTTGCGCCGGCCAGCGTGAGCTTCACGATGATCGAGTGGAACCATCCCGCCGCGGCCGGTGCGCGCGGCGCGGTCACGTGACGATCAGCCTCGATGCGCTCGAGCAGGCGATGGTTGAAGAAATCGGGATTCGGCATTCGAGTCTGCGCCAGATGTCCGCGCAGCGCGAGTTTCAGGCGGTCGAGTTCCGCGTGTTCCGCCACCGGATCGAGCTGAAGCTGGCCGGCGAGTTCGCGTTCGAAAATGGCCCGCTCCGTTTCATCAAGGTGCCCGTCGAGCCAGGCCGCATGGCGCTCTTCAAACGTTTTCATGGAGATCCTTCAACAGGGTTTGGAGTTTCTTGCGGGCGTAAAACAGGCGTGACATCACCGTGCCGATGGAGCAGCCGACCGCATCGGCGATCTCGTGATACTGCATCCCCTCCACTTCCTTCAAAAGGACGACCGCCCGGTGTTCGGGCGAGAGCTTTGCGATGGCCGCGTCGAGACGGTCGCGCAATTCCGCGCGTTCCATCTGGCGCTGCGGCGAGACCCCGGCCTTCGGCGTCACATCCGCGGTGGGCTCGATATCCGTGCGCGCGATCGTGTCATCGAATTCCCCCTCGGGCCGCAGCGTGCGTTTGCGCAGCCAGTCGATGGAGACATTCGTGACGATGCGATAGAGCCAGGTGTAGAACGAGGATTGGAAGCGGAATTTGTCCAGCGACTTCCAAGCCTTGAAGAACCCGTCCTGCGCGAGGTCCCAGGCGTCCTGCTCGTTTCTGACCATTTGATAAACCATCGCGTAAATCCGGGTGCGGTATTTGGTGACCAGTTCGTCGAAGGCCCGCGTGTCCCCCCCCTGGCTGCGGCGGACAAGATCCAAATCGTCACTTTCCGCGCCCGAAGGCGGCCCGCTTTGCATCGTTGGGGTTTCAGACGAAGACATGGCCGGGTTATTCAATCAGAGACGGGCTTCTGGGACGCCGGGTCACCCGTTGCTACCATTGCGACGGCGGAATTCACCCCGCAGATTGCCCATTATTTCGATGATGCCGCCCCGGACGGCAAAGATCCTCGTTTCTAACTCGGTCGCCTGGGCCGCGGTGATGAGGCCGCTCTTGCGACATGGTTCGATGGCGTCCAGGCCCCCCATGATCGATTTCAACCCGCGCTTCAGGTATGCGAGTGTCATGCCCAGCTCGTCGTAATCGTCTCCCAAGGCGGCGGATAGCTTGGCCCCACAATTCGAAACGCCCGCAAAAAGCTGGCTTGCGGCCGCGTCGCCCTCCGATGAATGCGACTCAGTGCCAATCCATTTCGAGACCTGCAGCGTGAGGTTGAAGGCGTCCGACGCCAGCGGATGTCGCTCGCGGTTGACCAGTAAATCCAGTGTCTGCCCGGGTTTCTCGTCGTCGACGTCGGCGACTTCCTCCGAAAAAACTTCGTCCAGCTCGTCTCCCCAATCGTGCCCGGATTCATCCTCCAGATCGTCCCAGCCCATCTCCTTGGCGACGATCGCATCGCGGTCCGGATGGTCCGCGTATTTCTCCAGCAGGCGCAGATATTCGTCCGTCTTGCGGTCCTGCTGCTGGAGAAATCGCTCCCAATCGTATTCATCCCACGGTCGCCCGGACTGGGGCTCTGGGAATTCGTCGTCGGGCATGGCGCAGACGATGTATCGCAGGGCTTCCCTTGCCGCAAGGCGGGCCGTCACGCAGTTTGCATCGTCTGGCGCCGGAGTTGGCCGCAGGCGGCGTCGATGTCGTGCCCCTTTTCGCGGCGCAAGGTGACGTCGAGATCGCCGCGACGCAGGATCCGGTGGAAGGCGTCCTGCCGGTCGATCGCCGGCCGCTCCCAATCGAGACCCGTCACCGTGTTGTACGGAATCAGATTGATCTTCGCCTTGAGCGGATCCGCCAGACGCGCGAGGCGCTCGGCTTGCGCGTCGCCGTCGTTCACGCCCGCGATGAGAATGTACTCGAAGGTTAGACGCTGTTTTTTCCGCTCGTGCCAGTACTGACAGGCTTCCATGAGCGCGGCGACGTTGTAGCGCTGGTTGACGGGCATGATGCGGCCGCGCACGTCGTCGGTCGCGCCGTGGAGTGAGATGGCGAGGCGCACCTGGATGGGTTGATCCGCCAGTTCGCGGATGCGCGGGACAAGGCCGCTGGTGGAAATCGTGATGTGCCGCGCGCCGATGCCCACGCCCCAGGCCTGGTTATTGAGGATCTGGATGGACTGCATCAAGTTTTCGAAATTCGCGAGCGGCTCGCCCATGCCCATGAACACGACGTTGTCCACGCGCTCGTGGCTGATCGCTTCCGCCTGGAGAATCTGCTCGACGATTTCGCCGGCGGTGAGATTGCGCGTGAAGCCGTCGAGCCCGCTCGCGCAGAATTTGCAACCGTAGGCGCAACCCACCTGCGTGGAGACGCACAGCGTGCGGCGGTCCGAACGCTCGCCGTAAAGCGAGGTCGAAGCCGGAATGAGGACGCTTTCGATGAGCTGGCCATCGCCGAGCTTGAAAAGAAACTTTTGCGTGGTGTCGTTCGAACCGAGACGGCGGACAAGCGCGATCGAGGACAGCGAAAATTGCTCCGCGAGCGCCGCGCGCAGCGGGGCGGGCAGATCGGTCATGCGCTCCCAGGCGTCCACGCGCATGCGGTAACGCCAGTGCAGCACCTGTTTCGCGCGGTACGCCGGTTGCCCGAGCGCGCCGAATCGCGCCGCGAGTTCGTCGTGCGTGAGCGAGAGCAGATTCTGGAGGACGGGCGAGGACATGAAGGGGGCGGCGGAGGCCATTCTACGCCGGGAAACGGCCGGCTCCAAGGCGGCGATCGGCTTTGAATATTGCCCCCCGTGCACCGGCCTTGATGCAAGAGTCTTCCGCGCTATGCTCGCGTTCGACCGCCCGTTCATGAAGCTCTCCATCGTCATCCCCTTTTTCAACGAGGAGGAGAACGCCGAGATGGTTTTGCGCGAGGCGCGCGCGGCCCAGCCCGACGCCGAGATCATCGCGGTGAACGACGGCAGCACCGACCGCACGCCCGAGATCATCGCAGCGCTGCCCGACATCCTGCTCATCACGTTCCCGCGCAATCTCGGCCAAAGCGCCGCGCTCTATGCCGGCATCGTCAACGCCACCGGCGATTTCATCGTCCCGATGGACGGCGACGGCCAGAATGATCCGGCCGACATCCAGCATCTGCTCGCGCGACGGGATGAATTCGATGTCGTGTGCGGCTATCGCCGGGAACGAAAGGATTCGTGGAGCATCCGCATGGCATCGAAAATCGCGAATCGCACCCGGCAGCTTTTCACGCACGACGGCATTCGTGACGCGGGCTGTACGTTGAAATTGATCCGCCGCGAGCACCTGCGATACTTCACGCCGTTCGGCGAAATGCAGTGCTACATGATGGCGATGCTCCGGAAGAACGGCCTGCGCATCGGCGAGATTCCCGTCAACCACCGCCCGCGCCGTTTCGGCCGGTCAAAGTACACGATCGCCAGACGCGCGTGGCGCGGCATCTGGGATCTTATCGGCGTTTCATGGCTGCTCCGGCGCAACATTCCGTGGCCGCAGGGGTTCCCTCGACCGGACGCGCGATGATCGACTCCGCCCCGCCACAACAGACCTGGGGCGGCCTCACGCTCTGGCGATGGGCGATTTTGTTTTCGGTCGCGGCCTTCGCGTTCCGCCTTTGGTATGCCACGCGTCCCGAGCTGGTCGGCGACGAGGCCTACTACTGGCTGCTCTCGCACCGGCTCGACATGAGCTACTTCGACAAAGGCCCCGGCGTCGCGTGGACCATCGCGCTTGGCCGGAGTCTGTTCGGCGACACGGTGCTCGGCGTGCGCATTTTTTCGGTGCTGCTGTCGGTGGCCACGGGCTGGTGGCTGTTTCTGCTGGCGCGGCGCTTGTTTGACGAGCGGATCGCGCTCGGCGCGTTAGTGCTGACGGGAATCATTCCGTTGTTCGCCACCGGCGCGATCCTGATGACCATCGATCCGCTGAGCGTCTTTTTTTGGACGACCGCCGCGTACGCCTTCTGGGTGGCAATCGAGCGCGACAGCCTTTGGCTCTGGATGCTCACCGGCGTGCTCGTCGGCGCCGGCGCGCTCTGCAAGTACATCAATCTCTTCCAAATCGTCTGCTTCATCATTTTCCTGGCGATGGACTCGACGCGCCGTCGCCGGCTTTGGAGTCCGGGATTCTTCCTCATGGTCTTCACGGCATTGTTGATGTGCGTGCCGATGATCGTTTGGAACGCGCAGCATCATTGGGTGGCGGTGCGCCACCTCGCGGAGCGCGGCGCGCTGGATCGGGCGTGGCGATTCTCGCTGACCGAGCCGCTTTCGTTTCTTGGGCAGCAGGCGGGAGTGATCAGCCCGGTGTTTTTTGTCGGAATCCTGGTCGCGGTTTTTTCCCGCGGACCAGAACCGCAATCGGATCCGCGCTCCAGGGCCGCGCGTTATTTGAAGACGCTCTTCATTCCGATTTTCCTGATGTACCTCGCCTTGAGCGTGAACAAGGCGGGTCAGCCGAATTGGACGGCGCCGGCGTATGTGGCGGGCGTCATCCTGCTTTCCGCGCGGTTCCTGCCTGGGTTGCGGGAGGCGCGAAGCTGGCGCAAGACGGCGATGGCGGGTGCGGTGCTCGCGTTTCTCACCACGTTTCTGATGCACGGCAACACGGCGATGCTGCATTTACCGCCGAAGCGCGACCCGCTCGATCGCGTGCGCGGGTCCGTGGACCTTTCCACGAAGGTCGATGCGTGGATGCCAGGCAGCGGCGCGACTTACGTCATCGCGAATAAGTACAGTACCGCGAGCCTGCTGAAGTTCTACATGCAGGGGAATCCGCGCAGCTACCTGCCGGACACGTTGCCGCGGATCGACAATCAATTTTCGATCTGGCCCGGCTACGCGAGCGAACCGGTGGGATCCACCGCGCTGCTTGTCACCGATTTCGATTTCCTGCCCGAGCCCGTAAAGCGCGATTTCGAAAAGGTGGAATGGCTGGCCGATGTTGAGTCGGTCGGCGAAGGTCGCAAAGTGGGGACGTATCACGTGTACGTTTGTCGGGGTCGTTTGGCTCGACCGTCAAACTGAGGCGTTCCCGCCCACTCACTCGCGTCAACCGGGTTTCCCAACCTCCCTATTCCATCCATGAAATTCACTTCCATCCGGCGGTCCGTCCTTGCTCTTCTTGCCTCCATGGCCAGCCTTCCCGCCCTCGGCGCCCCGGCCGACGACGTCAAATTCGAAACCGTCGCGAGCGCGTTCATCGAACAGTATCTCGCGTTCGCGCCCGGCGATGCCACGCAATTGGGCGATCATCGTTTCGACGACCGCCTGACCGACTATGGCAACTCCGCCCGCCAGGTGCGGCTCAAGGTCTGTCGCGAAACGCTCGTGCAGCTCGCGCTGCTCAAGCCCTCGCAGTTGTCGCCCGAAAACCGCGTCGATCTGAAAATTCTCCGGCTGAATATCGGGGCGATCATTTTTAACGATTCGGATCTCAAGGAGTGGTCTTGGAATCCCGTCCTTTATAACGACAGTCTGGCCCAATCGATTTATCTCCTCGTCGCGCGGGATTTCGCACCCGCCGACATTAGGCTGCGCAATATCGAAGCGCGTTTGGCGCTGTTTCCGCGGGTGATCGCCCAGGCGAAGGAAAATTTGAAGCGCCCGCCGCGGATTCACACGGAGACCGCCATCCGGCAACTCAGCGGCGCGATCGGGCTGGTCCGCGACGGTCTTCGGGCGCTGGTCGACCAAGCGTCACCTGAACGCCGCCAGAGCATTGAACGCGCGCAGACCGCCGCGGCGGCAGCGCTGGAGGAATACAAGACGTGGATGGAAAAGGACCTCCTGCCGCGATCCGACGGTGATTTTCGGATCGGCGATCGGCTCTTCCGCCGGAAACTTCGCTTCGCGCTCGATTCCACGCTCGGCAAGGAGCAGGTGATGGTGCGGGCGGAGGCGGACCTGAAAGCCACCCGTGGCGCGATGTACGAGACCGCGCTGCCGCTCTACCGAAAGTTGTTTCCCCAGGTGCAGGAAGCCGAGGTTGTCGCGATGGATCGGAAGAAGATTTCCCGTGTCGTGCTCGCGAAACTTGGGGAGAATCACCCAGACAACGACACGATTGTGGCCTGGGCCGAGAAGACCTTTACGACGACGACCGACTTCGTGCGGGCAAAGGACATCGTGCGGATTCCGGCCACGCCGTTGCGTGTGATTGTGATGCCGGAGTTTCAGCGCGGCGTGGCCATCGCGTATTGCGATTCGCCCGGACCGTTGGAAAAGGGCGGCCAGGCATTCTACGCGATTGAGCCGACCCCGACCGACTGGAAACCGGAGCGCGTGGAATCATTCTTCCGCGAGTACAACGAGTACATGCTGCAGGATCTGACGATTCACGAGGCAATGCCGGGCCACTTTCTGCAGGGCGCGCACTCGAATGAATTCAAGGCGCCGACGCTGGTGCGCGCCATCTTTCAAAGCGGGACGATGGTCGAAGGCTGGGCATGCTATGGCGAGCAGGTGATGGCGGAATTGGGCTACGGCGGTCCCGAGGTCAGGATGCAACAGCTCAAAATGCGTTTGCGATTGATCATCAATGCCATCATCGACCAGAAAATTCACACCGCCGGGATGACGGAAAAGGAAGCGCTGGATCTGATGATGAACGAGGGATTTCAGGAGGAGGGCGAAGCCGTCGCAAAGTGGCGTCGCGCTCGGCTGACCTCCGCTCAACTCTCGACCTATTTCGTGGGCGTGACCGAGATGCTGGATCTTCGGGCCGCGGCGGTCGCGAAGCAGAAAAATTCCTTCAGCCTGCGTCGCTACCACGACGCGCTCCTCTCGCACGGCAGCCCGGCGCCGCGATATTTGCGCGAGCTGCTCGGACTCTAAGTGACGGGCCGAGCCGCGGTCGGTCCCGGTCGACCGAGCCCGGTGCGGGATCGGCTTCGTCCTTCCATCATACGAAAGCTTGCCAACCGCTGGGAAATTGGCTGCAATGGCGGGTTGTTCCCACAACGAATTTGTCAGCCCGTTGAACGTGCTCCCGAAATTGCGTCCCGTCGGAGGAGTCGCGCTCAGCACCGGTGGATCGGCCCGCGGGGCCGCCCCGGATGGCTGACGAAGTCGAAAAACTTGGCCTGGTCCGCTTGAAAATCCCCCTATGAAAACAATCCCCGTAAAATTAAGCCGCCTTGGAATCGCGCTTTGCCTTGGGCTGAGCGTTTGCCTTGCTGCACCCGTCGGCGCCGCAGGACCAACGACCGTATTCACGGGAGCGCGGATGATCGATGGAACCGGCCGCGCGCCGGTCGAGAATGCCATTCTGGTAATCCAAGACGGAAAAATCATTTCCGCCGGGCCGGCCGCGACAACGACCTACCCGAAGGGCGCCGACACAAAAATCGTCGACCTCAAGGGTCGAACGATTATGCCGGGCCTCGTGAATGCGCACGGCCATCTTGGGCTGACCAAAGGCGATTCGCTCGCGCCCGAAAACTACTCGCGCGAGAACGTCGCAAAACAACTGGCGCAGTACGAGGCGTATGGTGTCACGGGAATTCTCTCGCTCGGGCTGAATCGCGCCATCATCTACGACTGGCGCAATGAACAGAAAGCCGGAAAGCTGCCCGGCGCGGATATCTTTATCGGCGACCGGGGAATTGGCGTCATCAAGGGTGCGCCGCCGCTGAACGTGGCCGACGAACAGGTTTATCGCCCCACGACGCCCGAAGAAGCGCGTGCCGCCGTGCGCGAGATGGCGGCCCGGCATCCGGACATGTTGAAGATCTGGCTCGACGATCTTTTTGGCAGCGCCGCAAAGATGCCGCCGGAAATTTTTTCGGCCCTGATCGCGGAGGCGCACGCGGCGGTGGACGAAGCGCACAAGAAGGGATTGCGCGTGGCGGCGCACGTGTTCTATCTCGCGGACGCCAAGGCGCTCCTGCAGGCCAACGTGGATGCCTTTGCTCATAGCGTGCGGGATCAGGTCGTCGATGAGGAATTCATCAAGGACATCAAGGCGCGTGGCGTGACGTATATCCCCACTCTGTCGCTGGACGAGTCACAGTTCATCTACGCGGAGGATCCAGCGTGGGCGGCGGAACCTTTTTTTACGGCGGCGGTCGATCCCGCGCTGATTGCGAAATGGAAGAGCGAGGATTACCGCACCAAGCTCGCGGCCCATCCCAACACATCGAAGAACCGGGCCGCCTCGGCGAACGGCTTGAAAAACGTGAAGCTGCTCTTTGACAATGGGGTGCCAATTGCGCTGGGCACAGATTCGGGGGGGTTGATGTCGCGCATCCAGGGCTTCGGCGAGCATCGGGAACTGCAGCTCCTGGTCCAGGCGGGACTCAAGCCGATGGACGCGATCCTTTGCGGTACGCGGAACAGTTCCATTTTCATCGGGGCGACGGATCGCGGCACCTTGGAACCGGGCAAGCGCGCCGACTTCCTCGTGCTGGCGGGCAATCCGCTCGAGGACATCCGCAACACGACGCGAATGGTGACGATCTATCATGACGGCAAGCCGGTGACGCCCATGGTTCCCGCCGACACGGCGGTCAAGTAGTCGGATGCCGCCGAACCCGTTTGCTTGGAGATCTGAACTCGCGACGGCGGACGCGAAACCCGCCCGTCTCGAATTCTGGTTCGATTTTGCGAGCACGTATTCGTACGTGGCCGCGATGCGGATTGAAGGAATGTGTCGCGACGCCGGAGTGGATCTCATGTGGAAACCGTTTCTGCTTGGTCCGATTTTCGCTCAGCAGGGCTCCAGCGACTCACCCTTTAATCTCCATCCCCATCGGGGTGCGTACATGTGGCGCGACCTGGATCGCCTCTGTGCGAAATTCGACCTGCCGTGGCGGCGTCCGTCGCATTTTCCACGAGCCTCCACGCTCGCGGCGCGGGTCGCGTGCGAAATCGCGGACAAACCCTGGGCGGGCGATTACATCGGTGGGGTTTTCGCGGCGAATTTTGGCGAGGATCGGGAAATCGGCGAACGCGCCGTGATCGTGGAAATCCTCACTGGTTTGGGTCACGACGCTGGCGAAGTCCTCGCGCTTGCGGAATCGCCGGAACGGCGCGGAATGTTGCGCGCGAATACGGAACGGGCATTTGCGATCGGCGTGTTTGGCGCACCAAATTGTTACGTCGGCGACGAGTTATTTTGGGGTGAGGAAGCGCTCGAGGACGCCGTCGCGTGGGCGCTGGGCGTGCGTCCGGTAGGCCGCACGGGATCCCCAAAAGAAAACCGCCGCCAAGCTCCGGGTAACACGGGCGAGGCGGCGGGAGGTTAGGTGGGGGTCCCAGGGAAGTCTGATTCTCACCAGTCCAGCGACGCGGTTTTCTGGTACTCGGTCACTCGCGTTTCGAAGAAGTTCTTTTCTTTGCCGAGATCGATCGTTTCACCGAGCCAGGGAAACGGATTGCGGCTGCCCCAGCGGGACTTCATGCCGATGCGCTCGAGGCGTCGATCCGCGATGTGCTCGACGTATTCATTGAAGACGTTCGCGTTCAACCCAAGGATGCCGGTGGGCAGGCAATCCTGCGCGTAGGCAATCTCGAGTTCGACGGCTTTCTCGATCATCGCGAGGATTTCCGCCTGCAATTCCGACGTCCACGCCTCAGGGTTCTCCTCCTTCACGCCGTTGATGAGGTCGATGCCAAAGTTCAGGTGGATCGACTCGTCGCGCATGATGTACTCGAACTGCTCGCCGATTCCGACCATGCGGTTCTGGCGCTTGAACGAGAGCATCATGACGAAGCCCGAGTAGAAGAAGATGCCTTCCATGATGACGTAGAAGCCGACGAGGTTCTTGATGAACTTCTGGATGCCTTCGAGGCTGTCCGTCGTGAAATTCGGATTCGCCAGATCCTCGGTGAGCGTCATTTCGAACGCGTCCTTGTCGTTGATGCTGTTCACCTCGTGATACATGTTGAAGACCTCGCGCTGGTCAAGCGAGAGCGACTCCACGATGTAATGGAAAGTGTGCGTGTGGATGGCCTCCTCGAAGGCCTGGCGCAGCAGGTACTGCCGGCATTCCGGGTTTGTGACGTGCTTGAAGACCGCGAGTACGATGTTATTGCCGACCAGCGACTCGGCGGTCGAGAAGAAGCCAAGATTGCGCATGATCACGCGGCGTTCGTCCGGCGTGAGGCGGTTGGATTTCCAGAGCTCGACGTCGCGCTGCATGGGCACCTCGGTGGGCATCCAATGGTTGGCGCAACCGTTGAGGTAATGCTCCCAGGCCCACTGGTATTTCAGCGGCATGAGTTGGTTCACATCGACCGACTTGCAGTTGATGAGGCGCTTGTCCTCGGGATTGATGCGTTTGCTCAGATCGTGAGAGGTTGGGCGTTCGCCCGTGGCGTTACAGCAGGACATATACAGCTAGGTTCCTTGGATGGTTAGGTGAGGTGACGGGGGAGGTGAAATCCGGCTATTGGCACGCTTCGCACGTGGGATCGAGCACGCTGCAGGCCTGAACATTGGTCATGTCGGTGGCTGCGGCGATGACCACGGCGGGTGCGTCGACGCGTGCCGCGGGCGTGGCGGGATCGCGATCGATCTTGATGTTCGCCGACGCGCTCTTGTTTTTCATCCAGCGTGGCTGCATCCCGCGCTTGTTGATATCGAGCGTGGACTTCTCGATCTGCGTGGCGGCAAGGGTGCGCAGGTAATAGGTCGTCTTCAGACCCTTGCGCCACCCCAGCAAATACATGTCGTTCAGCTTTCGGCCGTTCGGCGCCGCCATGTAGAGGTTGAGTGACTGGCCCATGTCGATCCACTTCTGCCGCCGGCTCGCGCACTCGATGAGCCAGTGCGTATCGATCTGAAAGGCGGTGCGGAATGTTTCCTTGATGTCGTCGGGGATGCGCTCGATTTCACCGAGTTCGCCGTCAAAATACTTGAGGTCATTGACCATCTCGTCGTCCCACAACTGGCGCGCCTTGAGCGCCTCGATGAGGTAATCGTTGATCGTCGTGAAATCGCCCGAGAGGTTCGCTTTTACGAACAGGTTCTTGTACATCGGCTCGATCGACTGGCTTACCCCGACAATGTTCGAGATCGTTGCGGTGGGCGCGATGGCCATGCAGTTGGAGTTGCGCATGCCGTGCGCCTTAATCGCCTCGCGCACCCTGGCCCAGTCCATCGTGATGGAACGATCCACGTCCACGTTGCCGCCGCGCTCCTTCAAGAGCAAATCGGCGCTGTCGTAGGGCAGCAGTCCGCGGTCCCACTTCGAGCCGCGGAAGCTCTGGTAGGAGCCGCGCTCACGGGCGAGCTCGGTGCTGGCGAGGATGGCGAAGTACGAAATCGCCTCCATGGATCGATCCGCGAATTCCACGGCCGCGTCGCTCGCGTAACCAATCCCGAGCTTGTAAAGCGCGTCCTGGAAACCCATCAGTCCCAGGCCAACCGGGCGATGCTTGAGATTGGCGTTTCGCGCCTCGGCAATCGGGTAATAATTGATGTCGATGACGTTATCGAGCATCCGCATCGCGGTGCGAATCGTGTCGCCGAGCAGCGCGTGATCGATGCCGTCCGCCGTGACGTGGGCGGAGAGGTTGATCGATCCGAGATTGCAGACCGCGACCTCATCTTCCGACGTATTCAAGAGTATCTCGGTGCAAAGATTCGATGAATGCACCACGCCCATGTGGTCCTGCGGCGAGCAGATGTTCGAGGGATCCTTGAACGTGATCCAAGGATGTCCCGTCTCGAAGAGCAGCGTGAGCATCTTGCGCCAGAGCTGGACGGCCTCGAGCCGGCGGAAATGCTTGAGCTCGCCGCGATCCGCCATCGCCTCGTATTCGGTGTAGCGCTCCTCGAACGCGCGGCCGTAAAGATCATGCAGATCCGGCACGTCGGCCGGGCTGAAGAGCGTCCAGGGACCGCCTTGCGCCACGCGCTTCATGAACAAATCGGGAATCCAGTTCGCCGTGTTCATGTCGTGCGTGCGTCGCCGCTCGTCGCCGGTGTTCTTGCGCAGTTCGAGGAAATCCTCGATGTCGAGGTGCCACGTCTCGAGGTACGCGCACATCGCGCCCTTGCGCTTGCCGCCCTGGTTCACCGCCACCGCCGTGTCGTTGGCCACCTTGAGAAACGGCACCACGCCCTGACTCTCGCCGTTCGTGCCGCGGATCAGCGTGCCGGTTGCGCGCACGTTGGTCCAATCGTTACCGAGGCCGCCCGCCCATTTCGAGAGCTTGGCGTCGTCGGAGATGACCTTGAAAATATGGTCGAGGTCGTCCATCACCGTGCTCAGGTAGCACGAGGAAAGCTGCGGATGGAGCGTGCCGCTGTTGAAAAGCGTGGGCGTGCTCGAGGTGAACCGGAACGTGGAGAGCAACTCGTAGAACTCGATCGCCTTCTCGTTTTTCGCGTCGCCTTCCACGATGGCCAGGCCCATCGCCACCCGCATCCAGAAAAATTGCGGCACCTCGAAACGACGCCCGCGATGATGCAGCAGGTAGCGGTCATACACCGTCTGGATGCCCATGTATTGGAACTGCCGGTCGCGTTCCGGCTTCATCGCCGCAGACAGCCGCGGGAGATCAAAATTCAATAGGCTGGAGTCCAGCCGGCCGACCTCGACGCCGAACTCGATGTGCTGCGCGAAGCGCTCCCGGTGCGCCTGGGCGACATTCGTCGGATCGATGTTGGTGGTGGTGAAGACCTCTCGGTAAATCGCGTTCAGCAGCAGGCGCGCGGAGACGTAGCTGTACGTCGGGTCGCGTTCGACCCGCGCCTTGGCGGCAAAGAGCATCGCCTTCTCGACCTCGTGCAACTGCAGGCCGTCGTACACGTTGCGCAAGGTTTCCTGCGCGAGTTCGCGCCAATCGCAAATCGACTCGTAGCCCGCGCACGCGCGAATCAGTTCCCGGCGGATCTCCTGCACGTCCAGCGGCTGCTGGGTGCCGTCGGCCAGCGTCACGGCAATTTGCGGCTCCGTGGAAGCCGGCGCGCCATCTTTCGTCCCGTTCAGCAGTCGGGCCTTCCGGCGTTCCTCGCGGAACAGGATGTAGCCGCGCGCCACGGCGTGCTTCCCGGCAAACATCAGCTCCGTCTCGACGAGGTCCTGGATCAACTCGATTTCTAGGTCGCGGCCCGACCGTGCGGCCGTCACGGACTTCTGCACGACGGATTGCGTCAGGCAATCGACATCGAGCCGGACGGAATCGGGCAGGAGGGCGTCGCGACCCAGCTCAAGCACGTCGCGAAAGGCGCCTTCGATGGCCAGCGAGACGCGGGCCTCATCGAACGGTACGGCGCGGCCGTCCCGCTTTCGCACCGTCAAGGGCGCGGCTTCGGGGGCGACGGGGATTTCGAGCTTGAAGAGCGGCTGGGATTCGGGCGCGGGCATGGACGGGACAACGGGTTAAGGGTGCTGGCAGGGGGGAGGGCGAGCGGTACAACAGGTGGGATGTTCCTGACGGCGTCCGAGACCGCTCTTGCCCGCCCGGCATCCCCCAATCTTAACGAGGGCACCGCACGAGACCGCAGAATCGGCTGGACCTCCCTTCGTCGGCGAACAAGCGGCTTCAGAAGTCATCTTCCGAATCCGCTCTCTCACCGACGCAGCTACTACAGGTAGTAGCTAGGCTTCATTCGAAGCGCAACGAGTAGAGCATTCCGCAGAAATGCGATCAACATAATTCGCTTCTCAAAAGTGAATTTTTCAGAGCGGAAGCCCTAAATTTTACTTGCGCTATGGCCAAAGCATCACCCGTCTTGGCCTGATTTTTCTCGCGTCGCAGAATTACTTTGCGGCGGATTCGTCGCCGAGATATTCACCGGTCGCGAGATAGCTCGTGACGTAGTCCGCGACACTTTCGGCCAAGGGAGACGCGGCGGGTAGTGTGGGAGCCGCGTCCCGCAATTTGGCAACGTCGGCTTGCGTGAAATATTGATATTTTCCGCGCAGCTCCTCCGGCATCTCAATGAATTCAACCTTTGCGGGTTTTCCCAGCGCCTTGAAAATAGCGTCGGTGAGCTGGAGCCACGTGCTGGCGACGCCCGAGCCGACATTAAACAGGCCCGTCGCCGCGGGGTTTTCCGCCAGCGCGAGCGTCATCGCGACCGCGTCCTTCACGTACAGAAAATCGCGCTTCTGTTCGCCGTCGCGGTAATCGGGCCGGTAGCTCTTGAACAATTGCACGCGGCCGGTCTCGACGATTTGGCCATACGCCTTGTGCACGAGCGAGCGCATGTCGCCCTTGTGCGACTCGTTGGGTCCAAACACGTTAAAATACTTTATTCCCGTGATGCGGTGCAGCATTCCGCGGCGCAATGCGTGGAGATCGAAGAGGTGTTTCGAGTAGCCATACATGTTGAGTGGCCGGAGCGGAGCGAGCTTGGACTCGTCGCGGTCGTCCATGCCCCGTGTGCCGTCGCCGTAGGTCGCCGCGGAGGATGCGTAGACGAAGCGTGCCCCGCGACGCAGCGCCCAGTCGGCGAGGAATTTGGTGTAGTTGAAATTGTTTCCGATGAGATAGGACGCATCCTTCTGGGTCGTGGACGAGCAGGCACCGAGGTGAAAGACGGTGGTGATATCCTCCAGAGTGGTGCGCTCTTCCTCGACGCGGCGCGCCAGATCGTCAGCTTCAAGATAGTCATCGAACCGCAACGGGGTGAGGTTTTTCCACTTTTCGTCGTGGCCGAGAAAATCGGTGACCAGGATGCGGTCAAGGCCGCGGCGATTAAGCCCCCAGATCAGCGCGGAGCCGATGAATCCGGCGCCTCCGGTGACGAGGATGCGGCCTCTGCTCAAATCGTGCTCGGTCGGCATGGTCTGAGATTAGGCCGGGATGCGCCGCGTGCAATCGCGGCGGTGAGAACGAGCTGGAACGTCCACGTCGCCCGCCTCCGCCCTAAATCCACCGCGGCTTCCCGGGCGCGCCCTCGATCAACTCGTGTTTGTGCAGCAGCCGGCCGAACTCGCCGATCGCGCGCTTCTCCGCCTCACCCAAATCGTAACGAATGCATTGCATGAGGTAAAAGCGCGCAAATTCGGGATGGGCCCCGCCGTGCCGGCCAATCACCGCCTCCAATCGTCTCATGTTTTCCTGTTTCCATCTGCGCAGCATCCGCGCGAGCCGCGTCGCCCCCCTCACGCCCTCCCGCACGAGCCAGGCCGCGAAGACAAATGGCAGCCCGGTCATCCGGTGCCACTCCGCGCCAAGATCCAGAATTTCAAAGCGATCGCCGTGCGCCGCGCGAAAACGATTCGCCTGGTCGCCAATCAACAGCAGGCCTTCGTCCCGCCGCGGCTCGGGCGGCGTCTCCAGAACCGAAGCGTCAAAATCCTCGTACCGCGGGTGAAGCGAGTGAAACTCCGCGAGCAACACGCGCAACAGGTGCGACGACGAGCGCGACGACGGATCGAGCCGGACGCGGCGGAGCGACTGGATCGGCCCGCGATGCGCGAGAAAAACCGAGTGCACCGACCCGTGGCACGCGATCGCGGCGCGGTCGACGATCGCGTAATGCGGATTTCGCATCCACTCAAAGATCGGACAGAGCCCGGCGTCGAGTTCGCCCGCCGCGAGCTTGTCCGCCAACGCCGCAGGCTGATGAAAGCTGACCTCACGCGCATGGCCGTAGATCAGCGGCTTGGCGTTGAGATAGCGCACGCAGCCAATGCGGGGGAGCCGTTGCACGGGGAGTCAGGAGGCGAGGGCTGGCTTCTCGTTCGGGGCGCCCTCCGGCCGGGTCGACGCGATGCGCCGGTAATACGAGTCACGCTGCCGTGGCTCGCGGCCGGCTTCGCGGATCGCGCGCTCGAGCGTGCCGACCGTTTGCTCCTGCGGGGTTTTCGCGCCGGCCATGTGGAAGATTTTTTCCTCCATGATCGTCCCGTGGAGGTCGTCCACGCCGTAGTTCAACGCGATTTGCGCGAGCGGCAGGCCAAGGCTCACCCAGTACGCGGTGACGTGATCGAAATTATCGAGATAGATCCGGCTCACTGCGAGATTGCGCAATTCCTCGAAGCCCGTCGCGTGACGGATGTGCCGCAGTTCCGGACGCGCGCCCTCCGGCTCGAACGCGAACGGCACGAAGCCGGTGAATCCGTGGGTCTCATCCTGCAGCTCGCGCAGGCGGCGCAGATGATCGACGCGGTGCGCGTGCGTTTCGATGTGACCGTACAGCATGGTGCAGGTGCTGCGCCCACCCAGTTGGTGCCAGGTGCGATGCACTTCGGCCCACTCGTCCGCCGTTTCCTTGCCGCGACAAATTTGATCGCGCACGACCGGGTCGAAAATTTCCGCGCCACCGCCGGTCAAGGAGCCCAGCCCGGCTTCGCGCAGCGTCTCAAGCGTTTCGCGGATCGTGCGCTTGAACACCCGCTCGGCGAGATGCCGGATCTCGACCGCCGTGAAGCATTTCAAATGCAAGTTCGGATCGAGCGCGCGCATCGCGCGCAGCAATTCGAGATACCAGTCGGACTTCAGCGTCGGGTGCAGGCCGCCGACCATGTGCACCTCCGTGATTCCCTGCTCGAGCGACGATTTCACCGTCGCGGCAATTTCTGAAATCGAATGTTCAAACGCGTGCGCCTCGCGCTTCTTCGCCCCAAACGCGCAGAACTGGCAGGAGAGAATGCAGACGTTCGCGTAATTGATGTACCGATTGAGAATGTAGGTGGCCACGTTCCCATTCTTCCGCTCGCGCACGAGGTCTGCGATGCGGCCGAGGGCGTTGATGTCCTGGGTTGCATACAAGATGAGCGCATCGGCGTCGGACACGCGCTGCCCAACGGTCACCTTTTCGTAAATGGGCCGCAATTCGCTCGGCAGCAGGACGGAATTCATAGGCGTCGCAGCCTCACCGCGGGCTTGTGAAAAGTTTCACAAGGAACGGTCCCACACGATGGATTTCGTGCAACCAAAAGACGCATGGCACCGTCTTTCCGTCCGGCGGATCGAAACTTTCGCGACGGGAACCGGTTTCAATTGGTTCGACTCGTGCTCTTTTCACCGGACCGGACCACCGATTTCATGGAAAGCACTGTCACCCCCGAAGCCCAGGACATCGACTGGATGCAGCGGGTGAAGCGGGGCGACCGCGACGCGTTCGCGGAGTTGGTCGAGGCGCACCAGGGGCGCGTGATTGGCACGGTGGTGCGCATGCTCGGGCCGGAGACGATGGACGCGGAGGACATTTCGCAGCAGGTATTTCTGCGGGTGTGGAAATCGGCCGCGCGCTACGAGCCGACGGCGAAATTCACGACGTGGTTGTTCACGATCACGCGCAACCTCGTCTTCAACGAGTCGCGCCGGCGCAAGAATCGACCGACCTCAAGCCTGGATGCGCCGGGCGCGGGTGGCGATGAGGACGCGAGTCCGCGGCAATTCGCGGACGAAGCGACGCCTTCGCCGGAAGCGGCGTTGCTGGAGCGGGAGATGCGGGAGGCGATTGATGCAGCGATCGCGGAGCTGCCGGAGCAGCAGCGGATGGCCGTGGTGCTGCGGCGGTACGAAGAGATGCCATACGACGAGATCGCGCGCGTGCTTGAGCTGACGGTGCCGGCGGTGAAGAGCCTGTTGTTTCGCGCGCGGACGTTTTTGCGCGAGCGGCTGGAGAAATATCTGGCGCAGTAGTGATGGCTCGCGTGCGCGAGACGCGAGCGGCCTGATCGCGCATGTGGGAATTCTGCGGCGTGAGCCGCTCCAAAAAAATTTGTCGTCCTGAGCGAACCCGCCTGGCGGGTGAGTCGAAGGACCTCTTGCGGCCGCTCGGCGCGGTCGCCGCTGCGCACTTTGCCAGATCACCCGAGCCGGAAAGCAGTCTGCGGTCCCTCGGCTTCGCTCGGGCTGACAAGGAACGAGGCGGTTCGCGCGAATCGCTTGGTGCGATCATCCCTTACGACGCGGGCGGGCGTTCGACCGTCGACCGTCGACCTGCCGTTCCCCGGTCGTCTCACCGCTGCAACTGGCTGTCGAGCAGCGACACCACCTGCCGCAATTTTTCGTCCTCGCCGATCCGCTTTTTCACGAGGCGATGTCCGTGCAGCACGGTGCCGTGATCGCGGCCGCCGAACGCGTCGCCGATTTCGTTGAGCGAGCATTTCGTCAGCTCGCGCGCGAGATACATCGCCACCTGCCGCGGGAAGGCGATGTTCGCCGGCCGGCGCTTGCTCGTCATGTCGGCGAGCCGCACGTCGTAATGCTCCGCCACGGCGCGCTGGATTTGTTCGATGGTCACGACGCGACGCGCCTCCTCCTGCAGAATGTCCTTCAGCAAATGCTCCACGCGTTCAAGCGTGAGTTCGCCGGAGCCGAGCGACGCGAACGACGCGACGCGCATCAACGCGCCCTCAAGCCGGCGGACATTCGAGCGGATCTTGCGGGCCAGAAATTCCAGGATCGCCGCGTCGAGTTTCACCTGCATCCCCTCGGCCTTCTTGCGCAGAATCGCGAGACGCGTCTCGATGTCCGGTGGCTGCAACTCGGCCGTCAGGCCCCATTCAAAGCGCGAGACGAGGCGTGCCTCCAGTCCGCCAATTTCCGCCGGCGGGCGATCGCTCGAGAGGACGATCTGTTTGTGACCGTCGAAGAGCGCGTTGAACGTGTGGAAGAATTCCTCCTGCGAGCGCTCCTTGCCCGCGAAGAACTGGATGTCATCGATCAGCAGCACGTCCGCGGCGCGGTAACGCTTCCGGAAACGGACCAGCTGGTTGTTCTGGATTGCGTCGATGAACTCGTTCGTGAACTTTTCGCTCGAGACGTAAACCACGCGGGACGTCCGTTTCCGTTCTGCAATCGTAAGTCCCACTGCCTGCATGAGATGCGTCTTCCCGAGACCGACGCCCCCGTAGATGAAGAGCGGGTTGTAGGTCTTGGACGGGGCCTGCGCGACGGCGTGCGCCGCCGCGTGCGCGAACTGGTTGTTCGGCCCCACGACGAACGTCTCAAACGTGTAGCGCGAGTTCAGCCCGGGCACGATGGGCGCCTCGACCGTTCCGTCCGCCAGCTCGGCCGGCGAAGCCATCGTGGCGGCGCGCGCGGCGATCGGCAACGCTTCCTCAAAGTGCTGTGGGATCGCACTGGCTCTCGGCTGCGATGACGCGTCGGCGATCGTGAAGAGAATCTTGCGCGGCGCGCCGAGCACGCCGGCCACCGCCGATTGCAGCACCGCGAGATAGTTACTCTCGATCCAGAATTGATGGATGCTGTTGGGCGCGCGCAGTGTGAGGGTGTCCTCGTCGGCCTCGGCAATTTCCATCGAGGCGAACCAGCGCTGGTAGCCATCCGGGCTTAACTGCGGCCGCAGAAATTCGCCGATGCTCCGCCAGATGTCTTCATAGCGATTTGTCGCTTGGGCGGGGAACAGGGGAAGTTCTGACTCCATGGTCTGAGGGGCAAAAAATCCCGTCGGGGGTGACGGGGAAGTCGACCGTAATGGAGGGTGTCACGCGAACAAGAAAAAATGGCGATTTCGTCACGACTTTTTTCACTGCGGTGGGCGAGAAACAGCTTGACGTTGCGGAGCGCGACGCGGACGCAGCACCGGAGCGGATCACGCCCCCGTGGCCGCCGCGGGTTCCACCGATAAAACATTGTTGCCCACCGGTTTGATGAGCACGCGGGCATGCCGTCCGCTCTCGTCGTATTTCTCGCGCCGCGCGGGCGGGAGAATATCGGGCGTCGCCTCACGGAATCCGCCTTTTTGCTGGAGATAGACGAACGCCTGGGTGGAAAGCGCGAAGAGATTTCCCAGCCCTTTTTCGCGCGCGAGATTCTCCACGAACGCCATCAAGCGGCGGCCGTAGCCGGCGTGTTCGCTCGCGCGGTTGACGTACAAACAGGCAAGCTCGCCCATGTCCTCCTTCGGGTACGGGTGCAGCGCGATGCAGCCCACGATGTTGCGGTCGACCTCGAGGACCCAGTAGTCGTCCAGCTGGTTGAGGATGTCGCTGCGCGTGCGGCGCACCAGCTCCTCGTTCTGCACCGATTGCCGGATGAGCGAGATGATGCGGCGGACATCCTTCTTCTGCGCCTTGCGGATCTGCTGGTAGTCGTTCGAATAGATCATCGTGCCGATGCCCTCGCTGCTGAAAACCTCGGTGAGCAGCGCCTCGTTTTGATGGCCGTCGAGCAGATGCACTCGCGGGATGCCCTCGCGGCACGCGCGCGCGGCCCACTCGAGCTTGAGGGCGAGGTTGCGCGGCATCGAGCCCCGGCGCTTTTTCAGGGCCTCCTCCGCTTCGGTGATCGACAGCTGGCGCACGAGCTGGCCCTCGTCCTCCAGCACGCCGGTCTCGCAAAGGAATAGAATTTTCGCCGCTTTGAGGGCGAGCGCCACCTCCACCGCGATGGCGTCGGAATTTACCCGGTAAGTCCGGCCGTCACCGTCGATCCCCAGCGGCGGCAGCACGGGCACGACCCCCTTTTCCAACAGAAACTGCAGCGTTTCGGTGTCCACCCGTTCGACCTTTCCCGTATGCTGCTGGTCCACCCCACCGATGATGCCTAGGGGGTAGGCAATGACCACGTTCGCGTATGCCGCGCGGAGATCGACCGAGGTCAGGCCCTCGAGCAACTCGTGCGTGAGCCGCGTCGCGGCGTCGAGTCCGACCCGCAGCGTTGCGGCGTCCGTGATGCCGGAGCCATCGGTGTTGCTCAACGTGATGCCCTCGTCCCTGGCCCGGCGCTCGATCTGGTGGCGGGCGCCGTGGACGAGGACGACGCGGATATTCAAGGACCGCAGGACCGCGAGATCGAGCAGGAGATTCGAGAAGTTTTCCGACTCGATGATCTCGCCGTCGATCGCGATGACAAAAATTCGGTCGCGAAAGCGCGGAACGTATTGGAGAATGCCACGGAGGTCGGCGACTTGCATTAGCGGCGGGCGGTTGGGCTCAGGCACAATTAAACGCGGAACCCACGATTGCCACCGTCCGATTTAGAAAATTTTCCCCGTCCATGACCGATCGACCTCTCGCCGAACGCATCCTTGCGCTGTTGGCCACCCCGAAATATCTGCCCGTCGACAAGGTCGGCCTCGCCCGCAAACTCAAGCTCCCACCCGACGATCGCTCCGGTCTCCGCGAGTCACTGCGGGGTCTGGAGGAGTCCGGCCAGATCGCGCGCCTGAGTAAGGAGCGGTACGCGCTGCCCGAGGCGGCCGGCATTTTTCAGGGAACGATTTCATTCACCGAGCGCGGTGCGGCGTTCATCCGCACCGAGCGCGAGGACGCGCCGGATCTGTTTGTGCCGCCCGATCACGCCGGCACCGCTTTTCCGGGCGACCGCGTGGTCGTGCGCGTGACGTCGAGCGGGTCGCGTGGTCGTTCCGGTGGCGCTCGCGGCGAACGCCAGACGGCGCGCGTGGTCAAGGTCATCGAACGCGCGAGCGAAACCCTCGTTGGTACGCTGCAGGCGAAGGGACACGTCCATGAGGTGGTGGCCGACGACACGCGTTTTCCACAGCGCGTCCACGTGCGGATGAAAGATTCCGAGGCCAGGGGCCAGAAACCGCTGCCGGGCTGGAAGGTCGTTGTGCGCCTGAAGCCGTGGGCGTCGCGCCATCATCCGCTAGAGGGCACAATTGTCGAGTCGCTCGGGCCGGCCGACGGCGCGGGCGTGGACATGCTTTCAATCATCCGGAAGCATCATTTGCCGCTCGAATTTCCCGCCGACGTGCAGGCCGAAGCTGATGCGATTTCCGAAAGCGTGCCGGCGTCCGCGCGCGCCGACCGCGAGGATCTGCGCTCCCGCCCGGTGTTCACGATTGATCCGGACGACGCGCGCGACTTCGATGACGCGATCGAGGTGGAGGCATTACCGGCGGGGGGCTGGCGCCTGCACGTCCACATCGCGGACGTTTCGCATTATGTCGCGCCCGGCACGGCGCTGGACCATGAGGCGCAGCGGCGCGGCAACAGCGTTTATCTCGCCGACCGCGTCATCCCGATGCTGCCCGAGCGCCTGAGCAACGGCGTGTGCAGCCTGCAGCCGCGCGTCGATCGGCTGGCGTTTTCCGCGTTCATCGATTTCGACCCGGACGCCCGGGTGCGCCGGGCCCGCTTCGGCCGCTCCGTCATTCGCAGCGCGCAGCGATACACTTACAAGGAAGCTTTTGCCGTGCTCCAGGGCCCGCGTGGCGAATCGCGGCTGAGTGAGCATTTGCACCGTGCCTGGGATCTGGCGTCGAAGCTCCGCGCGCGGCGGTTCCGCGAGGGCGCGCTCGATCTTGAGATGCCGGAAGTAAAGGTCTACCTCGATGCGACCGGCCGGCCGACGCACCTGGAAAAGGTGGTGCACGACGCCGCGCATCAACTCATTGAGGAGTTCATGCTTGCGGCGAACGATGCCGTGGCGCACGCGCTCAAGCACCGGACCATCCCGACGATTTACCGCATCCACGAGGATCCGGATCCGGAGCGGCTGCTCGATTTCCGCGAATTCGCGCGCACCTATGGCTACCGCGTCGGCGACGTCACGCAGCGGGCCGAAATCCAGCGCGTGCTCGAACTGGCGCGCGGCCGGCCGGAGGAACAGGCGATTCGAGTGGCCCTGTTGAAAAGCCTCAAGCGCGCCGGTTACCGCCAGGATCCGCTCGGCCATTACGGTCTCGCTAAAACCAATTACGCCCACTTCACCAGCCCGATTCGGCGGTATGCCGATCTCGTCGTCCACCGCTCGCTCGCGCAGATGATCCGCGCCGTGCCGGCCGGACGCGTCAAGTCGACCGACATGCGCGCCATCGCCCTGCACCTCTCGGGGACCGAGCGGACCGCGGCCGACGCCGAGAAGGAATCCGTGAAGCTGAAGAAACTCGAATTCTTCCGCGACGAGGTGGAGCGCGGCGATCGCTTTCAGGCAATGATCATGGACGTCCGCGAATTCGGGGTCGTCGTCGAACTGCCGGATTTCGACGTGGGCGGCCGCGTGCGCATGAACGATATGGGCGACGATAATTTCTGGTTCGACCCCGCGCAGCGCACGATCGTAGCGCGTCGCTCGCGTCTGACGTACAAGGCCGGTGACCGCGTCGAAGTGCAGGTGGCTGCGGTCGACCTCCTGCGACAGCAGATCGATTTTCGGTTCTTTGCGCCAGCCGCGGCGAAGGCACCGGCGCCGAAATCGAAGCCTGCGCCACCGTCGCACAAGCGCCGGCGGCGGTGCTGACGGCCGAAACTTTTTGCTTTTGGCGCGGATCAATGGGGCATGAATCGTCTCGTGCTCCGCGTGATCGTCGGCATGCTTGCGCCGCGGCCCGGCGTGACGCAGACGCGGCTGTCCGAGGTGACAACGGTCGTGGTCACTATCACGAACGGCGGCGGCAGCGGGACCTTCGACGCGGCCCGCTCGATGCACGTTTGGGTGGGCGCGCCGGGCATCGCCTGCGTCTTTGATCGCTGGCTTGGCGATACCTATGCGCCAGTCGATCCCCTGCGCACACGATGCCACTTCCCGATGCGCTCCGGGCGGCGACCGGGATCCCGCCGTGATTTTGAATGTCCCACCCGGTGCCGACGCGGCAGGAGTGCGTGGGACGGCCGGCGTCCTCGGCGTCGCACGGGTGGAAGCGTACGAGCTTTTCTAGACGGCCCCGAGTCGTTCCGGTAATTTTAGCTGGCCGCGCGACGCCGCCAGTGAACGCGTCCGGCGAAACTTCGCTGAAATTGGGCTTGATTCGTGGGGATGGGATGCGCATTCTCTGGCGCGTTCAAGGCCCCGGGCGTCCCAGTCGATCCAGTTGGAGGCATTTGCTTTGCCGCGATGGTTCCGCCGATCGATGAAGGGTTTCCGCGGTGCTTCCTTAGCCCCCCAACATCATCACCCCATCATTGTAGGAACCCCCTAACATGGCATCACCGGCAGCATCCACCGCCCCAATCACACAGGGCCACAAGCTTGTTATCTTTGCATCGTCGCTCGGCACCGTGTTCGAGTGGTACGACTTTTATATTTACGGAACCCTGGCGGCGTTCTTCGGAAAATTATTCTTCCCCCCCGGGAATGAGACCGCCGGATATCTCGCGAGCCTGGCCCTGTTCGGGGTCGGGTTCTCCGTGCGTCCGTTCGGAGCGTTGTTCTTCGGACGACTGGGCGATCTCGTCGGCCGCAAGTACACGTTTCTGATCACCATTGTCGTGATGGGCGCCTCGACCGCGTTTGTCGGTTTGCTGCCGACGTTTGCGCAGATCGGCTGGCTGGCCCCTTCCATCCTGATCTTGCTTCGCGTCTTGCAGGGCCTGGCGCTCGGCGGTGAGTACGGTGGTGCGGCGACGTACGTGGCTGAGCATTCTCCCATGGGACAGCGCGGTTCGTACACGGCCTGGATCCAAACCACGGCGACGTTGGGCTTCTTCCTTTCGCTGGCGGTCATCGGGCCGCTGCGGTACTACATGACGGACAAGGTCGACGCCACAAATCCCGCGAGCCTGACCACGTTCGACGCTTGGGGCTGGCGCATTCCGTTCCTCGTGTCGTTCATTCTACTCGGCATTTCAGTCTACATCCGGCTTCGCTTGAATGAGTCCCCGCTGTTCCTCGAGATGAAAGCCAGCGGCAAGGGTTCGAAGAGTCCGCTGGCGGACAGCTTCACCAATCCGGCTAATTTGAAGCTGGTGGTTCTGGCGCTGCTGGGTTCCACCGCGGGCCAGGGCGTGGTGTGGTATTGCGGTCAGTTTTACGCGCTCTTCTTTCTGACGACGACCCTGAAGGTGAACGTCTTGACGGCCTACATCCTCGTCGGCATTGGACTACTCATCGGCACGCCGTTCTTCATCTTCTTCGGCAAGCTTTCCGACCGGATCGGCCGCAAGATCATCATTCTGGGAGGCTGTCTGCTCGCGGTTCTGACCTACCAACCGATCTTCAAGGCGATCACCCACTATGCCAATCCAACGCTGGAGGAAGCGGTGACGGCGACGCCGGTCACTCTCTTCAGCAATGAGGCGGAGGGTGCCGTAAAGACGACGTTTGACGCCATGGGAACGGCGTTTAAGCAAATTGGCGGCGGGAAGCTGGCCGCCACGCCCACGAACGAGGCGCGCGCTTATCTCAACAGCAAAGGCATTCCGTTCACGATCGCGCCAGCGAAGGGAAGTGATGCGCTCGTCATGCAGATTGGAGAAAAGTCGGTCAACGGCTTCGCCTTGGCGGCGGACAAGGCGGGCAACGTCGCGTCGAAGAAAGCCTATGACGAGGCGATCGCCGGCACCGGCTACACCAAGATTGCCGTCAAGCATCCGTTGGGTGGAAATGCGGCCGATGAATCGAGGATGAACAAGGTCATGCTCGTCGTGCTGCTGAGCGTCCTCATGATCTACGTGACGATGGTGTACGGCCCGATCGCGGCGCAACTCGTGGAGTTGTTCCCGACGCGGATCCGCTACACCTCCATGTCGCTGCCGTATCACATCGGTAACGGCTGGTTCGGTGGCTTCCTTCCCTTCATCGCGACGTCCATCGTTCTGTTTACCGGCAATATTTACGCCGGTCTTTGGTATCCGATCGTAATCGCGGCCATGACCTTTGTCGTCGGCATGCTGTTCCTCCCGGAAACCAAGGACGTCGACATCAGCGCCGAAACCTAATCGGCAAATGAAGTGATTCGAGGCCGCCGGGTTCCAAGCCCGGCGGCCTTCGCTTTTCCCGCGTGCGGTCAGCCTCAGAAAGCCAACCGCGCGTCCTCGGCGAGCAGCTCGCCCAATGGCGGCCAGGCCGTCGGTTCCGAAACTTGAAACGCATGCAGGTACGCCTTCACGTGGTCGGCCGGGAACTTCGCGAAGAGCGAGTCGACCGCGGCCTTCAGCGCTTCCTTCGGGGGTGACGGAGGCAGCGTCTCGAGCGACCCCTTGCCGTCGTGCGCGATGCCGAGCGCGTCGAGAAAAGCGGCGAGCATGGGCGCCTGCGGACCGGTCAGCCAGAGGCCGAGAATATTGCCCGCGAGTTCCTCGTTCAGGCTGCGCCCGAGTTGCTGCTGCATCCAGGCGTGCCGTTCGACTGGCGGCTTTCGTTCGATGAAGATGGGCCGAAACTTGCGCTGCGCCGCCAGCGTCTGCAGGGCGACCGCATACGAGGGCCGCTGCGCCTTCAGCATGTGGGAAAGGATTTCGTGCGCGAGCGGAGCCGGCAGGCGGCCAAAGATTTCGGATTGCGTCATGGTGGCCGCCAGTCAAGCGAGCGGAGTGCGGGCGTCAAATGCCGTTCGGCCGCACGCCGCCCAGTCGAAATTGTCGTAATCGCCATTTGGCAGAGGGCACGGACCATTCTTCATTGCCCTCTCCCGCATGAAAATTACCCGCGCACTTCTCTCCGTTTCCGACAAGACCGGCCTGCTGCCCTTCGCGCAACGCATGGCTTCACTCGGCATCGAACTGCTCTCCACTGGTGGAACAGCGAAATTCCTGCGCGAGAACGGCGTGCCGGTCGTGGAGATTTCCGCCTTCACCGGTTTCCCGGAAATTCTCTCCGGCCGCGTGAAAACGCTGCATCCGACCGTGCACGGCGGGCTGCTCTACCGGCGCGGCGACGCGGAGCACGAGGAGCAGGCGGTGCGCAGCGGGATTCAGCCGATCGATTTGCTCGTGGTGAATCTTTACCCGTTCGAGCAGACCGTCGCGCGTGCTGAAACGACGCTGCCTGAGGCGATTGAGCAAATTGATATCGGAGGCCCCGCCATGCTGCGCAGCGCCGCGAAGAATTTCAGATCCGTGACGGTGGTGACAGATCCCGCGGACTATGAGCCGGTGCTTGCGGAGATGGCGCAGCTCGAAGGCGGCACAAGCGAGGCAACGCGGGCGCGTCTCGCGTTGAAGGTCTTCACCGTGACGGCGACATACGATCGGGCCATCGCGTCGTATCTCGGGATGAAACAAGGCGTCGATGACGGTCCGGCGTTGGCACATTCGGCGCTGCGCCCCGCGCCGCAGATCGCGTTGCGTTACGGCGAGAATCCCCACCAGCAGGCCGCGTTGGTCGGGCCGGATTTCGCCTCCTTTTTCACGCAGCTGCACGGCAAGGAGCTTTCCTATAATAACATCCTCGATCTTTCCGCCGCGGCGGAATTGATCGGTGAATTCGACGAGCCGGCCTGCGCGATCCTCAAGCACAACAATCCCTGCGGCGTCGGCACCGATGACGCGATGCTGCTGGCCGCGTGGCAGAAGGCGCTCGCGACCGATGGCCAGGCGCCGTTCGGCGGGATTATCGCCGTGAACCGGGCCCTCGACGAATCGCTCGCCGCCGCGATCGCCGAAATTTTCAGTGAGGTCATCATCGCGCCGGATTTCACCGCTGGTGCCCTCGCCGTGCTGCAGAAAAAGAAAAATTTACGCCTGCTCAAGCAATTGCGTCCCACGAGTGAAGATACCGCGCTGGAGGCGCGCTCAGTGGTCGGCGGCATGCTGGTGCAATCGCGCGACCGCAGCCTCGTCGCGCCGGAGAAGGTCGCGACAAAGCGCGCGCCCACCGAAGCGGAGTTAAAGGCTCTGCACTTTGGCTGGCGCGTCGTGAAGCACGTCAAGTCCAATGCGATCGTCTTCTGCGGACCCGACCGCACGCTTGGCATCGGCGCGGGCCAAATGGCGCGAGTGGACTCGGTCAATCTCGCGATTTGGAAGGCGGGCCAGTCCCGTCTTTCGCTGGCGGGCAGCGTCGTGGCGAGCGACGCGTTTTTTCCGTTTCCGGATGGACTGGTCGCGGCGGTGCAGGCGGGCGCGACGGCGGCGATTCAACCCGGCGGCAGCATGCGCGACGCCGAGGTCATTGCCGCCGCCGATGAGCATGGCGTCGCGATGATCTTCACGGGCATGCGCCACTTTCGGCACTGAGAATTAGCCGCCCTCCAAAAAGCTCACGCGCCGAGATTCGCGAGGTATTTCTCGGCGTCGAGCGCGGCGGCGCAGCCGTCGCCGGCCGCGGTGACCGCCTGACGGTAAACGTGATCCGAAACGTCGCCCGCCGCGAACACGCCCGGCACGTTGGTTGCGGTGGCGTGAGTCTTGAGCAGATAGCCGTTCTCGTCGGTCTGCAGCTTGCCCCGAAACGCCGCGGTGTTGGGGACGTGGCCAATCGCCGAGAAAACACACTTCACCTCAAGTTCCGACTCCACGCCCGTTTTCGTGTCCTTCAATTTCACCGCGCGCACTTCGCCCTCGGCGGTCGTGAGGTATTCGGAAATGGTCGAATTCCAGATCGGCTCGATCTTCGGATTCTTCAGGACGCGATCCGCCATGATCTTGGAGGCGCGCAGCTTGTCGCGGCGGTGGATGAGATACACCTTCGACGCGAAGCGCGTCAGAAACGTCGCCTCCTCGCATGCGGAATCGCCGCCGCCAACCACACACACGGGCACGTTGCGATAGAATGCGCCGTCGCAGGTCGCACATGACGTGAGGCCGTGCCCAACCAATTTTTCCTCGCCCGGGAGATCGAGGTACCGCGCGGCCGCGCCACTGGCGACAATCAACGCGCGGGTTTCAATCCACTTATCATCGGCCTTGACGGCCACGCATCCGTCTCGCGGCTCGAACGCGGTCACTTCGGCGTAGGAGAACCGCGCGCCGAACCCCTCGGCCTGCTCCTTCATCTTTAGAACCAGGTCCGGGCCGTCGATGCCGCCCGGAAAGCCGGGAAAATTTTCCACGAGCGTCGTCGTGGTGAGTTGTCCGCCGGGCTGGCGGCCTTCGAGTACGAGCGGTTGGTGGCCGCCGCGCGCGGCGTAAATAGCGGCCGTGAGTCCGGCGCAGCCCGTGCCGATGATGACAATCTTCTCCATGGGTAAGGGTTGGGTAAGGGCGAAAGGTTGATCGCGCGCCCGCGTTGTCGAGCGAATTCAGTGTCAATTCGGCGGGGGTGGCGTTGCCGTCGCCGGATCGGTCTGCTAACGATGCCGGACATGATTTCCGCTTTATTGCTCGCGTCGTTGGCTGGCGGAGCCATCCCGGATCCGCCGGGTTTGCTAATTGTACCATTTGCGCTCCTGCTGGCGGCCATCGCATTGATGCCATTCATCAACGGGCCCTGGTGGCACCAACACTATCCGAAGGTGGCCGCCGGACTCGGCGCACTCGTCGCCGTCTATTATCTCCTCGTCCTCCGCGCCCCGGGACGAATGCTCGATGCCGGCCACGAATACGTCAGCTTCATTACTCTCGTCGGTTCCCTTTATGTTGTTGTCGGCGGTATCCACATCCGGGTGAAGGGCGAAGCCACGCCCGCCATCAATGTCCTCTATCTTTTGATCGGCGCCGTCGCCGCGAATTTTATCGGTACGACCGGCGCATCGATGCTCATGATCCGACCCTACCTCCGGATGAACAAGATTCGGATCTCCGCGTATCACGTGGTATTTTTCATCTTCATCGTTTCAAATGTGGGAGGTGGCCTGACGCCGATCGGTGATCCGCCGCTCTTTCTCGGCTACCTCAAGGGCGTCCCGTTTTTCTGGGTGATGCAGAATTGCTGGGCGGCGTGGGCCGTCTGCATCGGCGGGTTGTTGGCCATTTTCTACGTCATCGACGTGCGTAGCCTCCATCGGGCCCCGGAACGCATCCAGCACGAGGTCGAGGAGCCCGAGGAATGGCGTTTCGACGGCTTGATCAACCTCGTTTTCCTTGCGCTCGTCATCGCGTCGGTGTTCGTGACGAACCCGCTTTTCCTGCGCGAGGCCATCATGGTGGTTGCGGTCGCGGGCTCGCTTTATTTCACACCGCGCGACGTCCGCGCGGCCAATCATTTCAACTACGAACCACTGCGTGAGGTGGCCTGGCTCTTTGTCGGGATCTTTCTCACCATGGTGCCGGCGCTCGACTTTCTGACGCGACATTCCAAGGCGCTCGGCCTCGACACCGAGCAGAAGTTTTTTTGGTTCACGGGGTTTCTCTCGGGGGTGCTCGACAATGCGCCGACCTACCTGACCTTCCTCGCGGCAGCGATGGGCAACCTTGGGCTGAGCGTGGAGAACCGCGACCACGTCCAGCAATTCATCCAGACGCACGACCATTTCCTGATCGCGATCTCGGTGGGTGCGGTGTTTTTCGGTGCGCTGACCTACATCGGCAACGCCCCGAATTTCATGGTGAAATCAATCGCGGAAAGCATGGGCGTGAAGGTGCCCGCGTTCCTGCCGTACATATACAAGTACGCGCTACCGCTGCTCATCCCGCTGTTCGCGATCATCTCGCTCGTGTTCTTCCATTTCAAGTGGCTGTAGCGGACGCCGGTGGGAATCCGGGCTGGAGCCGCCATGCTGCCCAGGGCCGTCCACCAGTGGAACCTTGATCATGATTTCTCCCCGCGGAATCCAAAGCCGCCTGCTGGAGCCGGCGGCGCTCAATCCGGATTTCGCGCGGGCCATGCGGGCGGTCCTGTCGTTCGGTCTCGCCCTGCTCCTCTTCCACTCGGCAGGGCCGAGTGTCGATGTTGCCTACATTGCGCTCACCGCGCAGGCGATCGCGTTGAATGATTTTCGCGGCGGTTATGGCCTGCGACTTGGGCTCATCGTCACGATGGCGCTGGTGATGGCCGCTTCCGCTGTGCTCGGGGCGTTCGCGGGAGGGTCAATCGTCATGGCCATGTTCGGTATGGCGGTGGTCGCGCTGCTGGGTGGGGTCTGGCGGCATCTGAGCGCGGACTACGGGCCGCTCCTCAGCGTGAATTCGGCGTTGCTCTTCCTGCTCGCCACGGCCCCGCCCACGGCGGGGACCAGCCCGTGGCGACTGGCGGGGCTGGTGCTCTGCGGCGGTGCGCTCGCGGCACTGCTGCAGATGCTCTTCTGGCTTTACCGGCCGCAGCAACCGCTGCGCAACGAGGTGGGCGAGACTTGGGTGGCGGTTTCCGATCTCGTGGCCAGCCTGCGCCGCGACAATTCGGTCGCTGCCATCGCCAGTCCAGGCGCCCAAGCCGCCGCCGTGGCCGAGCGCGAGCAACTGCTGCGGGCCGCGCTCAATCGCACTTTCGATATTCTCGGCGCGGCCGAGGCTCGCGAGGCCAGCCCGCTGCTGGCGCACCTCGAGGAAATGCGGCGGGAGGCGGTGCATTTCGCCATGCACGTCATGACGCTGCACTCGGCGCTCGAATCGCTCGACCGCACCGAGCTCGCCCGGCATGCGCCGACGATTGATTCCGTGCTGAAGTCGCTGAGCGACGCCGCCCGCTCGGTCGCGATCACGCTCGTCACCTACGGCGAGGACAATCTTGCCCGCACGGAATTGCGACTGCGGCGCGCGCGACATCTCATGCGCGTCCTGCGGGACCAGTTCGCGTCGGCGCCGGGCAGCCTCGCGCTTCGCCTGGTGGACACGGTACTCGGTCAAATCGCGGAAAACTTGCAGCGCATTCGCGAAGGTCTGAGCCGGACCGTTGAGCACAGCAGCACGCGTTTTAGCGTGCCGGTGAAGCTGCCGGAAATCGGCGCGCGTTCCTTGCGCGCGTTGGTCGGGTGGACCGATCCAAGCCCCGAAATCGATCCAGTGTTGATCCGGTATTCACTGCGGCTTCTGGTGCTGACGGTTGGCGCCGTCGGGATTTACAAGGGGTTCGCGGTCCCGCGCGGCTATTGGATCGCTCTCACCGTCATCGTCGTGTTGCAGCCGGACTTTGGTTCCACCCGCCAGCGCGCGGCCGAGCGCATCCTCGGAACGCTCGCGGGCGTGGCGCTCGCGAGCGCGCTGCTTTCGATCCAGCTTCCGCTTTGGGTCGTATACGCGCTGCTCCCGCTCACGTCCTTTGGTTTCGCTTTTTACCTCCGACGCCGATATGCCGTCTCCGGTTTTTTTGTGACCGTGCTGCTGGTGCTTCTCACCGAAATCAGCGCGCCGGTGCACTGGGATTTCACGCTCGCGCGTTTGCTTTCCACCTTGCTCGGGGGCGGGGCGGCCCTTGTCGCCGCTCTCCTTTTTTGGCCCGCGTGGGAACGGGGAAAGCTGCTCGGCCTGCTCGCCTTCGCAATTCGCGCCAATGCCAGCTACCTGCGCTCGCTATTCGGGCTCGATGCAAACGTTGACCGAACGGTCCTGTGGACGAAGCGTGATGCGGAGGACGCCAATCGCCTGGCGGCTGCGTCACTCAAGCGCATGCTGAACGAACCCACCCGGCGTACCGCGAACTCGGGACGCTACGTCGAATTGACCGCGTACAATCAGCGCCTCACGCGCGCTCTAACAGGCATTCTGGTCCATCAGCCGGATGGTACGACCCCAGACGTCGCCGCTCGTAATTCCGCGGATCACCTGCGCCAATCCGTCGACACCCTGGCCGATCTGATCGCCGTCGATGCAGGTGACGATTCTTTACCGGATCTTTCCGGGGCGAACTTGTCGGCGGTCGAAGCTGAGCTTGCCAAGGCGGATTCTGCGCTCACGCCGCTGCTGGGATCCGACGCGCCATTGCCGGCTCCGGAATCTCTTCGCCGCGAATTGATTCGCACGCAGATCGCGAAGAGCATCGCCGAGGTCCGTGCCATGTGCCTCGCACTCGAAGCGGAGTCACCGGCGGCGCGGTCCCGTGAGGAGGGAGGGACACGCTTACGCGCGGGTCCGTAGGAAGGCAATGACCTTGGTCAGCGCGCGGCTGCGGTGGCTCATGCCGTTCTTCACCGCGGCGGGCAACTCGCCAAAGGTGTCCTGATAACCCTGCGGCACGAAAAGCGCATCGTAGCCAAATCCGCCGAGGCCGCGTTCACGGTCGATGATGGATCCCTCGACGACGCCGTCGAAACGGCCCTCGATGCAGGCGTTGCGGGCGAGCGCGATCACACAATGGAATCGCGCGGTCCGTGGGGCCGCGGCGCCGAGCTTCGCCAGATCGGCGATGAGCCTTGCGCGATTACCCGCGTCGGTGGCGCCGGTGCCGCTGTAACGGGCGGAGTGCACGCCGGGCGCGCCCTGCAACGCATCAACCTCGAGTCCGGAATCATCGGCAAGCACCCACGCGTCCCCGATCCGCGCGGACGCGGCCAGCGCTTTGAGCGCGGCGTTGTCGGCGAAGGTCGCGCCGGTTTCCTCGACGTCGGGCCATTCGGGATGCGCCGTGAGATCGGTCACGTTCCACTCGGCCCCAAGGATCGCGCGAACTTCGGTGACCTTGTGGGGGTTGCGCGTGGCGAGGACCAGGGAGGGCATGCGGCGATTTAGGAGCCTATTGAAATATTGGCATGGCCCGCGTTGCTGTCGATTTTTGGTTTGGGCAAGGAGCGCGCGAAGCGGCTGGATCCGAGGCGATCCTGCCCGAGCGCGGCGACACCGCCCAAGCCAAAAGCGGCGCAAATCTCCGGGCGGGCGGCGCTTGGGCCGTCTGCCGGCGTTGCTCGTCGGTCACGGGGTTGATGGAACCCGCTCCCTCCTCGCGCCACCGCCAGCCAGCCCAAGCGACGCTTGCGCGGGCCATGCCAGTATTGCGACAGGCTCCTCGCGCGAAGCGGGGAATCGCGCTAGATCAGCCGATGACCGGCGCGTCTTATCTTTGCCAGCGCTGCGGCAATTGCTGCCGCTGGCCGGGCTTTGTGCGACTCGGCCTCGGGGAGGCCGAACGGATCGCAGATCACCTCGACCTGCCGATTGATGAGTTCGTGGAGCGCTTCACGCATGTTCATCCGGACCGCAGCGCGTTGATGCTGCATTCCCAACCGAATGGTGAGTGTGTGTTTCTCGACGGGCGCAATGTCTGTCAGATTCAGACCGTGAAGCCGCGACAATGCGCGGGTTTTCCGAACGCGTGGAAATTTCCCGGCTGGCGCGACGTGTGCGAAGCGATCGAGATTACGCCGCCGCCAGCCAGCCGTGCTCTTTGAGAAAGCGCTTGAGTTGGTCGGTGTCAAAATCCGGCAGCAACTCTTCGTCGGCCACGAGCGTCGGGCATTTGGTCTGGCCGGAAATCCGTCTCATCTCGGCAAATGCCGCCGCCTGGGAAATCACGTCCACCTCATCGTAGGCGTATCCGTGCTCGTTGAGCCAGTCGACGGCCTCATCGCACCAAGCGCAGCCGGGTTTGACGTAAAGCGTGAAACGGGGAGCGGACATGGGCACGGTGCCTAACGCATTCCCACGTCGCTGGCAAGGAGGCTCTGAACTTCAGGCCGTCTGGCGACGCGCGCCCCGGCCGAAAAACAACCCGACGCCAACGAGCGTCCCGACCAAGGCAACGTCCACCGCGCGTGAAGTCCATTCGCCGAGCGCGTTTACCTTTGCCCCGTCGGGCGCGGGTGCGGCGGTGGTCCTGGCGGGTGCCGCATCGCGCAGCAGGCGCGAGCGATAGGAATTTGGCGTGACCGGAGCGAGCTCCGCGCCGGGTTGCGGCGTGGCCGCGGCCGCAGCCTGCGCGAGCGCGGCTTTGCTCGTGACGATTTCCTCGGATCTGGGGACCGGCGCTGTCGAGTCGCTGTACTGATCAACCAGCGCGTCGAACGGTAGAGCATTCATCGGATCCGTGGTGGTGTAACGATCCATGTTTGGACCCGACTGGCAGAAGCGACACGCGGCGGCCTGCCGGGCCGAAAGCGACCACACGGCAACGAAGATGAGAATCGCTGCGCGCAGATCCATGATGGGACCGTAACACCGATGGCCGGTGACTCAAGCGTTGCCGAGGCTCGCCCGTTCCCTCTTCGTCAATTTCGCAAGATTCAACCCATGCGAGGTGCGCAGCCGCTCCCGCAGCTCTGACTCGTCCATTGCGATCGGATCTGTCACCGCAACCCATTTGGCGCGTTGCAGATACGGTGCCGGGATGATTCCGGCGCGACCGATCAGTTCCTCAAATTCGGCCGGCTCCGCCTTGAACGAGATTCGGCCCAGCGTGGCGCCGTCGACCGAACAAACGGCAAACATCCGCAATTCCCGAATCTTGAAGACTAGATCGTCGCCCCACTGCCGGCGCACGGTCGCGTACGGCAGGCTGAGCAGAAACCGGCGCAGGCTCTCGAGCTGCATGACGTGGACATGGTAACGAATGGAAGATGGGTTGGACAAGGGCGCGCGTTTTCCCGCAGACTTGGCGCATGAGCGAATATGAGACCCTTGAGCGCGACGGACTGACCCTGGACGTGTTGACCGACCTGAATTCTGGCACGCGCTTGATGATCTCGCGTTTCGGCGGGGAGCCGATGAGCTTTGCGCGCCGCGCGGCCGACGGCACGTGGCGTGGCATTCTTTACCGGGACGGCGAAACGCAGGCGCCCGCTGCGGGCTGGGCGAATCACGCGACGGTGATGGGCTACTACATTCACCGGCTCAAGAATGGCCGCACGATTTATCGCGGCCACGAGATCAAGGATGGCAATCATGGATTCATGCGGCGAAAGGTGCTGCGCGCGCCCGTGGTGGGTCCGGGATCGCTCACGTATTCGGTCGTGCCCGACGACTACACGCCGGCGGAATATCCGTACGCGGTTGCGTTGCAACTGACGTACGCGATCACGGCGGACGGGACGTGGAGGACAACCTTTGGTTTTGAAAATCGCGAGCGCGAACTTTCGGTGCATGTCGGGTTTGGGTTGCACCCGGGGTTTGCGATCGGCTCGCTCGATGCCTGCCGGATTGTGCTGCCCGCGGGTGAATACCGCCGGCACATTGCGCCCGGCGATTTTCTCTCGGGCGAAATGCAGACGATTTCTCACCCGGGGGGAGAGGCGCCGTTTCCCAAGGCGACGCTGCCGGGATCCTACCTCGTGGAGCTGCCGGCGACGGGCGAAAGGAGCGCGACGCTGGAAGATCCCGCGGGCGGGCGGCAGGTGACCGTCGGTTTGTCCGAGTGTCCGTACGTCACCATCTGGAGTGACGGCACCGGGACGTTTGTCTGCCTCGAGCCGTGCTGGGGTCTGCCGGATCATCACGAACAACGGCCATTCGAGCGGAAGTTGGGCATCCAGGAAATTCCGGTGGGCGGTCGCTTGGAGCGATCCTTCACCATCGCGGCCGTGGTGACATGATTGCCGATTGCGGTCGGGGATTCGTGGCTTAATGGCTGCGGGATTCGGGCACCGGTTGCCCGCCATTTCCTCGCATGGACAATACCATTGGCATCGGCCTTCTCGGCTTTGGCACCGTCGGCAGCGGCGTCTATGAGCACCTCACTCGCAATGGCAATCTGCTGCGGGAACGCCTCGGTATCGACTTGCGCATTGAGCGGATCGCGGTGCGCGATCCGGCGAAGGAACGGACCGCCCCGCGCGAGCTTTTCACGACCGACATCACGGCGGTCATCAACGACCCGCGCGTGCGCGTGGTCGTGGAGTTGATGGGAGGCCTGCGCGAGGCGAAGACCGCCATCGAGGCGGCGCTGCGGGCCGACAAGGTGGTTGTCACCGGCAATAAGGCGCTGCTCGCGGAACATGGTGCGGAGATTTTTGCGTTGTCTGACGCGATGAGTGTGCCGGTGTTTTTCGAGGCGTCGACCGCGGGCGGGATTCCGATCATCAAGGCGGTGCGCGAGGCGTTCGTCGCGAACCATTTTCTTTCCTTTCACGGCATCATCAACGGCACGAGCAATTACATCCTGACGCGAATGACGGAGGCGGGGCTCGATTTTCCCACCGCGCTCGCCGAGGCGCAGGCCCGGGGATATGCCGAGGCGGATCCCACGCTTGATGTGAACGGTTGGGACGCAGCGCACAAGGCGATCATCCTCGCGTCGCTCGCGTACGGCACGTGGGTGCGGCCCGACGGGATCAGCGTCGAGGGCATCGATGCGGTGTCGGCCGCCGACATCCGTTTTGCCCGGCAACTGGGTTACCGCGTCAAGTTGATTGCGAACATCAACGCCGGCGATCAAGGCGCCATCAGCGTTGGCGTGCATCCGACGCTCATCCCGCAGGACCACGTGCTCGCGTCGGTGAACGGCGTGTTCAACGCCATCGCGGTGAAGGGCGACGTCGTGGGCGATGCGCTTTTTTACGGCCGCGGAGCGGGAGGGGGACCGACCGCCAGCGCGGTGCTGGCGGATGTGGCGGACGCGGCGACGGCCCTGGTGAACCGCGGAACGCCGCGGTGTTCTGGATTTCGCGCGCACGGCCTCTACGGCAAGGCGCTCCCGCCGGACGCGGTCGTGTCGCGCTACTACCTGCGGCTGGCTGTGGACGATCAACCGGGCGTCCTGGCGCAGGTGGCCGGCGCACTTGGTCGAAACGGCATCGGGATCTCGTCGGCTCTTCAACCCGAGCAACACGATGCCGACGGTCGCGCGCAATTGATTCTGATGCTGGACCGCGCTCGGCATGCGCAGGTGAAATCTGCGCTCGCGGAGATTGAGGCGCTCGCGTGCGTGAAACCGCCGGCCGCCCTGCTGCGGGTCGAGACCTTCGCCTGAATCAAGCCGGCCCCGCGATCTCGTGCGCGCGTTCGAGCGCCTGCGCGAGGTCGGACTGCTTGAAGGGCTTGGTCAGGTAATCGTCGACGCCCGCCTCGAGGCAGAGTTCGCGATCCCCCGGCATCGCATCGGCGGTCAGGGCGATGATGTACGACTTCCGGCTGTCGGCCCGCTCCCGCTCAAGTTCGCGGATGCGGCGCGTGGCCATCAGTCCGTCCATCGCCGGCATGTGGACGTCCATGAAAATGATCTCGTAGGGTGTTCGTTGCGCATGCATCTCGAGCACCTCGAGCCCGTTCTGCGCGTAATCCGCCACGAGGCCCAGGCGCTTTAACATCGCGCGGATCAATTTTTGATTCACCGGATTGTCCTCGGCCACGAGCAGGTGCGATCCACCCGTCGTCTCGTCAGCCGTCTCCGGCGTCAAATCCTCTCCGGCATCGCCGCGTTTCTCGCCCGGCAGCGCCAGCGTGATGGTGAAGACGGACCCTTTGCCCACATCGCTGCGCGCCTTGATCGAGCCGCCCATCAGCGCGGACAGGCGCTGGGCAATCACGAGCCCGAGGCCCATGCCGCCAAAGCGCCGCGTGCTCGAGGTGTCGGCCTGGCTGAACGGCTTGAAGAGCCGATCGAGACGCTCCGACTGGATGCCGATGCCAGTGTCACTGATCCGAAATTCGAGACTGTAGAGCGGCAGTTCGGCGGACCCCGTGGCGGACGGTTTTTCGCGCCCGACGGCGAGCACGGTCACGTCGACGCGTCCTTGGGCGGTGTACTTGATCGCGTTGTTGATCAGATTGTTGATGATCTGGCGGAGCTTGGCAGGATCAACGACGACGGTGTCCGGCGTGTTCGCATCGAGGCGCAGGTTGAGTTGCAGCGCCTTCTCCTCGGCCTGCGGTCGGTGCGCGGCGACCGTCTCCTCCATGAATTCGGCGAGGGCGAACGGTCGGTTTTCGAGCTCGAGGCCCCCCGCTTCGATCTTCGCGAGGTCAAGGATGTCGCCGAGCAACGCCATTAGCGCGTCGCTGCTGGTCTTGATCGTCTGCAGGTAATCGCGCTGCTCCTCGTGCAGTTCCCCCGCGAGCAACAAATCGGTGAATCCGAGGATGCCGTTCATCGGCGTGCGAATCTCGTGGCTCATCACCGCGAGGAATTCGTTCTTTGAGCGCTCGGCCGTCTCGGCGGCTTCCTTGGCGGCGCGGAGCGCCTCTTCCGTGCGCTTCAACGTGGTGACGTCAGTGTGGATGCCGAGCATGCGGATCGGGTGGCCGGCCTCGTCGCGCTGCGAATCGCCGCGGCAGAAAATCCAGCGGAGGCTACCGTCCTTGTGGCGGAATCGCACCGTGAAGCTGAATGGTTCGCGACGCTTGAAATGGGCGCGGAACGCCGTGCGCACCAGCGGCCGGTCGTCCGGCACGAGCAATTGGAAAAAAGTCCGCAGCTCGTCGCGTAGCTCCGCTTCGCCGAAGCCGAGCATCTCTTTCCAGCGAGGGCTGAAGTACCCGTGCCGCGTGTTCAGATCCCAGTCCCAGATGCCGTCGTTCGTGGCCTGCAGGAGCAGGCGAAAGCGTTCGTCAAGCGCCTGGGCGTCCCCGGAATCGGGGATCGACGAAACCGGTCCGGCCATTTGTTCGCTTTCCACCGGGTGGGTGTTCTCCAGCCCGGCCCAGGTCTCGTCCAACTCCGGCATGGCCGTCAGCGCGGGCGCAACCGAGGCCTCGACAAAACTCTCGGCGACCGGTTCGACAGGGTCCATGTCGGGCGCGGCGGTGGCGGCCTCGGTCTCAGTTTCGATCTCGTCGGCGAAAGGCGATACCGGTTCCGGCGGCGATGTGGATCGCGCCGCGCCGGGCTCGTCTGCCGGAGCCTCGGCCGCCGGCTCGTCAGTCGCAGCCGCGGGCGCGGAAGCCTCCCGTGTAAATCCATTTCCCACCGCCTGGTACTCCAGCACACTGCCGGTGGACTCAAACATTCCGGTGTACACCCAACGCTGCCAGCCGGGGCGTCCGTCCCGCCCGTACACGCGGTATTCGCACATCGCAACTGCGTTGTCCGGTACAATGGACGCAATGGCCGCTTCGGAAATGCCGCGATCCTCCTCGATCGTCAGCGGGCGAAAGATGAAACCCTCGAGATTGCTGCGGTCTTCGCCGTAATACTCGCAGTAGGCGTCGTTGACGAAGGTCAGCGTGCCATCTGGCTGGAAACGACAAAGCAATCCGCTCGCCCTTTCGGCGACGGGCGGTCCATCCTCGCCGAGGGAGTCGGACCGCTCTTCCGCCAGGCGCGTGACGATGGTGTACGCGGGTACCGGACTGCCGGCCCCGAGCAGGCGCGTGTTAATTTCCACCGGCACGGGCGCGCCGAGCGCGGATCGCAAAGCGATCTTGAAAACCACGTCGCACTGGCCGTCGAGCATGCGGTCGATTTCCTCAAGCCATTCGGGCTGCGATTGGTAGAAGAGATCAACGAAGGAATTTTGCAGCAGCGCGTT
Organism: Verrucomicrobiota bacterium; assembly: GCA_025353105.1. Lineage (GTDB taxonomy): Bacteria > Verrucomicrobiota > Verrucomicrobiia > Chthoniobacterales > SZAS-18 > SZAS-18. The sequence goes on from JANXRG010000035.1 coordinate 132,980, forward strand.
GCGCGTGTACCCAAGCAGGTCACACCCCGCATCGTTGACGCCGGTGATGAGGGAACGCATGCCTTTCTCGATGGTCGCGTGCAGAAACACGGCGGTGTCGTGGGCGGCGAAGAGCTGGCGTAATTCACCGACATCGGCGGACTCGCCGCTTCCGCCGCCAGGTGGCAGAGGGAGGCTGACCGGTGCCGTCAAGCCGGTGGGCGTGCGGGCGATTTTTGCGAGCTCATCCTCCGCGATGGCCGCGAGATACTTAAGGGTTTTGACTTGTTCGCCGGTGAACGGTCGCGGCGAGCGATCCAGGACGCAGAAAACTCCGGCGACCGTCCCGTCGGGTCCGAGCAGCGGCAGACCGCCGAACGCGCGCAGATGAGGCGGACCGGTCACGGCCGGATCCCGCGAAAAACGTGGATCGGCTTTAGCATCCGAAAGCAGCAGCGGCTCGCCGCTTTCGGCCGTCGCGGCGCAGAGCGATGCGGGAAGGTCGCGGCCGCCCAGGCCGAGGCCGATTTGGGAGCGGAGCTTGAAATGTCCCGACTCCGAGAACGCGATAAGCGCGACCGGCGCCGAAAGCAGCCGGCTGGCCATGCGCGTCAATCGATCGAAGGGATCCTCGGTCAATCCATCTGGCAGGGCGCCAACAAGGTCACTGGACAGGTCGTTTGAGGGGGATTCCAAACTCATCGAGGAGGGGGTGGGGTCAGGAGGCTTGGCAGAATGAAGCAGGCGGGATGCCGTGAATCTTAGGAGAAAACAAGGGCCGACTCAATACCGCACTCGCGCCTGGCCGCGGATTGTCGCCGCGGACCCTCGCGCGTCGCCTCCCGGGAGGCTACCGCACATCCAGCGCGAACGGCAGGCGCGCGTAAGCCCCAAGCGGATCATTGTACTCGCGCAGCTCGTCCAGTGGCGCCACCGCGGCGCGCAGCGCGCGCTCCGTCGGCGACATCGGGCGCGAAATAATCGAGCCAAACGGGTTTGTCTTGCCGGTGAGGGCCTCAACCAACGATTGCTGGAAATCCTTCTCACTGGGAAACTCGGTCAGGGCCGAGTCCGCGGGCAGTTTCGCCTTCTCGCGGGCGAAGGCGAGAGCCCGCTCGAGCCCCCCAATTTCATCCACCAAGCCGAGCTTGACCGCCTCGGCTCCGGACCAGACGCGGCCCTGCGCGATCTCTTTCACGCGGTCGACCGGGAGATTGCGCGCCTTCGCGACGTGGCCGACAAACTTGTCGTAGATGCGGTCGACGATCTGCTGGACCTGCGCGAGTTCCTCGGGCGTTTTCGGCCGCGAGAGCGTGGCGATATTGCCGAACTTGCTCGTATTCACAGCGTCGAAGGTGATGCCCCAACTGTTCGCGAAATCCTTGATGTTCGGCAGAATTCCGAAGACGCCGATGGATCCGGTGATCGTGTTCGGCTCGGCAAATATGCGGTCGGAGGCGCAGGCGATATAGTACCCGCCCGACGCGGCCACGGTTCCGAAGCTTACGATGACCGGCTTGCCCCCGGTGCGGGCAAGTTCCAGTTCCTGCAGAACGATTTCCGAGGCGAGCGCGCTGCCGCCGGGGCTGTTCACCCGCAGGACGATCGCCTTCACGTTCGGGTCCTGGCGGAGCTTGCGGAGTTCCCGCGCATAGCGATCGCCCGCCACCTGGCCGTCGGTCGTTGCCCCGCCGTCGACGATGCCACCCTCGGCGTAGACGATGGCAACGCGGGCGCGCGCGTCTGTTTCACCGGCCTTTGGTGCGCGGGCCATCTCCTTGTTTCTCACGTTGGCGCTCTGGTACTCGCGGAAATCCACCTGCCGGAAGGTGCGGCTGTTCGTGGCGTCGCTTCCGGCGACCGTGCGCAGGTCCTCGATGACCTCGGGGAGGTATGCGAGCTTGGTCACCAGGCCTTCCTTCAACGCGGCCGGTGCGTCAAGGATCGGGGTTGCGTCGGAAATCTCCTGCAATCGCGCCACCGGAATTTTGCGGGTGGATTCGATGCCCGCGCGCCATTCGGCCCAAAGATCGTTCAGCAGCTTCCCGATTTGCTCGCGACTTTCATCGCTCATCTTGTTGAGGATGAAGGGCTCGACGAACGACTTGTATTTGCCGACGCGGGTCACCTGGATCCCGATCCCGTATTTTTTCAGCGCGTCGCCAAAAAACATCGGCTCGCTCGCCAGGCCGCTCAGGTCCATCTCGGCGTACGGGTTGAGGTAAATCGTATCGGCGGTCGACGCAAGATAGTAGTCGCGCTTGGACGGCACGACCATGTAGGCGACGACCTTTTTGCCGGCGGCGCGGAAATCCAGGAGGCCCTGGCGAAGCTCGCGCAGCGCGGCGAATCCGGAACCGTAGTTCTCGCTTTGCAGGTTACCGGTCAGGAAAACGCCGCCGACGCGCTCGTCTGCCGCCGCCGCCTTGAGGCCGCTGAGAATCTGGCGAGTGGACAAGGTGTTGCTGTCCTGATCACCGCCGAGCTTGGCCAGCAGCCGCCGGAATTCCGACGGCGGTGGAGCGTCGGTGATATTTGCCGAGAGGTTGAGCACGAGGTACGAGCCTTTTTGCACGGCGACGTCCTTCGCGTTGCCCTTGCCGCCAGCGGAAACGGCGGCGGCAATGAGACCGACGACGACGACGACGGCCAGCAGAAGAAAAAGAACCAGGCCGAAAATGGTGCCGAGGCAGGAGGAAAAGAAGGTTTTCATGGGACGCGCGGAACCTCTGCGTCGGAACGGGGTGAACTCAAGTCGTTATTCGCGCCGGCGGTCGCGGGTGGGGAATTGCGCAATTGTGGCTGGCCGGGCCAATTCGCACGAAAAACGGCCGGGCTCGCGGATCGCGAACCCAGCCGTTTTTGAATCGAATCGTTCGGCTCAGCCTCCAACGTAGACCGCATTGTAAGAATCAAACTTCGCCGTTGAACCCTGCGCCGGGGTCTGCTTCACGTCGTAGACAGTGTCACCGACGAGCTTTTGTGACTGCGTGTCCCAGATCATGACGGACGCGGCGCCCGTCGACTGGTTGTTGCGCGATGTTTTCACCGCGATGTAGCGGGCGTTCTGCTTTCGCAGCGAGGCCTGACGGGCGGCGTACTGGCGACGCGCGTTGGCTTCGGCGATCTGGCGTTGGCGCTCGTCGGCCTGATGCTTGGCCACGATGTAAGCGATGGCGCCGGCCGCGAGGCCTACGCCGGCTCCAAGCGCGGCAGCCGCGCCGGGGCTCATGCCGGCGGCGGAACCGATCAGACCGGCCGCGAGGCCGGCGGTCACTCCGGTGGCGGCGCCGCTTTCACCGGGCGTCATGCCGGCGCATCCGGAGAAGAGAATCGCCGCGGCGGTGGTGGCGGCCGAAATTTTTAGACTGTTGGGGTTCATCATAATGGGAACGAACTGGATCTTGGGAATTGGTGGAACAGGGAGGCTAACTGCCCGGGGAGCTCCGCGACAAGCGAAAACAAAAACGGCGGCTCGTTTCCCGAGCCGCCCTGCAAATTTTTCCGATCGCAAATGTCGCGGATCAGGCTTTCGCCGTGCCCTGCTTGCCTTGAATATAGTCGATGACCGAACCCACCGTCTTCAGTTTCTCGGCATCCTCATCGGGAACTTCCACGCCGAAGGCTTCCTCGCAGGCCATGACCAACTCAACCATGTCGAGCGAGTCCGCGTTGAGATCCTTGATGAAATCGGCCTCGGGGGTGACCTGTTCGGCATTCACGCCTAGCTGCTCGACGACAATGTCCTTCACTTTTTGGGTGATCGCGGGGTCTGACATAGAACGGGTCTTTCTGGGGTGTTCAGGGGTCGGTTTAGGGAGACGACCAGTAGCGACGGCGGTCGCTTTGCGCAACCATTAAATTTGCGGTGGGGCTTGCGCCCGCCGTCCATGCACATTGTCCCGAATCGTCCCGCGCGGTCTTCCGTCAGCCCGATTTACTGCGTGACCCAAACTTGCGCCGCACCGTGCGGCGTGGAATCTTCTCAGCCCTACGCGCCCTTTTTCCCCGCCTGTTTCCTGTACGGACCGCTGACTGATTCCCTAATGCCCCGTCCTGCGGCGGTGGCTTTGCCCGCTTATGTCCCTGCCTGAGTCTGACGCTCCTCTCCTCGATCTTTCGAATCTCAAGTTCCAGCCCGCCTGGGTAAACGAGTCGTCGGATTTTTCGCAGTATGCGGGATCGACCGACACCGGCGATCGACGCCACGGCGGCGATCGTGATGGACGGCGTCCGCGCCCCGCCACCGGCGGCGCCCGCCCCGGACGCGATCGCCAAGCTCCCGGCGCCCGGCGCGAACCCGATCGTGGCCCCGCTCGCGGCAGTGGCCCGCGCGCCGACGGTCCGCGCCGCCCCCGTTCCGAGTCCGGTCCGCGCGGTCCGCGCGACAGCCGGCCTCAGGATGCACCCCGCCGCGATCACCGGGACGAGGCGCCATTGCCGGTACCGGCAGTGAAGGTCGAATTCTTGCCCGACGAGGCGGTCGTGACCGCGCTCGCGACGCAGATTCGCGCGACGCATCTCACGTATCCGCTCTTCGGCTTGGCGAAGAAATTTCTGGAGAAGCCCGAATACCATCGCGTGATGCTGACCGCCGACGTGAAGGAAGGCTCGGCCGCCCCGGAACTTTTTCGCGTGGGCGAGGACGGCGTGGTGACGCTGGATCGACGCGCGGCGGAGCGCATCGCGTTTGAGCGAAACCGCGCGGCACTGTACGACGAGAAGACCGAGCAGGGTGAACCGCCGAAGGGAAATTTTTCCAACGTCGCGCGCTGTCGGCTCGACGGCACGCTGCTCGGCCCGACGAATCATCATGCATACCAGACGGCGCTGCGCTCACTTTATGACCAGCGCTATTCCCGGCGGATGCCCTTCGAGCATTTCCGCCGCGAAATCGAAGTCGTAAGCGATCCGGCGGAGGTCGAGAAATGGAAGGAACAGACGCGCGCGTCGACGACGTTCACCGTGATCGGCAGCGAGCCACCGGTCGTGCTCAAGTCGCTCGCGGAAGTTCGACAACATTTCGACGATCATCACCTCGGGTCGATGGTGAAAACCGGCGCTTCGTTCATCCTGGCTGGCTCCGCGGCGCGCTCGAATCCTGATCCCGCGCTCTCCCGTGCCATGCGTTCCGCGTGGGAAGCCGAGTCCCGCTACCCGGGCAATCTCGTGCAGCACGTACGCGCCGGTCTGCAAAAAGCCAGCCTGCAAATCTTCAAACACCGGAAGAAATTCGTCCACGTTTCCGGCGTGCGGCCGCTCGCGTTCCGGCACGACCCGGATTCTCTGGTGTCAGAGAACGTGCAGGCAATTCTCGCCGCGATCGCGGCGCGTCCCGGCATCTCGCGCAAGGCCCTCGCGGAAAAAATTCTCGGCCCCACACCCGAGTCGCCGGCCGCGCCCACCCCGGTTGCCACGCAAGAAACCGTGGCTGAAGTCGAGCCCGTGACGACTGATGCGACGACGGCGGTAACCGACGAGCCCAGGACCGAGGCTACCGAACCGACGGCATCCGCCGCGTCCACGACGGACGAGCGGAAGAATGAAGTGGCCGAACCAGTCCCGATCGCGCCGGAAGATCCGCACGCAAAGGCGAAGGTCGCGTTGGTGGCGGACCTCCTCTGGCTGGTGACTTCGGGTCATGTGATTGCCTTTCACGACGGCACCTATGATCTGCCGCCGTCACCGGTGGCGAAACCCGTGGTCGCCGCGACCTCGCCCACGGTCGCTGTCGAGTGCACTGTCGCGCCGGAGGTCACCCCCGCGCCCACCGAGGACGCGAAGATCGAAACGACGATTCTGGAACCCGGCGCACTCGCGAACGCGGAAATTGCGACGCCGATCACCGAGGCACCGATCGCGCTCTGACGCGAAGTGGACGCCTGGAGCACGGTCCCGAAATACTCGCGGCGGACTCGCGACGTGGCGCCATGAATATTTACCGACGTTCCGTAACGCTGGAGGCCTCGATCGGGGAAGTTTTTGCGTTTCATGCGAACCCGGCGAACATCGCGGCGATTTCTCCAGGGTGGCAACACGCGGAGATTCTACGCGGCGGCCAGCCCGCGCAGGCCGGCGGTGAATTCGCGTTTCGCGTTCGGTTCTTCCACTTGATTCCGGTCGTCTGGGTCGGTCGCTGGCGCGAAGTGGCATCGCCCACTCTGCTCTTCGATGAGGCGTCGTCGTGGTTGTTGCCGCGCTGGGAACACCGCCACCAGTTTCGCGCTTTAGGACCGCGTTACACCGAGATGACCGACGTGGTGACCTACGCGTTGCCGCTTGGCGTGCTCGGACGGCTGTTGGAGCGGACCGTGATGAAGATGGTCTTTACCGGCATGTTTGAGGACCGGCACCGACGGACGCGCGCTTATTTCGAGGGGCGAACGGCGGTCTCGAAGCCCTGAATCAATTCGATGAAATGGGGCAGGTATTGCCGCGCCTTGAACTCGCCGACACCGCGAATTCTGCGGCCCGCTTCGAGCGAGCGCGGCCGCAGCCGCGCAAAGGCCCGCAGGGTTTCGTCCGGGAAAATAAGATACCGCGGCAGGTTTCCGCCTTCGACCGCAAGACGGTCCCGCTTGTCGCGCAACGCCGCGAGCAAGGGCGCATCCACGGCGTCGACCGAATCGGTGGCGGACGCGCCGCGCATCGGTGTCGATCGCGTGACGCGCGTCGCGCGCTCCGGCCAGCCGAGCGTGGGGTTTACTTCGCCGCGCATCACCGCATCGCCCGCGCTGGTGAGCGTCAGCAGCGGGTATTGCCCGGCCGTGCTGACGACGAGACCCTGGTCGAGGAACTCGCGAAAGAGTGAATTGAGATAACTCGCGCCTTCGCTCTTGAGCAGGCCGTGGGTGCTCAGGCGATCGAGTTGGGTCGCGAGAATTTCCTGCGAACGGCTGCCGAGCAGGCATTGCACGATGCGTCCGCGCCCGAAGCGCCCGCGCATTCGGCGCCCTCGCGGTCCGACATGCGCGCGACCCCGCTCAACGCCTTGCGGGCGACCGTCCACTCGATCTCCGTGCCGAGGCGCCGCTCGCCGAGCGTCGTGTTCAGGCAGTTGTCGCAGTTGCCGCACCGTGCGGGATCCGGCTCGCCGAAGTAGCGCAGAATGGCGAGCTGCCGGCAGTCGCGCGAGTAGGCCCAGTCGACAATCGACTTCAGCTTCGCGCGGTCGCGCCGCTCCTTTTCCGCCAGCGTCGCCCGGTCCAGCTTCAGCTCGCGCGATGATAATTTCGGGTGTTCGAGCCGCGTGCCGCGGGTGCGCGCGCCGGGAACGTCGAAGCGATCAATGTGTCCCGCCCGATGCAAAATGCTGAGCGCGGAACCGACCGCCATGTCGTTGGTCTTCCCGGCGCCGCTCATGCGATCGGACAGATCCTTGATCGAGAGCACCACCTCGCCGCGCTCGTCGACGAGGGACTGCAGGGTGTCGTAGGTGTCGAGAATCAATTCGATCGGCGGATTTCCGCCCTCGATGAAAAATTCCTGCACGCGCGTGTCGGCGTGATTGAACAGCAGCTCGCAAACGGCGGGCTCGCCGTCGCGCCCGGCGCGGCCGGCCTCCTGATAATAGGCCTCCACGCTGCCGGGAATTTCGAAGTGCACGACAAAGCGGATGTCGGAGCGATCGATCCCCATGCCGAACGCGTTGGTCGCAACCGCGACGTCGCATTCCCGGCGGATAAAACGGTTTTGCGCGGCCTCGCGCTCCGCGTCGTCCAACCCGCCGTGGTAGGCGATGCACTTGACGCCCCACGCGGCGAGTTCGGCCGAGACCGCCTCCACGCGCTTGCGCGTCGCGCAGTACACGATCCCCGTGCGATGCTCACCCACGAGGGCCCTCAAGCGTTCGTACTTGTGCGCCTCGCCGCTCGCGGCGATGACCGAAATCTTCAGATTCGGTCGGGCGAAGCCGGAGACGAATTCGCGTGGCGTCTCAAGCTGCAACCGCGTCAGAATGTCGGCGCGAACCTCCGGCGTGGCCGTGGCGGTGAATGCGGCGACCTGCGGATGGCCGAGGCGCTCGAGGGCCTCGTGCAGGCGAAAGTAATCCGGCCGGAAGTCATGACCCCATTGCGAGATGCAGTGCGCCTCATCGACGGCGAAGAGCGAAATTGTGGCGCGGCCGAGCGCGCTGACAAACGCGGGACTGCGAAACCGCTCCGGGGCGATGTAGACGAGCTTGAACTCACCGGACGCAAGCCGACCGATCCGATCGCGCTGTTCCTCGAGTGAAAGGGAGCTGTTGATGAGGGTTGCGTCGATCCCACGCCGCGCGAGGGCGTCGACCTGGTCCTTCATCAAGGCGATGAGCGGGGACACGACGACTGTCACCCCCTCGAGCATGAGGGCCGGCAGCTGATAGCAGAGGGACTTGCCGCCGCCGGTGGGCATGACACAAAGGACATCCTGGCCGGCGAGAATCGCGTCGATGACCTCCTCCTGCGCGTCGAGAAATTCCCGGAAGCCGAAATACTTCTCGAGGGCGTCATGCGGGGTCATGGGTGGGAATTGTCGACCCGCCGGTGGATGCTGTGCAAGCGGCGCGATGCGGCCAAAATGCGCAGAAAGATGCGTGTGCGGCACGAAATTAGCAGTAAATGAGAGCATCGTCGGGGAATCCCGCGCGCTACAATGCCCGCAGCGCGGCATTCCCCGGAACAACGCGAATCTGTACTATGAGCCTCTGCCTTCTCTGTCCCGGCCAGGGTGGTCAGCATCCCGCGATGTTCAATCATTTGCGCCTGGTACCCGAGGCGGAGGACATTTTTGCGGCCGCCCAGGAGCGCATGGGTGAAGGCTTTCTGGATGATATCCACGAAGGCGCCTCGATGCTCTTCGCCAATCATTCCGCGCAACCACTGGTCTGCCTGTCGACCCTGGCGTGGTGGCATTCGCTCCGGTCGTTCGTCCCCGCGCCGGACCTGATCCTTGGCTACAGCGTCGGGGAAATCGCCGCGCACGCCTGCAGCGGGGTGTTCTCGGTCCGCGAGACCCTCGATCTCGCCCGCCTGCGCGCGGAGCTCATGGACGCGGCCGCGCGCGAAAATCCCGGGGCCATGCTGTCCCTGCGCGGGCTGCGTTGGACCCGACTCGAGCCGCTCATCGAACTGCACGGCCTCGAGCTCGCGATCGCCGCGGGAATGGACCATTTCGTCGTGGGGGGCCGGCGTGATTCCCTCGAGGCGTTGCGAATTTCCGCGCTAACCTCCGGCGCGAGCAACGCCCACTGGCTGCCGGTCGCCGTCGCCGCCCACACTTCCCTGATGGAGCCGGCGCGCACGCCCTTCCATCGCGCGGTGTGGTCGTGCGTCTCCGGCAAGGCGGAGTGGGACAGTGAAGCGCCGCTGGTACTGGCCGGCATTGACGCCACCGCGGTGCGGGACCAGGCCGCGCTCGTCCAGACGCTCAGCGACCAACTCGTGCAAACGGTCGAATGGGTGGCGTGCCTCGAAGCCGCGGCCGAACGTGGGGCGCGCGTGTTTCTTGAAATCGGACCGGGCGACACCCTCTCGAAGACGGTGCGCGATTGGAACGCGGACGCCATCGTGCGCAGCGTTGAGGAATTTCACAGCATCGAAGCCGTGGCGGAATGGGTGAATCGCCAGCTTGAAGAGGCCACCTCCTAACGGGCCCCAAAACTCGAATTTCGCGGCGCCCGGGCGCCGGTCAAACGTCCAGATTCCGGACGTTCAACGCGTTGTCCTCGATGAACTGGCGGCGCGGTTCCACGACGTCGCCCATCAGGATCGTGAACATTCGGTCGGCCTCGATCGCATTCTCGTCGTTGAGTTCGACGCGCAACAATTTCCGGCGGGCCGGATCCATTGTGGTCGTGAACAATTCCTTCGCGTTCATTTCGCCGAGGCCTTTGAAGCGCTTGATTTGCACGCCGCGGCGGCCGTTCTCCATCACGCGGGCGAGAATTTCCGGAATCGCGAAGATCGGATGCGTCACCGCCTTCTCGCCGGTGCCTTCGATGAGTTCGAAAAGCGGCCGATCCTGTGCGCTGTAGTGCTCAATCTTGAGGCCCTTCACGCCCAGCTCCGCGATGAGTTTCTGGACGGCGTTCGACTCAAAGAGCTCGACCAGGCGGGCGCGGCGGCGCGGGCCGCCGTTGCGCGCGGCCGGCGCCTCGGGCGTTCCGCCGTTACCGTTGGTCTCGCGATCAAAGAGCTGCAGGTCACTGTTCGCCGTCGCGAACGCGCGCACCGCTTCCTCGTTGGTGAAGTAGGACACCGTTTCCTCGTTGCCCTCGCGGACCACGATGAGGCTCGATGGCAGCTTGCCGTTCGAGGCGTCGGCGTGCGCGAGGTACTTCTCGAAATCGCCCCCGTGCCGCTGAATCGCGGCGCGGAATTTGTCCAACTTCTCGAGCAAACCGAGAATGCTCTCCAGCTGCGCGGAGCTGAATTCATGGCCGTCCGCGTGATTCTTCAACCGCACGTCCTCGGTGCCAAGCTCGATCAGAATCCGGTTGAGCTGCATGTCGTCGTCCACATATTCCTCCCGCTTGCGCCGCTTAATCTGGTAGAGCGGCGGCTGGGCAACGTAGACGTGGCCCTGCCGGATGAGCTCCGGCATTTGCCGGTAAAAAAATGTGAGCAGCAGCGTGCGGATGTGGGAGCCGTCGACGTCCGCGTCGGTCATGATGATGATGCGGCCGTAGCGCAGCTTCTCCATGTTGAATGCACCCTCCTGCTCGCCCGCGCCGATGCCCGTGCCGATCGCGGTGATCATCGTCCGGATTTCCTTGTTCTCGAGCACCTTGTCGAGCCGCGCTTTCTCCACGTTGATGAGCTTGCCGCGGATCGGGAGAATCGCCTGCGTTTTGCGGTCGCGACCCTGCTTGGCCGAGCCGCCGGCCGAGTCGCCCTCGACGATGTAGAGCTCCGTTTTTTCTGGATCGCTCTCGGAACAATCCGCGAGCTTGCCCGGCAACCCACCGCCGTTGAGCGCACTCTTGCGAACGGTCTCGCGGGCCTTGCGCGCCGCCTCGCGGGCCGCGGCGGCGTTCAGGCCCTTGTCGACGATCTTCCTGGCCACCGCCGGGTTCTCCTCGAAATGTTGCATCAGGCCGTCGTAAACGATCGACGACGTGATGCCCTCGACCTCCGGCGTGACGAGCTTGACCTTGGTCTGCGACTCGAAGCCCGGGCTCGGATGCTTGAGCGCGAGCACGACCACGAGGCCCTCGCGGACGTCGTCGCCCGTGATCACCGGGTCTTTTTCCTTCAGCAGATTGTTGGACTTTGCGTACTGGTTGATCGCGCGGGTGAGCGCCGTACGGAAGCCGACCAAATGCACGCCACCGTCGGGATTCGGGATGGCGTTCGTGAAGAACAGCATCTGGTCGATGTAACTGTCGTTGTACTGCATGACGCAGTCCAGAAACATGAAGTCCTCCACCTCCACCTGGTCCTTCGAGCGGAAGGAGACCATGCGCTTGCCGGCGAGGACGATCGGCTTGGGATGCAGCACCTGTTTGTTCTCGCCCAGCTGGCGGACAAACTCGACGATGCCGTCCTTGTAGAAAAATGATTCGCTGCGTACCGGCTCGGCGCGCTCGTCGGTGAGTTGGATCGTCAGCCCCGGATTCAGGAAGGCCAGTTCGCGCAGACGGCTGGCGAGCCGCGCGTACTGGAACTCCGTGGTGATCGTGAAAATCGTGGGATCAGGCTGGAACGAGATCAGCGTACCGGTCTGCTTCGCATCGGAGAGCGTGCCCACGACCGTCAGTTTCTGCGTGGTCTCGCCGCGCTCGAAGGCCATGTGGTAGACCTTGCCGTCACGCTGGACCTCGACCTTGAACCAGTCGGAGAGCGCGTTGACGCACTTTGCGCCGACGCCGTGGAGTCCGCCGGAATACTTGTACGCGCCCTGGCCGAATTTTCCGCCGGCGTGAAGATTCGTCAGCACCAACTCGACCGCCGGGATGCCGAACTTCGGATGGATGTCGACGGGAATGCCGCGGCCGTCGTCGCGGATGGAGCAGGAGCCATCGACGTGGATGGTGACATCGATGCGATTGCAGTAGCCGGCGAGATGCTCGTCGATCGAGTTGTCGAGCACCTCGAAGACGCAGTGGTGCAGGCCGCGTTCATCGGTCGGCCCGATGTACATGCCCGGCCGCTGGCGCACGCCCGCAAGGCCTTCAAGTTTGTCGATTTGCGCGGCGTCGTATTTTTGTTCGCGGGAGACGTTGCCCTGGTCGTTCGCGATGGCGTCGTCGGCGGGAGAGAGGTCGTCGGGGGGAGGCAATTCAGGCATGGCAGGATGGGCTTTCCGCGGCAATTTCGGCGCGGGCGGAGCCGGAAAATTCTTGGATCCTGCAAGGTATCCGGAAACGCGCCCAAGACCAACGATTTTTGGTCTGAAATCGCGATTGATTTCGCGTGATTTTTCAGCCGGTCGCGATGGTCTGCAGGACTCCCGCCAGATGCTCGAATTGCGCCCGCGAATTGTAGACCTGCGCGGAGATGCGCAACCAACGGCGGCCGTCCTTGCCCCAGCGCACGATCGGCACTTCGATCCGGTGCTCGCCGGCCAGCCAGGCTTGCAACCGGTCCGCGCCCAACCAACCTTGAAACCGGCGCAGGTCCGGCCGCGACGGCGGTTCGTGCTGCAGCGCGCTCGGCAGCGGGATGGTCGCCATCGACCCGATCATCGAGTCGGGACACGGCGCCTCGACGCGCAGGGCGTCGCACAAAAGCTGGCGAGCCTCAACGGCGAGGGCGTGGTTGCGCGACATCCATTCCTCCATGCCGCCGGGCAGAAGAGTGGCGCACCAGCGGACCGCGTTCCCGGCGCAAATCCACGCCGCGGGGTCGAGCGTGCCCGGCCAGTCGAAACGATCGTGGAACGCGCTGCGGCCGGGCCGATGCGTGTTCTCGCCGTGGCTGACGGTGAGCGGACGAACCGAATCGCGTTTGTCCTCGCGCACAAACAAGTACGCGGCTCCCTTGGGTGCGCAGGTCCACTTGTGCAGATTGCCCGCGTAGTAGGGCGCGCCCAGCTGGGAGAGTTGTAAGGGCAACATTCCAGCCGCATGCGCGCCGTCGACCAGGACGTCCACGTCGCGCTCCTGCAGCTCGCGGACGATTCGTTCGATGGGGAAAACCAGCGCGGTCGTACTCGTGACATGGTCGATCATCGCGAGCCGCGTGCGTGAGGTCAGCGCACCCAGAATCGCGTCGACGATTTCGTCGTCTGATTGCAGCGGGAACGGAATTTCAGCGCTTACGACCTTGGCGCCGGTCTGGCGCGCGGCCTCCTCGAGCGCACAGCGGCACGCGTTGTAATCGTGATTGGTCGTCAGCAACTCGTCGCCGGGATGCAGATCGAGCGAACGGATGACAGCGTTCACGCCGGTCGTCGCGTTTGGCACAAAGACAAGATCCTCGTTCGAGGCGCCGACGAGCCGCGCGACGTCCTCGCGGGCCGCGTCGAGGAGCGGTGGGTAGTCGCGCACGAGGAATCGCATCGGATTCATCTCGAGCTGCGCGCGCAGTTCGAATTGATCGTTCAGGATGGTGCGGGGACACGCGCCGTACGAGCCGTGATTTAGAAACACGACGTCCCGCGCGAGCGTCCAATGCACGGCCAGCGGGGACGGCGACGGAACGCTCACAGGAAAAGGAAGGCGGGCGAAGAGAGGGTCGCGGCTCTTACGAGTTATCCGACGCGGTGCGCGACTCGCTGCTCGTGCCGCTGGATTCGACGGGCACCGCGGGCTCCGCATTCCAGGCGGCGTCGGCGACGAACAACCCGCTCGCCCAAGACGGAGCGTCGCCGGACTCGCGCGAGGTCACCTGTCCCGGTTCGTACCCCTTCGAGGTCTCCACCGTGTCCATCAAGCGGTTGAGCTGCACCGGAGAAAGCTGCGCAGCCGGGGCATGCGGATCGATGCCTGCGGACTTCAGGGAATCGTCGGGAAGGTTCGACAGGTACGAATTGCGCACGATGTCGTTGACGCTCTGGTCCCCGGGCGCGGTGGAGAGTTTTTGCGCGAAGGCGCGCCGGCCGGCTTCGTAGCTCGGAAACACGGCCATGCCGTTGTCGGTGCCGATGGCGCCCTGGGCGATCGACCATTCGTCGTAGGGAACCTGACCGGGATTGTGGTTGCGCCACGACGGGGAGCCACCCGACCGCAGCAGGCCGTCAAACATCGAGTAGCCGACGCCTTCGTTGTAACCAAAGGTGTTGTACGAGGATCGCGTCGGCGTCCACGAGGAGGCGCGGGACCGCCCGAAAATTCCGCCGAACAGGCCGCCCAGGCAGCCGCGAGGCACTGCCACCGGCGCCGAGCCTCCGCCCGACCCGCCATAAAATTCCCGCTCGATCGCGGCCGCCTCAGCGGAATCTTTGGCGGCGCGGATCCGCTGCGCGCAACGCAACGCGATCTGCTCGCCCACCGCGTCATTGGTCGCGCGGCAATGGGCGGCGCGCTGGTCCGCGCTTTGGGCAATGTCTTCAATCGTGTCCATGGAGAAGGGAAATGCTGAACGAAACGACGCGGGATCAGCAAGCGGGAAACGGATGATCCTCGCGCCGCTGTCCAAAGTAGCCGCGCGCCCATTCCCGGATGCGGTCACCGGTACCGGTCCACTCCCAGCAACCGGTCCGCCCAAACTGCAGGTCGCGCGCCGGATCGAAATTGAAATCGGCCAGCTCGCGGTTGCGCAGCACATAGCGGCGATCGGCCATCTCGCCGTGCCAGAGGTGATAGATCGTTCCCGGCGTGAACCCGATCGACCCGCCGAGATCGGGCGACACGCGCTCGCGCCACTCGGCGAAATAGGAGCGATGCGCATTGCCTCGCCCCAAGATGCGATCCAGGCAGGCCGAATCCCCGTCGCCGGCAAAGGCATGCGCCATCATGTGGTCACCACTCCCGGCGACACACGCGTCGTACAACCCGTGCGTTTCGACCCATTCGCGCTGCGCGGCCCAGGCGAAACCGGAGTGACCATGTCGATCGAAATGTCCGCGCCGAAGCAGGGCGCGATCGCGCGCAAAGACCGCCGCGAAGCCCTCCCAATGCTGGCCCGCGCCCGCGAATTCCGCATGGCCGCGCGGCAGCCGCACCACCGACGCGAACGGCTGGACGACGGCGAAGCGCTCCAGCCGCGCGCAGGTTTCCTGCGCCCACCGGGGGTTTGCAAAAAGAATGTCGCCATCGAGCCAGGCGACCTTGGTGACACGCGGGGGAAGCGACGCAATGGCCAAATTGAGCAGACGTTCCTTCTGCCACATGACATCGCGTGCGCGAACCTGCCGGACATCCTCCGCGGGCGGGAGCTCGAACGGCGCCTCCCCGAACGCGCATTCGATCACGCGCAACGCAACGCCCTGGTCCGCCAGCGCGGTCCGGAAGCGGAAAAAATTGTCAGTCTTGGTGCGATACCCGCCCGGATTGAAGAGGCAGGTGACGGCGGAAAAATTGTCCAGGCTCATTTCGGGAAGGGCAACAGGCGTGGGCAGTGAGGGCCGGAAGGGAGAACCACGATTGGTCGAAATCTGCAAGATTCGCGTTTGTCTTTCACAGGAGAAGGGCGCAGCTTCGACATCTTTCCCCCATTATGAAGCTGAAAATTGTTCCCCTGTTTGTTGCGCTCCTCCTCGCCATTCCCGCCCTCCGTGCCGATGAGGGCATGTGGCTCTACTCGACCCCCCCGCGCGAGGTCCTGAAGGAAAAGTACGGCTTCGATCTGACGGACAAATGGCTCGAGCACGTGCAGAAATCCTCGGTGCGTTTTAATTCCGGGGGTTCGGCCTCCTTTGTCAGCGGCGACGGTCTCGTCATCACCAACCATCACGTCGGCTTCGATTCGCTCCAGAAACTCTCCACGAAGGATAAGAACTACGTGCGCGACGGCTTCTACGCCAAGACCCAGGCCGAGGAGGCGAAATCCGTTGACCTGGAGTTGAATCAATTGATCTCGATCGAGGATGTCACCGCGCAGGTCAACGCGGCCCTGCCCGAGAAGGCGAGTCCCGACGAAGCCTTCGCGGCGCGTCGCAAGGTCATTGCCACGATTGAAAAGGATTCGCTCGCGAAGACCGGTCTGCGCTCGGACGTGGTTACGCTCTACAAGGGCGGCGCGTATCACCTGTACCGCTACAAGCGTTACACCGATGTGCGCCTGGTTTTCGCGCCGGAGCAACAGGCGGCCTTTTACGGCGGCGATCCGGACAATTTTGAGTTCCCGCGCTACGACCTCGATATCTGTCTTTTCCGCGTTTACGAGAACGGCAAGCCGATTCAGCCCGCGGACTTTCTGAAGTTCTCCAAGGCGGGTCCGGCAGAGGGGGAATTGACGTTTGTCTCGGGCAATCCGGGCGGGACCAGCCGCCTGCTCACGATGGACGAACTGAACTATCTCCGCGACAATTCGAATCCCTACACGATCGCGCGCCTCAAGCGGATGGAAGTGCTCCTGATCGCGTGGAGCGGGCGGAGTGCGGAGAACGCGCGACGCGCCAAACAGGACGTGTTCGGCATCCAGAACAGCCGCAAGGTGCGCGATGGCCAGCTCGCCGCGCTGTACGATCCAGTTTTTATGGCCGCGAAGGAAAAAGCCGAAACTGACTTGCGCGCGCGACTCGCGGCGAGCCCGGAGAAATTTAGCGACGCCCTGGCCGCCTTTGACAAGATCGCCGAGGCGCAGAAGACCATTGCCACGGTCGCGGAGAAGTTGCGCTACCTCGAGGCCGGCAACGGGTTCTCGAGCGACAGCTTCACCACTGCCCGGCAGTTGCTGCGCGCCGGCGACGAGCGGCCGAAGCCCAACGGCGAGCGCCTGCGGGAGTACGGCGACGCCGGTCTGCCTTCTTTCGAGCTCGCCCTGTTTTCTGAAAAACCGATCTACGAGGATCTCGAAATTATCCTGATGGCCGACGCCTTGCAGGCGATGGCCGAGAAGATGGGTGCCACCGATCCGCTGGTCGTAAAAGTCCTCGCCGGCAAGTCGCCCCGCCAACGCGCGGCGGAGTTGATCACCGGCACCAAGGTCCGCGACGTGGCCGTCCGCAAGAAACTCTACGAGGGTGGCAAGGCCGCGGTCGACGCGGCGAACGACCCGATGATCGAACTGGCTCGTCTCGTGGATGCGGACGCTCGCGCGGCCCGCAAGATCGCAGAGGCGCAGGACGAGGTTAAGAAACAGGGTCAGGCGGCGCTCGCCAAGGCACGTTTCGCGCTGGAAGGCACCGGCAATTATCCTGATGCGACGTTCACGCTGCGCCTTTCCTACGGCGTCGTGAAGGGCCTTGAGGAAAACGGCAGGAAGATCCCGGCGTTCACGACCTTCGAGGGCCTTTACGAGCGCAGCGCCGAGCAGGGCAACCGCGAGCCCTTTGAACTGCCCGCCCGCTGGGTGAAGGCAAAGTCGAAGTTGAATCTCAAGACCACGTTCAACTTCACGAGCACCCAGGACATCATCGGCGGTAACTCCGGCAGCCCGGTCGTCAATCGTGCCGGGGAGTTTGTGGGCATCATCTTCGACGGAAACATCTACAGCCTCGCCGCAGACTTCGCGTATGACGATCGCATGGCGCGCGCCGTCAGCGTGAGCAGTGCCGCGATCATCGAGTCGCTGAACAACGTGTACGACGCGCCCGCGCTCGCCAAGGAGTTGCTGACCGGCAAACAAAAATAGCCATCGGATTCAACGACCCAGAGCATCAGGGGATATCTGAGTTTTCAGATTTCTTGGGGTTCTTTTTCTTCGGGGTGGTTCGAATCCGCCGGAACGAGATAGTTGATTTCCGTGATCCCGTAGCGCTTGCTCTTCCGTAATTCCCAGGCGGGTGGAATCACGCACGGAGCGAGCGGATTTTTCTCGAGCACGAACATTCCGTCCGGGGCCAGCGCCTGGCAGAGCTTCTCCGACGTGAGCAGCATGGTCGGGAAATCCACGTCCTGATTGTTCTGCAGATAATACGGCGGATCTGCGAAGATCAGGTCAAACGCCGCTGCGGGCGCGCGTCGTTCGATGTATGCCAGCGCATCGATCTGCAGCACCGGCGAATTTTTCCGGTTGGCGAGTTTCGTTCGCTCGAGGTTCCGCTCGATGCAGGTCGCGTGCGCGCGGCGCTGCTCAACAAAGATGCACGACATCGCGCCGCGACTGAGGGCCTCGAGCCCCATCGCACCCGTGCCGGCGAAGAGATCCAGGCACCGCGCGCCGGGCACGCGATCGCCGAGGCTCGAAAAGATCGCGGCGCGAACGCGATCCATCGTGGGGCGCAAGCTGCCGGGCGGGCTGAAAAGGTGAAGTCCACCGGCCGACCCGGCAATGATGCGGAGCATTGTCGTGAGATCGTCGCGCGGTCGATCAGGGCGGAGGTGAACCGGCCGGGCTCACGGAAGGCGACGGCTCGGTTTCGGGCACGGCGGGATTTTCCTCGGACTTGCGGTTCCGTCCGAGCACGCGCCCGAGCAGTGTCTGGACCGGCTGCGACAGCGTCTTTTGAAAAAGGTCGGTGCTCGGATTCGAAATCGTTCCACCAATCTTGAAGTCGATGAATTTCTCCCCGGGCGTGTCGGTCGACGACTCGAAATTCGTCGCGATGAAGGCCGGCAGCTGCTTCGCGATGGGCCCGCCCAGCACGAGTCTGGCCTGCAAATCCAGCGTGGTGGCCGGGAGATGACAGACGCCCTTCGCCGTGAAGCGCACGTTGGCGGAATCCAATTCCAGCGGAGTGGCGAACAAGTCCCGGCCTTCAATCGTGTACGTCAGCGTGGCGACCTTGAACTCCGGCCGACGCAGCTCCTCGATCTTGCTGCGGTCGCCGAAGGTTTTGAGCAAACCGCCGCGGCGAAACTGACCGTCGAGCAGCCGAAGTTCCCCGCCGCCGCGCTGCAAACTGACATCGGCGGCCAATCCGCTCATGGCCAGCGTGCCCTGCAGTCGACCGCTCGCGAAATCCGGATCGCCGCCGGCTTCCTGGATCAGACGGCCCAGCGAGGCCTCATCGACCTTTGCCGTGACTTCATACGGCGAACCATCCTCCATCGGCCGGATGATAAACTTCGCCTGGATTTGACCGCCGCCCAGCTCGCCGGCGCCGTTTGGCAGCGTGACGACGCCACCTTCGATGCGCACGTTGGACGAAAAGTTTCGGACGCGCACCCGGCGTTGATTGAACGACGCCTGCTCAAACCAAATTTTGCCGGAGAAATCGCCCGCGGCTCCCGCCACGGGCCGGCCCTCAAGATTCACGTCCTCCAGCGCCGCCACCTCGCGACCCTTCACATCGAGGAAGCGCAACTCCGCGTGTCTGAGCCGAAAAAATTCAAAGCCCGCTGGAACGCGGACGGTCGACACGGGCGCCAGCCCGTCGGCCATCGCGGGCGTGACTGGCACCGCGGGTGCCGTGGGCGTCGTGGCCGCATGGGGCATCGGTGTGACCAGGGGCGACGATGACGGAGAGGCAGGGGCTTCGAGCGGTTCGGGAATGGACGCGGCGGCGACCGTCCGCAACGGCGCCATCCATCGGCCCTCGGAATTCTGCGTCAGCGTTACCGTCGGATGTTCGAGGCCAATCGTTTTGACGACGAATTTTCCGCGGAGGAGCGCGATCAGCGATAGGCGCACGCGCACGAGCTCGGCCTTGACCGTGGGCTGGCCGGGCGCGCCCGCGGTGCGCACGCCATCCACGCGCAGGCCTCCCCACGGCGTGAAGACGGCGCGGACCATCTCGACCGGCATGCCGAACGCGGCGGAGAGGTGGCGTTTAATCTGCTGTTGCGAGGAGGGGCTTTGGACGTAAAGGTTCGCCCCCAGTAAAATCAGACCAAGCAAGGCCGCCGCCGCGATCAACGCGGTGATGGACAGCCTCACCAATTTTCTCATCGGGCAACGTAGCCACCCCCCGCCGGTTGTGAAGTGTAAAGCCATCCCCGTCATTCTGAATCCCGCGGCCCGCGGCGACCGCGCCGCGCGACTGCACGATGAGCTGGCGGCGCTTTCCCCGAACGCCCTGATTTGGCCGACCCGCGAACGTGGTGACGCGCAACGCTTTGCCGAGCGGGCAGTCGCCGAGGGTTTTGACACGGTCGTGGCGGCCGGTGGCGATGGCACGATCAACGAAGTGGCAAATGGAATTGCGGGATCCGACACGACGCTCGGCTTGCTGCCGCTTGGGACGATGAACGTTTATGCCTCCGAGCTTGGCCTGCCCTCAAAACCGCTGCGCCGTTGCTGGGAGATCATCGAGGCGGGCAAGACCCGCGAGGTTGATCTCGCGCTTGCGAACGGCCGTTATTTCGTCCAGCTCGCGGGCATCGGGTTCGACGCGCAGGCGACCGAGCGCGTCAAGCGCGCCGACAAGCGCGCCTTCGGCCCGCTCAGCTACCTGATGGCTGCGTCCCACATCCTGACGAGTGGCCCGCGGCCGGTGGACGTGACCGTGGAGAGCGAATGCGGCCGCACCGAAACGGGGCGTTTCGCACTGGTGGGCAACGGCCGGTACTACGGCGGAAAGCTTCGCCTGTTCAAGGATGCTCGGCTCGATGACGGCATGCTGGACGTGGTTGTCTTCAAGCGGTTGAGCCATTTCGATCTGTTGCGGTATTTCCGCGGGGTGCTGTTCTCCGATCACCATAATTTCACGGACGTGCGTTATTTTCAGACCTCGCGCCTGACGGTGCGCGCGACGGAATCGAAGGGCCGCGTCCCGTTCGAGGCCGACGGCGAGTTCGCGGGTGAAGCGCCAGTGGAATTCAGCGTCGCGGAAAAGAAGCTGCGCGTGATCGTGGCGTAGGTCGCGACCAAGGTGGAACGCGACCTCCGGGCGCGTTGGCGTCGGCGGGTAGGGACTGCTCGCCGAGGTGTCCCAAACTTGTGGGCGCGACCCGCGTGAGTCCTCCGCTCTTGCCGCTGAGAAATTCGCCAGCCAGAATCACTAGATGAGGCAATGGCTGACTACGTTGATTATTGGTCTGACGATTTCAGGCGCTGCGTACGAGGCTTGCGCGGCCGAATTGCGCTTGCCTAAGGATTTCGAGCCGCGATTTCGCGACGGGCTGAAGAATTGCGAGCGATTTGGCGGCATGACCAATGAGCGGGCTTGCGACGGCGCCGGCGTCGAAGTCTTCGTGCTCGGCGATGAGCCGCGACTATTGCGATGGGGGCTGGGCAAGAGCCGCTTCTACATTTCGCGCGATTATTACCTGGCCAAGGGCCGGCTCGTCTTCGTTGTCGAGCGCGTGGTTCGCAAATACAGCGGCACTGACATCGTCGACGGCGTACCCGAAACGGACTGGCACTCGAAGCAAGTCTTGTTTCGTCGCATTCGACCGGGAGGCTCTTCGCACCTCGCTTCAGCGTCCGGCTCTGGACAGAAGGAGGAATCCTGGCCAGAAATGGAAAAGCACGTTGCCGAATTGATTGCGCGTTTTCAGTCCAAACGCGGCGACTTTGAGCGCGTTGGCTCACGGTAAGGTGCGGTTTGTGTGCGCCGGCGAACATTTCGCTTGCGGCTCCCGCGCCCGGCGTTAGACAAGCAGTCACCCCGCGCACCGACGGCCTCTCCGGAAACGCCGTCGCTTTTTTGTCCCCGCGCGTCCACCCAAAGCTTCGCTCGCACGTATGTCCACGACGATTCGCCGCGCCGCCGTTCTTGGCTCGGGCACGATGGGGGCCGCCATCGCAGCCCATCTCGCCAATGCCGGAATTCTCACGCTCCTGCTCGACCTCCCCACCGAGGGCAAGGATCGCAACGCCATCGCCCGCGCCGGACTCGAGCGCGCCGCCAAGGCCAGACCCGCCTCGTTCATGGACCGCGGCCGCGCCCCGCTCGTCACGATCGGAAACTTTGATGACGATCTCCCCAAGCTTTCCGCTTGCGACTGGGTCGTCGAGGCGATCGTCGAGAAGCTTGAGGTGAAACGGTCGCTCTGGGAAAAAGTCGAGAAGGTCATCGGCGAACACACGATCGTCAGCTCAAACTCGAGCGGCATCCCGATGAACCTGCAAATCGAGGGACGGAGCGCGTCCTTCAAACAGCGCTTTTGCGGCGCGCACTTTTTCAATCCGCCACGCTATCTATACCTGCTGGAGTTGATTGCCACGCCGGACACCGATCCCGCCGTGCTCGCAAAATTGCGCGATTTCGGCGACCGCGTGCTCGGCAAGGGCATCGTCCTCGCGAACGATGTGCCCGGCTTCGTCGGCAACCGCATCGGCGTCTACTCGATGCTCCATTGCGTGCGGGTGATGGACAAAATGAAGCTCACGCCCGAAGTCGTCGATGCGCTCACCGGCCCGCTGCTCGGCCGCCCGAAGAGCGCCACGCTGCGCACGGCGGACGTCACCGGACTGGACGTGCTGTTCCATGTCGCGGGCGGACTCGCCGCCTCAACCAAGGGCGAGGATTTCTCGCTTCCGCCGGTCGTGGACAAGCTGATGGAGAAAAAGGCATACGGCGAAAAGAGCGGCGCCGGTTTCTACAAACGCGTGAAGGACGAGCGCGGGAAGTCGCAAATCCTCTCGCTGAATTTCGACACCATGGAATACGAGGCGCGGCCGAAGGTCGAGTTGCCCGAGCTGGCGTCGATCGTGAAGGTGCCCGGCGCGCTCGAGCGCACGCGCGCATTGCTCGCGCTCGATGCGCCGGCGGGCGAGTTCACGCGCGAGACCCTTTACGAGATGATGCACTTTGCGGCCGAGAAGGTAGGCGTCGTCTGTGCGGATCCGCATGAAATCGACAACGCGTTGAAATGGGGTTTTGGCTGGGAACTGGGACCGTTCGACCTTTATGACGGGCTCGGGCTCGCCAGCGTCGTCGAAGGCTTTAGGAAACTCGGCAAGTCCGTGCCCGCGCTGGTGCAGCAGCACCTCACGAGCGGGAAGCCTTTTTACGACAAGAGCCATGCGACCGGGCCCGACCGCGCGCATTTCTCGCTCGCGGCGTACAAGACGGCGAACCCGACGCGGATCGTGCAATCGAGCAAAGGGGCGAGCTTGATCGACATCGGCGACGGCGCGCTGCTGCTTGAGTTCCACAGCAAGGCAAACTCGCTGGGGGACGACGCGATGGAAATGATGCTGGCCGCACAGGCCGCGGTGCCGCAGGGATTCCTCGGCTTGGTCATCGGCAACGAAGGCCAGCATTTCTCGGCCGGCGCGAACCTCGCGTTTATCCTGCAGATGGGCCAGGAGAAGAAGTTTCTCGCCATCGAGAAGATGATCTCGGGTTTCCAGGCCACGGTGGTCGGATTACGTTATGCGCCGTTCCCCGTCGTGAGTGCCGGCTTTGGCATGGCGCTCGGCGGCGGGTGCGAAACGCTGCTGGCGAGCGACCTCGTGCAGGCGCACGCCGAGTTGTATTGCGGCCTCGTGGAGATGGGCGTGGGCTTGATTCCCGCGGGTGGCGGCACGACGGAGATGTTGATCCGCTTCACGCAGCAACTGATGCCCGGCGCGGATTTGTTCGAAGCGGCGAAGCGCGCGTTTGAGTTGATCGCGATGGGCAAAGTTTCGGCCTCGGCGCTCGACGCGAGGAACCTCGGCTTTCTGCGCGAGCACGACCAGATTACGATGAACAAGCGCCGCCTGATCGCGGACGCCAAAGCCTCGATGCTCGCGACGGCGCGCGATTACACGCCGCCGGTGGCACGCACCATCGCGGTGATGGGCGAGCAGGGCTACGCGAATCTAAAATATATCGCGTATTCGATGAAGCTGGCCGGCATGGCGAGCGAACACGATGTGTATCTCGCGAGCGGTCTGGCGAAAATCCTGAGTGGTGGCCTTCAGAACCATCAGCGCGTCGTCACCGAGCAGCACCTGCTCGACCTCGAGCGCGAGGCCTTCCTGTCGCTGGTCGCCGAGCCCAAGTCCCAGGAGCGGATGGAATACATGCTCCAGAACAACAAGCCGCTGCGGAACTAAGGAGCGTTCAGCCATGCATGAGATCGCCATCGTCGCAGGAGTGCGTTCGCCCTTCGGCCGTGCCTTGAAGGGCTCTTTGAAGGACACCCGCCCGGAGTCCATGGCCGCGCCGCTGATCGCCGAGATCCTGCGACGCGTACCGCAGGTGAAGGCGGCCGACGTCGAGGACCTGATCGTCGGCTGCGCCATGCCCGAGGGCGAGCAGGGCCTGAACATCGCCCGGGTGATCGGCC
>JANXRG010000038.1 GCA_025353105.1 Verrucomicrobiota bacterium
GTGGGGTCCGACGATTCGCAATGTCCAGGACTCGGCGGTCCGCGAAGACCGGAATTTTGCAAACGCATTGATCAGCAGTTCGAGCCCCTTGGACGGGTGCACGCGACCCACAAAGAGAATCGTCCGTGCACGGGTAGCGGCCCGACGCACGATCTCATTTTCGTCACTCCAACTTATTTCTCCGAGCAGTGGATTTGGAATCACCCGTATCTTGCCCGCGCAGTCGGGGAGCCGTGTGAGCAGGGCTTGCGCGATGCTTGTGGAGACAGTCTGCAGTCGGTCGGCATGCGCGTAGAGGCGCACCTGCGCCTTCGGAAATCTCTGCACATGAACGTAGAGCCGCCCCCGGCTGCTTCCCGGGCGAATCAGCGCCGGCAGCCAGAATGTATTCGTCACGAGGATGTCGGCGTCGGGAAGAACGCGACGCGCTCGCCACGCGTAGAGGAAATCCCAAATCAGTCGAAGCGGCCAGAGGACATCGATGCCGCGAAGGGGCCGCCACGAGGCCGGCGGATCGAAACCACCGACCCGGAGGTGACGGACGCCTTCGATCGTTTCCTCGTCGGGCAAACCGGGAAAATTTCGCGAGACGTGCGTCACCGTATGCCCGCGCCGGGCGAATTCCTGCCCGAGCGCGAACCAGACCTTTTCGACCGCCCCACCGCGCAATGGTGGCACCGGCAGGAACGGTCCCTGGACAATGGTGATGCGCATCAACAATCAATTCGCCTTCAGTGCCAGACCGCATTCCGCCCGTGCGACTCGGTCGGAAACAAAGACGTTGGTAAAACGCGCGCGCACCTCCGCGCGGGAGAGCACCCGGTCGAGCGCCAGCCCGACAGGGACGTAGCGATACTTGGCGAGAAGCTCAGCGATGGCGTCGCCGTCGCCAGCGGTCTCGACGTAGAGATAGTCGATGGCCGCCCGCTGCAGCAGCGATCTTGCGCCCACGAGCGCCGGAAGTTCATGTCCCTCCGTGTCGAGTTTCCAAAAGCGAATGTGTTTGATCCCGTGTGATTCCGCATAGGCGTCGAGCGTAGTCACCTCGATTGGAAGTCCGTCGTCTGACGCAGTGAGTCGGTTTTGCGCACCTTCCTTGTGTTGGAAATCGTGGTCGACCAAGTTTGCTGTGCCCGCGGCTTCACCAAGTGCAAGCGGTGAAACGAAAACGCTTCCGAGTCCATTCGCGGCGACGCATTCCTCTAGCCAGGCCCGGGCCATCGGGGTGGGCTCAAAGGCATGAATCGCTTCCGCTGAACTGCTGCGCAGATACATCACGACCATCTGTCCAATATTGGCGCCGGAATCGACGATGATCGATTTCTCGTCGATCACGCGTTCAAGCAGCAGCCGGACCCCGGGCTCCTCGTACTCCCCGTACACCAGCCAGCGATGCGTGCCGTTCGCGAGATTCAGTTTCCAGCGTAGGTCGCCAAAGTCGACCCAGGTTATGCAGTGACGTGCCAGCGCACGTCCAAACAGCAACTCGCCAAAACCAAGCTTTCGCCGAAAGGATGCACGTTGGAACAACCGGAGAAGGCCGTTGGGCGCGAGATCGGACTTGGGAGGAACGTTGGCCATCATCACATCGTGCATTCGTACCTCAGTCGAATTCGAAGTAGTATTCGTAGGGTCGTAAAAAATAGGAGACGAACTCGCTGGTTACCATGGGCTGCCGCCACGGGGCCGTCGGCTCAAGCTGCGAGCGATTGCAGCGCAGCGCGGTTTCCTTCAGCCGCAACCATGGGCGGGCGGCAAAGCGATGGACCTTTCGAGCCGTTCGCAGTGGCTTCGCCAAGAGTTGCGGACGCCACGCCGCCCAGACGGGGAACTCCAACAAGCGCGCGGGCACGTCGGCCCGACGCAGCGCCCGCGCGACGTGCTCGAAGCAGGAATCGTGCTCCGTGCTGCCATCGCAACGCAGCGGCAGGACAATTTGGTTGGGCCGAAGCCCGACGAGCAGATCAGACAATTGATCCACCAGCGCCTGGCTTGATGGGGGGTCGAGATGCGCAGGCGATCCGTCCTCCACGTTGAGGTGATGCGCGTTCCGCCAGGGGACGCCGAGTACGGCCAGCGCGGCTCGCGCCTCCTCCCGGCGATCGCGCGCGAGGTCCCTCGAGGAAATCGACGGATGGCCGGGATGCGACCGGGATCCGTCGGTGACAAAGACGACATGGACCGCGCCCGGATCGTCGTGGGCAAGGCGCGCGAGCAATGCCCCGCAGCCGAGGCACTCGTCGTCCGGATGAGGGGCGATGACGAGCGTCCGCCCGGGTTCAATGGGATCGAACCGCCGGCTGCGGGAGAAGAGAAGGGATTGCATGCCGAAGCTGGCTGTTCTCCGCAGCACCGACTTGATGGCGACCCGCGCCCGAACCCGATGTTCGGCCAACTTGATGGGTGCGATCCCGGCGTTCTGATTGGTCCTGGCTTCGCCCGCGGCCGTGGCCGCGAGCGGGGGCGAGGTTTCGGCCGGCTGATCGACGGGATCCTCCGCTTGCTGCTGTGTCTCACGCAGCAACGCGTGCTCGACAGCCGAGAGAAATTTCCGGGACTCGAAATTCCAATTGTAGGTCTGTCGGGCCAGCGACCGGGCGGCCGCTCGCGCGTGCTCAACGCGATCCTGATCGGCAAAAAATTCATCCAGCATCCGCGCTGAGGCGGTCGGGTTGTCAAAATCCAAGAGCATCGTGGCGGTCCCAAGCTTCCCGGCAATCTCCCGCTGGGCCCGCGTCGGCGTGATGGCCACCGGAATCCCAGCGAGCAAGTAGGTGAAGATCTTGTTTCCGAGGCAGAGATCGTGATTGGGCACCGTTGGCTTCTCCAGCGACAGGCCCAGATCGTACGGAGCGGCGAGGCGGGCCATTTCCTCGGGTGGGGCCGAAGGGTGAAACTTGATGACGCCGAGATATCCGCTGGCCGCGGCGCAGGTTTCGAGTACCTGCCGAAACCCTTGCGCCTCAATGCCCCGGAGATGGAGTTCGCAAGGAGTCTTCATCAACGCCAGCACGGAGAGGAATTCCTCCAGACCGCGGTCCGGGCCGATCGTCTGGGAAAACCAATATATCTTCCGCGTGGTATCTGCTCGTTGAGGTTGGGGTTCGCCCGGCGCTTCCGCGAGGGGAAAGACGTTGAGGATGGAAGTCGGTCGCGGAATTCCGTAGCGTTCCGCGATGGCGTCCGCGATGAGCGGCGAGGAGGCGGTGACATGCCGACAGTGCGGCAGGGCCACCCGCTGAAGTCGCGCGGTCACGGACGACTCCACCGGATCGTGAAGGGAAAACTCTGTTTCCCCATCGTGAAAATCCTCCGCGTCGAAGCTGAAGGGGGTACCGGTCCGCCGGCTCGCGAGGTGGACAGCGGCGAGCCCAGCGAGACAATGTCCGATATAGAGATCACAGTCGTGAGCCGACGCGGCGGCAGCCAGCAAGGGCACGGCGGCGTGGTGCGCAATCCCGGAGGCAATCAGCGAGCGACCCACGATCTTCGGTCCCAGCGCCCTCAAGCCCTTCCGGACGATTTTCAAACCCAGCGCAGGTAGGGATTTCCTGAGGTCAACCAGTTGATATTTCCACGGGGCTGACTGCAGGATGGTCTGGTCGTTCTCATCCATGGCCGGGAAGAATCGGCCCGCAATGACATGCACCGCATATCCGGCTTGCGCGAGCATGTTTGCTTCCTTGACCAATCGCGGATTTCTCGACACGTGGTTAGGCGTGACGAGACAGATGCGTTGACCGGTTGGCATCAGGAGAAGGGGACTTCCGGGCGCATACTTGCGGTGAAGCGCAATCTGGGAATCAATTTCCGGACTGGCGATCTCGCAGCGAAATCAGGCGCCAGGTCATTTTCCAGCCGATGACTCGCGCGATCGCGGCCGCGCGCGGACCCATCGGCGGAGCGGTAATGACTCCGCCAAACTCTCCGACCTTCGCTTCGGTACGTTTCACCAGCGAGCGTGACGCTGGATAGATGGTGTGCAGCACGCGGAGGTAAAGCACGGCGATTGCGGCGCGAACTCCGGCGCTGTCTTCCGCGTTCAACATATGAGACGCGATGAGATCGACCGAACGAAGGATGCTGTCCTTCGCTCGCTCATCATTTCGACCGCTGAGGCTACCCTTGATTTGGGAGCGATAGAAAGTTTCGGCCGCGGGACAGAAGGCGATACCGCGACTCGCCAGCACAACCCGGGCGAAGTACTCGCCGTCATCGTTGAGGGAGAGGGACTCATCCCAGGGTCCCGCCGCGTTCAGCACGCCGCGAGGTGTCAACCAGGCGGCGGGATGCATCATGTGTCCTTCCTCGGCCGCCAGCCGCAGGAATTCGAGCGGCGCCAGATCGCGGAAGACAGGTGTATCAAAGAAGCGTGTGGCGCATGGATCGGTTTCGAATCGCCCCCAGCGGGCTGAGGCAATGAAGCCGGGCTCGAGAGTTTGCAGCAACGCAAGCTGGGCCTCGATTTTGTAGGGATGCAGCAAATCATCGGCATCCAGGAATTGAACGAAATCTCCCGTCGCCTCCGTCAGCCCTCGATTTCGCGCGGAGCTCGCGCCACGATTGGGCTGGCTAAGTACCCGGACTCCACGGACTTCGAATAGCCGGGCAATAGCGAGTGAACAATCAGATGAGCCGTCGTCCACGCAGATGACTTCTTTCTTCTGCCACGTTTGCGCGAGCGCAGACTCCAGCGTTGCCGCTAGCCATGGGGCGGCGTTGAAGCATGGAATGATAATTGACGCGCTCGGCCTTGTCATTTGAAGTTCTGTTCAAACGCCTCTCGGTGAAAGCCGCGGATTCGACCAATCTGTATGCTGCCCCGAGCGGGAGACTTCTCAAGGCATGTTGGCGGAGGCGGCTGTACCAGCTTGCCAAAACTCCCACGAGCCCCTTTTCACTACGCGCCATTCCAATTCATGATAGTCAAGGAAGGAGGCGCGGAGTGCAGCTGCCCGCCCGCTGATGACGTCCTCCGCGGGAAATACCAGCATCAAAGATGGAACACGGCCTCGCCATTGGTGAAGGACTGATTTTTCTGCCTCATCGAACAGGAGAATGCGAGCGCGCTGAAGGGCGGGAATCAACATGGCCCGAGGTAAGCAGATCAGAAGTCCCTTCTCGTCATTCGCTTCGAGAAAACGAAGTGCAGGCTCGTCGATGTCCAACATGCTGATGTCTCTGACGCTTCGGACTCCAAGCTTCTTGATGTTCGATATCCGCTGTCCTGTAGCTGCGATACCGAAGAGAGCGGATAAGACAAGCGCCGACACCGCCAACCGTTGGGAAACAGAAACACGCCCGACCGCAATACTTGCACATACTGCGAGGAGGAGGATACCTGCCGGACGCAAATGACGGTCCTCCAAACTGACTGATGCGCCCCACCATAATAACGTAGCTAATAGGATTGCCGAAGTGAGTGAAATTGTTCCGGCGAGTCGAAAGAGGTGAATTCTGCTGCGTACGAGCAAGCCATACGCTGCAAGCGCGACAAACGCGAGAGGCAGCAAGACAGGTCGGAGCTGGGAAAAGCCTTCCAAGGCCGACACTGCTTTGACCATGAACAGCCGGCCAAGAAGACTGCCGAATCCGACTGCGGAAAACCATGGAGCGTTGAGCGCGAATCCCCATGCGACTCCGAACGGTACAGAGTGTGTCAGGCTGTTTGCGGGCGTTGGACCCCGGCTCATAAAAACGTAATGCCAGATTGTGAGGTAAAAAACCAGAACTAGTGCACTTCGAACCGTTGCATCAAGCAGCGCCAATCGCTTCCAGCGATGTGTGTCGCACTCTTGCAACCAAAGAAATGCGAGTATCCCCAATGCATAAAGTTGAAACGACAGTTTGGCGTACGAACCGGCGACGAAGAGTAGTGGGAGTAGCGTGAGTTGGAGCCACCGTTGTCCGCGCGTGCGCCAAGCGACGAGAAGGATCCAAGGCCACACTGCGGCGAGCGCAACCTCCCCGCCGATGAAAAAACCAAACGCATAGAGCGTATGCCACGTAAGTGCGACGACTCCTGCGGAGATGGCGGCGGAGTGCGGAGGCTCTCCCAAAGCGAGACAGAGTCTCCAAAGACCGATCAAAAGACTCCAGGAGCCAATGAGTGTGGTGAGAACTATCGCGGCACCGAGCGAAAACCCGATATGCATTAGTAATCCCGCGGGTAAATATTGGCCGGGACTCCACCAAGTTAGGAAACTTCCCTGCGATCCGGAAATGTCGTCCGCACGCGGCGTGTAAAGCTCGTTCCAACCGGCTCCGGATTCCATGCTTTGCCAAGTTAGGATGCCGAACGCCGTGTCGTGGCTGACGATGGGCGGCGCCCAGAAAAAATGTACCACGGCAACCGCCACTAGAATGGCGGTCGTCGGGAGAATGATGACGCGGTCGAGTCTAGAATCGGAATTCATTTGGTTCGATAGGGATTCGAATGCCTGTGACCGAGTCGGTTGAGCGCGATCAATGCTGAGCGATCAATCGACGGAGCGGTTACCCAAAACGTGACTCCCTTGTTTGGCTACGTTTGCGCCAAAGCCGATTCCAACGTCTCTGTGAGCCATGGGGCGGCGTTGAAGCACGGAACGATGATGGAAACCTTCGGCAAATTCATGAACCGTGGTGACTACGGGATCGAACCAGGGTGTGTGGCAATGACCTCATTCACCGGCCTGTCCTCCGCGGTGAGGGCATGTCCGTTCAAATCACGAATCGCGTATCCGTGGGCCGCAAGGATTTGGAGGCAACCGACGAACAGATGCTCACCGTGAAAAGCTATGAGCAGGGTGGGTCGATGATCAGCGAGCGTCGCTTCGGCGCCGCGCAGGGCGGCCAACTCGGCACCTTCCACGTCCATCTTGATGAAATTTGGCGCGGGCAGTTGATCGCGCGCGACGACTGTGTCGAGGCGCACAGAGGGAACGAGGTAGTTGGTCGTTGAATTAGAGCTCAGCCGACCCATCGACGCAGACTCGTGGACCTCGAACGCCGTCAGCCCATCGGAATCCGAAACCGCAACCTGGATAAGCGAGGCCTGCGCAAGCTTGTTCAGGCGGACGTGATTCAGAACGTTGGCGGCGTTTTCTGCCAGCGGCTCGAAGGCGAACACGCGGCCGGTCGGACCGATCAGCCGGGCGAGAGCGAGGGTAAAAAACCCGGCGTTTGCCCCGATGTCGTAGCACACCATTCCCTCCCGAATGAGAGCAGGGAGCTGTCGCTGGACCTCCGATTCGTAGTGGCCGAGCCAGCAACCATGCGTCGCTGACCCAACGCGCCAGCGCAGGCCTTTGTTCAATCCCGAGCGCACTCGGACGGCGGCATTCTTTGGAATAAGCCGTAGCGGAAGTCGGGCAATACGACCTGCAAGTGAATCGAAGCGCATGAGTGGGTCCACTTATTGCCCTGCTGACCGGTTGGTTAGCTCGACAGCGATAACTCTCCGCCAATTGCGCTGGTAGTACCATCGTTTCGACTCGGCCACGTAATGGTGCATGACCGCGCGACATTCGATGGCCTCGGGCGGCCGCGGATACGTCACATAGTCCGCCGCGGGAGCAATCGCGCTAGGATGTCGCGCCGCCAGCATCGCGACGAGAGCCTGCTCGAGGTAATAGCTCGGCCGGTAGTCAAAGGTCAGCTTTCGGCACCAGCGCTCCAACTCGTTCCAATCAAGATCCTCGCTGCGCCAGCCGCACAGGCCCACGTTCACAAGAGCTGGCAGAGGCGCACCGGCGAGTTTTTCGAGCAGCTTGCGCGGGTAACCGTAGGATTCCTGACAATCCACCGCGTGCAACGGTCGGTCTGGCGTACGCAGCCAATCCAGCAAAAAATCTGGACGCCGAAAGAAAAGCAGATCGGAATCGATCACGAGTTTCCACCCGGACGATCCAATGTGCGGATCGATCAATTTGCGGATGTTGGGATAATTGCGCCAACGTTCGCGCAACGTCGGAAACTTCTGTTCCGGCAGATGCTCGTGCAGTCGGGCGACAATTTCGGGCTGCGCATGTAACCGGGCTCTCGGCGAAAACGCCTCGATTCGCTGCCTCAATTCCAGGTCAATTGTTCCGTCGTCGAAGATTTCAACATCGAGTCCGACCTGCGCGTGGTTCGCGAATGAGGACAGGCAGAAGGCCGTCTGAAACCAAAAACGCTTTCCAGTCAGAACGTGCAAAGTGACACGCGGTGCGCCGGCGAATTCGGGCAGCGGCGGAAGTTGTGCGGCGGCCCGCTCCATTTCCAGGCGGCCACGTTCGGTTGCCCGCATGACGATGGGTCCGCCTTGCGCGATTACGTCGCGCACTCGTCCGACCGGCTGGTGCCAAAAGCGCAGCAGCAATGGGCCCAAACCCAGCCCCGAGGCGACGCGGCGGGCGACCGCAGATAACGAATTAGGTTCCACGAGGTGATCGGTGCTACGTCTTCACCGCGAGGCGCGCCGTGTAATCGATGCGGTGAAGGTAAAGAGGTTGGTGCAGCATCCGCAAAAATTCGTCGGTGGCCTCGCGGGCGCCCTGCCAGTGACCATAGTCATCGATGATCAACACCCCAAACTGGCTCAGGATTGGATAGAGATGCATCAGTTCGTGGCGAGTGGATCCGTACCAATCCGTGTCCAGCCGCAGCAGCGCGAGCGTTTCTGGCATAGTGGCCGGGATCGTGTCCTCAACCCGTCCTGGAACGAAGACGATTTGGTCGGCGGGATAACCGGTGGCCAGCAGATTGGACTTCACGTCCTCCAGGCTCGCCGATGCCCACACGCCCGTGCCCGGAGCGTCGCGCTCCAACTGCGACGCGGCGGAAGCACCGGCAAAATCCTGGTCGCGTTCCGTGGGTTGGGTCATGCCGTCAAAGGTGTCGTAGAGATAAAGCCGCCGGCTCGTGTCGCCGAGGGAGAGCAAAGTCCGCGCGACCGCCACCATGCTGCCGCCGCGCCACACACCACATTCCGCGATGTCGCCGGGTATATTTTTTCTGACAATGTGCGTGACCGCCTGGACCAGAGTGGCCAGGCGCGCTGGTCCAGTCATCGTCAGCGGTTGTGCGGTGCGAACGATTTCACGTTCATCCTCGGTGAGATCAAACAGGGTCTCCGCGGAGTCCGGCGCCTCGGTCGGCGTCGCGCGCGAGATCCGGTAGCCGAACCGCGCGAGGATATCTTTGAGCCACGACTTCATTTGGCGCGGACTCGTCCCTCAAAGTGTCCGCACGCACCGGCCCAGCGAATGTGCGCGGCGGGACCCGACCACGCACGATGGGTGACCCACGCTTTGGCCTGGCGCAGCGGGACGGACCACGCGGGAATCGGCGGCCATGGATTGATGCCGTGGATTGTCAGCAATTGCATCCACGATTTCGCGATCGCCCGGTTCAAACGAGTGAGATACGCAACCTCGCAGCGCGTCGCGGGGATGAGATGCGTCAGGACCAACTCGGGGAAGTAACCCAACTTCGCGCCGTGCTTCATGACCGTGATCACGATGTCGTTGTCCCCGCCGGATACCAGTTGGTTGCCCGCGCGGTCGAGGGCGCGCCGCCGCGCATCCTTTTCGATTTCGTTCACCCAAGCGAGCGCGGCAGTCCTTCGGATGACCATGCCTGCGCCGATTGGCGCAGAAAGCGGATAGGCGCGGTCCCAATTCGCCAAAAGGTCGCGATCTCCCGCGTCGCGCAATGCCAGCAGCGCATCGAGCCCGTCCAACCACTTTGGAGGTGGTGCTTCGAACTCGGGGAGCGACTTGCCGCCGAAAACGCCAACGTCTGGATGCTGTGCCGCAAGCCGGACCGAACAGGAGAGGTAGTCAGGTCGGAGGACGTTGTCGTCATCTACGAGCACACACAGTTCGCCTTGGGCCTCGCGGAACCCCCGGATGCGCGCGGGCGTGAGGCCCAGCTCCGATTCGCGGACGACCCTGCCGGCTGGATGCCAGGCGAGATCAAGCAAGTCCGCATCGAGTGCCGGCTCGCTCGCATTGTCGACGAGAATCAGCTCCCATTCCGCGATCGACAGGTCCTGTGCGTGCAATGCCGTCAAGGTCCGAACCAGTCGCCCGCGATGCGAATTGTGGGCGGGAATGATGACGGTCAGTCGAATCAAAACAAAGGGTCTCCGGAGTTACGGAGTCAGCTTGAATCCAAAGCTTTCCATTTCCGCTTCGGCGCCGCGTGGAACAAACAAGTAATCGCATTCCTCCGAGTTTTGGCGGGTCCAGCGTTTGAAGAAAAAGGCATCGGTCCTCGCGAGGCCGACGACGGCACCGTCGGCCGATTTTTCGACGTTCCAGATCGCATAACCCATCGCATGCAGGAGATCCTGGAGTGCGCCATTTCGCAAGCGATGGGCAGCCTCGTCCGCGTGCGCGTCGGCATGAAGGACCTCGCAGAGAATGAACGGATTGGTTTCCTTGATGGAATTACCCATCCCACGCAGCACCTCCAACTCGGCGCCTTCAACATCGATTTTGATGAGGGCGATATGTTCCACCCCCAGGGACTCACGCAAGCCGTCGAAGCGGAAGCAAGGCACCCACATCGTCTCAAACGTTCCGGCTGGCCGCAGCGACTGGACAATGCTCGCGGCGGAATCCGCGTCCTGGCCCGGCGTCAGATGAAGTTTGAGCAAGGCATCGCTGTCCGCCAGTCCCGCCGGGACGAGCGTGCAATCGTGAAGTCCATTTCGTCGGAGGACGGCGCGGAGATAACTCACGCACTTCGGATTGGGTTCAAATCCGATGTAGCGGCCCGGCGATTGCCCGGTGGTCAGAAAATCCAGCAGGGTCATACCGACGTTGACGCCGACATCCAGAAATGCTCCAGAACGTTGGGCAAGGACTGCGCGAATGATCTCGGTTTTCCAACTCGAATTCCAATGCATCAGCGCGAGGCTCTCGATCGAGGCGGTAGGCACGCGAAGAGTCCCGTTACCGACCCGAATCGCGACTTCGCGAAGCAAGAGCCGGAGCAGTCGGTAAGACACGCGCTGGTAATACGGTTTCGACATGGCTGTACTTTCTTGGCGTTGACGGTCAAAACTCGCTGCGTTCAGGTGGCCCCGAGGCTGGCTGACTGGTGAGTGACGCGTAAATTAAATTGAATTGCGCGATCGTGTAATTATCAGCGCGTAACCGGTCCGGGTGCTTTCCAAACGCGCAGCAGTTCGAACGGCAGAGAATTGACGTTGTAAATTTTCACGTGCGACACATGTGCGAAAGGCAGCAGGAGGTTGACCGCGACGGCCAGCAACAAAATCAATCGCCAGCGAGGCCCGCTTGCGGATTGGGTTGCGCAGATTACAACGAAGACAAGGACGATCGGCGACAAAACCGCGATCGTGCGACTGATGTCAGACGCGACCAACAGGAGTAATGCCGCAGTTGTTGCGATGGCCGCCGCCAAAACGACCGCGTGCCGTGGCTGGCCGCGAAACCACAGCCAGGTGGGCAGCGCGAGAATGAAGAGCCAGCCCACCCGCCAACCCATGAACCAGCCCAAGGGCGCAAATGAGAGATAGCGCGGCAGCTCTTCGCGAACCGAACGCAAGAAGGTGAGGTCCGATCCGCCCGGCATTCCAGTCGAGAGCGCCAGGCGGCAAATCGTATAGAAGGCGACGCAGGCGGCCAGCGTCGCGAGCTCAACCACGGCACTGGATGCGTTCGTGAGGTGACCCTCGCGTACCAGGTGCCGTCGACACAACCATGCCAGGGGAAGCGCGATGAGGAAGCGTTCGTCCACCCAGGGGCACACCAGAGCCGCGACGGCCAGGGCGATGGGCGACCGGGCGAGGGTCACGACGGAGAGTCCGGTGAGATACCAACCGTCATTTAGGCCGAGGAAATTCGTGACCGCCAGAGCTCCGCCGCTTGTCGCCAGCAAACAGGAGGAGGCGGAGCCAAGCAGACGATCGCCTGAGCGTTTTGCCATGAGCCAGGTCGTCGTGCCAAGCCAGACGACAAGACCCAGCCACGGAATGACCAGCGCCAGCATTCCGCGGAGGCCGGTGAGATATGCCACCCACGCCGGCAGCAGGCGCCACCGCATAGCGGCCTCAGTTGGAGCCAGCCAGGGCGCCTTCGACGATTCAATGAATGTGGTCGCCCGATCCCACTCGAATGACCCGGGCGTTGGTTGCCGCAGAATCCAGAATTTCGGCGTCAGGAAGCAGACGCTGAGGAATACCGCGCTGAAAATGGACAGGAGAATCCACTTCCACGGTGACATGGCTTCGAGCCGTCGCCGCAGCGCGAGGTATATCATTTCGCCATGACTTGCCAACTTCGAAAAAGGCTGCGCTTCGTTCATCTTGACGAATTGTTTTCTCGGACCTTATGCTCGCGTCTCTGCTTCTGATTCACGCATTGCGGACCCGGGGTCGGCCTTTCCCAGTGATGCTAAATATTGGCTTTGTAGGCGTTCGGCCGCGTAGTTCTCAAGGAAATGCTCGGTGGCCTCGCGCCGACCCAGCGCGCGTAATGTGAATCCCGCCGCGCGCAGTGTCGTTGCAAGCGCGTGGTCGTTATTGGATTCGGTCAGACCGGGCTCCGCTTCAAAGACCACGAGCTTGAGAGAAATCCGGTCAAGCAGTTTTCCGAATCCGTCGAGGACTTCCGGCTCAAATCCCTCTACATCTATTTTGACAATGGTAGGTTCCGGCAGTTCCCCAGACGTTGTAAGATTGTCGGCTCGATCGCACCAGACCATCATCGTTGACTCATAGCGAGCCTCGCCCCAGGGCTTTAGTGTGGACATGCCGGGATTGCCCTCGCCACTGAGGTGGAATTTCGCGTATTTGGCCTCTGCTCCCAAGGCAATTGGACAGGTTTCAATTGCGACCGCGGAGAGCTCCCGGTTTTCGACAATGCGACCGAGCATTTTCGGACTTGGTTCGAATGCGATTACACGTGTTTCAGGCGAAATGAATTTTGCCGTGATTGAATGCAGTCCGATGTTGGCCCCAATGTCCCAAAGGACAGCTCCGGTGCCCAGGTGCGGTCGCAGGGCTTCCAAGACCTCGGACTCGTAGTAGCCAGACTGCAGGACGATGCGATCAATATAACTAAATGGATCGAGCGCGACTCGATTGCCGTACGCGGTGCGAAGGACAATGAGCGCCCGACCGCCCAAGGTCTGCCACAATCGGTGCAGCCGCTCGAAGCCCCGCCATTTCCGACGCAGCCACGTCACAAACAACCGATCGATGAAGGTTGGTCCGTGCATTTAACGACCCGCCAAATCGTTGCCTGCGCGCGTGCTGCGTCGCCAGCCCGATCCGCTGGAGCGACCAAACAGGCGCGCAAGTATCGAGTAAATGTTCAGGCAGATTTGGCGAATTGTTCGAGCCATTGGAGTTTTTCCTCGCGAGTGCGCTGAAAGGGATTGCGAAAGACGTCGTCGTTGATCACGAGCAGGTCGATGTCCGTGTTCAGGAAGCACCCCCACGCTTCGTCGGCAGTGCGGACGATGGGCTGACCGCTCACATTGAAACTGGTGTTGATGACGATCGGCACGCCGGTGCGCGCTTCGAAGGCGGTGATTAGCCGGTGAAAATCGGGATGCACTTCCCGGCGAACGGTCTGCAGGCGCGCCGAGAAATCCACGTGGACGACGCTCGGGATCTTACAGCGTGGAAAATTCAGTTTTTCCTTCAGCGAGGAAAATTCTGCAGGCATGGGATTCCGCAGTTCCGGACGAAGATTCGCCACGTAGTTCATGTAGTCGGACTCTTCGCTCGAATCGAACCAGTCTCCGACCCGCTCGGCCAGGATCGCGGGTGCGAATGGGCGAAATGACTCGCGGAATTTGACCTTCAGATTCAAAGTCGATTGCATCGCGAGATTGCGCGGATCCGCCAGAATGGAACGCGCCCCGAGAGCACGGGCGCCCAATTCCATGCCTCCGCGCACCCAACCGATGATTTTTCCGTCCGCGATCTGGCCGGCAATGAAGTCGTGCAGGTCCCCCTTATACGTGACACGCCATGGGGCGGCCGAATCGGGTGGCGGTCCGGGCTCGCTACCCAACATGAATCCCCGGGCTCGGATCGCGAGACGCTCGCGGCCGGCTTGCTCTCGGGCGAGCAGGAGCGCCGCGCCCAACCCGCTGCCCATGTCGCCGCCGACCGGAGAATTGAAAAGCGATTTGAAAATTTGTTCACGGCGGAGCAAACCGGCAGCCACGCAGTTCTGCGCGCAGCCCCCGCAGAAGATCAGATAGTCTTCCCGCGTTTCGCGTTGCACAAAGCGAGCCATCTTGAGGACCTCGATCTCGAAGACTTTCTGGATCGACGCAGCGAGATCGACGTGGTCGTTCGAGAGGGCCTCATCCTTCGCGCGCGCCGCGATGCCGGTGGCCGTGGTCACCAGCGGCACCCCGCCTGCCATCACCGCGGTCGCGAACTTCACGTCTGCATGCAAGCGGAGTCCACCGTCCGCATCGGTCTGAAAAAGCTGGCCGAGGGCCTGGGCAAACCGCGGAGTGCCATATGGCGCGAGGCCCATCACTTTGTATTCAGAGCCGAAGGAAGAGAATCCAAGATGGTTCGTGACCAGCGTGTAGAGCAGACCGAGACCATTTTCCCAAGGCTGCTCGAAGGAAAGACTGATGCCGGTGTCGTCGATGGTGCCGGCACTGGCTGAATAGTCCTCGCCCTTCCCATCGACGCATAGGAATGCAGCGCGGGCGAATGGTGAAGTGTGGAAGGCGCCGGCAACGTGCGAAAGGTGATGCCACGCATAGTGAAATCTTGCTTCAAGAAAGAACTGTCGGGCCGAGCGATCGTACAACGATGCGATGGAGTCTGGCAGCCAGCGGCCGAGCGCGCGGGAAAGCGTGTTGCCGGGAACGCCCGTTTGATCGAAGAGCGCCGTCTGCAGTGGCTTCTCTGCAAAGACGACGTCCTGCACGTCGCTGTGCTTGAGGCCCGCGGCATCAAGGCACGACTGGATCGCAAAGGTCGGAAATCCACCGTCATGTTTGCGTCGCGTGAAGCGCTCCTCCTGCGCCGCGGCGACGAGCCGGCCGTCGACCAGCAGCGCGGCATTGGCGTCGTGGCCAAGGTAGCCGCCGACGCCGAGGATGACTCGACCCGGCGTTCTTAATCCAGGCGAAGGCAAACTAAGAGACATAAAGAACGCAGATTCGACTTTCGAATGTATTTCCAATACCGCGACCTTGGACAGGTAATGTCATGCTTCTGAGAGCGTTTGCGCCCCGAGCGAGCGCTGAGCGATCGCCCACACTACGACGGGAAAATCGGTGTCGTTTGCGAGGGAACGACCCCATCCAAACGCGGCCCAATCCGGAGGGTGTAGGTTTGCCAACACGCAAGCCTTGTTTCCCCACGAACCGGTTTCAATGTCACCCAATTGAAATCCTGCTTCGGCGAGCAGGTGCTTCAGGCCCGTTTCCGTCCACCGACTACAGTCAATCGGACAGGGATGGTATCTAATAAGGAAAGGTGTGGTGACGATAAATCGTCCACCCGGCTTCAGCATCGCATAAACATGCCGGGCGGCGCGATGCGGCCATAGGAGATGCTCAAAAACCTGATCCGCAATGATCACGTCGAATTGCTCGTTTAGGACATCATGGCAAATGTCGAAATCAGGGTAATCGACATCCTTGTACGCTGCGAAGCCCAACTGGCGCCAAGGGGAGGTCGAACCACCGGAGGAGATTTCGAGCGAAGAAAGGCCTTCAGGATTCAGCTCCCGCACCTGGCGGAAGAGCGTTTCATACATCTGAATTCGCGACCATTGCGTTCGGTCAAAACCGCTCTTCTGCTCGAAGATGTATCGGAGTCTCGCGAAGATTAGCGATGGCTCTTCGCGGGCTCGCCGAAGTTGGTGTCTGAGTCGTAAAAACCGTGCTTTCATCGCAGAGTCAGATTTGTTTTGGGGACACGATCGCCGTGGTTTCCCAGTCAAGCTTTGGTCGAATGCACCCCCAAAATTTTCCGTTCCATGAATCTTCCCGGGGTGCCGTCTCCTGCACGGTGATGAAAAGGGCGTCGTTGGCGGTCACTTGTATCTCGGTGTCATTTCGCAAAAGGACAATGTTGAAACGATACGCACCGTCATTGAAGAAATTCGCTGGGAATTCCACCGACTGCCGATGGAAGCCGCGAGTGAACTCTTTGCTCGGTGAGCAAAGTACACACACGCAAACGCCCAATTGATCAAAGAGTTGAAGATGAGCGCTGACGCGACTGCGCCCTGCAAGGATTTCGAAGTCCAGTTCCACCCGGAGGGATCGATCGATGGCCACCTCAGAGGTCGGGATCTCCCGGTTGATCGTACGGGCGGCTACCAATCGGACATGATGTCCCGTGAAGACGATGTTTGAAGCATCGTAAACGATTTCGCCAGATGAATCGAGGCCTTCGGCCAGGTATGCTTCAATCACCGATCTCGATTCGCCAAAGCTCTGCAGGCGGCCAGCATTAATGAGGAGGGCGCGCGGACACAGTGCAGAAACCGCTCCCATGTTGTGACTGACCAACAGAACGGTGCGTCCGCCGGTGCGCGAGATCGAGTCCATCTTGCCGAGACATTTTTTCTGGAACGCGGCATCGCCGACGGCGAGCACTTCATCGACTACGAGAATCTCGGATTCAAGATGCGCGGCGACGGCGAACGCGAGGCGTACATACATGCCGCTGCTGTAGTGCTTCACCGGTGTGTCGAGAAATTGTTCCACCTCGGCAAAGGAGACAATTTCATCGAACCGCTTCTTCACCTCGGCGCGGGTCATGCCAAGGATGACGCCATTGAGAAAGATGTTCTCTCGGCCGGTCAGCTCGGGGTGGAAGCCAGTGCCGACTTCAAGCAGGCTGGCGAGTCGGCCCTTGACGCTGACGCGACCGGAGGTGGGCTCGGTGATCCGGCTGAGAATCTTGAGGAGCGTGGATTTGCCGGCTCCATTGCGACCGATGATGCCGATGACCTCGCCACGCTGGATCTCGAATGAGACGTCTTTTAGGGCCCAGAAGTCAGAGGACGAAGGAAAGACGACAGAAGACGGAGGACGGAGGACAGCCGGAGCCCGTGGGGCGGGCGGAGACAGCCGGTCAGGCCGCGCATGGGTAGCCGCGCCTGAGTCGGGAGAC
This sequence comes from Verrucomicrobiota bacterium, assembly GCA_025353105.1. Lineage (GTDB taxonomy): Bacteria > Verrucomicrobiota > Verrucomicrobiia > Chthoniobacterales > SZAS-18 > SZAS-18. The sequence goes on from JANXRG010000038.1 coordinate 17,105, forward strand.
GAAGGCGGCAAAGGACGGAGGTCAGACGAAGGAGGCAAAGGATTGGCATCAGCGGTCAGAGGTCGGAGAACGGAGGACGGCGAAGACGAGAGGACGGAAGACGGAGCGTCAGAGATCAGAGGTCGGAGAACGGACGACAGGGCAGCAGGAGCTGAAGGCGGGCGGCGAGCGAAGGGGCGCTTGAGATTCCGGATGAGGGCTTCGCGGAAGGTGTCGTAGCTCGCGGCACCTCCGGCCCGGGCGCCGAGCGTGTAGCGCTTGGAGAGATTTTCTACGCGAATTACCGGAGGCATTTGGGGAAGTGCGAAGTGCGAATGCCGAAGTGGCGAAGGCCAGAGGCCGAGGAAGACGGAGGACGGAGAACGGAGGGCAGAGGGCAGAGGACGCGCGATTCTAGATTTCGACTGTGTCGACGCGCAATGGCTCACCGTGACGGGCGGCAGTGCGGTCGAGCGCGCGAACGACGTCCTCAACGCGGATCGCATCGAGGCAAGTCCGGTTGAAATCGCAGTGATTACGTTGCCAGCAGGGGGAACACGGGGGTGTACTGAAAAGGTTCTCGTTACATGTATAGCCAGATTCATCAGGTCGTTCGCGGCCGCCGTAGATAATCACGGAGCGGCAATCAACCGATCTCGCCAGGTGCATGAGGAATCCGACCTGTCCGACGAAGGCCACGCTGTTAGCGAGAATCGCCGCACTTTGACGAAGATTCGTCGTACCCCGCAAATCCTGCGCATGGCGGATGGGTGGATCGAGCAATGTGCCGATCTGGATGAAGTTGAATCGGTGGCGGGTTTGTTCCACAACGTCTTCGTATCGCTCGTGCAGCCAATCCTTGTTGCGCATTGGGACACGTGCCCCCGCACTGGAGGACATGATGATCACCTGCCGGTCGACGATCCCTCCGCCGCCGCGCTCATCCGGTTTCAGAGAGATATCTGATTTCAGGGCCACACTGCCGGTCAATCCAGCACTCGAACACATCTCGGCGATGATGTGCTTGGCGGGAGCTGTGTCGCGGTCCGGGTCATTGGTACCTGGATTGTAGTTTGGGTGAATGACCTCGCGGCCGAGTCGACGGAGCGACTTGAGGTCGCCCCAACCAAAGGAGTGCGCCTTCAATACCGCGGGAAGATTTTCGAAGAGTTCTGGAAACGGGGTGAGGACGGAAATAGAACCCCCGTCACGTTCGACAAGTTTTCGAGCCACGATGGTACAAAGGAGATTATCGCCCAAACTGTCTCCGAAATAGAGCAGACGTTCGTTCTCGCCGATCCGGCGGCCAACGTTCCGGTCGTACCGGTGCCAGTAAAGTTTGCGCCAAATCTTTTGGGCGGCAGAGCGGATCATGAAATGGGGCGAGACAGATGGAAATTGGGCGCAGTCGGTCGAGAAGAGCGTCAATTTAGCGATGAAACGAATGTTGAATGTGTGAGCAATTCGAGTTGAGTCAATCGAACGCACGTCCGACAAACTGTCCGGTCAACAAACACCAGCGGATAAAGCCCGCCCGCGTCCAGCCGCGTGATCGCAGGAACGCGCGGACCACGCGCGGCGGGACGGTGAGGGCGGAGATCCGGCTGGCAAAACCGTAACGTCTTTGAAACTGCGTCCAGCACACGCCTCCGACGTAATTGAGACGGGACAAATAGGAGAAGCGCAGGCGGGCTGCCGGGATGAGGTGAGTGAGCCGCAAACGCGGAGTATACGCGACTGCCTGACCAGCTAGGAGCGCGGCATGCTGGACGAGTTCACAGTCACCGGAGGACTTTAACGCCTGCCCGCGGCGATCGGAAAGGAGGGTTCCGTGTTCGGCGAGATAGGTGAGATAGCGCAGGGCCGCGGTGCGACGGACGATGAGGCCGGCGCCGAGCGGTGCAAAATAGGGGTATTCATTCACGCAGCCGGCGGCTGGATCTGAGATGAGATCATCGGGGCCAAGGTCGCGGATGGCCAGTGAGGTGAGGTGAGGAAGGACCCAGGCTGGCGGCGAAGCCTCGAATTCCGCTTCTATCGATCCGCCGAGCGCGCCGACACTCGGGTGGAGAGTCAGGAATTGGACGGCCTCTTTGAGGTAATCGGTCGCGAGAACATTGTCATCATCAACGAATATGAGCATCTCACCCCGCGCTTCGGCGATGCCCCGCGCCCGGGCGTTAGTCAGACCGAGCAGTGGCTCCGGAACTACTCGTCCTTCAGGATGGGCCGTGCGGACCACTTTGGTCGAGACTGGAACCGGGGTCGCATTGTCGACGACGATCAACTCCCAAGAGTCATGGTCGAAATTCTGTTCGCGCAGGGCTCTGAGCACGCGTTCGAGGCGAATCGAATCGGGTGCGTGCGTCGGGACGATGACCGTTACGGTCGGGTTCACAGCGGCAGTCGGTCTGAATGCATTGTCGCAAGGTTTTCCGTCGCGAGCGCTTCTAGTCGATTGGCCATTTCCGCCCCAGGGTCGCGCCAAACGATGGTCCGAATGTGTTTCGCCGCCTTCTCTCCAAGTTGGCGAAACGAACTTCGCGCAGTCCAAGCACGTTCCATCGTCGACGCGAGCCCCACAGCATCGATTCGATCCGCGAGAAATCCGGTCTCGCCGTCGAGCACCACCCCATCGGTTCCACCGACCGGAAGGGCGATGACCGGCCTGCCATGCAGCATGGCTTCGATCATGGAAAGAGATTGACCCTCGTAGCGGGATGACAAGATGAGACCGTGGTGCGAATTCCAAATTTCCTTCGGAGTTGCCGCCCTGCCGGCGAACGTGACCGATGAAATTCCGGCGTGCCGGCACCGCTGGGCCAAGGACTCCCGGGCGGGCCCCTCACCAAAGAAGGAAATCTCCAAGTCTCGCCTTCGCCAGGATTCCTGTTCCAGCACTTCAATCAAAATGTCCTGACCCTTTTGCGGCGGATCGAGCCGGGCGACCAAGGCGAGGCGAATCGGATGGTCATCGGTCGGCCACGACGGGGATGGCTCGAATTCGCCAGCGTAGGAGTTTGGAATCACGGCGGCGTGGGGAAGCGGCATCGCAAGAAAATGGAGAGCGCGGTCCAGATTATCCTGTGAAACAAACCAAATTCGCCCGGCACTTCCAAAGGCCTCTCGCATTTCCCGCCGGACGTCGTCGACGTATCCGAGCGGCTCGGTCAGTTGGTTGATGATTGCGTATGGAATTCCCTGGTCGCGACAAATCGCAATCTCGGCCAGGCAGGCGCGAAGCGCCCCTTGAGAAAAGATGATCAGTTCCGGCGAAACTCTCGAGAGCGCGTGCACGAATCGCGCGAGCGGCGGTCCCCATGGACTGGCGAGCCGCTTCCACCAGCGCGTCGGCGGTCGGGTTCCAAAGTTGAGTTCGCAGCCACCGCGCTGCAGCAATCGCGTTTCCTCGATGTCTTTGAAATATGGGAAGAACGCGTGGACGCGATGTCCGCGCCGAGCCATTTCTGTTGCGGCGTTGCTCCATAGGACCTCGCTTCCGCCCCAAAGCGCCTCGTTCAGGCTGACGAAGAGAACGCGCATGGACGTAGCGCCTACTTACGGGCCACGGCACCGATCCCGACGAAGAAAGGGTGACCCGAAGCGGTGGCGGGAACCCGCGAGCAATCGCCGTGAAATCGATCGGACCAACGATGCATCGAAGAGATAAACGGTCCAAACAGGAAGCGCAGCGACTGCACCCACATTCCGAAGA
>JANXRG010000044.1 GCA_025353105.1 Verrucomicrobiota bacterium
CATGGGACCGCATGCCGGCGGAGCGCCGACCGGTAAGCTGGCAGACGAAATCAACGCCGCGTTCGGCAGCTTCGATGCGTTCAAGGAGAAGTTGCAGGCTGCCGGCGCGGGGCGTTTCGGCAGTGGCTGGGCGTGGCTCTACGTGAGTAAGGAGGGCAAGCTCGAGATCGGCTCGACTGCGAACCAGGACAACCCGACGATGGGCAAGGCCATTGCGGGCATCGAAGGCACGCCCATCCTCGGCGTCGACGTCTGGGAGCACGCGTATTACCTCAACTACCAAAACCGCCGTCCCGATTACCTGAAGGCTTGGTGGAATACCGTGAACTGGGCCGCGGTGGCCAAGCTCCGCGGCTGATTCGCGCGCAGCGCAGAATTTTCAAAGCCGCTCGGCCGCAAGGCGGAGCGGCTTTCTTCTTGTACCTCAGATCGCGTCCCAGTCGATCGGCTTCGTGATGTCAATCCTTGGCAAATCCTCCCGCACGGCCTCGGGATATTTCTGCGCGGCGCCGGTGTTAAAGATGACGATGCGCTCGTCGGGCTTGATGAAGCCGCGCGCGAGCAGCACGTCGAGGGCCCCCAGGCACACCGCCGTCTCGGGACAGAGTGAAATGCCCTCGCGAGAGGTCGCGAATTGCATCCACTTTGGAATGTCTCCCTCCGGCGTGGCGAGGGCGACGCCGCCGCTCGCACGCACCGCATCGAGAATCATGAAATCGCCCACCGCCGCGGGCACGCGGATGCCGCTCGCGATCGTCGCCGCGTTTTCGAATTTCGTCGCAAAACGCTCTCCCCGCTCGAACGCGGTCGCGATGGGCGCGCAACCCGTGCTCTGGCACGAAATCATCTTCGGTTTCTTCGCCGAGCGCAACCAACCCAGCGCCTCCAATTCGGCGAACGCCTTCCACATGCCGATCAGGCCGGTGCCGCCGCCCGTCGGATACAGAATCACATCGGGCAATTCCCAATCGAGCTGCTCGGCCAGCTCCAGGCCCATCGTCTTCTTGCCCTCGATCCGGTACGGTTCCTTCAACGTCGAGAGATCGAACCAGCCTTTCTTCGCGCGACCCTCACCGACGATCCGACCGCAATCGGTGATGAGGCCGTTCACGAGAAACGTCTTCGCGCCGGCGAGGAAGCATTCCTTCCGGTTGATGCTGGGCGTGTCGTCCGGCATGAAAACATACGCCTCCATCCCCGCGCGCGCGGCGTACGCGGCCATGGCGCCGCCCGCGTTGCCCGCCGTAGGCACGGCGACGCGCTGCAATCCGAATTCCTTCGCCTTGGAAATCGCCAGCGCCATTCCGCGCGCCTTGAAGCTGCCGGTCGGCAGGCGGCTTTCGTCCTTCACCGCGAGATGCCGCACGCCAAAATGGGCGGCGAGCCGGGGCGTTTCCAAAATCGGCGTCATAGTCTCACCCAGCGTCACGATGGCCGCGTCGTCCCGCATCGGCAACAGCTCACGGTAGCGCCAGAGCGTGGGTGGTCGGTCCGCCAGCGCCTCGCGGGGAAAATGCGATTTCACCGCGCGGAGATCGTACTTCACCCAGAGCGGCCGCTGGCAGGCGGTGCAGACGTTTTGCACCTGCTCGGCGGCGAACCGCCCGCCGCAGTTGGCGCATTCGAGATGGGTGACGAAGGAACTCATCGATTCGTTGAAGAAGAGACAACTACGAATTTAGACGAATGAACACGAACCATTACGACGGTGATTGTTTAACCCGGAAAAGACGGAGGCACGGAGAGTGAAGGGCTTCAAATTGCGGGCGCAACTCCGACCTTCGGTTCTCCCAACTCCGTGTCTCAGGGTTCTCCGTGTGAGATCACTTTCGTTCGCGTTTATTCGCGTAAATTGGTGGTTGCTGTCTGCCTTCATTGGTTCCGGGTCGCCCAAACGGCCTGCAGGTATGCCACCCCGGTAAAATCCGCGGGCATGGGGACGGACTCAAAAGCCCAGCCCGGGCCGAGTGCCTCCGCGAGCATGCGTCCGAGGTCGCCGGACGCCAGACCACGATGATTCGTGGAGCACAGGAGCCGGCCACCGAGGTCGACGAGCCCAGCGCACGTCGCCGCGAGTCGCGGGTAATCGCGTTCCACCTGAAAAACCTTGCCGGAGCGGTCGCGCGAGAATGTCGGCGGATCCACGATGACCAAATCAAACCGGCGCTGCTGCTTCGTGAAGCGGCGCAACCAGTCAAAGACCTCCCCCGCGTAGAATTCGTGCGCGGCCGGGTCGATCTCATTGAGTCGGAAATTTTCGCGACCCCAGTCGAGGTAGCGCTTTGAGAGATCCACACTCGCGGTGATCGCACCATCCATCGCCGCGGCTGCGGAAAACGCGCCGGTGTAGGAAAAGAGATTCAGCACGGTTCGCGCGCCCGCGCTCGCCAACTCGCGCACCCGCCGGCGATTCTCGCGCTGATCCAGAAAAAGGCCTTGGGAGTAGCCGGCGGAGAAGTCGATCAGATAGCGAACCCCATTCTCGCGGATCGCGAACGGGCCCTCGAGCCGTTCGCCGTGCCAGAAGACGGGCGCTTTCCGGTCTTCCTTGTCCAGGCGCTTCCAGTAGATCGATCGCGGCGATGCCGCGACCCCGCGGAGCCACGCGGGAGGGGAATTCAAAAAACGGTCATCGGTCTGCACCAGCCATCGTCCGGCGTAGTCCTCGAGGATCATGCCGGCGAACTCGGGACCATCCCCTGTCCCATCGACCAGGCGAAACGAATCGGTCCCGCCGTCCGCGCGCAACGGTTCGCGGCGGCGGAGCGCGGCGGAGAAGGCGGGAGGAGCCACGAATCAAATACGAATTAACACGAACGGAGGAGGTTTCATCCGGAGATTGGGAGAGGAGGCATTTGGGTTTGCCACTCTTTCCTCCACGGTGCGTCCGCGCCCTCCGGGTGAACCCAAAACAATCGTGATGGAATCGCGGCCGGCCTTTCGTGTAGATTCACGGTCCCCGTTGGGTGCCCCATGCCTGCCACGCTTGCTGAACCGATCCGCGCCGCTGTGACGAGCGGCATTTTGCTCGAAGAAAGCGCCCGCAACCTGGCGCGCCTGCTCGGCGGATCCTCTAACCCGCTTTACGTGGCCAGCATCAAGGAACTCGTCGATGGTGCTCAATGGTCGGAGTTGAACGACCGCTTCTTTGCGACGCTCGCCTTCGGCACCGGCGGCCTGCGCGGTCGCACCATCGGAAAGATCGTAACGAAGGCCGAGCACGGCGCGGGCGGTCCGCTGGGGCGGCCGGAATTTCCCTGCGTGGGCACGAACGCGATGAATTACTACAACGTCGCGCGGGCCACCCGCGGCTTGGTGACCTATCTGCGGAGCTATTTTACGGAACGCGGACTTCCCGGCCGGCCCAAGCTCGCGATCGCCCATGACCCGCGCCATTTCTCCGCGGAATTTTGCGCGCTCGCCGCCCGCGTCGCGAGCGAGAATGGCTGCGATGTGGTCGTCTTCGACGGACCGCGATCGACGCCGGAGCTCTCGTTCGCCGTGCGCCACACGAACGCGACAGCGGGAATCGTGATCACGGCGAGCCATAATCCGCCGCACGATAACGGCTACAAGGTGTACTTCGCCGACGGGGCGCAAATCATCGAGCCGCACGCCGGCGCGATTATCGCGGAGGTCAACGCCATTGAGGAGGAGGACTACCCGCCGCTGCCGCCGGCGGAGCGGGGGACGGTTGTGCAGGTCGCCGCGGAGATCGATGCGCCGTACGTCGAGCGTCTGAAATCGCTGGTGTTGGATCCCGATTTGCTCGTCCGGCAGCGCGGCGCGTTGAAGATCGTCTTTACGCCGATCCATGGGACCGGCAGCGTCATCTCGCGGCCGGTGCTCGACTCGCTGGGCGTTCCTTACGAGGTCGTGCCGGAGCAGGATGCGTTTGACGGCAGATTTCCCACGGTGAAATCGCCGAATCCGGAAAACGCCGAGGCGCTGAGCCTGGGCATTGCCCTGGCTCGGAAGCTTGGCGCCGACGCGGTCATCGCCACGGATCCCGACGCCGATCGCATGGGCGCGGCGGTGCGTGGCGTGGACGGCGCGATGGAGATCATCACGGGCAACCAGATTGGATCGCTCTTCGCGTACTACCGCACGCGGACGCTGTTTGAGCGCGGCATCCTCACCGAGGCGAACAAGGGCCGCGCGTGCATCGTCAAGACGTTCGTCACCACCGACCTGCAGCGGGCGATCGCGCAGCATTTTGGATTGCGCTGCGTTGAGACGCTGACCGGCTTTAAGTATATCGGCGCGAAGCTCGGCAAGTACGAGGCGGCGATCCCCGACGACGCGCGCAAGGGCTATCGGGCGAAGAGCGAGGAGGAAACGCGGGCGCTGCGACTGAAACATTCGACGTATCTCGTTTTTGGCGGGGAGGAGAGCTACGGCTACACGGGCGCGGATTTCGTGCGCGACAAGGACGCCAATGCCGCCACGGTCATGTTCGCCGAGGTCTGCGCGTACGCGAAATCGCGCAGCCTGACGGTTGGCGGGTTGCTGGACGAGATCTATGCGAGGTTCGGATATTATGATGAGAAGAACGGCGCCATCCAGATGGACGGGGCGGAGGGCGCCGCGAGAATTCAGCGCCTGCTCGCGTCCTACGAAACCGCGCCGCCGGCAAACCTGGGCGGCGATCGCGTCGTCGAGGTGAAGAATTTCGCCCGGCAGAAATTTCACGATGTCGAGGGCGACCTGATTCCCGCCGAAAAGATGCTGCTGTTCGAGTTGGCAAGCGGCGGCCGCGTGGCCGTGCGCGGGTCCGGCACGGAACCGAAGATCAAATATTACCTGTTCGCGCGGCGCGCGCCCGCGGCGGGCGAGACGTTTGCGCCTGCGCAACTCGCCCCGATCAAGATCGAGGTGAAGCAGCGGCTCGAAGCAGCCTGGGCCTGGCTGCAAGCAGACGCTGACGCGCGGCTCAAGTAGGCTGGCCAAGCCGCGAGTTCATCGTTCGGGAAATCGCTTGTCACAACTCCGAAGCTTCCGCCGTGGTTATCTCCATAACTCCTAGCCCCTCATAGACTTCCGTCCTATCCAATCCCCTGGCTTGGAGCGGGTGACGAGACTCGAACTCGCGACGTCTTCCTTGGCAAGGAAGTGCTCTACCACTGAGCTACACCCGCATTGGGGACGGGAATCATAAATCGCGGACCGGACCGCGCAAGCGGATTTTGGCCCGACGCCATTGAATCGACGCGCCTGACGTGCTCCCTGTCTGAGACATGCACGACCGGCTTCGCGAGATTCTTGACTCCAAGCGCCTGGAAATCGAGTCGCTCCTGCCGCGCGCGGAGGCGCTCCGTCGCGAGGCCTTGCGGCGCGATGATTTTCGGGGCTTCGCGCGCGCGCTTGAACGCCGGTTGGACGGTTCGCTCTCTCTGATCGCCGAAATCAAGAAGGCTTCGCCGTCCGTCGGTGTCATCGCGAGGGAATTCGACCCGGCCGCGATCGCCCGCGGCTACGAGTCGGCCGGCGCGGACTGCATCTCCGTGCTCACGGACGCGCCGTATTTTCAGGGTCATCTTGATTACCTGCGCATCGTTCGGGAGGCTTGCGGGCTGCCGCTGCTGCGCAAGGATTTCATCCTGCATGAAGCGCAAATTCACGAGTCGGTCTGCGCGGGGGCCGACGCGATTCTGCTCATTGCTGCCGCGCTGGAAACCGGTGAGCTCGATCGCCTGCTCCGGCTGGCACGAGACTGCCAACTCGAGGTGCTGGTCGAAGTCCACACGCTTGCGGAGATGGAGCGCGCCGTGGACTCCGGGGCGCACCTCATCGGGATCAACAACCGTAATCTCACGACGTTTGTCGTCGACCTCGGCACCACCGCCGCGCTGGCCGACGAAGTTCCCGAGGAAATCACGCTGGTCAGCGAGAGCGGCCTTCGCACCGCCGGAGACAGCCGGCGCGTGCAGGTGGCGGGTGCGGATGCCATCCTGGTCGGGGAGACGCTGATGCGCTGCGCGCCGGGGGAGCTGGCCGCGAAGATTCAGGAACTGACGCTGCGTTGAGCGGCGCTCGCGCGGACCTGGCGTTGCTTCATATCCGACCGCTGCATCGGGATCGCGTCGATGCTGGCAAAGAGCTCCGGGGTCGTGAATGGTCAAGCGCGTGGAGGACGGTAGAATTCCTGCGTTCGCCCACGCATTCACCAATGAATCCAAACTTGAAACGCTGGGCTCCGGCCGGCCGGACGCGCCTTGCCTCATTGCCATTCGGACCGGCGGTTGACCCTTCACGCAATTTCGCGAGATTCCCGGCCCGTTTTCATCATGAAACTTTCGCTCAAATGGCTCCGTGACTTTGTCGCATACGATGGTCCGCCCGCTGCACTCGCGGACTTGCTGACCTTTGCCGGCGTCGAGGTCGAGGCCGTGCACACGCGCGGCGTTGCGATCGATCACGTCGTCGTCGCGCAGGTGCTCGACTCCAAGCCGCATCCGAATGCCGACCGTCTGAGCGTATGCCACGTGGATGATGGGTCCGGCCACGCACCGCGGCAGATCGTGTGCGGCGCGAAGAACTACCAGGTCGGCGATAAGATTCCGCTCGCGCTCCCCGGTGCGGTGCTGCCCGGCGATTTCAAGATAAAGGCGGGCAAGCTCCGCGGTGAAGTCAGCGAAGGCATGATGTGCAGCGCGAAGGAACTCGGCCTTGGTGAGGACCAAAGCGGCCTGTTGATCCTGCCCCCAGCGAGCCGGGTCGGGGCGCCCATCGCCGAACTTTTTCCGGCTGAGACAATTTTCGAGATTGAAGTCACGCCCAACCGTCCGGATTTGCTGTCGCACGTCGGCGTCGCGCGCGAAATCTCCGCGCTCACCGGCAGGCCACTGACCCCGCCGGCGGCCTCGGTGATCACGGCAAAGGGCGACCCGGGGCTGACGGTTTCGATCGACGCGAACGCGCAGATCGGCTGTCCGTTCTACACGGGAACGCGCGTCGACGGCGTGCGCGTCGGACCGAGTCCCGCCTGGTTGCGCGAGCGACTCGAGTCGATTGGCCTGCGCCCGATCAACAACATTGTCGACGTGACCAACTACGTGATGTTCGAGCTTGGTCAGCCGCTGCATGCGTTCGACGCAACGAAGCTGCAGGGCGGCGGCATTCGCGTGCGTCTTGCGACGCCCCTGGAGGAACTCAAGGCACTCGACGGCCGCAGCTATAAACTGGCGCCACACCAGGTCGTCATCGGCGACGCCGCCGGGCACGCGGGCGCGCTGGGCGGCGTGATGGGCGGCGAGGATTCGGGGGTCACCGAAGCAACGACATCCATTGTTCTCGAGAGCGCCTATTTTCTTCCGTCGCTCATCCGGCGCACCACGCGCGAGACGGGCTTGAGCAGTGACTCGAGTTATCGCTTTGAACGCGGGGTGGATGCCGGCGGCGTCGTGGCCGCCGCGCACCGGGCGTTGGAACTGATCCTGCAGACGGCCGGTGGAACCATGCATCCGCTGGTGGCGGCGGGAAGCGTCGACGCGCTTTCGCGATCGCATGATGTTCCGATCCGGTGGGAGCGCTGCGCGGCGATTCTTGGAATCGACGTGGCTCCGGAGCGGATCGAGAAGATTTTGTCGGCGCTCGGGCTGGTGAAATCCGCCGCCGGCTGGCTGGTTCCCAGCTATCGCCGCGATCTGCAACGCGAGATCGATTTGATCGAGGAGATTGCCCGCGTGGTCGGCCTTGACGCCGTGACCGGCCGCGCACTGGGTCGCGCGACGTCAGCCTCCGACGTGGATCGCGAATATGATTTCCACCTTGAGTTCCGGCGCCGGCTCGTGGGCCTGGGCTTCTTCGAAACCCGCAGCGTGTCGCTCGTCAGCCAGCGCGATCTAGATGGTTCCACCAAGGCGCCCGCGCTTAGGAATCCGATCAGCGAGGACCAGACAGCCTTGCGACCCAGCCTTCTGCCCGGCCTCCGGCAGGTTGCGGCACGGAACGCCCGGGCGGGTCGGGCCGACCTGCGTTTGTTCGAACTGGGCCGGGTATTCGACAAATCGCTCGGCTTGGGTGTCCGCGAGCGGGTAAAACTGGCGCTTTTGATGACCGGGGCAGCCACGCGCGCCTCATGGCGTGGCGCCGATGTCCGCGCGCTCGATCTCCACGATTTACGGGGCGTGATCGAATCCCTCGTGGGCCAATCCCGAACGATTGAATTCGGCCGTGCGGAGGAATCGACCCTGCTGCTCGCGGTCGACGTAACCATCGACGGAAAATCGATCGGCCACGCCGGCCAGCTTTCGCCGGCCATTGCGGCCGGCCTCGACTTGCGCACGCCCGTGCTCGTGGCGGAACTCGACGCCGATGCCTTGCAGGTCGACGCGACCCGAGAAGTTCGGTTCACGCCGTTGCCGCGCTTTCCGGCGGTCGCGCGGGACATCGCGATGCTCGCGGACCTCGCGCTGCCGCACGCGAAAATTGCGGAAACGATTTCGGCCGCGCGCGAGCCGCTGCTCATCGCGGCGGCGCCGTTTGATCTTTTCGTCGATCCGAACGGCGTGAAGTTACCGGCGGACAAGAAGTCTGTGGCATATTCGTTGACTTACCGCGCCGAAGATCGCACGCTCACAAACGAGGAAGTGAACGCGGCCCACACGCGAGTGAAGCAAAAACTCACGGACGTGCTGGCCGTACAATTCCGCGAGTAGAAGAGGTTCTTTCCAACTGCGATTTTTTGAATTTGCCCTGTGGTGTTCGAGCTCACCGGCAGCAACATCCCGAACCGATAAACACTGAAACAAGGGGGCTGAGGTGGCGCCTTTCAATGACAGGCCTTGACTGGAAGTCAGCGGCCGCGCCACCGGCCACCCGCCGTTCTCAACTGGGAACGGGTACGCGGCCACTACGGCACCGGCAGGGCATTTCTTAAATGTAGATTGCGGAATGCGGAATGCGGAATTAGGGAGACGCGTAGCGAATTCATTCCGACTTCCGCATTCTAAATTCAGAATTCTCAGATGGCTCTCCTCGTTCTCGAAGACGGAAAGACGTTTCACGGCGAGGAATTTGGCGCGACCGGCACCAAGGTCGGCGAGATTTGTTTCAATACGTCGATGACCGGTTATCAGGAGGTCCTGACGGATCCCTCGTACTTCGGCCAGATCGTCGCGATGACGTATCCGCTGATCGGGAATTACGGGATCATCCCGGCCGATGAAGAAAGTTCGAGACCGTGGGTGAGCGGCTTCGTCGTGGAGGAGGTCAGCGAACGACCCAGCAACTGGCGCTCGGAGGAATCCCTCGCTGGCTATCTCACGCGCCACGGCATCGTTGGCATCCAGGGCATCGACACCCGCGCCCTGACGAAGCATCTGCGCGACAAGGGCGCGATGAAGGCGTGCGTCACGAGCGAGCGCATGACCCCCGAGCAGGCGCGCGCGCGGGCGGTCGAGGCGGCCGGTGTCGTGGGCATGGATTTTGTGCGCGAAGTCACGACCAAGGAAGCTTACGACTGGGATCCCGACGACAAGCTCAGCATCGCGTGGTTGCCGAAGGGCGCGCCGGCCGACGCGCCCGCGCCGCCCGGCCTGCCGCCGATTGAGCACCGCGTTGTCGCGTATGATTTCGGGTTGAAGATCAACCAGCTCCGTCTGCTGCGGCAACACGGGTTCGGCGTGAAAGTCGTGCCCGCTACCACGACGGCCGAGGAAGTGCTCGCGCTCAAACCGGACGGTGTGTTTCTCTCGAATGGTCCCGGTGATCCCGCGGCGCTCGACTACGCGCACAAGGCGGTGCATGGCTTGCTCGGCAAGATCCCGATTTTCGGCATCTGCCTCGGTCATCAAATCCTCGGCCACGCGTTCGGTGGCAAGACCTTCAAGCTGAAATTTGGCCACCGCGGGGGCAATCAACCGGTCAAGGATCTCGCCACCGGCAAGGTGGAGATCACGTCGCAGAACCATGGCTTCGCGGTGGATCCCGAGTCGCTGCCCTCGAACGTGCAGGTGAGTCACATCAACCTCAATGACGGCACGTGCGAAGGCCTTCGCCACAAGGAGCTTCCGGTCTTCAGCGTGCAGTATCATCCCGAGGCCGCGCCCGGTCCGCACGACGCCGAGCCGCTCTTCGAACGGTTTCGGAAAGTCATCGCGGAAACCAAGAAGGCCGGCGCCTGACGCGGCGTCGCGCCGCTGGACAACCGGCGGCCAAAATTCATACTGCCGAACCGCCTGCCGCCTGCCGCGCGCGGCTCCACCTCCCCGAACTTGTCTATGATCCGCTCCCGCCGTTTCCTCGCCACGACGCTCTTGTTTGCCGCGCTTCTCGCGTCCGCCGCGGCTCGCGGCGAGCTGCCACCGCTGATTCCCCGCGATGTCCTTTTCGGAAACCCCGAACGCTCCCGCCCGCGACTTTCGCCCGATGGCCAGCGCCTCGCCTGGCTGGCGCCGGACCCAAAAAACGTCCTCCAGGTTTGGGTCAAGACGATTGGCAGCAGCGACGACAAGATGGTCACCGCCGACAAGAAACGCGGCATCCGCAACTTCCAATGGGCGCCCGATAATCGCACGCTCCTCTTCCAGCAGGACAACGACGGGGATGAAAATTTCCACGTGTACGGAGTCGACCTGACGACCGGCAACGTACGGGATTACACCGCCATCCAAGGCGTTCGCGCCAGCGTCAGCGCCGCCGAGTCCGCGTTCCCGGATGAAGTTTTGATCGACATGAACGCGCGCAACCGCCAGCTCTTCGACGTCTACCGGTTGAATCTCAAAACTGGCGCGCTCATCTTCGACACGGAGAACCCCGGAGACGTGGCCGGTTGGACGTCGGATTCGAAACTGCAAGTGCGGGCCGCGCAGATCGCCACCCCGGACGGCGGTACGGAGATTCGAATCCGCGACAGCACGACCGCCCCGTGGAAGTCGCTCCTCAAAGTCGGACCGGACGAGATTCTCAACTTCGAAGGATTTTCAGACGACGGGAAATCGGTGTTCCTGAAGTCCTCGATTGGCAGCGACACCGCGCGGCTTGTGCAACGCGATCTGGCCACCGGCAACGAAAAGGAACTCGCCGTTTCGACCGACGTGGACGCGGGTGACATCGTGATCCATCCGCAGACGCACGTCCTCCAAGCGGTGTCGTTTTCGCCCGGCCGCACCTCGTGGAAGGTCCTCGATGCTTCGATTCAGGCCGATTTCGACGCGATCGCCAAACTGAACTCAGGCGATTTTCAGATCACCAGCCGGACCGACAAGGACGATGCGTGGATCGTGGCTTTCACGTCGGACCGCGGACCGGTCTCGTTTTGGAAATGGGATCGGACGGCGAAGCAAGGCACCCTGCTTTTCACCGCCCAGCCAAAACTTGAGGGCTTGAGCCTCGGCGAAATGAAGCCGGTCGTCATCAAGGCGCGCGACGGACTCAGCCTAAATGCCTACCTGACGCTGCCCGTTGGCGTGCCGGCAAAGAACCTGCCGATAGTGCTCTTCGTCCATGGTGGGCCTTGGGCGCGGGATGCGTGGGGTTACAGTCCATATGCCCAGTGGTTCGCCAATCGAGGCTACGCCAGTCTCCAGGTGAATTTCCGTGGCTCAACGGGCTACGGAAAGAAGTTTCTCAACGCGGGCAACCGGCAGTGGGGTTTGAAAATGCATGACGATCTCCTCGACGCCACCGATTGGGCCATCAAGCAGGGCGTCGCCGACCCAAACAAGGTTGCGATCATGGGTGGTTCATACGGCGGGTACGCCGCGCTGGCGGCGGTGACTTACAGCCCAGAGAAGTTCGCGTGCTCCGTGGACATTGTCGGACCGTCGAACCTCAAGACGCTCATCGCCTCGATTCCGCCCTATTGGAAACCGATCAGGGCGATGTTCGACGTGCGCATGGGCAACGTCGACGACCCCAAGGACGCCGAGCTGATCAAGGCTGCTTCTCCGCTGTTCAAGGCGGACAAGATCGTGCGCCCGCTCCTCATCGGTCAGGGCGCCAACGACCCGCGCGTGAACGTCAAGGAGTCGGAGCAGATCGTCGATGCCATCGAGAAGAACAAGGGGAACGTGACCTACGTCCTGTATCCCGACGAAGGCCACGGCTTCGCCCGCCCGGAAAACCGCATCGACTTCAACGCGCGCGCCGAGAAATTTCTCGCGCAATACCTCGGCGGTCGGGTCGAGCCCATCGCGGGCGACAAGGTCCCCGGATCGACTGCCGTGGTGAGGGTCATCGGGAAGTAACGCGGGCCGATCCAAACCCCGGATGACTTCCAGCGACGTCCCGCGTCTGCGCTGCGGACGCCGGTCGTTGGCCGCGTTGTCGTCCGACCCGGCCGCGGCCCCGCGGGACGGTCCGACCGCGCAACATCTGCAGGAGAATTCCGGGCGCGCAAGACCCGGGCTGGCGACGACGGTGCGAGCCCGTTGGGACGACGCGGCATGGCATCTTCTTTTCGAATGCGAGGACCCCCACCCTTGGGCCACGATCACCGAGCGCGATGGTCCGCTCTGGATCGAGGAGGTTGTCGAAGTGTTTTTTGATCCGGTCGGCGACCTGCAATCGTACTTCGAGATCGAAGTGAATCCGCTCAACACCGTCTGTGACCTCGTCCTGCGGCGGTCGCCCAGCGGATGGCGCAAGGAGTTCGGCTGGCATTGCGGGGGCTTGTCGACGTCTGTGCAACGGACCCCGCTCGGATGGAATGCGGAACTGCAGATTCCGTTCGCCGAGGTGACCGACGAGCCGGTGAGAGCCGGTACCGTCTGGCGGGGGAATTTCTTTCGAATCGATCGCCCGAAAGGGGCCGGCACCGCGGCGGACCTGAGCGCGTGGTCGCCCACGTTTGCACCGACCTTTCATCGGCCCGGGCGATTTGGCGTGATCGAATTTTGCTGATTTTCGGATCAGGGTTTCGCGCCGAAGTCCACCAGCACCACCACCGCGAGTCGACCATCCGTCTGCCACGGATCGCCACCGCCATTCCGGCCCGTTCGCTGCGGGTGGAAGTCGTCGATCCAGCGCAGCGCACTGACGCGGTGCGCCCTTTGAAAATCGGCGATCAGAAAATCGCGCTCGACGTCGATGTCCGGCCCGATGTGATGCGTCACCTGTCCGGTGGTCCGGCTTAACTCCACGCCCGTGTCGTATGTGTCCGCGCCGATCCAGACCGGGCGAACTTCATCGGATTTTTCCGTGCGCCACAGGCGGACGTGATGACGCTGCTTCGGACGGCCGTCGACCGGCTTCTCGAACGCCAGGTCCTGCTTCCGCCCAAATAAAAAGAGATTGCTGACCGGCGCCTGATCGTCCGGACGCCGGAAGAGCGTGTCGACGGCGATGCGCACACTCGAATGAAACGTGATCGGGTCCGCGGGATACCAGCCGGCGGACGTCAACGCGCGCACCACGTCGGCATCGGATCCCACCAACGAAATATTGAGGGGATCGCCCGGGATGCCGTTGCCCGTGCGCGTGAGGCGGGGGCTGTCCGTATAATCCGCGTGCCGACGCTCGTAGGTTCGCCAGATCAGCGGGACAATCACGTAAGCCGCGAGCCCATAGACCCCCACCGCGACAATCGTGATCCACGCCCACCGATGTCGGGCGCGATACGAGGGCGGTGCAGGGGGCGACACGGGCGGATGGAGCCGCCGCGCGGCCCCGAGGCAGGCTTACTTCTTGTCGTGATTGTCTTTGTCGTGCTTGTAGTGCTGCTTGTGATTGACCCGGGGGTGCTCATCGTCATCGACATCGAGCACGA
The DNA here is from genome assembly GCA_025353105.1 of Verrucomicrobiota bacterium. GTDB lineage: Bacteria > Verrucomicrobiota > Verrucomicrobiia > Chthoniobacterales > SZAS-18 > SZAS-18. The sequence goes on from JANXRG010000044.1 coordinate 13,712, forward strand.
GTTTGGAAGCGCCCTCCTTCGAGCTGGCCCGCTTCTCGAGGTCGGCCCTCAGTCCCTCGTCCGGCAGATCGACTAGATGCGAGTTTTCCCAATCGCGTTCGGCGACCTTCGGCAGCCGCTGCATCGCGGTCTCGGCCGCGAGGTCTTTGCCAGGTGCAATCTTGTTCATGGGAAATGGCGGAATCGAGGGGCTAAAGCTGGGCCGACCCGAGATCCAGGGCCGCTCCGCATTCCCTGTCGAAAGAATGGGATGAACCGCGGTGTTCCCTGCGCATTCTGGACCCAATTCCCAACAGGCCAAGCGGGTAATTCCTTTGCTGGAGGCCGCCCTTCCGCCAATCCGCTTGCGTCCCGCGCCTCCGCAGGGCGAGTCTGGCGCGATGTTGCCCAAAATCGTCACCGAAATTCCCGGCCCGCGCTCGCGCGAGCTGGCCGCGCGACTGCGGCGAAGCGAATCGCGGAACGTGACGTTTCTCGACGCGGAATTTCCCATTTTCTGGGCCCGCGCGCATGGCGTGAACGTCTGGGACGTCGACGGAAACCGTTTCCTCGACCTCACGTCGGCCTTTGCGGTTGCCGGTCTTGGTCACACGCATCCGTCCATGGTCGAAGCGATGAACAAGCAGGCGGCCACGCTGCTCCACGCGATGGGCGACGTGCATCCCACGGCGGTCAAGGTGCGACTCTGCGAGGAACTCGGGCGCGTCACGTTTGGCCGGTGGAACGGAGGATCGGCAAAGGTCATCCTCGGCTCGGCCGGCTTCGAGGCGGTCGAGGCCGCGTTAAAGACCGCGTTTCTTCACACCGGCCGGCGCGGCGTGATCGCCTTCAGCGGCGGTTACCACGGGCTCGGCTACGGCGCGCTCGAGGCCTGCGGCTGGCCGTATTTCCGCGAGCCATTCCGGCGCCAGCTCGCCGAATTCGCCACGCTGCTGCCCTACCCACATTGCTTTCACTGTCCGTTCGGAAACGAGGACGCCTCCCGGCTCGGCGGCGACCCGCCGGCCTGCGAGAAAAGTTGCCTCGATCAACTCGAGGCGAAGCTGCGCGGCGTCCTCGCCACCGGTGAAATCGGCTGCGTCCTTGTCGAACCGGCGCAGGGCCGAGGCGGTGAGATTTTCCCTCCGGCCGAATTCCTGCCGCTGCTGCGGCGCCTCTGCGACGAGTCCGGCGCCGTGCTCGTGTTCGACGAGATCTACACGGGATTCCATCGCACCGGGCCGTTCTTTGCGGGCGAAGCCGCGGGCGTGGTGCCCGACCTAATTTGTGTCGGCAAGGCCCTGACCGGCGGCTTCCCGCTCTCCGCCTGCATCGGCCGGGCCGCGGTGATGGACGCGTGGCCGGAATCCACCGGCGAAGCGCTGCACACGAGCACATTTCTCGGCCATCCCGTCGGCTGCGCGATGGCGCTCGCCTCGATCGCCGAACACGAGAAACCGGACGTGTCGGCCCAGGTGATCGCGAAGGGCGCGCGGCTGCTCGCGGCGCTGCGCGCGATCCATTCATCGCGCATTGGCGAGGTGCGGGGACGCGGCATGATGATCGGGGTCGAGCTTGTGCAAGGCGCGGACGATGCCCGGCCGGACTCCGCCGCCGCGATCCGAGTCGTCAAGCGCGCGCTGCGCGAAGGCCTGCTCGTGCTGGCGGGCGGGCCGGAAGGAAACGTGTTGTCGCTGACCCCACCCTTCGGCTTGGCTGATTCCGAAATCGACTGGGCGGCCGCGCGCGTCGGTGAGTTTCTTACGACCGAGTCGTGACGGGTGATAAGCACGTCTGCGAGAAGCGCTTGGTGGAACGCGACCTCCGGGCGCGTTGGCAAAAACAAATGCAGCCCGCGCCCGCGGGCTGCCAAACCCATTAGCATCGCGCCCGGAGGTCACGATCCACCTTGATCACGCCCCTACGAAAACCGCACGTCCTTCCCCGGATCCAGCTCGTAGTTCAATTCGGAAAACGCGATGATGTGCGGAGCGAGGATTTCCTCGCGGTAGCGCATGCTCAACGGGTTCGCCCGAAAGCTGGCGAGCCGCTCCATGCTCTCGAACTCGAGCGTGACGAAGAAGCCCCACTCGTGCGGCGACTCGATCCGGCGGCCGCAACGGATCGATTTCACCTCCGGAATCTTCAACAATTGCGTGCGTGTCTTGCGCATCATTCCGTCGATTTCAGCGGAGGTCACGCCATCGCGCAGCTGGCAGAGGACAATGTGCGAGATCATGCGCGCACCCGTTCAATCGTGGCTCCCAACGCGGACAACTTGTCGTCGAGATGCTCGTAGCCGCGGTCGATGTGATACACGCGGCTAATCT
>JANXRG010000076.1 GCA_025353105.1 Verrucomicrobiota bacterium
GGGTCGGCGTCGGGGTCACAGTCGGCGTCGGGGTCTGGGTCGGCAGCGATGTCGGGCTCGGGGTCGGCGTCCCGGTCGACGTCGGCGTGGGAGTTTCCGTGGGCGTCGGGGTCGGCGTTTGCGTCAGCGTGGGCGTGGGCGTCGGGGTCCCGCTCGGCGTCGGCGTGACCGTCGGGGTCGGAGTGATCGTCGCAGTCGGAGTGGGCAGCGGCGTGAACGGTGTATCGCCACCGCCACCGCCGGGCGTACGCGCCGCGAGATTCGCCTTATTGCGCAGGGCGGTCCGGACGTCGTAGTAGTTGTTAAATTCGGTACTGGCTTGCTTGCCGGCAAGATAGCTGTCGCTGGGGTTCGCGCGATTGTAGGCCTCCTGCGCGCCCTGCGAGCGGAATTTCAAATCCAGCAACACTCCATCGTTTCGGGTGTCCGGCCGGAAGGGCGGGTTCGACAAGGTCTCGGTCACCGCCAGGTTCGGACTGAGCAAATTGAAAAGTCGGTTGCCTCCCGCATCGAACAGCTTCACGCGGCCGGGCACGCCGGTCACGAATTGCATGCCTGAGATTGAAACCAGATCCGTGCCGACATCCGGGTCCAGGCCCAATTCAAACGCGGCATAAAGCTGCGGCCGTTTGACCGTGCAAAGTTGGATCGTCCCGACGACGCGGGCCGTATAGGATGCGCCCAAATCGACCGTGACGGAATAGTTCGATCCGTCCACCGCCGGCGGATCGATAAGAGCCACCGTCGTGATGGGAGCGTCCAGCAGGGGCGGATCGTCGATCGTCATGAGGTCGCCGACCCTCGGCGCGCTCTGGGCCACTTCACCGGTCAGAATATTCCCAGGACGGACCTCGATGGGGAGCGTCAATGTCGTGTCAGCCGGTACCACCGGCACCGCAGAGGTGATCCGATAGGGTTGCGAATTCAGTGGGATATTGACCACAAAGCCATTCGTCCTCTGAACGCTTGGAAGAATCTGGCTATAAGCCGCCGGGTTGGTCGGAAGGCCGGGGCCAACGTATACCCGCATGTCCCCCACCGCCCAAGGTCTGTCCGGCAGGCTGCCAGCCACGCTGACGACGAAATAATCGCCGATTTTCGACGCGCTCTTATTGCTCACGGCAAAGCCGGTGGCCGCGTTGAAATCATCGATGAAATGACGCGCCGTGCTATAGGTGAGGTCCAACGCGGTCGCGGGCCCCGTCGCGGGATATCGCGCCACGCTGACCATCTGCGGGGCGTCTACCGAACGCGCGACGTCGAACGCCATTTTATCCACCGCGCTGCGGGCGGTGCCGTGGACTTGGTTGATGGCGAGGTTCTTGGCGAAGAGCGTCAAAGCAGCCTGAGCCGCTACGAAGATCACCCCGCCAATCACGACCATGATCGCCACGCCGATCATCAACTCGGAAATGGTGTACCCGGCAGCTCGCTTGAGCATTCGTCGGAAGAGTGCGGGCACTTGTTTCATTCAGGTTCAAAAAATCTGGCGGAGTTCAATCCTGACGCGCCACCACCGTGTACGCCGTCAAAGGTTCCACCGGAATGCCGCGGTAGGTGTAGGTCACCTTGAATCCAATCACCATGAGGTCGGCCCGTTCACCTGCCCTCGCCGACCGCTGCAATGTCGCCGGCACGGTATCCTGCCCGCCCGGCGTGGTGAAGAGGCTGATCGCCCCATCGGCACGCGAACCGATCGGGAGGGCGTTTCTTCCCTCGTTTGGCGGGCTAAAAGCCACAAAGGATCCACCCGTATCAAAATGGATTTCCTTCTGGTATGTGCTCGTCCAAGGCGTGCCGATCGTCTCGTTCAGGCACGAGCCGAGGACTACCTTGGCCGAAGTGCTCAATCGCGAGCTGACGGCAAATTGGTTCGCGCCGCCGAACGTGGCGTAGAACCCGCCCACCACGAGGGCAAGGATAGCGGCGGAAACCGACATCTCCACCATCGTAAAGCCTGCCGACCTGCGTATGGACAATCGTTTTGACATAGAAACCAAACGGCTTAGCCGTGAACTCATCGAGTGAAGTAGCACCAAACATACCAGTGTCTCCGACTCCCGGCTTTGCCGGTCAGTCACCCACCAAAACACTCGTATCCGCAGCGTCTCACCGACGGGATATATGAGATATGAATCAGAATTGAGAGACGCCGTGAGAAAGTCGCATTATTGCGAGACACGACAGGAATGCAACGTTTATTCACCGGAGGAGGTAGAAATGGGGGACGATTCAAATCCGAACTCTGGAAATCGGGGCCCCGGCAGGTCGTCGCGCGGATGATGAATGACGCGCCGGCCAGGCCTGGGCTCCGCGGTTTGACGCGGTACCGCAAACTCTATAAGCCAACTTTTCGACCCTTTCCTCGTTTACCCCACCCTGCGTGAACACGAGGCGCTTGTCTTTTGGCGTTGACCCCAGGCATTTCAGCTGCGCTGTGACGGGCGGTCTTCACCGAGCCCCAAGAGAGACTTGGGTGCCTTTGCTGGGTGCTTGCCGCTTTGCCCCGCTGGGATTCTCGTCCGGCAGATGGACACGCACCGCGGGCGTGCATTGCTGACCGATCCCGGCATGGCCTGCAATGTCACGGATGCGCTGCTCGCCAGAAAAAATACGCCGGTCGCGTCCGATGTTGCCGGCTAGATCGGCCGGCACCATCGTGAGGAGGGCCCGACCTAGAACCTCTCCCATGCGCCCTTGACGTACGTGATCGTCTTCGGGAAGCCCTGGGGCGGCTTCGTAATGTATGACTGGTCGAATTGCACGTCTCGAACCGGGGCATTATACGCCTGTCGCAGCCCGGGTGGGGACCACGGTGACGTGAATTCCCGCGAGAAGAAGGACTGCATCATCGAGCCCTTGTAGGTGAATTTTGTCGTTGTGATTCCATTGGCGGGATTATAAAAATCCTTATCCGTGCTGTACCCGGTGGGAACTTGGCCCCAGTTTTCCATGAAGCGAAGCAGGTTACTGGCTCCTCCCCCGGCCTCCGTTACATTGTTCTGGAAAATTCCGGACACGACCGCGGTGTTGACCGTGGTCGAGACGGCCTGACGACTTAAGGCCGTGACGGAACCAGCCGTGCCTGGAGCGACTTCTATCCCCGTCGCGGGATCGATGGCCGCGGCCTTCGTTGCGTCGAAAGTGCTACGCCTAGGTTGAAAGAAATCGTCGTATCCCTTGGTCGGATCAAAATTTCGTGACACCACCGAAATGACATCGCCCATTACCGCGGCCGTGACGGGATCGTAGCCGGCAACATAGGTGTTCGTTCCGTCGGCCGTATTGGTAAAATTACTCGGGACCGTTGAGCCGACACCTCCCGTGTTGTAGTCGCCCTTGATGTAAACGGCGTTTTCTGATGCCACGGTGAAAGATCGTTCCGGGTCGCTGAGATCCGTCCTGATGGTGGCGAAGGGAAGCACCGCCCCATTCGTGAGCATGATGCCATGCTTTAGCCGCCTCGTATCCGGGGTCGTCTCATAATCTTTCAGGTTGGAATTGGCCGCGACGGTCATCCCGTTATTGTAGGAAAGCGTGTCCGCGTCCTGATTTGTCACGTCGGCGACATAGAGAATCCCGTTGAAATGCGTCAAGGTGGACGCTTCAAGGGCGGCGGCGAGCCGCGCCACATCAATCGTCGTGGTGGCAATGGCGTTGAGCGTACCGCGTTGCGCCTCGCGCGCGTCCGACACGAGACCCCGCGTGCGCGTCAAGTACGTGCCGCTCCCGTCCGCCGGCACATTCAACGCGTTCAGAATCGCCGTACTCAAGGCGGGATCGTAAGTCGAGACGTTTGGTCCGTCTGCCTTGCCGGCGGGAGTAGTCGCCCTGATGATCGTCTTGGCGGTGTCGATCAGACCGGTGACAGGGTCGTAGACTAATAATACTTTAATCGATGCCTGATTATACAGCCGTGCCGATTCGATCGCCGCCTGGGCCGCCGCGGCGTCGGAAGTGCTGGTTGCCACGTCCCAATACGTGTTGTAGTCGACCGTTGTTGGATCCAAAAGGGATTTCCCCGTCTGCCGGACGGGTCGCTCGATGATCTCCCGCAACGAATTGTTATTGTACGAGGGATTCTGCAAGCTGAACGGCTGCAGGAATGTGCGGTCGATGCCTCCAACCATCATCGCCGCGACCTGATCCGGCGATCCGCTGAGATTCCCGGGGAAGCGGTTCACCGGCGCGGGGTCGAGCGCACTGTCGTCCAAGGTTCCATATCCAAGTTGAACGATGTCGTGGCCCGGGGAGGGCGTGCCCGACGCATTCGCGTTATAGTCAATGCCAGCGTACGTCACTCTTTTCAAGAAATCCAAGGTGGTCCCGGCGCTCAGACGTGTGCCTTGAAATAGATTATCGTTCGTGTGAACGCGGCCGGCGACGCTCATGTTAGAACCTGGGAACAGCTCAAGTCGATTTTCAAAGAAGATTGCGGCTTGCGCTGCGTTCGCCAGGGAGCGCGTGAAATGGCGCTTCACATTGACCGTGATTGGACCGTTCCGACTCGGCACGTTCAGTTGCACTTGCACCTCGTAAATGATGTTGACGGCATCGAATCCATTGGCGGATCCGATCGCCGTGAGGAAGGTGTAGTCAGCCGGTGAACCCGGCGGGGGATAGTAATCGTTGGTGACCGCATTGTAACCATTCCGATTGGTGGCCTCGATCAGCTTGGTGCTAGCATTGTTGCACCGTAACCCCACGGTGTCGTAGTCACCGTAGAGGCGACCATACACGTCGACCGTTCGAATCGTGATCATTCCCGCGCTCGTGGAGAGACTACTGAAATCATAGAGGGTGTCGGGCAATCCCAGATAGCCGGGGGGAAGACCCAATCTCGACAGGGTGACGTTCGTGATGTCAATCCCGAGGTTGTTGTAGACCGAAGTGGGATCAATGAAGACCTTCGCATTAAGATTCTTGTTTGTTTGGGACGCCACGATCGCGCGCCAGCGCGAATACACCAGCTCCATCGCCGCGTCGGCCACGCCATATCCCAGGGTCATCTGGGTGCTGCGCAACCCAGCTGAAGCGGTTCCGGACGTGTAGTTGAACGCGGCGCCGGCAAATACCGAAAGCACCACGATAAAGAACAAAACAACAAACAGCGTGTTTCCACGATTACGGCGAATTCTCATGGTTGATGGGGTTGGGGGAAAGTTAACTTCGGAGCGTCACCACGGGTTCGAATGGCCGACGGCGACCGGATTCTAAATTGAGTTCCTACGGTGAAGCCAAAGTGTTGATGAAATATTGACCTACGCGATTGGGGTCGGAGTCGGCACCTGCGTCGGTGTCACGGTCGGAGTCGGCGTCACCGTCGGTGTCGGGGTCACGGTCGGCGTGATCGTCGGCGTAATCGTCGGCGTGGGCGTGCGCGTGGGCGTCGGTGTCGGCGTGACCGTCGGGGTATTGGTCGGCGTTGGCGTCTCCGTCACGGTCGGCGTCGGCGTCGGCGTCGGCGTAATTGTCGGTGTCTGCGTAACCGTCGGGGTGGGTGTGGGCGTCGGCGTCAGTGTCGGCGTCGGCGTCGGCGTGACCGTCGGGGTGTTGGTCGGCGTCGGGGTCTGCGTCACGGTCGGCGTCCGCGTCGGCGTCGGCGTTATGGTCGGCGTCTGCGTGATCGTTGGAGTGGGCGTGGGCGTCGACGTGGGTGTAATCGTCGGGGTGTTCGTCGGCGTCGGCGTTTCCGTTACGGTTGGCGTTTGTGTCGGCGTCGGTGTGATGGTCGGGGTCGCCGTAGCAGTCGGCGTCGAGGTGGGCGTGGGCGTGGGCGTGGGCGTGGGCGTCGGCGTGACCGTTGGGGTGTTGGTCGGCGTCGGGGTCTGCGTCACGGTCGGTGTCTGCGTGGGCGTCGGCGTGATCGTCGGTGTCTGCGTCACGGTCGGCGTCGGCGTCGGCGTGCCCGTGGGCGTGACCGTTGGCGTCTGCGTGACGGTCGGCGTCTGCGTGACCGTCGGCGTGGACGTGGGCGTCGGTGTCTGCGTCGGCGTCGCCGTGATGGTGGGAGTCGGCGTCTCGGTCGGGGTGGGCGTCGGAGTCTGGGTGTTTACGGCCGTCGGACTCGGCGTCGGCGTCCCGGTCGATGTTGGGATCGGGGTCGGTGTGCTCGTCGGCGTGGGCGTTTCCGTTGGCGTCGTGGTGGGCGTCGGACTCGGCGTCGGCGTCGCGGTCGGCACGGGCGTTGGAGTAATCGTCGCGGTCGGAGTCGGCAGCGGCGTAAACGGCGTGTCGCCTCCACCACCGCCACGACCACGCGACGCGAGATTTGCCTTGTTGCGCAGGGCGGTTCTGACGTCGTAGTAGGTGTTGAATTCGCTCGCGGCCTGCTTGCCGGCGAGATAGCTGTCGAGGGCGTTCGTCCGGTAAAATCCCTCTTGTGCCCCTTGCGAGCGGAATTTCAAATCGAGCAAGACTCCATCGTTGCCGGGGTCCGGCCGAAACGGTGGATTCGTCACGGTCTCGGCCACCGCCAGGTTGGGACTAAGCAAATTGTAAAGCCGGTTGCCGCTTCCATCGATCAGTTTCACCCGTCCCGGCACGCCGGTCACGGCTTGCATGCCGGAGAGCGAAATCAGATCGGTTCCAACGTCCGGATCCAAGCCCAATTCAATCGCCGCATAAAGCGTAGGTCGTTTGACCGTGCAAAGTTGGTTCGTCCCGACTGTGCGCGCGGAGTAGGACGCGCCTAAATCGACGGTCACGGAATAGATTGTCCCGGCAACGATGCCGACATTGGTGATGGGTGCGTCGAACAAGGGCGGATCGTCAATCGTCATGAGGTCGCCGACCCTTGGCTCGCTCATGCGCGGCTCACCGCCCAAGACCCCGATCGAGACGGTGGTCGGCGGGACCGGAGTCGGCGGTAGACTGCCCGGCCGCACATCGATGTTGAGCGTCAGCGTCGTGTCAGCCGGTACCACCGGCACAGGGGTGGTAATTCGGAACGGCTGCGGATTCAGCGGGATATTGATCACAAAACCGTTCATCCTCTGGGCACCCGGAAGAATCTGGGCATAGGCCGCTGGATTAGCCGGAAGGCCCGGGCCGACGTACACCCGCAGGTCGCCCACTGCCCAGGGTCTGTCCGGCAGGGTACCGGCCACCGTTACCACGAAATAATCGCCGGTTTTCGCCGCCTGCTTGCCGCTCACAGGCAGGCCGGTGAACGCGTTGAAGTCATCCACGTAGCGACGCGCCGAACTGTAGGTGAGGTCCACCGCGGTCGCCGGTCCGGTTGAGGGATAGCGTGCCACCGCGACCAGCAGCGGCGCTTCCACGGAGCGGGCGACGTCGAAAGCCATTTTGTCCACCGCGCTGCGGGCCGTGCCGTGGACTTGGTTGATGGCGAGATTCTTGGCGAAGAGCGTCAAGGCGGCCTGAGCGACCACGAAGATCACCCCGCCAATCACGACCATGATCGCCAGGCCGATCATCAACTCGGTTAACGTATAGCCCGCGGCTCGTTTCAGCAGCCGTTGGAGGAGTCCAGGAACCCTTGACATGCGGAGGAAAAAATCGTGCCGAAGTCAATCCTGACGCGCCACAACGGTGTACGCGACTAATGGCTCCGCCGGCACGCCGCGGTAGGTGTATCTGACCCGAAAAGCAACCACCATCAGGTCGGAACGTTCCGCCGTGAGGATCTGCGCTGACCGCTCCAACGTCGCGGGCACCGTTTCATCCCCGGCCGGAGTGGTGAACAGGCTGATCTCGCCGTCCGCATGCGAACCAAGCGGGAGAGCAAATATTCCTTCATTCGGCGGGCTAAAGGGCACAAATGCGCCCCCCGTATCAAAATGGATTTGCTTGCGAAACGTGCTGGTCCAGGGCGTGCCGATCGTCTCATTCAGGCACGAGCCAAGAATCACCTTGGCTGAAGTGTTCAACCGCGAGTTGACGGCAAACTGGTTCGCGCCGCCAAACGTGGCAAAAAAGCCTCCGACCACGAGGGCCAGAATGGCGGCCGAAACCGCCATCTCAACCATCGTGAAGCCTGCTGACCGGCGTTGGGACAATCGTTTTGACATAGTGACCAAAGGGCAAGGACGTACAATTTATTTGGCGGCGGACTAAAAATTACCAGTGTCCCCCGGCTACCGGTTTTTCCGGCTAGCCCACCCTCTAAAACACTCGTATCCGCGGCGTCTCACCGATGGAATATATGAAATATGATCAGAATTGAGAGACGCTTTTAGAACCTCGCATTATTGCGAGTTTTGGCAGCAAGGCAACAATTAATTTCGGTTGACGCGCACATTCTAAGCGGATTTGTCCGGATACTCTGATAATCGATACTTGGGCAGGCCTTTAATCTGCTGAATGAGGCGCAGGCTAGACGTGCCCGCCGTTCTTTGACAGGTTGCCCACGCCCGCATGAATCATCTTTTTAACCTTTTCCTCGTCGGCCTCGTTCTGGTGAACACGACCGGGGCGGGCCTGCTGGCGTCCCGCTGGATTCGGTTGCCGTTCGGCCTCGGGCAGGCGGCCGGCCTTCTCGCGCTCTGCAGCGGGTTGTTTTTCATCGAACACCTCGAAGGACTTGGGTCACTGGGCTGGGTGCTACCCTTGAGCACCGTGGGTTCGGCTTGGTTGATGTACACCGAGCGCGCGCAGCTCCGGACTGCGTGGCACGCGAACCTCTGGCTGTTGATTGGATTCGGGTACGTCTTCGCGTGGCGTTACGCGCTGCCAAACATTGATTCGAACACGGAGCGCCTGCCCGACCTCAGCTTTGTCGTCAACTACATGCAGGGCGTGACCCTGCCGCCGCCGGACCTTTGGTATCCGCCGCACGTGCTCAATCATTACTACAGCTTCCAACACTACGGCGCGGCGCTGCTCGGGCGGATCTTCATGATCGAACCCGGTATCGCCTACAACGTCTCCTACGCGCTGCTCGCCGGACTCGCCATGTCGGCCGCCTACGAGGTCGTCGTCCAAATCTGTCGCCAGCGCTGGGCGCAAGCCATGGTGCTCGCCGTCTTCCTGGTTGGCGGCACGGGAGCCTCCATCATCACGCCGTTCATGGCGAAGCCCGAGGGCAAGGTTTGGTGGACGGAGCACACCTATGACTCGATGCGCTTCGCGGGGGGCACAACGTTCTACCCGGACGAGCGCCTTTCGGCCTTCGGTCAATGGATCAAGGAACTCGGAACCCCGCTCGGCGCGCAACGCGAGCAGGTCTATGAGTTGCCGATGGAAACGTTCAGCTACGTCGTCGAGCTGGGCGATTACCACGCGCCGCTCGGCGGGTTCTGGATTCTCGCGATTTCGCTGGCCGCCCTGATCCTCCTGCGCCGCAACCCCGCCGATCCGCACGCCGCCGCGCTCCTCGGCGCCACCATCCCGCTCACGGTCGCGATCGATACCTGGAATTTACCGTTTCAAGGCGTGATGTCCGTTGGGCTGATTGCATTTCTGTGGCTGGAGCGGCGGGAATCGATCGCGCGGTCGCGACCCGCGCTGTCCCCGGTGAACTGGCCGGCGTTCCTGCTCGGCGCGGCCGGTGCGGCGTTCCTGATGTACCCGTTTTTCAGCTACTTCCTCGTGCTGAACATCGGCAACAAATCGCCGCTGCAGATGATTCCGACCGGGTCCAACACGCCGGTGATCTACTTCCTGATCGTGTTCTGGCCGGTTCTGATCGTTTCGCTGCTGCACTTTTTTTCTGCGCGCGGCACCGCGCGATTCCACGCGTTTTTCTGGCTCCTCGCATTGCTCGCCAGCGAGCTGTTTTATATTAACGATATTTACGCCGGCAGCGCGGAACGATTCAACACCACGCTGAAATGGTGGCCATGGGTCTTCAATGGCGCGCTGCTCACGCTCGCCGCCAGCAACCTGAACTCGGCGAAAAGACTGGTCCGCTACGGCACGGTCGGCGTCCTCGCCCTCCTGCTTACGTACACCGCCAGCCTCGGCCATTATTACTTCGGCACGATCTACAATCTCGCGAAGATGGGGATCTGGCACGTGGGTGAGCTCAATGGCTCTGCCTGGCTGCGACAGGATCCACCGGTGCGTACCGCGCTCGAATTTCTCAAGGTCAACCCGCGCGGCGTCGTCGTGGAAAGCCCCGACAACATGGCCTTCTGCCAGGTCGGCGCATTTTCGTTGTTCAGCGGACAGCCGACCCTGCTCGGCTGGGCGTCGCACGAGCAGCTCTGGCGGGGCTACCTGACCGACACCTACGATCGCTATCTCAACATCAAGAAACTCTTCACGGGGGACATGGTGGACCCGCTCAAATTCCTGAAGGCCCACGACGTGCGCTATGTGCTGTGGCTGCCCCGCGACAACGCGAACAAGGAGGCGCTGGTGAAGCTTTCCGCGCAGCTCGCGCCCGATTACCACTGGAATGAGTTCTACCGCGCGAACGAAAACTACGCGGTCGGAATCTGGAGCCGGCGTTGAGGAGGCGCGCCGACCGGGCCAACGCGAAGCGAACGTGAGCGATCCCGGCATGCCTCCCGCGAAGGTCCGTCCGTTGTGCGTGGATCTCGACGGCACGATCCTGCGCGGCGACTCGTTTTGGGAACAGGTCTTCGCGCTCGCCCATCGCGATCCGCTGATCGTTTTCCGCGTGCTCGCCTGGAGCCGGCGCGGCAAACCCTTCGTCAAGGAGCACCTCGCGGGGCTTCCGCTGCCCGAGTGGTTGTCTTTCAACGTTGATGCCGGACTCGTCGCGTGGCTGCGGGCCGAGCGCGACGTGGGCCGGCCCGTGCATCTCGTGACGGGCGCGCACCGCGCCGCCGCGCAGCTCGTCGCGGAACATCTCGACTGCTTTGACGCGGTGCATTGCACCACCGCTGACCTGAATCTCACCTCCCAGCGCAAGGCCGCCCTCCTGCGCGAGCTGCACGGCGCGGGTGGATTCGACTACGCGGGAAATTCCAGCGCGGATCTCGCGGTCTGGCAGGAGGCACATACCGCGATCGCGTGCCACGCGCGGCCGCATACGATCGAGCGGCTGCACGCAATGCATCCGCGCGTCGAGGTGCGCGACCCGCTCCCGTCGACCCCGCGCACGATCCTGCGGCAGTTGCGGCCGCATCAATGGGTGAAGAACCTCCTCGTTTTTCTTCCACTCATCCTTGCGCACCGGCTCGCCGACGTCGCCGCGTGGAGCGCGTCGGCGCTGGCCTTCGTGTCGTTCTGCTGCCTCGCTTCCTCCGCGTATGGCCTGAATGATTTGCTCGACCTCGCCGCCGACCGCGCGCATCCCACGAAGCGGCGCCGTCCCCTTGCCTCGGGCGATCTGGCACCCGTGGCGGCCGTCGCGCTCACGCTCGGCTTGCCGATAATCTCCTTCGCGATCGCCGTGTTTCTACCATGGGGCTTCACGGTTGCCCTGGCCCTTTACGGGCTCGGCACGCTCGCCTACTCCGTTGCGGTCAAGCGCCGCGCCGGCGCGGACGTCATCCTCCTCACGGCGCTGTACACGATCCGGATTCTTGCTGGTGGTCTCGCCGCGGGCATCCTGGTGTCGCAATGGCTGCTGACGTTCTCGATCTTCTTTTTCCTCAGCCTCTCCCTGCTCAAACGCCACGGCGAAATCCTGCTCGCTTCTGATTCGAACGCGGAACGCATCCCGGGGCGCGGCTATGGATCCGGCGACCTGAGACTCGTCGGGATCATGGGTCGCGTCAGCGGCTGGGTGTCCGTCCTCATTCTCGTCCTTTATCTGAATGGCGAGGCCGTGACGCGCCTCTACCGGTCCCCCGCCCTGCTCTGGCTGCTGGGGCCCCTCCTGCTGTTTTGGTTTCACCGACTTTGGAAATTCTCGGCGCAGGGTCGGATTCCCGGAGATCCAATTCCATTCGTCTTCACCGATCCCGTGAGCTACGTCGTGGCGGGATTGACCGGCTCGCTGCTGGCGGTTGCCACCATCGTTACGATTTAATTCAACCCGTGAACACCATCTGCACGCGGTAGTCGTGCGGTTCCATCGGCAGCGTGTCGCGCATCTGGCACGCAAAGGCGAGCGCGACGGTCGAAACCTCTGCCGGCAGCGCGGCCAGAAAGCGGTCATAATATCCCCTGCCCCGCCCGAGACGACCGCCGTCCCGGGTGAACGCGAGGCCCGGTACCACGACGAGGTCCAGCGTGGCGGGATCCACGACGGTCGTCTGCTCCAGGTCGGGCTCGCGCAGTCCGAACGCGGCGGGCCGGAGCTGCGTCACCGCGGTGACCATCCGAGCCTCGAGTTCGCGGCCCACGATGCGGGGATAACAAAACTCGCGATTCGCGCGCTGCGCCCACAAGCAATCCAAAACCGGTTCGATCGGCATCGGCGCATAAAGCATCACCCGCTTTGCGCCCCGCCAGGCATCGGTCTGGTCGAGTTGCGCGAAGGCCCGCCCGGTCGCGCGCGCGCGCGCATCCTGCGACATGAGCTGCAGCGCGGCGGCGACCTCGGCGCGAATTGCCTTTTTCGCGGCGCGCACCGATCCGGGATCGGGGGCGTTCACGACGCGAGCATCGGTCCGCTCGCCAGGCCGAACGCATCGTGCGCCACGTTCGCGGCGCGGGCGATGTCCGCCTCATCGATGATGACCGCAATCTTGATTTCCGAGGTCGAGATCATCTCGATGTTGATCCCGGCCGCGCCGAGGCAGGCAAAAAGTTTTGCAGCGACGCCGGAGTGCGAGCGCATCCCGATGCCCACCACACTCAGCTTTGCGCTGCCACTCTTGGCGAGGAGCGCGCGCGCGCCGATCTCCTTCACCACGGGTTCGAGCGTGCGACGCGCATGGTCGAGATCGTCCTTATTGAGCGTAAACGAAATATCCGTTGCCCCGGTGCGCGAAACGTTCTGCACGATCACGTCGATGACGATGTTCGCCCGCTCGAGCGCGCCGAAGATCGCCGCGGCCGCGCCGGGCCGGTCGGGCACGCCGTCGATTGTGACCTTGGCCTGATTCCGTTCCACGCTCAGGCCGCGAATGACGACGTTTTCCATGCTCATGGTTTCTTCAATCACGCGGGTACCGGGAAGATGGTGAAAGCTGCTGCGCACCTCGAAGGGAACCCCAAATTTCTTGGCGAACTCGACCGAGCGCGACTGCATCACCTTCGATCCGCTGCTCGCCATCTCAAGCATTTCCTCGTAGCTCAATTCGTCGAGCTTCCGGGCCGACGGGACCAGGCGCGGGTCGCAGGTGAACACGCCATCCACATCCGTGTAAATCTGGCAAAGGTCGGCGTCGAGGGCCGATGCAATCGCGATCGCGGTGAGGTCCGAACCGCCACGCCCGAGCGTGGTGATCTGACCTTCCATCGTCTGTCCCTGGAAACCCGCCACGATTACAATTTGCCCGTCATTGAGGAATCGCTGCATCTCCGTCGGCGTGATGTTCGCGATGCGCGCCTTCGTGTGCACGCCGTCCGTGACAATGCCCGCCTGCGCGCCGGTCAGCGAAACGGCCCGCGCGCCTCCCGAATTGATCGCCATCGCCAGCAACGCAATCGTCGTCTGCTCGCCCGTGGCCAATAACACGTCGAGCTCGCGCTCGGTCGGACTGGCCGACACCTCGCGCGCCAGGTTGATCAGGGAATCCGTCACGCCGCTCATCGCGGACACCACGACGACGACGCGGTCGCCCCCGCGTTGCGTTGCGATCACGCGTTCCGCCACGCGGCGGATCCGCTCGGGATTGCCGACGCTGCTGCCGCCGTACTTTTGGACGATGAGGCTCATCGGTGGAGCGGCGAGGAAAGCGAGGAAACCCGCCGGCGCAAGCCCGGGTCCGGCGTCGTGCGCGTCATGACGATTGTTGTCGCCGCGCCTCGTAGAGCACGATGCCGACCGCGGTCGCGAGATTCAGGCTGCGCGCCTCGGGTGCCATCGGAATGGTAAGTGTGCGTTCCGCGTTCGTGGCCAGCAGCCCGTCCGGCAATCCGCGCGTCTCGCGACCAAAGACGAGGTAGTCGCCCGGCTCGAAGCGCTGCGTGAGGTAACTTTGGGAGGCTTTGGTGGTGAGAAAGAAGCACCGCTCCGGCGCCGGGCACGCGGCCGAGAAGGCGTCCCAATTTGGCCACTCGCGCAGCGCGAGATGCGGCCAGTAATCAAGCCCGGCGCGCTTGAGTTCCCGATCGTTGATCTGGAAACCGAGTGGATGGACGAGGTGGAGTGTTGCACCGGCGGCAACGCAGAGCCGGCCGATGTTTCCCGTGTTCGGCGGGATCTCGGGTTCGACGAGCACGACGTGGAACATGCGGGCAGCGAAAAGCGCGGACGTTTCGGTCCGCGCTTCACAAAATCAAATTCGCGATGAGCCTTACGCAACCAGCGCGTCCACATTGATGCGGCGGCCAGCGCGATCGAAACGCACCTTGCCTTCGACGAGCGCAAAGATGGTGTAATCGGTGCCCATGCCGACGCCCTTGCCGGCCTTGAACTTCTGCCCGCGCTGGCGGATGAGGATATTGCCGGCGAGGACATGCTCGCTCCCAAATTTCTTCACGCCGAGACGCTTGCTGACGCTGTCGCGTCCGTTCTTAACGCTGCCTTGACCTTTCTTGTGAGCCATATGCGGGAGGGGGTAGGAAAGTGACTTCGCGCGGGCTTACGCGCCAATGATGGACTGAATCTTGACCGTGGTGAGCTTGCGGCGATGGCCGACCGAACGGTGATAGCCCTTACGGCGCTTGTACTTGAAGGCGAGCACCTTTTCGTCCTTGATCTGACCGACCACTTCGCCCTCGACCGTCGCTCCGGCGAGGAATGGTGCGCCGGTGCTAAACTTGCCCCCGTCCGCCACCATGAGGACCTCGCTGAAAGTGGCCTTGTCGCCGACTTTCAGGTCGAGTTTCTCGACGTTGATTTGGTCGCCGGTCGAAACCTTGTACTGTTTACCGCCGGTCTTGAGAATTGCGTAAGACATAAGTGTCGCTTCAGGGTGAAAAGGGCCGGAAAACTAACCGGAAGCGGGCGCTTGGCAAGTGATTCGCCAAAAAAACGAATTAGCTGGTCCGGCGGCTCCGGATCTCCCATTCTGCCGCTATGTCCGCGCTTCCAAAGTGGGCCGCCCTCGTGAGTCTTGCATTCGCGTCATTTGTCCGGGCCGCCACCCCCGAATTGGAGGCCAGCAAGCCCCCCGTGAAAGCTGAGATCGTCGCCGTTATTGAAGGTCAGCTCGCCGCGTTTCGCGCAGGGGATTTCGGCAAGGCGTACACGTTCGCCTCCCAGCCCATTCGCGAGATGTTTCCGCTCGCGGAATTCCAAAACATGGTGAGTTCCGGCTATCCAATCATCGTGAAATCGGTGAAGGCCGACTTCGGCATCTGCCTCGACAACGGCTATGAAGCCTCCGTGTTCGTGCGCATTGAAGGTCCAGATGGAAAGTCCAAGGAATACCAGTACGCGCTGACCCGCGAGCCCATCGGCTGGCGCATCACCGGCGTGACCGAGCCCGAGGCCCGGGGATCGCGGGTGTAAGCGTCATCTAAGGGCTTGGCGCCCTTGGCCGCGGGCTCGCGACCGGTTTTCAATCGCCGCATTTCGTCGAACGTTAGCCGTCGATTGCTGATTTCAAGCCCCGGCCCGGTCGGCCGGACGTCGCCAAAGTAGGGACAGATTTCATTTTGCTGCCGCTTGCTGACCCACAGGCCGCCAACCGAAAAATCTTCTCCAGACTCCGGCCGCAGCAGGCGAAGACCGCGCGCCGTTTGAAAGAAACCGCCCTCCGCGCTTTCGCTCACCGGAAGGTACTTGCCCGGGATTAAGGCGTAGCCCCAGCGCTCGGATCCCTGCCGGTGCGACGCCCCCGACTCGATGCGGTTGGAATCGAACAAGACGAGTTGCTCGATCGTTCGGCCCTGGATTTTTGCCGCGCCCTTGACCGGCGTACGCGGCGGCTCGGCTCCGGCCGTCGCGACGAAAGCGCAGGATGCGATCAAGACCGTCAAAATCCGCGCACCGCGGCGGTTCATGGCGAAACGATGTCAGACGCTTCGACGGCGGCCAGACGAATCTGGTGCCCGCTGCCTCACGCTACTTCTTGAGCGCCTTTGCCGGAGCGCTCTTCGCCACCTGAAATTTCTTCATGTCCTCGACAATCATCGGCCGGTGATTAAGCAGGCTGACCGGCCCGCTTTGATTTCGGGCATCGCCAAAATAGACCGTCATGGAATTCTTCCCCGTCCGACTCACGTAAACGCCGCCCACGACGACCGCGCTTGGATCCTGCGCCACCCGAAATCCGTTTACCGCCTGATAATATACGCCGCCGCCGTCTTCACTGGCCGCGACAAACTGGCCGGGAAGCATCGCGAAGCCGGACGCACCCGGGCCGCCGGCGTTGACCGAAGTTTTCATCCGGATGTAGTCCATCAGCACAAATTGCTCAATCTCCCGTCCCTGAATCTTCGGGACCCCGGTGACCGCCGTGCGAGCCGGGCCGGCGAGAGCGGCCGCCGAAAAAAGCAGGGAACAAATTCCGGCAAACCATGCAAACCCGCGGGACCTGTTTTTCATGGCCGCATTTTGCGAAAAAGTGGCCGACTTGCAAGCTCATCGCATGGGAGGTGATTGACCCGGACGGCGCATCGATCAAAATGTCGAGTTCGTGGGTGAGGCCCCTCTTCTTCCGTCGCCGCACATTCCGGCGCGCGGGTCGATCGACCGGCACCGCCCTAGCGCGCAACTGGGTATGCAAACCGTCACCAACCCGACCGGACCACCGGCCCTCGCCCGCGTGCTCGGCACGCGGGATTTGGTGCTGCTGAACATCGCGGCGATTGTTGGGCTGCGCTGGCTGACGACCGCCGCCAAGATCGGGCCTTCGAGCCTCATCCTTTGGGCGCTGGGACTTATCCTTTTTTTCGTGCCGGTGGCGCTGGCGGTTCTGGAATTGAGTTCCCGCCTGCCCGGCGAAGGAGGCCTCTATCTTTGGACCAAGGCAGCGTTTGGCAATCGGCACGGCTTCATCGCCGGGTGGACGTACTGGATCTCGAATCTTGTCTTCTTTCCCGCGCTCCTTTTGTTCGGGGCCGGGGTGTCCCTTTACCTGGGCGGCGATCGGTGGCTGGCCTTGGTCGACAATCCGGCCTACAACGCAACTTATTGCGTCGTGGCATTGTGGGGCGCGACGGCGCTGAACATCGTGGGGCTTCATCGCGCAAAATGGTTGCAAAATATCGGGGGCATCGCCACCTGGTCGGCCGCCGCCTTGCTGCTCGCCGCTGGCGTCGTTGTGTGGTTCAAGTTTGGTTCGGCGACGTTGATGACGACATCGAATGTGATTCCCGATTTGGGATCGGCGGCCACGCTGACGGGCCTGGCTACGATCGCACTCGCTTACGGCGGCATGGAATTGGGCCCGATCCTCGGAGGTGAAATCAGGGACCCACGAAGGCAGATTCCGCAGGCCATGCTCATCTCCGGGATCTTCGTCACGGTAATCTACATGGCCGGCACGTTCGCGTTGCTGGTGGCCCTGCCGGCCAATCAAGCCGACCTCATCGGGGGCATCCCCCAGGCCTTCGCGGCCGTGGGCCAGCGCCTCGGGTTTCCCGCGTTTGGTCCGGTCGTGGCCGGGCTCATCGCGCTCGGAAACCTCGGCGGGATCGGAGCGTGGATCGCCGGGACCGCGCGCCTGCCGTTCGTCGTCGGAGTGGATCGTTACCTGCCCCGCGGCCTGTCGGGCTTGCACCCGAGATACGGCACGCCCCATGTGGCGCTGCTGACCCAGTGCATTCTTACCACCATCATCCTGTTTGGCGCGCTCTCCGGTTCCACGATGCATGAGGCGTTCACGGTGCTCGTTGACATGACGGTCATCCTCGGGTTCCTGCCGCTTCTCTACATTTTTGCAGCGCTGCCCGTGTTGCGGCGCCGGGCCGTCGGCAATGATGCGCGCGTCAGCTTAATCCCCGGCGGAGCCGCGGCGTGCTGGCTGGTGAGCGCCGTCGGGTTCATGACGACCCTGCTGGCCATCGTCACGTCGATGATCCCGCCTCCCGACAGTCAGGAACGCGGGCTCTTCTTTCTCAAGGTTTTGGGCGGTTGCGTCGTGCTGATCGGCACGGGTCTGCTGTTTTACCAACGCGGTCAGAATCGGCAGACTTCGGCCGCGTCCTGAGGAACAAATTCTCTGATTCAGATGTCACGCGTCACGAGCAGGATGCCCTTGCCCCGAAAGGCTCACCCCCGCATTTCCTGGTTGGTCGTGGCATCGAGCACGATAAATTTCTCCAGCGAGCCCTGCGGATCCGTGCGGAACGTGAGACGGGCCTCATAGCGGCGTTCGAGATCAACCAGCAAATCCTCGTCCTCGGTGCGCAGGCGCTGCAGGACCTCGGGATGGATGACCACCTTGTACTCGTGGATCTCCCCGCGGTGCTTGCGCATGATCGAATGGAGGAGGCGTTGCAGCTCCACGCTCATCGACTCGGCGCTCTTCACGCGGCCCCGGCCGTTGCAGTGCGGGCACGGCACGAACATCGTGCTGCTGATGCTCTCCTGCGCGCGTTGCCGGGTCATTTCCATCAGGCCCAATGCGGAAATCGGGAGGACATGCGTCTTGGATTTGTCGCGCTTCAACCGATCGCGCATGCGGTCGTACACCGACTGCTGATCCTTGCGGCTCTTCATGTCGATGAAGTCGCAGATGATCAATCCGCCGACGTTGCGCAGGCGGAGCTGGCGCGCGATCGCTTCGGCCGCCTCGAGATTGGTCTGCAGGATCGTCTTGTCCATGTCGCGGCCCTGGCCCTTGTTGCGGCCGGTGTTCACGTCGATCGCGATGAGCGCCTCGGTCTCGTCGATCACGATGTAACCGCCGCACGGCAGCCAGACCTGGCGGTGGTACGCATCCTCGATCTGCTTTTCGACCCGGTAATTTTCAAAGACCGGGATCTGGCCCTGGTGCCACTCGATCCGGCTGCGCGAACGCTTGGAAATCTGGCCGACCAGATCCTGCATGCGCTTGACCGATTCCTCGTCGTCGCAAACCACCCGGTCGATTTCGTCGGTGAGAAAGTCACGCACGGTGCGCTCGATCAAATCGGGTTCCTGAAACAGGCACGCAGGCGCGGGCAGCTTCTTCATCTTCTGTTCGATGCTGCGCCACTGCTCGACGAGCAGGCTCAAGTCCCGGACAAAAAAGCGCGAACGCTGGCCCTCGCCGACGGTGCGCAGGATGACGCCCATGCCCTCGGGAATTTCGAGTTCGCGCAGGATCTTGCGCAACCGCTCCCGCTCCTTGGGGTCCTCGATCTTGCGCGAGATGCCGCTCTGGTCCGAGTACGGCATGAGCACGAGATAGCGGCCCGCGAGGCTGAGATTGGTGGTGACGCGCGGACCCTTGGTGCCGATGGGTCCCTTGGTCACCTGCACGATCACCTCGGCGCCGACGGGATAGATGCTCGGGATATCCTTAACGGTCGGTTTCTTGGCCGCCTTGCGCTTGCCGTCCACCCGGCTGATTTCCTCGATGCCGCTGTCGAGTGCGGCGGGAAGCGCATCCCAGAAATGGAGAAAGGCATTCTTGTCGAAGCCGATGTCGACGAACATGGCCTTGAGGCCGTTCTCGATGTTCTTCACGCGGCCCTTGAAGATGCCGCCGACGATGTTTTTGTCGGACGCGCGTTCGACGCTGTATTCCTCGAGCACGCCGTCCTCGAGGAGGGCGACGCGACGTTCGAGTTTTTCGACGCTGATGGCGATGAGGTTGGATGGCTTTTTCTTGCCGATCCCGAGAATTTTTTTAACGGTTTCTTTCACGAGTTGAAGCATTGGGGGTAAACGGTTTCGGGTGGAATGCGGTTGGGCGTCACGGACGCGTGGCCCGCGAGGGAGTGGATTCGGAAGCGGGGGCGTCGCCGCCGCGTTGGAAAAACTTGCGCACGGTGTTCAACACCGGTGTATCGGGTTTCGCGGCCGGCGTCGGGGCCGGTTGGGCGGGCCGGTTCACTGGGATTGCCACGCGCACCGGCACCTGCCCGCGCGCATCGGCATCGGCCCGGATGACCGGCTCGGCCTTGCGCACCTCGCGCTGCGTTTCGCGATCGCGATCGCGGCCGCGTTGTACAATGGCCTGCTGGTCGTCGACGGTGTCGTCGGCGTCCGCGTCATCCGCCGAAGCCATCGCGGCGTCGGGCATCGTGACCACCGGGTCCGACTTGCTGTAATCGATCGCGCTGATAAAACGGAAACTGCCCGGCGCCGGCGCGAGCGCGGCGAGCTTTAACTCGGCGCCGTCGTCCAGCGCGAGGCACTCTTCCATGATCTTCGCCGAGATGGGCGCGGAGACGCCGCCGCCCGACTTGGCCCCCTGCACGAGTACGGCGATGGCATAGCGCGGCGCCTCATACGGGGCGAAGGAAAGGAACCACGTGTGATTATCCTTTTCGCCGTTGCGATAAAATTCCGCCGTACCCGTTTTGCCCGCGACCTGCACGCCCTTCAGCCGCGCGCGCGCGGCGGTGCCCCCCGACTCGTTCACGACTTTCCACATGCCGCGCCGGACCACTTCGATCTGGGCGGCGGTCAGGCCCTCGTCCAGCAGGTTCGAGCGGACGCGCGGCGGATCCTGCAGGTCGATGTTGCCGTCGCGATCCGTCACCTTGTCGATCAGCCGCGGATAGAAACACGTGCCGCCATTGGCCACCGTGGCCGCGATGAGCGCCATCTGCAGCGGCGTCGTCTCCACGTAGCCCTGGCCGATTGAGGTGTTCGCGGTCTGGCCGTCCGACCAGCGCGCGCGCGGCGTGCGCGAAGTCAGCCAGTTGCGACCCGGCTGCGTGCCGGTCGCCTCGCTGGTCAGCTCGACGCCCGATTTCTGGCCGAGGCCGAGCAGCCGGCCGACCGTTTCGATCTGGTCGATGCCGGCGTCGTTGCCGAACTGGAAGAAGAACGCGTTGCAGGAATATTTCAGCGCATCGGCGAGGCCGATCGTTCCATGCGTGCCCTTGCCGAAGATGTGGCACTTCATGAATTTGTCGCCGTATTGCACGCCGCCCGCACAGTTGTAGCTGCGGCTGCCAATGCCACGGCGAAGCCCCGCGAAGGCCGTGATCGGTTTGTAGGTCGAACCGGGGGCAAAAGAAGAAATCGCGCGATTGACCAACGGGTTGGTGTCGTCCTTCAACAGCGTCGACCAGTCCTTCGCCGAGACGCTCGGGATGAAAGTGTTCGGATCGAACGACGGCACCGACGCCATGGCGAGGATATTGCCGTTGTTTGGGTCGACGACGACCGCCGCGCCGCGGCCCACCGCGCGCAGCGCCTGCTCCACGATGAATTGGATGCGCGCGTCGATCGTGAGATAAACGCTGGAGCCGGGGGTCGGCGGCGTGTAGCTCGCCTCGCCTTCCACGACGCCCTTCACGTCACGTTTCAGCACGCGAACGCCGGGCTTGCCGCGCAAATAGCGATCCATCGTGAGTTCGATGTTCGCCTTCCCCGAGACGTCGGCCTGGTAGAAATTGTAGCGCTTGGCCTCCTCGGGATCCGTGTCCTCGGGTCCGACGTAACCGAGCACGTGCGCGGCCAGCGCCCCGTAGAAATACTGGCGGACGGGCCGCGGAGAAACGTTGACGCCCGGCAGGCCGAGGTTGCGTTCGGAGAGCTTCGCCATGTCGGCAAACTTAAGGTCTTCCACGAACGTGTAAGGCACCTGGGTGTTGTTGCGGAAATGTTTTTGCAGGCGCTCGGCGTTGTAGTCCTGCCGGATGCCGAGCTGCGTGAGCTGTGGCTGCACGACGTCGTTTACAATGCGCACGACATCCACTTCCTTCGTGTCCTGCAGCATGCCGCGCACCGTGTGGGTCGCGGGGATCACCGGGACGGCCTTGGGCCCGACCGCGCGCCGGTAACCGTTGACCATGTCGGGCAGATAGAACTCGAGTTGATAGCTCGAGCGGTTGCCGACGAGCGTGACACCGTTGCGATCGCGGATTTCGCCGCGCACCGAGGGAATGCGCACGGTGACCTGCGAACCGCCGCGGATTTTCTGCGCATACTGGTCACCCTTGACGACCTGGACCCACCACAAACGGGCGACGAGGCCGCCGACCGCCAGCACCACAAAGAGGGCGAGCAGTTGCAGCCGGGTTTCTTTGGAGAAGGCAGCCATCGGAACTAGATGCCGCGGTGCAGGCCGCGGGGTTCGCGCGGATTCTCGCGGACGGGGTAATGCAAAAGGTTGGCCAGAATGGTGAACCCGAGATAGACGACCGGCGCGAGGAGCAGCGCGATCGCGCCGGGCGCAAGAATGCGCCACCACATCACCGGCGGGAAGTCGAACCCGCCGCGCTTGAGGTTGAGCACAAGAAACTCGGCGAGGAGAATGGCGATGGTGCAGAGACTGCTCAGGAGGACGTGAATTTCCCAACGGCCGCGCAGGAACAACGGGCGCAAGCCGTGCATCAGGGTCCCGAGCAGTCCGTAGAGCACCACGCTGGTGCCCGCGAAGACCTCGACCGAGGGCGTCTTCAGGAGCGTCGCCGTGGACGTGATGACCTGGAGGTTGAGCAAATCCCAAAGCAGGCCCGAGCAGAACGCCAGCGTCAGCACGAGCGGATACGGCAGCGCGAGCGAGCCATAGGCGAGCAACACCGGGAAGAGCGTGATGCGCGCGCCGTGCAGCACGTCGAATGACGGCATCGCGTGCTGGAGCTATTGCGCAACGAGCGTCGCGCCGATCAGGAAGGCGGCAAACGGCAGCATGCTCAGCCTCCCTCCTTGTGGGGAACGACGACGAACAAATTCTCCAGCCGTGACATGTCGACCGCCGGGCTCACGCGCACCTGTGCATCCAGTTCACGCACGCGCGGCTCCTCGGCCACGGTGCCTAGCACCAGACCTGATGGAAACACGCCGCCGCTCACGCCGGACGAGTAAACTTTCTGGCCGGGCTTCGCCTCGACCGTCTTCGGCAGGAACCGGATCAGCAGCTCCGGCTGGGCGCCGGTCGAAAGCCGCGTCCCGGAGAGAATTCCTTGATCCCGCGTGCCTTCGATGGAAACCGCGACCTTGCAATTCTCATCCGCGACCAGCAGCACATAGGCCGTGCGCTGCGCCACGATCGTGGTTTTGCCGACGAGGCCTGATTCGGTGAGGACTGGCATGTCACTTTCAATGCCATCCTGTTCGCCGCGATCGATCTGGACCTGGCTCCACCACGTGGCCGACTCGCGCGCAATCACGCGGCAGGGAATGAGCTTGAAATTCGAACGCTGCTTGTAGGTAAGGGCACGGCGCAGGTTTACGTTCTCATCGCCGAGGTCGCGGAGCATCTGGTTCGTCACGCGGAGCTCGTTATTTTCCGTCTTCAGCCGCTTGTTGTCGTCCTCCAACTCGGCGAGCGACTTCACGCCGGTGGTGTACGCCTGCACGCGGGTCTTCACGCTCGAACCGGTGCTGAACACCGGTGCGACCGCCTGTAATACCGCGGCGGAAAGCTTTTGCTGCGTGCGCGGGTTCAGGCTGAAAAGCAGGCCCGTCGCGATGATAAACACCGCGAGCGCGATGAGCCCGGCGCGCGTCATGGCGTCGGCGCTCCCGGTGGAATTTGTCCGCGATCGAGCGGATGGACGGCGACAGTGCGCGCGGCGGACCTACCGGCCGCCGGCCCCTTCGTGTCTGGGCGTCTGGCTTTCATCGCCCTGGCATCGCGGCGCTCGTGGTCACGCCGTGGCTGCCCGCCACGAACGTTCCGCCGAGGCGACCTGGCGCAGGAATTTGATCTCGGAGAGGACCTTGCCGGTACCTTCGGCCACCGCGCTGAGCGGATCCTCGGCGACATGCACCGGTAGACCCGTTTCCTCACTGAGAAGTTTGTCGAGCCCGCGCAGCAGCGCGCCACCGCCCGCAAGGACGAGGCCGCGATCAACGAGATCGCTGGATAGCTCCGGGGGGCATCGCTCCAGCGTGATGCGCACGCTGTCCACGATGGTGGAAATCGGCTCCAGCAACGCCTCGCGGACTTCCTGCGAAGTCAGCGTGAGCGTCTTCGGCAGACCGGCCACGAGGTCACGACCTTTCACCTCGATGCTGGTCTCCTTCTCCATTGGATAAGCCGACCCAATCTTAATCTTGATCTCCTCGGCCGTGCGTTCGCCGACCATGAGGTTGTACGCGCGCTTGATGTACTGGACGATGGATTCGTCGAGTTCATCACCCGCCACACGCACGCTGCGACTGAAAACAATTCCGCTCAGCGAAATCAGCGCGACTTCCGTCGTGCCGCCGCCGATGTCGATAATCATGTTGCCGGCGGCGTCCTGCACCGGCAGGCCGACGCCGATCGCGGCCGCCATCGGCTCCTCGATCAAATAAACCTCGCGCGCGCCGGCGTGCTGCGCGGAATCCTTCACCGCGCGTTTCTCGACCTCCGTGATGCCGCTGGGCACCGCGATGACGACGCGCGGCCGGACAAATTTCCGCCGGCTGTGCACCTTCGTGATGAAGTGGCGCAGCATCGCCTCCGTGATCTCGAAATCGGCGATGACGCCGTCCTTGAGGGGGCGAACCGCGACAATATTGGCGGGCGTGCGGCCCAGCATGCGCTTGGCCTCATTCCCGACGGCGAGCACCTTGTTGGTGCCCGCTTTTACCGCCACAACGGACGGCTCGCGCAAGACGATGCCGTGGTCCTTGACGTAAACTAAAGTGTTGGCTGTTCCGAGATCGATTCCGATGTCATTCGAGAACAGGCCCATGATGCCATTAAACATTCAAACAAGACTTTCTAGAAAGGGACTGCAGAGTGAAGAGTGGAAGGCCGCCAGCCGGAGAATCGCGGGAACCGCCGGTTGCGGGGCCGGGGGCGCCGGCCCAGCGGCAAGAATACTTTCCTGACGGGCGAGGTGCAACTCCGCCGGGGCGGGGTCGGGAAAAGATTTCAAGACGACTGGGTTGGAAACCCGGCCTGATTTTCATGCGAACACTGGGAGAGGCGGTGCGATGCGTCAAGTGATTCCCGGAAAAAATCGCTTGCGAGGCGGGCGCTCCAAACCATCTTTGACGGCCCGTCGCCCGTCGGTGATGCGGGTGTCGCAAAATCCTGAGTAGCTCAGTGGTAGAGCGGTCGGCTGTTAACCGACTGGTCGTAGGTTCGAATCCTACCTCAGGAGCCAGCGATGCGCGTTCAGCGCATTCCTCGTCCGATTCGAACCCGTGGGTTCGATTGCCAGGCCGCGTTCAGCGGCAATCCCGTACGCGAAGCGCAATGCGCAAAGGTCCGCTCAATGCGCACCAATCCTACCTCAGGAGCCAGCGATGCGCGTTCAGCGCATCAGTCGGCCCGCGCGGAAATCACGAGCACAATCTCGCCCTTTGGCGGATGGGCGTTGTAATGAGCGGCGACTTCGCGGGCCGGGCCTCGCCGGTACTCCTCAAAGTGCTTCGTGAGTTCGCGCGCGACGCAGACTTCGCGCGATGGCTCGAGCAACGCCATTAAGTCAAGCGTCCGCTGCAAACGGTGAGGCGACTCAAAAAAGAGCGAGACGATGTCGCGTTCCAACGCGCGCCGCACTTCGCGCTCGCGGCCGCCAGATTTGTTTGGCAGGAATCCGCCGAAGAAAAATCCGTCGCCGGCATCGAAGCCCGAACCCACCAGCGCCAGCCCTGGCGCGCTCGCCCCCGGTAGAATCGTGAACGGCAGGCCCTCTCGTTGGCACGCCTGGACGAGTCGCAGACCGGGATCGGAAAGGCCCGGCAGGCCGGCATCAGTCATCACCGCGACATTCGCTCCGGCCTTCATCCGCTCGATTAATTCCGCCGTGCGGCGCGCTTCATTGTGCTCATGGAAACTCAGCAGCGGCTTTCCCGCGATCCCGTGGTGCCGCAGGAGGATTTGCGAATGACGCGTGTCCTCCGCGGCAATCACGTCCACCGCGCGCAGAGTTTCCAAGGCGCGCAGCGTGATGTCGGCGAGATTACCGATGGGCGTGGCGACCAGGTAGAGCACGGCGGGAGCGTCGAGCGTCGAAGATCGAAAGTCGAGAGTCGCGTCGACTTTCGATTGTCGAAATTCGACATTAAGTATTCCCATTCCGCATTCGGCATTTCCTAGAAACCTTCCGAAAGCTGACCGACCAATCGCTGCGCGGCCTGTTCGGCGGCGCGCGGGAAGGCCTGGCGCTGGTCCTGCTGCAAATCCGTGCTGACAAAAAAACTCGCTTCCCCGGTCACCCGGCCACCGTCGAGCACCCGGCCGCGGTCGCCCGCGCCTTCGCGCAATTCATAACGGATTTTGAGGCTCATCACGAATGCACTCGCTTGCTGCACATTTCCTGGAACCGAGCGAACGGGCGTCAGCTGCACTGCTTCGAGCGTGCACCGCAGCGTTGCATCACCGCCCCCGGACGGCGCAATTTTGAATGTTCCGTCACGCTGAAACTCCTTGATGAGGGTCGTCGTCAGCAGGCTCTCGACGTGCGGCACCAGGTCGTCACTGCGGAACATCGGAACCGAAAGTCGGTGGACCGCGTTGAGATACGTCGGTTTGGCGGGACCAAGCGAATAGGCGCAACCGGCGAGCAGAAGTACCGCCGGGAAAATGCCGACCCTCCCGACGCGGGAAAACCATCCGGGCCGCGCGTGGCAGGTCGCAACGATAGCCATGCGCAACGAGCCCCTGACTAACGCGAAGGTGTCGGCGCCGGATCGACCGACGGCGGGGTCGGTTCCGCCGGGGGCGCGGGCTCCCCGGTGGACTCAGGCGCGGGTCGCGCGCCACGTGGTCCCAAGGACGATGGACCGCCGAACGGATTGGTCGGATCGAAATTGGGATCCAACCCGGGGGCACCCTCAGGGCCCATGCCGGCTTCATCCGGCAACGGAGCATCGAGACCGGGAGCCAGCGGTGGGAGCTGCGAAACGGGCTGGCCCAGGGGGCCGCCCCCCGGCGGAAGCTGGCGACCCTGCAATTCCGCGACGCGACGCGGATCCGGTTTGCCGGGGGTGAGAATCGGATCCTTGAAGATGGTCTCACCCAATTTCGTCCGCAGTTGCGCGAGTCGGTCGGTGGCCACCTTCGCGTCCGGCGAATCAGGGGTCTGCCGCACCACTTCGTTGTAATACATGAGGGCGGCGCGCCAGAGCTTGGCCTTGTCGTAATACTGCGCCACCTTCAACGAGGTGCGCGTCTGCGCCTTGCCGAGCGAGGCGAGATAGTCGCGTGCCTGTGCCGCCTTCTCGTGCTTGGGGTAGGTGGCGAGAAAATCCTCGAGGTATTCGCGCGCGAACCGGGCGGCATTGCGGTCGTAGGAACCAGCGCGCACCATCGTGACATAAACGTACCCGATTTGGTACATGGCATCGTCCGCCACGTCGCTGGTGGGATATTTGTCGACGACAATCTGGTACGCGTTGATTGCACCCGAGAAGTCACCCTGCTTTTCCCGCGCGCGGCCAATGTTGAATTCCGCCAGGGGCGCATACTTGCTGTACGGCGCGTTGCGCATGATCGAAGTGTAAATGTCGACCGCGCGCCCCATCGAAGGCAGGGTCGGGATGCCGAGAATTTTTTGCCGGCGGCCGTTGAGGTACGCGTCGGCAACGCGCATCTGGCCCTCGATCGAGGAGTTGAAGTCCTCACTCCGGGGGTAGTCCTTGTTCAGCTTGGTGAAGGCCTTGAACGCGCCCTCGAGGTCCCCGTTCTTTTCGAGCAGTAGGCCCACCTTGTACTGCGCGCCCGAGGCGAAAGGGCTCCGCGGAAACCGGCGCACGACCTTGCGGTAGGCCTGGACCGCGCTGGAGATGTTTCCGCTCCTTTCGAGCTGGGCGGCATAATCGAACTGTGCTTGCGCACTCGCCGCATCAGGCGCGCGCTCGACGCCCGGGGATACGTATTCCGCGCCTTCACCCGGCCGGACCACGATGGGCGCCGGGCTGCGCAGGGGCGGGAAGACGAGGCCGGCAAGAAGCAGAAAGAGCGCGAGGCGGGACTTGCTCATGAGACGATTCGAGGGGAGCGAACGGGACCGCTCACGTGTCGGAGACGGCGTGGCTGGATGGCATTTTTTCGAGAACGGGCAGGCTAGCGGAAGATTCCACAGGGTCAAGAAGTCGCGTGCGCAGAATCAGACGCCAATGCGGCGAAGCTTGTTCGATCCATCCCGCGATTCCAACGACCCGGCTAAAGTCGCACGACCTCGATTTTCACCTTACCCACCCCGGAACCCTTGATTCCGATAGCTTCGGCCGCGCGCGGGCTCAGGTCGACAATCCGCCCGCTGATGTACGGTCCACGGTCGATGATCTGGACCACAATCACCTGCTTGCTGCCGAGGTGCGTCACCCGCACAAAAGTCCCGAGGGGAAGGCTCTTGTGCGCGGCGATCAGTTCGCCGTTGCTCCAGCGCCTGCCGCTCGCGGTGCGACTCTGACTGCTGAAACGACTCGGCCCGTGCCACGAAGCGACGCCGTACTCGATTCGCCCGGTCGGGGTGGCCGCCTTGACGGGTTCAGGGATCACGGCTCGCGGCTGGTTCGACGCGCACGAGGTTAGCGCGACCATCGCGATCAGGGCCAGCGCGCAGAGGAGGAAGGTTAATCGCATCGCGCCCTTATCCAGGATTGAACGGAAAACGCAATCGTCCGGTTGCGCCCCCCGGCCCTGGCGTCCGATTCAGACGCCCGGCGGCTTCTGTTCGGACAGCCGTCTGAAAATCTCGTCCAGTTCGCGCAACTGGCCCACCACCTGCGGACCCTTCTCGGCCACCACCTGGACCAATCGCTTCGCGTGATCCGGATTCCGCGCCGTCATCTCCGACAGCGCCATCACGATCGCCAGAGCGTTGTTGGTGGAGTGTTTAAACTCGCGAAACTTCCGATGCAATTCCTCGAAGCTCGGCCCCTCGGGCGGCAGCGGGATCGGGGCGTGGCCGGTCATGGTGGGATTCAGGCGGACGGTCTGGACGTCATCGCGGGTGGGTGGCAGCGGAGTCGTCATGTTAATACTCGTCGGTGACCCAAGTGGGGAGCAATATCCGGGCCGACCCTGATAAAAGATGTCCGCCTTGCCCAATCAGAATCTCCGCGTGGTCGGCGCGCGCCAGCACAATCTGAAGGACCTCCACCTCGAGATTCCACGGGGCAAACTCGTCGTCGTCACTGGGGTCAGCGGCTCGGGCAAATCCTCCCTCGCCTTCGACACGCTCTACGCCGAAGGCCGGCGCCGCTATGTCGAGAGTCTTTCGGTCACCGCGCGACAGTTTCTCGACCGGATCGAAAAGCCCGACGTGGATCGCATCGAGGGCCTCTCCCCCGCCATCGCGCTCGAACAACGCACGAATGCGCCCGGGCCCCGCTCCACCGTCGCGACGACAACCGAGATTCATGACTACCTGCGGCTCATTTTCGCGGCGGCGGGCTCACCGCGCGACCCGAAGACCGGCCGGCCGCTGGGTCGGCAGACCCCGACGGAAATCGTCGACCAGCTCGCCAGATTCGGCGACGGGACGCGCGTCATTCTGCTCGCGCCGCTCGTGCGCGGACGGGTCGGAACGCACGAGGACCTGTTTGAGCGCATTCGCCGCGACGGATTCACGCGGGCCCGGGTGGACGGCGAGATCCTCGACCTGAGCGCGCTGCCCGAGGGCCGGCCTAAGCTTGCGAAGTCAAAGCCGCACACGATCGAACTGGTCATCGATCGCCTCGTGCTGCGCGATGGTATTCGATCCCGCCTGGCGGACTCGGTCGAGACGGCGCTGCGCTGGGGCGGGGGCTCGCTGTCAGCGTTGCATGGCGTCGACGACGCGATGACGGAAACGGCTTACTCAACGGAATTTCGTGATCCGGTGACGGGCTACACGCGGCCGCCGCCGACCCCGCGGGATTTTTCGTTTCACAGTCCACACGGAGCGTGTCCGGCGTGTCACGGGGTGGGCACGCGGCTCGATCCCGATCCGGACTTGATCGTTCCTGACCGGACGCGCTCGCTGGCCGACGGCGCGATCGTGCCGTGGTCGTCCGCGCCGGACCGGATGCAGCCATTCTATCGCGCGCAATTGCACGATCTCGCCGCGCACTACGGCGTCTCGCTCGACACGCCGTTTGCGCAATTGCCGGAGTCGATGCGAAACGCGCTGCTGCACGGCAGCGGCGACGAGGCGATCGTCTTTACCAAGTCCGCGAAGCAGCCGTTCGCGGGTCTGGTCGCGCAGCTCGCCTCGCGATGGAAGGAAGCGACGAGCGAGGCGGTGAAGGCTAGGCTGCGCCGTTACCTGTCCCCGCGGCCATGTCCCGTCTGCGGTGGCGCCCGGCTCAAACCGGAATCACTCGCCGTGATCCTGGCCGATCAATCAGGCCGCGAACTCAACATCCATGGCGTCAGTCAGCTCACCGTCGCGGGCGCCGCGGCATTCGTCGAAAATCTCGCGCTGGAAACGATGGCGCGCGTGATCGTGGCCGAACCGCTGCGCCAGATGCAGGCGCGACTCGATTTTCTCCGCGAGGTCGGACTCGATTACCTCACGCTGGATCGTGAGACCACCACTCTTTCCGGGGGCGAGGCGCAGCGGGTGCGACTGGCCACCCAAATCGGCGGCGGCCTCTCCGGCGTGCTGTACGTCCTCGACGAGCCCAGCATCGGCCTGCATCCGCGCGACAACGATCGTTTGATCGCCACGCTGCATCGCCTGCGAGACCTCGGAAATTCCGTCCTCGTCGTCGAGCACGACGAGGCCATGATTCGCGCCGCGGATCACCTCATCGAGATCGGCCCGTCGGCCGGCGCCGACGGTGGCAGGCTGCTCGCTCAGGGTTTCCTCGACGATCTGCGCGAGGCCCCGATTTCGCCCACCGCCGATTATCTCCTTGGCCGCAAGAAAATCCATCCGCCCACGCGGCGTCTCCCGGCCAATGATCGCGACTGGCTCGTCATTCGCGGCGCCGCGGAGCACAACCTGCAGAATGTCACCGTGCGGATACCCCTCGGCTGTCTCGTGTGCGTGACGGGCGTCTCAGGCAGCGGCAAGTCGACTCTGGTGGACGAGATTCTCCGCCGCGCGCTGTTCCAGCACTTGCATCGTTCAACGGATCGGCCCGGCCGCCACGCAGGCATCGACGGGATGGAAAAACTCGATCGCGTGGTGGTGGTGGACCAGTCACCGATCGGTCGAAGCCCGCGTTCCAACCCGGCCACCTACACCGGCCTGTTCGCGCCGATCCGCGATTTGTTCGCGAAGCTCCCGGCCGCGCGCGCGCGCGGCTTCACGGCGTCGCGCTTCAGTTTCAACGTCAAGGGCGGCCGCTGCGAGCGCTGCGGCGGCGACGGCCAAATCAAAGTCGAGATGCAGTTCCTGCCGGACGTGTACGTGACGTGCGAAGCGTGCGAGGGCCGGCGGTTCAACCGGGAGACGCTGGAGATCACGTTCAAGGGAAAATCGATCGCGGACGTCCTCGCGATGAGCATCGACGAGGCCGCGCGCTTCTTCACCGCCGTACCCGGGCTTGCTCCCCGCCTGGCCGTGCTCGCCGAAGTCGGGCTGGGCTACCTCGCGCTCGGGCAATCTGCCGACACGCTTTCCGGCGGCGAGGCACAGCGACTGAAGCTGGCGACCGAACTCATGAAAACGCCGTCGGCCGGCCAGGCGATCTATCTGCTCGACGAGCCAACCACCGGCCTGCACCTCGCCGACATGGATCGATTGATGACCGCACTCGTGCGATTGCGCGACGCCGGCCATACGCTGGTGGTCGTGGAGCATCATCCCGATTTCATTAGGTGCGCCGATTGGGTGATCGATCTGGGACCCGAGGCCGGCGACGGCGGCGGACGCGTGGTGTCGGTGGGTCCGCCCGAGGCGATTGCCGCCGATTCCGCCAGCCACACCGGTCGCGCGCTCGCCGAAGCGATGCGGCGGCGCTAGATTTCCCTCGTCGGTCTTTGCCCCCGTGAAATTGCCCATTCTCCCCGCGTGCTGCGCCGTTTCCATCGCGCTGTTTTCCACGCGCGCGGCGGAGGTTCCGGCGTCGAATGACGCGGAGGCGCATGACGCCTTCAACGCGGCGATCCAGATCCTCCGCGACGGCGACGACGAAAAATTCGTGTCTGCCGTGGCGGATTTCCGCACCCGGTTTGCCGCGGAGGCGTTGGTCGGCGATTTGCGTCTGGAAAGCGCGCTCGTCCGCGCCGGCCAGGCTTGGAACTCGGGATATAGCATCGATTTCGAGGCGGCCGCCAACGCGCTCCGCGAGTTCACGCGCGAATTCGCGTGGCACTTGCGGGTCGCAGAGGCGCGCCTGGCGCTATCGGAAATCGCGGCGTACGGCCCGGATCACGATCTGGACACGGCCCGCAACCAACTGCGTCTCGCGCGCGCGGGAAAGCCGGCGGGAATCTTGGCGGAGCGAGTCGACCTACTCGCCGTCCGGCTCGCCGCCGAGTCCGGCAGCGCCGACGATCCCGTCGCGCTGGCCAATCGCTTCCTCAAACAATATCAGGATTCCCCCCGGACGGACTCGGTCAGATTCACGCGGGCGGAAGCATTATTTCGCCGTGGGGACATCGACGACGCCGGCATCGCGTGGGAGCGACTCGCGGAGGACCGACCCGACTCGTCGTTGGTGCCGGCGGCACTGCTGGGCGCGGGCGAAGCGGCTCTGCGCGGCGAATCGGCGCCCTCACTCGAGCGCGCAGCGACGCTTTTTGAATCGGTCGCGGGCATCACCCCGCCCGGGCCGTTGCGCGCGGCAGCGCGCCTTGGCCAGGCGCGCGCAAAGTTGAGGCTCGGCCGGGCCGCCGTGGGACTGTTGCACTGCGACGCGATCCTGCGGGGCGAAGAAGGCCCGCCGCTGGAAGCCACCCGGCTGGTCGCGGAACTGACGCGGGGTGAAGCGCTGCTGCGGCTTTCGACCGACGACCCGCTGCGCCTGCCCGAGGCCGCTGCGGCCTTTCTATCTGTAGCGCAATCAACCGCCTCGCCTCCGGAAGCAAGGCGGCAGGCGTTGACGCAATTGGGCGACGCGCGCCGCCGCGCCGGCGACAAGGCGGGTGCGATCGCCGCGTGGCGGGAGGCGCTGCGTCCAACCCCCGTCGGCGGGCAGGACACCATTTGGTTTGCCCGCGCGGGATTCGACGCCGCGCAAGCCCTGCAGGAACTTGAGCGCTGGCGGGAGGCGGCCCTGGTGTA
Organism: Verrucomicrobiota bacterium; assembly: GCA_025353105.1. Lineage (GTDB taxonomy): Bacteria > Verrucomicrobiota > Verrucomicrobiia > Chthoniobacterales > SZAS-18 > SZAS-18. The sequence goes on from JANXRG010000076.1 coordinate 33,094, forward strand.
TGAGACGCTCGGGCAGGCCGGCGGGATGTTGCAAACCGAAGCGGAGGCCCGCCTCGCGCAACTGAGACTCGCGCATTTCCTTTGGCCGCTATCACCGCGTTGATCCGCGCGAAACTTTCATTTTTTTGCGGAGCGGTTCGGTGCCAACGTGCTCGACTCACCATGACGACGCGGAATCACACCAAGCTGTTTATCCCGGGGCCCGTCGAGGTCTCGCCCAAGACCCTCGCCGCTTTTTCGAAACCGGTGATTGGCCACCGCGGGAGCGACTTCACCAAGCTGTACGCTTCGATCCAAGGTCCGCTGCAAGAGCTTTTCGCGACCAAACAAATGGTCCTGCTGTCGACGTCTTCCGCTTGGGGCGTGATGGAGGCCGCCATCCGCAATCTCGTGCAGAAGCGCGTCCTCTGCTGCATGTGCGGGGCGTTTTCCGACAAGTGGCTGGATGTTGCCCGCCGGTGCGGTCGCCAGGCCGATGGGCTCCAGGTCGAATGGGGCAAGCCGATCACACCGGATCTGCTCGAGGCAAAACTACGCGAGCGCGCGTACGACGCGGTCACGCTCATTCACAACGAAACCTCCACCGGCGTGATGAATCCGCTGGCCGAACTTGCCGCGGTCGTGCGGAAATTCCCCGGGGCGCTGCTGATCGTGGACGCGGTGTCGTCGTTCTCGGCGGTGCCAATCGCGACCGATGAGCTCGGCCTGGACTTGTTGTTGACCGGCAGCCAGAAGGCGCTGGCGTTGCCGCCCGGTTTTTCGCTGCTGACCATCTCCGACCGCGCCTACGAGCGGGCGACACAATCCAAGGATCGCGGATACTATTTCGATTTCCTCGAGTTCAGGAGGAACGCGGAGGGAAACATGACGCCGGCCACCCCGAGCGTGAGCCACATCTTCGCGTTGCAGTCCAAACTTGAAGACATCTTCGCGGAAGGACTCGCGCACCGACACGCCCGGCACGCCCGGACCAATGCGCTCGTGCACGACTGGGTGACGCGCCGCGGGTTCGACTTCTTCGCGCCGGAAGGCTTTCGCTCGAAATCGCTCACGTGCGTGGCGAATACGCGCGGAATCGACGTGGCGGACCTTGTGAGCAAGCTCAAGCAGCGCCACCGCCTCGCGATCGACGGCGGCTATGGCAAGCTCAAGGGCCAGACTTTCCGCCTTTCTAACATGGGCGACGAGACCGCGGAGAGTGTTGGCGAATTGCTCGACGCGCTCGACGACTGCCTCGAAACCTGAAGTACCGCCCGCTAGGCCAGCTCGCCAAGCACGGCGCGCAGCGACTGACCTTCCGCGCCGATGCCCTGGCCGGTCCGCGTAATTTCGATTGCCGGCATTCCCTCGGATGACGAGACAAACTCGGCCGCAAACGCCGAGCCGGAATCAATCGTTGCGTCCATCGTGCCCTCGCGACAGAAAAAGGCTACGCGCTCCGGCTTCAAGGCGTTCAACGCGGACGTGGCGCAGATCACCGCCGCCGCTTCGTCGAGCGTAAGCGCGTCGTGAGTCTGACCAAGCCGCGAGAGAATCGATCCGATGCGACCCTTCACCGGGCCCGGCAAACCGGATGCCTCGACCGACGCGGCGAGCTTGGGAATTGAATGCACGGATTTTTTGTCGTGCTCGTGGTCGTGTTCGCACTCGTGTTGATCGCGATCGTGCTCCTTGTCCTGGTCCGGGGTGTGGACCGCGCCGGGGTGAATCGAGAATTTCACGCCGGCGACACCGCGTTCCGTCACCCGCTCGAAGTGGGCGTGGAATTCGCCGAGGTCAACCTGGGACAATTCCCAATCCAAGGCCGACGGTTTCGCGCCCAAGTCGCACAGCGCGCCCACGAGCATCGAGCCGCTGAGCCCCTTGGAACAATCGAAGAAAAGCGAACTCATAGGCGGGGCGTGATGACAGGTCCGCGGCGATCGCCGGGCGATACTGGGGCGAGGAGCAGGCGCATCGGGATCATTTCGCTCGAGACGAAGCCGTGCTTGCGGAAAAAGCGCTGCGAGGGCTCGTCGATTCGATCGGTCAGAAGCGTGATGCGGTAGAAATTTTTCTTCTGCGCGTAGTCGACGGCGTATTTCAGCATTTCCTCGCCGAACCCGCGACCGCGATGGTCGTGATGGATCACCAAATCCTCGAGCAGCAGGACGAAGCCTCCCTCGGCCGTGCTAATCGTGATGAGCAGATTGACCATGCCGATGATGCGATGGTCGCCCGCGCGCAAGACGAAGATGCGTCCGCGATTGGGTTGCTCGAGAATGAGCTGCAGGCCGCGCATCTGCTTTTCGTGATCGGGGCGGAAATCCGCCTCGTGCGAGAAAAGGTCGGCCAAGAGGTCCGCCAATTGCGGTAAATCCTCCAGGCTAGCGGGCTCAATGCGGGTTTGGGAGCTCGGCATGCGACCGCGACGGTACATCCGCATCGGAGACCGGGTAAAGGAGATTGACCGCCGGTGACAGAAGGTTGACAAGCGGGCTGACGTCGCTAATTTCCGCGCCCGCGCCAATCTGGCTGGTTTCAGCTTGGACCGGTCAATTCAAGTCCCCTTTCCCATGAAACGCACGTACCAGCCCTCGAAACGGTGCCGCCGGCAACAGTTCGGTTTCCGCGCCCGCATGAAGACCAAGAACGGTCGCGCGACGCTGAGCCGCCGCCGCCGCCAAGGCCGCAAGCGCCTGCTGCCAAAGGGCACCGAGTTGGAATTCCGCCGTCACAACCATTCCAATCATCCGGAAAAAGCGGGTGGCTATCAGGCGAAGGGGTGGCGAAAGCGGATTGTCCGCTCACGCGCCCGCCGCGCCGTCCGCAATGAGGTGAAGCACGGCGTGAAGCCCGTCGCCCGCGCCGCGAAGCCGAAGTCCGCCAAGGCCAAGGCGCCCAAGACGTCCACCAAGAAGACGGCCTCCACAAAGGCGTCCTGATTGATCGCCGGAACCGGCGAAGGAGGCAGGATATCGACCTTCCACCGCCCAACGACGCGGCGGGAGCCCCGCGACCCGGCCGTCTGCGCTTTCCCCGCGCGGCACGACTGAACTTGACCGCGGAATTCCGGCGCGTACGCGCGGAAGGGCGGTCGTGGCCGGGACGCAATTTCACGCTCGCCGTGCTCGAAAACGCCGGCACCGGACCCAGCCGCATCGGCTTCATCACCACCCGCCAACTGGGCGGAGCCGTCGTGCGCAATCGCATTCGCCGGCGTCTGCGAGAAATCGTGCGCGCATCCCGCCCGCGCTTGAAAACGGCGTGCTGGATCGTGGTCATCGCGCGTTCCGCTTCGGCGCGTGCAACCTCCGACCAACTGCGCGCGGAATGGGATCGTCTCGCCGCGCGCGCGAAACTGTGGAAGGGCGTCCCCTGATTTGACAACGCGGCCGGGCGGCCGGAAACGACCGGCGATGATCAACGTCGTCCTGCGCCGCCTGCTTCGATTTTACAAGCGGTTCATTTCGCCCGCGCTACATGCGCTGACCGGCCCGACGTGCCGGTTCGTTCCGACGTGCTCCGAGTATCTTGGCGAGGCGCTGGAGAAGCACGGCACCTTGCGCGGCCTTTCGCTGGGCGCGCGCCGTATCTGCCGCTGCCACCCTTGGGGCGGTCAGGGATATGACCCGGTTCCCGAAGTGGCCGAGTCGAGGGTCGAGAGTCGAGACTCAAGCCAGGCGAGAACGCCTGGGCTGCGCGAGGGACAGTCGGAGACCAGAACCAACTCCGAATTCAAAGCGTAAAATCGCCCTGATCGCTCATTCGAGCGCGAACGTACGCCGGTGCGGCAAACTCAGGCCCTCGACGCTCGACCCTCGACCGTCGGCCACTTTTTCTCCGGGTGGATTTTTGCCAATCCGCACCTATTGTCCCGCCCACTCAAAAAGCCCCGCATGGATAAAAAAGCTTGGATCGCGATCTCCCTCAGCGTCATCGGCATGATCGCGTGGCAGTTCTATTTTAACCGCGAGCTGGCCAAGTCCCTGCCGACCGCACCTCCCCCTCAGACGGATCCGGCCGCGAACGCGACCGCGCCATCGACCCCGCCCGCATCCGCCGTTCCGGCGACCGTGAAAATGGATGCGGCGCCGACGAAGGACGAGCCAACGGCCGAACGAATTCCGGCCAAGGTTGAGAAGGTGGTCAACACGGTGGCGGAGTGGCGTTACACCAACCTCGGTGGCGGCATCGCGCAGGCCACGATGCTCGGCAACCGGAATCTCAACGCGGCAGGTGGCCAATTGGAATTGAATGCCGTCGGCGGCGTGCCGATCGGCGCGCTTTCCGAAAAGCCCGGCGACACGGCAGCCGCGAGCGCGGCCTATGAGACGCAGCGCGAAGGCGAGGCGGTGCTCTTTCAGCGAACCACGCGCGACGGCCTGCGGATCGTGAAGAAATTTTCGCCGCCCGCCGGCGATGCGGTCGATCCCTACCTGACGCAACTTGAGATTACGTTCACAAACACCGGTGGTCAGATCTACCGCGACGAAGGATTCTATCTGCACCTTGGCTCCGCCGCCCCGATCCACACAGGCGATCAGGCGACCTACACTGGATTCGATTGGCATCACGAAGGTAAGACCACCTTTAAGGACACAAACTACTTCGACCCGTCACGAATTCCTCTGATTGGGATCGAGACCAGTCCCGCCAAAGCTTTGTATACCGAGCCGGCCGAGCGCATCGCGTGGGCGGCGGTGAACAATCAGTTTTACACGACCGTGCTCACCGCCCTCGGCGCGAAGCCGAACGAGGATCCCGCCGCCCGCGGCGTCTGGGCGGTTCGCTTCGCGATCGTTCCTCCTCAGGGGAACGGCTCCGCCGCGCCGAGCACGCCGATCTACGCCATCACGGGTGCCATCGGACTCGCGCCCCTCAAACTGGAGCCGGGCGAGAGCCAGACGCTCCGCTTCCAGATCTACACGGGACCCAAGGAATACAAGCGGCTCAAGGCGCTGGGCCACGGCGAGGACGACATCCTCAACTTCGGCATCTTCAAAATCTTCAGCGTGTTCCTGCTGACGTCGATGAATTTCCTTTACCGGTTCCTCGGTAATTACGCGCTCGCGATTATCGTCCTCACCTGCATCATCAAGGCCTGTCTGTGGCCGCTGCAAAGCAAGGCGATCCGCGAGATGAAGAAGATGTCGTTGCTCGGGCCGAAGATGGCCGAGCTGAAGGAGAAGCTCAAAGACGAGCCGCAGAAGCTCAACCAGGCGATGTGGCAGTTGCAACGCGAATACGGCGTAAACCCGATGGGCGGCTGCCTGCCCACGATCGCCCAGATGCCGATTTTCTTCGGCTTCTATTCCATGCTCGGCACCGCGGTCGAGCTGCGCCAGAGCAGCTTCCTCTGGATCAACGACCTGTCGGTTCCCGATACGGTCGGTCATATCTTCGGGTTCCCGCTAAATCCGCTGCCGCTCATCATGGCGGCCACGATGTTCTGGCAGATGAAGATCACCCCGAAAACGGGCGATCAACAACAGCAGAAGATCTTCATGTTCATGCCGTTCATTTTCATCGTGTTCTGCTATAATTTCGCCGCGGCGCTCGCGCTTTATTGGACCGTGCAAAACCTCCTGTCCGTGCTGCAGACCTACCTGACGCGACACCGGCCCCTGCCGGCGCTGACGAAGGTCGCCTCGGGCGAGAAACCGGCCAAGGCGCAGGTGGTCGGCGGCAACGCGAAGAAAAAGGCCCTGCGCTAAGCCACGCTGGCCGACCCGCAATTTTAAACATGGAACCGAATCCCAAGGAAATACTGGACGACATCCTCGGACTCCTCGGCTTCGTCGTGACGATCGAGGAATCCGGCACCGCGGATGCGCCCGTCCTGCAGGTGCACACGCCGGAGGCCGCGCGACTCGTCGGGCCCGACGGCCAGACGCTGGAGGACCTGCAATTTCTCCTCAACCGCCTCCTGCTCGCCCGGAGCCCGGACGCGCCACGCGTCACCATCGACATCGAGCACCATCGCGCGATGAAGGAGGACCACCTCATGCAGCACGTGCGCGCCGCGGCCGACCAGGTGCGCCAAACCGGCCGGCCGGTGCAGCTGGAGCCGATGAATTCCTACGACCGCCGGCTCGTGCATCAGGCCTTCAAGGATGACCCGGAGGTCATGTCGGTGAGCCCGAATGATGACAGCCGGCTCAAGCGGATCACGCTCCAGCGCCGGGGTTGACAAAGCCCCGGTCCTCTCCATCGTCTTCGCTCCCATGCCGGTCGCGGTTCTTTCCAGCCCACTCTCTTCGTCGCCCGCCGCTGCCAGCGGTCGATTCGCCCTATGCACGCCAATCTTCTCGACGAAGCCTCCAAAATTATCACCGACCCGCTCGTGCTCGTAAACGTCGTTTCCAAACGCGTTCGTCAGATGAGCAAGGGCCAGCGCCCGATGGTGGAAGTCGGCGTGCGCGCCGATCTCTGCGATATCGCCCTGCGCGAAATCATCGAAGGCAAGCTCGTGCCGCGCGCGGCCTCGGATGCGAAAGAGGACTAAGCGACCGCGGTGCGGATTGCCGTGAACGGTGATCCGGCGGAACTGAAACGTCGCGGCCCCGGCCGGACTTTCAGGATTTGTTCTTTGCGTTTCTTTCGAGTTTCGATCTTCGAGTTTCCCGCGCCTCCCGGGCGCGGACCGTATGTCTGAAGACATTGCCAATAACCGCAAGGCGCTGCGCGATTATCACATTCTCGACCGTTTCGAGGCCGGCGTCGCGCTGAAGGGCACGGAGGTAAAGTCCATCCGGCTGGGACATGTCAATATCAACGACGCGTTTGCGCGGATCGACCAAGGGGAACCCACGCTCCATCAGGCAGACATCCAGCCGTACGTCAAAGCCAGCCACGAACAGCACGAACCCCGTCGCGAGCGGCGGCTGCTGCTGCACAAAAGCGAAATTGAAAAGCTTCGGTCGGCGTCGGCCATCGAAGGCCACGCGCTGGTGGCGTTGCGACTCTATTGGAAGAACGGGCGCGTAAAGATCGAAATCGGCGTCGGCAAGGGAAAACTCGCGCCGGACAAGCGCCAGGACCTCAAAGCCAAGGCCAACAAACGCGAGGTTGATCGCGAGGTCGCGCGATTCAATCGCAAGCAAGGGATTTGATTCGCGGTCAAGCGTGGAAGCCGCGTTAATCACGTTTCGTCCTTCTGGCGTCTGGACGTTCCCACGCCTTCACCGCGTTGCGGCCGATCCACCGGTACGTGGCGCGACGGCCACGGCGGGGCCAATCGAAACGGGTTCGCCCAGTTTCCCCGGCTGACGCTGGAGAATCGTCACATCCAGCACCGCGATGAGCCGCGCAAACCGCTCGCGAATCGCGGCCCGCATGCCGTGCACGAATCCGACGTCCGGCGCATCGTAGCCCACGACGTCGAGCCCACGACGGCTCGCGATGAAGATGGCCCGCTCGTTGTGAAAGCGTTGGGAGATGACCGTGAACTCCCGCTGGCCGTAAATTTCCCCCGCCCGGACAATCGAATCGAGTGTGCGCACGCCCGCCCGATCGAGATAAATCCGATCCACCGGAATGCCCAGCCGGACGAGGTCGTCGCGCATCGTAGCGGGTTCGTCGTAATTCTTCGAATGATCGCCGCTCACGATGAGGTATTCCACGCGTCCAGCCTTGAACAACTTTTCCGCCGCCGCGATCCGGTTCCGGTAATGATGATTCTCGCGGCCCGGCCGGACGTACTTCGATGTGCCCAGGACCACGCCCACCTTTCGCTGCGGCACCGCGTCGACCTCGGTAAAACACCGCGGCGCGGCCATCCGCGAAATCCACCACGAGGGCAAGGTCAGCGTGGCCGTCACGAGCAGGCCCGTGATCAGCAGGCTGAGGAGAAAAATTCGTCGTCGCATCGAAGGGGTGACTATTCGCCGAGAATCTTGATCAGCACACGTTTGGGCCGCCGGCCGTCGAATTCGCCGTAGAAGATCTGTTCCCAGGGTCCGAGATCCAACCGGCCTTTCGTGATCGCGACCGTTGTCTCGCGTCCCATGATGGTCCGCTTGAGATGCGCGTCGGCGTTGTCCTCGTGGCCATTGTGGTCGTATTGCGCATACGGCTTTTCGGGTGCGAGTTTTTCGAGCCACCGCTCGAAATCACGATGCAGGCCGGATTCATCGTCGTTGATGAACACGCTTGCGGTGATGTGCATCGCGTTTACCAGACAGAGTCCCTCCGCCACTCCGCTGTCGCGGACCGCGTCGGCCACCTGCGAAGTGATGTTCAGCAGCGCGCGGCGGGTCGGCGTCTCGAAGAAGAGCTCGTGCCGGTGAGATTTCATGACACCGGAAACGGGCTTAACCTGACGGGACCAACCGCGGGCCGGGGCCGCTCCGCAGCATCGGGCGCCCGCCGTTGCGTCGCCCCCGGCTGAATCCGCTGTTCGCCACCCCGGGCAGCGGGTGCTTCAGAATTTCCACAAACTGTCGCTGCGCGGCCGAAATCGGCCGGTTGCGCTGGTAGATGACGCCGAGCGGACGCCACATCGAGTCCGCCTCGATTTCCTTCGAAACGAGCAGGCCCGTGCGGACCTCGTGCACCACCGCGGTCTCGGGAATGATGGAGATGCCGTTCTCGATCTCCACCGCGCGCTTCACCGTCTCGATGTTATCCAGTTCCATGACGCGCTTGATTTGCACGCCCGCCAGCCGGAGCGACTTGTCGATCGCCTTGCGGGTCGGCAAATCCGGTTCAAACGAAATGAAGCGCTCGCCCTGCAGGTCCGACAACTTCACGCGTTTGCGCGCCGCCAGCGGATGCCCGGGATGACAGATCAGGACCATGCGATCCTCCCAGAATGACTCAACCACCAAGCCGTGCCGACGTTGCGGATAAGCCACCAGACCGAGATCCGCCACGCCTTCCAACACATCCGAATAGATTTGGGTCGAACGTCGGTATTCCACCTCGAGATTCACGTCCGGATAAAGCGCGCGGTATTTCTTGAGATAGGGCGGCAGGTCGTGCAGCCCGACGCTGTAAATCGCCGCAATCTTGAGTGGGCCCGCGACCACGTTCTCCAACTCGCGCAAGCGATCCGCCAGGCCATCGTACGACTTGAGGATCTCCTTGCTTGCCTGCAGGAACGCGCGGCCCTCCTGGGTCACGGAAAAATTCTTTTTGCCCCGCTCGATCAGGCTGACGTGAAATCGGCGCTCGAGCGCGCGAATCTGCTGGCTCACCGCGCTCTGCGTCACATGATTCAACGCAGCCGCGCGGGAAAAGCTGGCGGTTTCCACCAAATCGCAAAACACCTTGAACGTCTCTATCTGCATACAGAAGCTATGGGGGCATCGTTTCGAATTAGCCCGTCTAATAGACGAAACTCATCTTTGCAATCTTTTCTAATGGATACAATCGCCGAGCGTTTCGCTGTCGTGAGGGAAAAAATGGTCGATGCCGCCACCGCCGCCGGGCGTTTGCCGGATGAGATCGAACTGGTGGCGGTCTCGAAAACCCATCCGCCCGAGTCGATCCGCGCCGCGGTGGAGGAGGCCGGACAGACCCTGTTCGGCGAGAGCCGCCTGCAGGAGGCGCGCGCCAAGCAGCCGCTGCTGCCGGGCCGGCTCCGCTGGCATTTCGTCGGCCACCTGCAGAAGAACAAGATCCGGGCGGCGCTGCCGCATTTTGAATTGTTTCACGGCGTCGACTCGCTCGAACTCGCGCGCCAGATTCAGCGCATCGCCGAAGAGGAGGGTCTCCGGCCGGCCGTGCTGATTGAGGTGAACGTCGCGGGCGAGGCGTCGAAATTTGGCTTCCCTGCCGCCACCGTCGAGGCGCAGATCGAGGACCTGCTCGCGCTGGACCGGCTCGCGATCGAGGGTCTCATGTGCATTCCTCCGCCCGGTCCGACGCCCGAGCATTCGCGTCCGTTTTTTGTACAGCTCCGCGAACTGCGTGATCGCTTGCAGATGTCTGCGCGCGTCGGTTTGCCGCACCTCTCGATGGGCATGAGCAACGACTACGAGGTTGCCGTCCAGGAAGGTGCAACGCTCGTCCGGGTGGGCACCGCGCTTTTCGGCGAGCGAACGCGGAGATGACGGGTAAAGTTGTTGCGTGAAAATCGCCCCCGCCAACATCCAGGTCATCGGTTCCGAAGTCGCCATCGCGTGGAACGACGGCACGGAAACCTATGTGCCGCTCGAGAAACTGCGGCTCCTGTGCCCCTGCGCGACCTGCAGCGGCGAGCCCGACGCGATGGGCCGCGTGTACAAGCCCAAAGTCTCATACAACGCCGCCACCAGTTTTCAGATGCGCACGTGGGGTCTCGTAGGCGGCTACGCCTGGCAGCCGACCTGGCAGGACGGCCACAGCACGGGTTTGTACACCTTTGACTACTTGCGCCGGATGGATTCGCTTTGAGCGAGGCGGGGGCTTGACGCGAAATGGGCACCGAAGAAATCCTCTTCGCCGACGGCGCAGTTACCGCCTTCCGCTTTCACGTGGGCAACATCGAGCTCGCCCAGAAATTTCTCGAGGCCAACCCGGGGTTTTCAGAAATGGTCGCGGGCCGCCCGCCTCGCGCCGACGAGGCCAGCCACGAATTAACGGACTTTCCGGCGTCGGTTCGACCCGCCGACGCCTTCGTCATCGGTCTGCGTCTCGCTGGAGAAATGGTGGGTTTCGCGGGAGTTTTGCGGTCGTGGCCGGTGGAGGGAGTCAGTCAAATCACGCTTTTCCAGATTGCCGAGTCGCGACAGGGATCGGGGGCCGCGCACGTGATTCACGGCGCTCTCGAGCGCTGGATGATCGACGCTTTCGCTCCGCGCTGGCTGCGTCTCGGCGTCGTGGAAGTTAATGCGCGTGGCCGGCGATTCTGGGAACGCGTCGGTTACCACGAGATTGAGCGGAAGGCGGGGATTGCGATCGGTGACTTAACGCACACCGTCGTGATCATGATCAAGCCCGTGCAAGGGGCGACGATTTGGAATACGGTCGGTATGTCTCCACCAGCTCCCTGCCAACGCGTTGACAAACCTGCCGCGATTGCGAATCTGGTTGTTAACGTCATTAATTGTTTGAGGACCGAAGTAAATTTTCCACGTTCGTCCCCTTCGAGCGTGCCATCTTCCGGCCCCGGTATGCGAACATCCCTCCAAATCGCCTTTTTCTTCCTCGCCTTGGCTCTCGCCGGGTGCGGGAAAAAGGCCGAGCCCGCCGGTCCGCCGACGCGGTCGGTCACCGCCGCCCGGGCCGAAGTCCGCGACGTGCCGCTCTACATCGACGAAATCGGCAGCACCACCGCGGTCGAGTCAGTCAACGTTCAGGCGCAGGTCTCCGGCCAAATCCAGCAGGTGCATTTTCAGGACGGGGCTGAGGCGCAAAAGGGCGACCTGCTGTTCACGATCGACCCGCGCTCGTATCAAGCGGCGCTGGACAAGGCCGCCGCGACGCTCGCGCAGAATTCCGCCAAGCTCGAGTTCCAGCGTGCGCAGATGTCACGGATGGAGGAGCTGCGCCGCAAGAACGTCGCGGCGTCGCAGGATTTCGATCAAGCCCGCGCCACGCTCGGAGAATACGAGGCCATCGTGCGCGGCGACCAGGCGAACCTCGACAACGCCAAGTTGAATCTGGAGTACTGCTCCGTGCGCGCACCCATCACCGGGCGCCTCGGCAAGCGACTCGTGGATGCCGGCAACGTGGTCGCGTCTCCGGGTGGACCCATCCTGGTCTCGATCCAGAAACAGGATCCGCTGTACGTTGATTTCACGATCGCTGAGGACAAGTTACCGGCCGTGCGCGCTTATCAGAAAAACGGCACGTTGCGCGTCGAGGCGTGGTTCGCCACGGAGCCGCAGAAACGGCGCGCCGGCGAGTTTGCCTTTCTCGACAACGCGGTGCAGCTCGGAAACGGCACCGTGCGCCTGCGCGCCCGCATTCCGAATGAGGACCGACTGTTTTGGCCCGGCCAGTTCGTGAACGTCCGCCTGATTCTGGACACCGTGAAGTCCGCCGTCGTCATCCCAAGTCAGGCGCTCCAAACCGGCCAGATCGGCACCTTTGTTTTCGTCGTGACAGACGAGATGAAAGCCGCCATCCGCCCGATCCGTCCAGGCCAGCGCCAGGGCCCTGAGATCGTGATCGAAGATGGCGTAATAGGCGGTGAAACGGTCGTCCTCACCGGCCAGCTCCTGCTTTCGCCTGGGGCGCCCGTCAAAATCGTCGGCGGACCCGCCGCCGCTGCGCCGCCCGCCGCAAAAGTCGATCCGCCAAAGGAAGAAACGAAGAAGCCGCTCTGAGCGGATCACGCTTCGCCAGGTTTCGAACTCCCGCCCCGCGCCTGCCATGAATCTCTCCGAGCCCTTCATTCGTCGCCCGGTGATGACGCTGTTGCTGACGGTGACAACCGTCATCTTCGGCGTGCTGGCCTACCGGCAGCTGCCGGTGAATGATTTGCCGTCGGTCGATTTCCCAGTGCTCAGCGTGAATGTCGGCTATCCAGGCGCCAGTCCCGAGACCATGGCCGCGACGGTCGCCACGCCGCTGGAGCGGCAGTTTCTGCAGATTCCCGGAATCGACATCATCACCTCGAACAGCACGCAGGGAAGCACCGGGTTGACGCTGCAGTTCAATCTCAGCAAGAGTGTCGACGCTGCCGCCACGGACGTGCAGGCCGCGATTCAGCAAGCCTCCGGCGCGCTGCCGGCCGATCTCCCGTCGCAGCCGACGCTCAGCAAACAGAACCCCAACGAGCAGCCGATTATCTACATCGGCCTCACCAGCGCTTCGCTCACATACGGCCAGCTTTACGATTTCGCGAACACGCTCGTGGCGCAGCGCATCTCGATTCTGCCGGGCGTTTCCAAGGTGGACATCTTTGGCTCGAAGGGCGCCATCCGGGTGAAAGCGGATCCGAGCAAGCTCGCCTCCCGCCAGCTCACGATGGATGAACTCGCGACCGCCATCCGCGCCGGCAGCAACTATCAGGGGGCCGGGCAATTCGACGGTCCAAACCGCACTTTCCTGCTGCAACCGCAGGGACAGCTCGAGACGGCCGCCGATTACGAACGCCTCGTCATCGCGCAGCGGGACGGCAGCATAATCCGCCTTGGCGACGTCGCAAAATTGACGGAATCGGTGACCGACGAACGCTTCGCGCGCATCTACCGGGTGCGGGGCCGGCTCGACGCCGCCGCCTCCGTGACGCTCGCAGTTTCCCGCCAGCCCGGGACCAACGCCGTTGAGGTCGCGCGCACCGTCCGCACCCTCCTGCCCCAGCTTCTGCGCGAGTTGCCGGGCTCGATCGATCTCATCCCCACGTACGATCGCTCCGTCACGATCACCGCTTCGGTCAATGATGTGCAGGAGACTCTTTTCATCGCGTTCGCACTCGTGGTGCTGGTGATCTTCGTCTTCCTCGGGCGCGCCTCGGATACCCTCATTCCGGTGGTCGCGCTGCCACTCTCCCTCCTCATCACCTTTATCGTGATGCAGTGGCTCAGCTACAGCATCGACAATCTTTCGCTGCTCGCGCTGACGCTCGCGATCGGGTTTCTCGTGGACGACGCGATCGTCTTTCTCGAGAACTGCGTCCGACGAATGGACACCTTTGGTGAGAGCCCGCTGCAGGCCGCGCTCGCCGGGGCCAAGGAGATCAGCTTCACGATTCTCTCGATGACCCTCTCGCTCGCGGCGGTGTTTATTCCGCTCGTGTTTATGCCGGGTCTGCTCGGTCTGCAGTTTCGCGAATTCGCGGTCGTCATCATCGTCGCGATCATCGCCTCGGGTCTGGTTTCCCTTACGCTCACGCCGTTGATGTGCGCGCGGTTGCTGGAGGGCCACGCGAGCGGAAAGAAAACGTGGATGGAGGCGCGCATCAACGTGCTGATGAGTCAGGTCGTTGGCGCCTACGGGCGCACGCTCAAAATCGCACTGCAACACCGCTGGGTTTCGCTCGTCGCCTTCCTGGTCTGCCTACTCGCGACGTTCGTGCTGTTCCGCGCCCAGCGCATCGCGTTTCTGCCGGTGGGGGACAGCGGCTTCGCCCGGGGCGTCGTGCGCACCGCCGAAGGCACGTCGCCGGATGCCTTGCGCGGTTATCTGACGGCGATTCAGGACATCATGAAGCGCAACGACGCCGTCGACAAATTTCTCGTCCGCACGCAGGGCTTCAACGTCTTCACGGTCATGTTCCTGCGTCCGCGATCCGAGCGGCCGCCCATCAACGATGTCATCGCCGATGTCACGCGGCAGATTAATCAAATCCCCGGTCTGCTGGCATATATCTCGCCGAATCCCGTGCTGCAGATTTCCACCGGTGCCACGAACAACAGCCAGGGAAAATATTCTTACTCCATCTCCGGGATCGACACCAACGAGGTGCGCCGCGCGACTGAGGACCTGACGGAGCGCCTGCGCGCCTATCCGGGATTTCTCTACGTGAACAACGATCTCCAGACGAACACCCCCAACCTGGACATCGAGATCCTGCGCGAACCAGCGGCGACCTACGGCGTCTCCGCCCAGCGCATTCTCAGCGCGCTGCGCGCGGCCTATTCGCAAAACTACGTCTATCTGATCAAGAAGCAGACGGATCAATACCAGGTCATCCTCGAAGTCGATGACGGCCAGCGGTCGGTGCCGGATAATTTGAAGTTGCTCTACGTCCGGAGCGACGACGGGAAGAGGCTGGTCCCGCTCAGCGCGGTGGCGCGTTGGAAGGAAATTGTCGGCCCGCAGAACATCGCGCATCTCAACCAGTTTCCGGCCGCGAACATTTCCTTCAACCTGAAGCAGAACACCGTCATCGGCGACGCCGCGGCCTTTGTCGAAAAAACAGCCAAGGAGGTGCTGCCCGGGTCCGTGCGCGGCGAGGCGCAGGGGGAAACGAAAGTCTTTGTCGAGACCATTCGCTCGCTGAGCGTCCTGATGATTTTCGCCGTGTTCGCGATGTATGTAATCCTTGGGATCCTTTACGAGAGCTACGTGCATCCCATCACCGTTCTCACCTCGCTGCCCGTCGCCGCGGTCGGCGGCCTCGCCACCCTTCTCATTCTGCGACAGGAATGCTCCCTCTACGCCTTCGTCGGCATCTTCCTGCTCCTCGGCATCGTGAAAAAGAACGGCATCATGATGGTCGATTTCGCGCTGCAGCGCATGAACGAGGGCCTCGATAGTGTTTCGGCCGTGCACGAGGCCAGCATCGAGCGCTTCCGGCCGATCATCATGACGACGCTCGCCGCCCTGATGGGCGCGCTGCCGCTGGCCTTCGGTTTTGGCGCCGACGGCGCCGCGCGCAAGCCGCTTGGATCGATCATCGTGGGTGGTCTGATTGTCTCCCAAATCATCACGCTCTACATCACGCCGGTGCTGTTCCTCTATCTTGAGGATTTCCAGGAAAAGGTTCTCGATCGCGTCCCTTTATTCCGCCGCCAGAGTCTGTCGAAGCCGGCCGCCGGGGGTGATAAACCCACCGAGCCGGTGACGGCGTAGGTGGCGGGAAACTCGAAGTTCGAAATTCGAAACTCGAAGGAAGTTTCGAAAAAGATTGAAACGGGAAAAATTCCCAAGGCGCTCCTTTGGGTTTTCTTCACATTTCATCCTTTGAATTTTCTTCCAGTTTCGAATTTCGAACTTCGAGTTTCCCTCTGAAGCCAGGCGGACGTGCCGGGCAATGGCGCCAGACATCGCTCGCGAAAATCCTTGCCTTGTTTTTATACGACCGTATAGTTTGCGCATGGCCCGGCCGTCGCAGAACCTGGATCAAAGGCTCACGCGGGTGGGCCGGCGTCACTTGACGCGCCGGGGATCAGCGCGCTTCAGCGTGCGCGAGCTTTGCGCCGAAGCGGGGGTGAACCTCGGCATGTTCCACTACCATTTCCGGAGCAAGGCCGCGTTCATCAGCGGGCTGCTGGAGGAGATCTACAATCCGATGTTTGCCCGCCTGAATCTGGCCGCTGGCAGCGGTCAGGATCCGGTGGAAAAGCTGCGTTCAGCCCTCCGTGTCTTTGGCGGCTGGGTGACCGAGCATCGCGTCCTGCTCTCCCGTCTCGCGGCGGATCTGCTCGGGGGCGAAAGTAACGTGGCGGCCTTTATCCGTACCGCCGAGGTCCGGCATATTGCGGTCATGGTCGGTCTCATCCTGGAGTGCCAGCGCGCGGACCGTTTTCCACCGGGGCATCCCGGTGAGATCATGGTCTTCATCGGCGGCGCGACGTTTCTGCCATTGCTCGTCGGCACACTGGCCCAAAACAACAAGCATTTGCCCGCTCCGATCCGCGCGGTGCTGAAGGACGGTACGCTCTTCACCGAGGCCGCGCTCAGTCGCCGCATCGACGCCGCTTTGCGCGGGCTCACCCTGCCCCTTCCCAAATTACGCGCATGAACACTAACCTCCCGTCGGTTTTTGTCGCCGTCCTGCTCGCCGTGGCGTTGCTCTGCATCCCCGCGTGCTCGCGTTCGTCTTCCGAAGTGTGGAACGGCTACATGGAAGGCGAGTTCGTGCGCGTGTCGGCGCCGATCAGTGGCCAGCTCATGAAGCTCGCGGTCGCGCGCGGCGCGGAGGTCCGGCCGGGCGCCGCACTGTTCACGCTCGAGAGCGCGAGCGAGGCAGCCGCCGTCGCCGAGTCTGAGGCGAAATTGGCGCGATCCGAAGCGCAGCTCGAAAATCTCCGGAAAGGTAAGCGGCCCGTCGAGATGGAGATGGTGGAGGCCCAGCTCGCGCAGGCCGAGGCAAACTGGCAACTCGCCACCGCCAACCGCGCCCGGCAGGAAAAGCTCGCCGTCGAGCGCACGGTTTCCGCCGTCACGCTCGATGAAGCCCGCGCCTCGGAGGTCAACGCCCGCGCGCGCGTGGCCGAGCTGCGCGCGATGGTCGAGCAGGGCAAACTCGGGGCCCGGGCGGATGAGATCAGCGCCGCGGAATCTGAGGTCGAGGCTGCGCGCCGGACGCTGGTTCAGGCGAAATGGAAAATGGATCAAAAAACGCAGGGCGCCCCAGCCGGCGGACGCGTGACGGACACGTTCTTCCGCGAGGGCGAAATGGTCGCCGCCGGCACACCCGTGGTGGAAATTCTTCCGCCGGAAAACGTGAAAGCGCGGTTTTTTGTCCCCCAGGATCAACTGCCGTCGCTCCCGCCAGGGACCCCGGTGCAAGTCCGCACCGACGGCGGCAGGGCGACCATTCCCGCCCGGGTCGTGCGAGTCGCTTCGCAGGCGGAATACACCCCGCCCTTCATCTATAGCCGCGAGAACCGATCGCACCTCGTCTTCCTCGTCGAGGCGAAGCCGGACAATCCGGCCGACGCCGTGAACCTGCCTCCCGGTCTGCCGGTGGAGGTGACCCGATGAATGGAAACGTCGCGGCGCCCGCGATTGATGTGCGCGGGTTGACGAAGAGCTTCGATGGCCGGCGGGTGGTCGACGACTTTTCGATGCGGGTCGATCGCGGTCGCATCTACGGTTTCCTCGGCCCAAATGGCAGCGGCAAGACCACCACGATTCGCATGCTCTGCGGATTGCTCACGCCGGATGCCGGTGAGGGCACCTGCCTGGGGCTTGACTTGCGCACGCAGGCGCAGGCGATCAAGCGCCAGGTCGGCTACATGACGCAGCGCTTCAGCCTTTACGAGGATCTGAGCATCGAAGAAAATCTCGATTTCATCGCGCACGTTTATCAAGTGCCGGAGCGCGCCCAGCGCGTTGACCAGACCCTGGATTCGCTCGGGCTGACCGGACGCCGCAAGCAACCGGCCGGCTCGCTTTCGGGTGGCTGGAAGCAACGCCTCGCGCTCGCCGCGTGTCTCATCCACGATCCGCAACTGCTTTTGCTCGACGAACCCACGGCTGGCGTTGACCCCAAGGCGCGCCGCGATTTCTGGGATCACATTCACGAGCTTGCCGCCGGCGGCATGACGGTACTCGTGAGCACGCATTATATGGACGAGGCGGAGCGCTGCCATGCCCTCGCGTACATCGCGTACGGCAAGCTGGTGACCCGCGGAACGGCCGCGGAAATTATTAGCGAGGCGGGCCTGACGGTATTTTCGATCCGTGGCGAAGATCTGACCGCCGCCGCCGCGGATCTGCGGGGCATGCCGGGCGTTGAGCTGGTCATTCCGTTCGGCACCGCGTTGCATGCAGGTGGGACTGACCGCGCCGCGGTGGAACGTGCCATGGGGCCCTTGCACGAGAAATACGGAATCACCTGGACCGCGGTGCCGACGAATCTCGAGCACGTCTTCATCCGCCTGATGGATCGGACACCGGACAATTTCTCTGCGTAAATCCCCGCGCTCCTCCCGCCATGGAACATCCGCATTTCTCGATTGATCGCACGCTCGCGGTGTTGCAGAAGGAATTCCGCCATATGCGACGCGACGGCGTCACGCTGCGCCTCGTGGTCGCACTGCCGTTGATGCAGCTCATCCTGTTTGGCTACGCCATCAACGGCGATCCCAAGCACCTTCCCACCGCCGTCGTCGCCGCGGATTCGAGCGAGTTTTCCCGCAGCCTCATCGAGGGCATGCGCAACTCGCGCTACTTCGACGTCACCCGCCGCCTGCAAAGCGAAATTGAGGGCGATCGGCTGCTCGCCGAGGGGCGCGTGAAGTTTCTTGTCGTCATCCCGCCGGATTTTGGCCGGACGCTGATGCGCGGCGAGCGGCCCGTGGTTTTGGTCGCGGCGGACGCGACTGATCCGGCCGCCACGGGCAACGCCATCGCATCGCTCGCGCAGATCGCGCAGCGCGCGGTGGGACGCGACCTGGTGGGCGTGGCCGCGCGGGCCGGTGCATTCACCCCGGCACCGGTCGAGGTGCGCGTGCAGGCGCGCTACAACCCCGACGGCATCACGCAATACAACACGGTGCCTGGCCTCATGGCCGTCGTCCTTTCGCTTTCGTGCACCCTCCTGACGTCGATCGCCGTGACCAAGGAGCGCGAGAAGGGAACGCTGGAAAACCTGCTCGCGACCCCGGTGCGGCCGCTCGAGTTCATGGCGGGAAAGGTGCTTCCGTACGTCGTGGTGGGTTACACGCAGGCGATCATCTGCCTGGCGTTTGCGCGCGTGCTCTTTGGCGTGCCGTTTGAGGGCAGCTTCCTCCTGCTCATGCTCATGACGGGCGTCTTCATCCTCGCCTCGCTGGCCGTCGGCTTCACGTTCTCCACGCTGGCCCAGACGCAAATGCAGGCGATGCAGATGTCGCAGTTCTTCTTCTTGCCGGGCATGCTGCTGTCGGGCTTCATGTTCCCGTTCGAAGGGATGCCGAAATTTGCCCAATGGATCGGGTCACTACTCCCGATGACCCATTTCCTGCGCATCGTGCGCGGCATCATGCTCAAGGGCAACGGTCTCACCGAGGTGCTGCCGCACTTCTGGCCGCTCGCCGCCTTCACCGTCGTGGCCGTGCTCATCGCGCTCGCGCGGTACCGGCAGACGCTGGATTAGCCAAACTCCAAACTCGAAATTCGAAACTCGAAGGAAATTTCGAAAAGGTTTGAAGCGGGGAAAATCTTTGCTGCGGCCCTTTGGTCCTTCCTCGTTTCAAAAAGGTTAAACTTTCTTCGAGTTTCGAGTTTCGATCTTCGAGTTTCCCGGGCGGCGCCCGGTCTCAGTTCTTCTTGGGAACCGCCGCCGGGGCCGCCTCCAGTCCGCGCCGCTTCAACAGCGGCGCAATGTCGGGCTCCCCGCCGGTGAAATTCCGGAAGAGCGTCATCGCCTCTTCGCTCCCTCCGCGCGAAAGCAGCATGTCGCGGAAGCGATCCCCATTCTCGCGCGTCAGGCCGCCGTGGTTCTTGATCCAGTCGACGCTGTCGGCATCGAGCACCTCGCTCCAG
>JANXRG010000092.1 GCA_025353105.1 Verrucomicrobiota bacterium
ATTCTCGACTGCTGCCACCCGTAGGTGTCTGGACCGTGTCTCAGTTCCAGTGTGGCTGGTCGTCCTCTCAGACCAGCTACCCGTCATAGCCTTGGTAAGCCGATACCTTACCAACTAGCTGATAGGCCGCGGGCCCCTCAAAAAGCGCCAGGTTGCCCCGGCTTTAACAAATGTGTTATGCGGTATTAATTCGCCTTTCGGCGAGCTATCCCCCACTTCTCGGCAGGTTACCCACGTGTTACGCACCCTTACGCCACTAGACACCAGTATTGCTACTAGTATCCCGTTCGACTTGCATGTCTTATCCACGCCGCCAGCGTTCGTTCTGAGCCAGAATCAAACTCTCCGTAGAAAGCGATTTGACTATTCATAATTTCACTACTTCCGAAGGCGCAAGCGCCTCCGGTTGGTCAACTCAATATTGACTGGTAACGCACAATTCAACTTTTGAAGAAAACGTTCAGGGCCAACGAAGAAATTCGCAGCGGCCATGCCCCGGTTCAAACGGGACGGCAAATCTACATTGGACCGGGAGGGCGTCAACAAATTTTAAGGTTTTTTTCGCTCTCAAAGTCCCAATCCATCCAGGGGGATTTTATCCGCGTCGTTGTACTCTCAACGCGAGGCGATTACCCGCGATTCAACAGAAGGGTTTGCCTGTTCAAATATCCTCGATCACAATGGCAATTCGCCGCCTAACCCCACACTTTTCCTGACCTTCACCCAACATCCCTGCCCACATGCCTGAAATCGCCGAGATTTTCGTCGGAAATACGACCGCCGGTACCCCCGTCTCCATCGATGCCTCGATGGCCAACCGGCACGGACTGATCGCCGGCGCCACCGGCACCGGGAAAACCGTCACCCTCCAAGCCCTGGCCCAGGGCTTTTCCAAGCTGGGCGTGCCGGTCTTCACGGCCGACGTAAAAGGCGACCTCGCAGGAATTTCCAAGAAGGGCGAGCCAGGCAGCAAGGTTCAGGACCGGATCAAGTTGCTCAAACGGGAGGATGTCTACGACCCGGCCGCGTGTCCGAGCGTGTTTTGGGACCTCTACGGGGAGCGTGGTCATCCCATCCGCACCACCATATCTGAGATGGGACCGCTCATTCTGGGCCGGTTGCTCGATTTGAACGACGTCGCCCAGGGTGTGCTCGAGATGGCCTTCCGGATCGCGGACGCCCAAGGGCTTCTGTTGCTCGACATGAAAGACTTGCGGTCGCTCCTGACGGCGATGGCCGACCACGCCTCGGAGCTCACGACGACCTATGGTAACGTCAGCAAGACCACCGTGGGTGCACTCCAGCGCAAGCTCGCGTCGCTGGACGACGCCGGGGCGTCCAAGTTCTTCGGCGAGCCCGCGATTGATCTGAAAGACCTATTGAAGACGGACCCGCACGGCCAGGGCTATATCAACGTCCTCGACGCCACGAAGCTGCTCGCGGACCAGCGTCTCTATTCGACGTTCCTGCTCTGGCTGATGTCGGAGCTGTTCGAAAAGCTCGATGAAGTGGGCGATAAGGATCGTCCCAGGCTCGTGTTCTTCTTCGACGAGGCGCATCTGCTGTTCAAAGACGCGCCCAAGTCGCTCGTCGACAAGATCGAACAGGTCGTCCGCCTCATCCGATCCAAAGGCGTGGGCGTGTACTTCGTGACGCAAAGTCCGCTCGACATCCCGGAAGCCGTCCTGGGCCAGTTGGGTCACCGCGTGCAACATGCCCTGCGTGCGTTCACGCCGCGCGATCAAGCCGCCGTGAAGACGGCCGCCCAAACCTTTCGCGCCAACCCGAAGCTCAAGACCGAGCAGGTCATCACTGAGCTCGGCGTCGGCGAAGCGCTTGTCTCGGTGCTCGATGCCCAAGGCAGCCCGACCGTAGTGGAGCGGGTCTACTGCTGCCCGCCGGAATCCTTCATCGGCCCCATCTCTGACGCCGAACGCAAGGCGTTGATTGAGAACTCACCCGTGTTTGGGAAGTACGAGGATGCGGTCGACCGCGAATCCGCCTTTGAGGTTCTGCAGAAGCGGAAGGGCGATTTGCTGGGCGGCTCGAAGCCCGGTCAGCCCGGCGCGCCGGCCGCCGAGGAAGGCGGGATCATGGACAAGGTGGGATCCGTGCTCTCGGGCGTCCTCGGGAGCGGCAGCGGTTCATCACGCCGGCAAAGCGGCGGTGAGGCCTTCATGAAGTCCATCATGCGCAGCATGGGCAGCCGGGTGGGCACCGAAATTGCGCGCGGGGTGCTTGGTTCGATCTTCGGCGGCCCTAAGCGGCGGTAGCCGAATAAAGCGCGCGATTCGTCCGCTGGTAGGGAAGTTTCGCAGAAACGTCTCAAGTCGTGCTCGATTGATTCACAACCGGAATGCCCCGCGCAGATCGTAGTCCAGCATCTCCCCTTGTCCTCGCCCGGTTTTGCCTGAATCCGCCGGTGCCCCACCGGCCCCCAAGCATGGAACACCTCGACGTCGTCCCCGAATTTCTGGCCGAACCCGGCGTGGAAATCGGCGCGTTCAAGACTCCCATTCCTGGAATCCAGCCGACGTACGTCGATTGCTTCCGCGAGTTCGGAAACGAGCCCACCAAGCCGGACTATTACGGCACGGCGTGCGAGTTGCCATTCCATGATTCGTCACTCCGCTATGTCGCGACCTCCCACGTTATCGAGCACGTGGCGAATCCGCTCGCGGCCTTGCGGGAATGGTACCGCGTGCTCCGGCATCGCGGCGTCATCTACCTGGTGGTGCCCGATCGGCGGCTCACGTGGGACGAACCACGAACGCTCACGGCGGTCGAGCACAGCATCGAAGATTTTCAGCGCGGCGTGACGCAGGTGGACGGAACGCACATCGACGACTTCACGTTCGGCGTCGACTGGTCGCGGTTCTCGCCCGACACCCCGGCGCACGCGATCGACACGGCGCGGCACGCGCTGGCGGGCCGCTACCGCGCCGCCATCGCCGAAGGCAACGAGATCAACATCCACTTCCACACCTACGAGCCTGATTCGATGGCGCGACTCGTCGCGCAGGCGGACGCGGTGCTCGGCCTTCCCGGACGGATTCAGGTCGAACGCGTAATTCCGGATTTTCCCGCGTCGAATCCGATCGGATTCCTGATCGTCGCACGGGTCCGGAAGAGTTTGCGTGAGCGGATCGACGGGGTGATCGCGCGAGTCTTCAAGCGCCGGCCCGCCCTGCGCGCGGACGCCCGACCCCTTTGAGTCCGGCGCCGCGGACGCAGTTTCAATCCGGTCGATCGTATTCGCCGGTCTGTTGGAGAATTTTCGCGATGAGACCCGTCCACCCGGTTTGGTGACTGGCGCCTCGACCGCTGCCGTCATCGGCGTGGAAGTACTCGTGGAACAGGATGTGATCGCGCCAATACGGATCGTTTTGCATCATTTCGTAGCTACCGAACACGGCGCGGCGGCCGGTGACCTCGTCGCGCCGGAAAATGCGGCTGAGGCGGCGGGACAGCTCGAGTGAAACTTCCCACAAGGTCATCATGTTTCCTGATCCGGTGGGGCACTCGACCTTGAATTTGTCGCCGAGGAAGTGATGAAACTTCTGGAGCGACTCGATCAGAAGAAAGTTCATCGGCATCCAGACCGGCCCGCGCCAGTTGGAGTTGCCGCCGAAGAGGGACGTGGTCGACTCCGCGGGGTTGTAGTCGACGCGGTACTCGCGGCCCTCGATGTTGAGGATGTAGGGATTCTCCTCGTGATATTTCGAGAGCGAACGGATGCCGTAGGGGCTGAGGAACTCGTTTTCATCGAGCATCTTCTCCAGCACGTGGCGGAGCTGGTCCGGCGACACAATCGAGAACATCGAGCGTCCCGATTCGGACTTGTGCATGAGGTTGCCGGCCTTCTCGGGCCGGTTTTCGAGGAACCACCGCGTGCGGCGCGCGAAGCCAGGCAGACGTTCCAAAACCTTGTGATCCACGGTCTCAATTGCGAAGAGCGGAATCAGTCCGACCATTGAACGCAGCTTGATGGACCGGTAATGCCCGTCGGAAAAATGAATCTGGTCGTAATAGAATCCGTCGCCGTAGTTCCAGAGCGACTTGCGGCCGCTGCCGAAGTAATTCATCGCGCCAGCGATGGAGAGGAAGTGCTCGAAGAATTTGGACGCGATGTCCTCGTACACAGGATTCACCTGCGCGAGCTCCAGCGAGATCTTGAGCAGGTTCAGCGCGTACATGGCCATCCAACTCGTGCCGTCGGATTGCTCCAGCGTGCCGCCCGTGGGCAGCGGCTGCGAGCGATCAAAGACCCCGATGTTGTCGAGCCCGAGGAAGCCGCCCTCGAACACGTTGCGGCCGGCCGCGTCCTTCCGGTTTACCCACCACGTAAAATTGAGGAGCAGCTTTTGGAAAACGCGCTCGAGAAACTGCGTGTCGCCCACGCCCCGCGCGCGGCGCTCGATGGTGTAAACGCGCCAGGCGGCCCAGGCGTGGACCGGCGGATTGACGTCGGAAAAATTCCACTCGTAGGCCGGGATCTGGCCGTTTGGGTGCATGTACCATTCGCGCGTCAGCGTGATGAGCTGGCGCTTGGCAAAATCCGGGTCCATCACGGAAAACGGGATCATGTGGAACGCCAAATCCCACGAGGCGTACCACGGAAATTCCCACTTATCCGGCATCGAAATCACGTCGTCGTTGAAGAGCTGCGTCCACGAGGCATTTCGGCCCTCCCAACGCGAGGCTGGTGGCGGCGGCTGCTCGGGGTCACCGTTGAGCCAATCCTCGACCGAATAGATGTACGTCTGCTTGCTCCAGAGCATGCCGGCGAAGGCCTGGCGCTGCACCAAGCGGGAGTCTGCATCGAGGTTGCCGGGCGACAGTTCGCGGTAGAATTCATCGGCCTCGGCGATGCGCTCGGTGAAGACTTTCTCAAAATCCGCGCCCAGCGGCTCGGCGTCGGTGTCACTCGGCGTGACGCACAGCCGCAGGTTAATGCTGAAGGACTCGCCCGGTGCAAGCACGCGGCGATAGCGCAGTCCGACCTTGGTGCCGCGCTGCGCGGGATTCACCGCGCCGGTCTCGCCGTTGACGATGTAACGGTGGAACGCGTCCTTCACGTACGGCGTCTTGTTCGGGGAATTGAACAGGCGCTGCACGTTCGTCTCGTTTTCGGTGAAGAGCAGATCGTCCGGGTTCGGCGCGTAAAGCATCATCTCCGAGAGCTGCGGATGAATCAGCTTCAGCGCGACAAAATTCGAGTCTGGGGCCGGCTCGTGCGTGATGAGCGGGTGGACGAGGAAACAGAATTTTCCGAAGGCCCAGATGTTTCGGAACCAAAGCTGCGGGACGAGATGCAGCGTAGCCGCGTCCGGGCCACGGTTTGTCGCGGTCAGGCGGATGAGGATGTCGTCCTGCCCGGCCTTGGCGTACTCCACCACCAGATCAAAATACCGATTCTCGTCGAATGCCCCCGTGTCGAGCAGCTCGTACTCGGGATCCTGGAATCCACGGCGCCGGTTTTCTTCGTAGAGCGAGTCGTACGGAAAGGTCCCCTGGGGATACTTGTAGAGCGCTTTGCAGTACGAATGGCTCGGCGTGCTGTCCAGGTAGTAATAATATTCTTTCACGTCCTCGCCGTGGTTCCCTTCTGGCCCGCTCAAACCGAAGAGCCGCTCTTTGAGAATCGGATCGCGCTCGTTCCAGATCGCCGGCGCGAAGCAGAGTCGCGCATGATTGTCGGAAAAGCCCAGCAGCCCATCCTCGCCCCACCGGTAGGCCCGCGAGCGCGCGTGGTCGTGCGGGAAATACGTCCACGCCTGACCGTCCGCACTGTAGTCCTCGCGCACGGTGCCCCACTGGCGCTCGCTGATGTACGGGCCCCAGCGACGCCAGTGCGCGTTGCGGGAGAGGTCTTCAGCCAGTCGATTTTGCTCGGCGTTCATGGAAGGGGATGCGGCGGGGCGGCAGCGCCGGGATTTACGCAGATTTGCGCCCCCGGAAGCAAAGCAATTCTGGTCCCGACCGCATCCCGGTGGGTGAATCCCCTTGCGACGGCCGCGGAATGCACTCCATTCGCAGTCCCTCATGCAAGCCCTCGCCGCCATCCTTTGTGACTCCGCCGCCGACTACCAGGGCAAGCTCTGCGTGCTGGGAGCGTTCGACAGCATTTACGCGGGCCGCTTTCCCGCCGTGCACCCGCATTGCGCGCTTGCCATCCGCCTATTGTTTCGTCCCGAGGAAGAGGGCCAGCACGAAATGAAGATCACCTTGATCGATTCCGACGGCGGCCTCGTTCTGCCCGACGGCGGCGGGCCGGTTATCCGCTTCGAGGTGCCGGAGATCCCCGATGAAACGTTTTTTCTCTCCCGCAATTTCGTGCTCGATCTTAACGGGCTGCCGCTGCCGAAGCCGGGTCAATATTCGTTCGATATCCGGGTCGACAACGAAATCCTCTCGCGCATTCCGCTGCAGGCGATGAACATGCCGCCGAACCCGACCCAGAGCGCGGGCTAGGGTCGCGTCATTGCGTCGTGAATCCGCCGTCGATCGGCATCGCGTGCCCCGTGATGAACGAAGCTGACGGCGAACAAAGATAGACGACAGCGGACGCGACTTCCTCCGGCGTGCCGATGCGCCCGACCGGATGCATCGACGCGAACAACGCCTGTTGCTCCGGGGTCGGTGCGAGGCGATCCAACATTTCGGAGGCGACGCCGCCGGGGCAGACCGCGTTAATCCGGATGCCCTTTCGCGCGTAGTCGAGGGCGACCGACTTGGTGATCCCGATGACGGCATGCTTGCTCGCGTTGTAGGTCACCACGCCGCGCATGCCGATGAGGCCGGCGACGGACGAATTGTTGACGATGGCGCCACCGCCCGACTTGAGCATCGCGGGAATCTCATGCTTTAGCGACAGGATCACGCCCAGCACGTTGGTTTCGAGAATGCGCCTCACCTCATCGATTTTCTTGTCGGTCACGAGGCTCGGCGGTTCCTCAACGCCGGCGTTGTTGAACGCAAAATCGAGCCTTCCATAGGTTTCGAGAGTCTTCGCGATCAACGCGGCGATCTCCGCTTCACTCGTGACGTCGCACCGGACGAAGCAGGCCATGCCGCCGACGTTCTCGATCAACCGCACGGTCTCGGCGCCCTCCGATTCACGGCGGCCCGAGACCACCACTTTCACGCCCTCCTTCGCGAACGCGATGGCGGCGGCGCGCCCAATGCCGGTCGTGCCGCCGGTGATAACCGCCACTTTTCCGATGAAGCTCTTACTCATGGCGGTCAATGTAGCGAACGGCGACGGTTCGTCGACGCCAGACACCCACGATCAGATGTGCTTGATGACTTCGTCCTTCGGCGATCGCACCGTCTTCAGCCGCGCGTTCGGGTCGTCGTCGCGATAACCTGCCGCGCCACCCACCACGGCGGAGAAGCCCCGTCGTCGACCGCCGAAGGGCGGATCCTTGGCGTGTCCGAAAACGGCGAGCGTTTCCCAAAACCCGGGGCATAATCGCCGCATGCTTTTGAACGACCAGGTTTGCTACCGCGCGCTTCGGGCGAGGGATTCCCGCTTTGACGGACGCTTCTTTGTCGGCGTGCGCACGACCGGCATTTACTGCCGGCCGGTGTGCACGGCGCGGATTGCGCGCCAGGCTTCGTGCCGCTTTTTTGCCTCGCCGGCGGTGGCGGAACAGGCCGGTTTCCGGCCCTGCCTGATCTGCCGGCCCGAGCTGGCGCCCGGCATCGCCACCGGCCCCACGCTCGCCCAAGCGATTCACGATCGTCTCCGGCAGGCCGCCGTCCGCGGAGAATCGATCGAGGAACTGTCGCGCGAATGCGGCTACAGCAGCCGGCAGGTCCGGCGGCTCGTCCTCGACGCGTTTGGTGTGACCCCGGTCCAGCTCGCGCAAACCGAACGGCTGCTCTTTGCGAAGCGCCTGATTCAGGAGACCGCGCTGCCGATGATCGAGGTCGCCCAAAGTTCCGGCTTCCACAGCCTGCGGCGCTTCAACGCGCTGTTCTCCTCGCGCTATGGCATGGCGCCGGTCGCGATCCGGCGACGCACCTTACCGTCGCGCACCGGCGATGGCATCGCGCTCCGGCTCGCTTACCGGCCGCCGCTCGCCTGGTCGCCGCTGCTTCTCTTTCTCGGCGGGCGCGCCACGCCCGGCGTGGAATGCGCCGGCGCCGACCGTTACGCGCGCACCGTCGCGATCGACGACTGCCGCGGCTGGATCGAAGTCCGGCGCAACACCGGGGACGCTCTCGAGGTGCTGGCCTCCCCGACGCTCGCGCCGTGCCTCGCCTCGATCCTCTTGCGGCTGCGGCAGGTCTTTGATCTCGATGCCGATCCCACGTTGATCGCGGAACATCTGGGCCAGGACAAATTGCTCCGGCCATTGGTCCGGCGACATCCGGGATTGCGCGTGCCGGGCGCCTGGGACGTCTTCGAAACGGCCGTGCGCGCCATCCTCGGGCAGCAGGTCAGCGTCGCCGGCGCGACGACGCTTTCCGGCCGCTTGGCCCGGCGCTTTGGCACGCCGATCGAAACACCATTTCCTGAGCTCACGCACCTCTCGCCGACGGCCAAAGCGCTGGCGTCCGAACCGGCGGCAGAAATCGCAAAGATCGGGCTGCCGGGCAAACGCGCCGAGACGATTCGCGCGATCGCGATCGCCGCGACGAAGGGCCTTTTCCGTTTTGCGCCGACCGCGACGAGCGAGAACGTGATCCGGTTGCTTTGCGAAATCCCGGGCATCGGCGACTGGACCGCGCACTACATCATGATGCGAGCGCTGCGTTTTCCGGATGCGTTTCCATCTGGCGATCTTGGCCTGCGAAAGGCATTGCGGGCCGGGGAGCCCGTCCGGGCTCGAGAGCTTGAATCCGTCTCCGAGTCGTGGCGCCCGTGGCGCGCATATGCCGCCATGCATTTATGGCAAAGCCTTTCCTAGTCCCCGAGTCAACCCTCATGAAAACCGACCCGCAAATCACCTACTCCGAAATTGATTCACCCATTGGGCCCCTTCTGCTTTACGGAACCAGCCGCGGATTGAGCGGCGTCGAGATGACCAAACAGCGACACTTCGAAGGCAAACAATCGCATTGGAAACGCGACGATACGCGCTGGCGCGATGCCGCCAAACAATTGCGCGAATATTTTCAGGGCAAGCGGCAAGACTTCGACGTCCCGCTCGATCTGGCGGGAACTGATTTCCAAAGGAAGGTCTGGTCAGCGCTGCAGAAAATCCCCTACGGCCGGACCGCGAGCTACGCGGACATCGCCCGTCGGATCCGGAATCCAAAGGCGATGCGCGCGGTGGGCCTCGCCAACGGCCGCAATCCCGTGGCGATCATCGTTCCCTGCCACCGCGTGATTGGCGCCGACGGCTCGCTCACCGGTTATGGCGGCGGACTCGAACGCAAGCGCACGTTGCTTGATCTCGAGAGCGGGACAACGGCCATGTCGCTGAAGAAGTCGAGGGCTCCCTAGTCCGGCCGGTTCCGTCTGATCTTCGCCCAGTCCCCTTCCGTATCGACGTCGAGTTCCGCCTCCGGGAGATCGAGCACGATGACGTCGCCCCCGTTTTGCCGAAGCAATCGCCGCGCGCCGGTATCGCCCGAGAGCTCGCACAGCGCGGAAAAATGGGTCGAAGGAAAAATCGCGGGGGTGCCGATTGTTCCGGCATAGCGCGCCGCAATGACGTGGGGACCGGTGAACGCGGCGATGAGCCGGCGCAACGCGGCCAGCGTGATCCCGGGTTGATCGCAAACGAGCAACATCGCGGCGTCAACCTTCCCCAGCGCCGCCACGCCGGCCGCGACGGAGGTCCCCATGCCGTCCTGCCAGCGGGGATTCTCGACCATGCGGACGTCGAGGCCCTCGAGCGCATTGCGACACGGGTCGAGCACGGCACCGAGCACGACGACGACCGGGGACGCGCCCGTCTCGACGGCCGAGCGTGCGATTCGACGCAGCAAGGGCTCGCCGTCCAGGACCAGCAACTGTTTCGGTTGACCGAGGCGTGATGATCCGCCGGCCGCCAGAATCACGGCGCCGATTCGCATCATTCGGGAACCGGTTGCAAATCGCGTGTGGGAAAATGAATCGAGCCGCGTTTGTCGCGCAGGGATCCGCCGGCGTGTCCCGCCAGCACCGCTTGGATTTCCGCGACGATCGAAAGTGCTATTTCGGCCGGCGTCTCCGCCCCGACATCGATCCCGGCGGGCCCAAAGAGCTGCGTGAGCGGCGCGTTGGGGCTGAGCAACCCATCGTCGAGCAGCAGCGAGAGCAACTGTTGCTTTCGCCGGGCCGGCCCCATCAAGCCGACGTACGCCACCGGCAGCGCGAGCAGCGCCTGCAACGCCGCGTAGTCACGGCCAAACTTGTGCGCCTTTACAACGACGGCGGTACGCGCATCCGGCGCGGGAATCTCAGCGGGCGACGCCGCCAGCACGATGTCCCACCCGAGCACGGCGGCGAATTGGATGAGCGCGTCGTTGTCGAGTCCGTCACCAATGACGACCACGCGCACCGGCGGGAGCAAGGTCTGGACGAACGCCTCGTCCTCCGGCGGGGCGCCGACCTTCCAGGCCGCCGAGCCCAACGGCTGCGTCGACGAGGAAAAGACCGTGACAGCCTTCCATGCCACGCGCGCCGCGAGCATTTGCGCGGCTTCGGTCAGAAACGCATTTCCCGGCGTCACGCGCTCGATGAGGATCTCAATCGTCCCGTTGCAACCGAAACGCGGCCGCAAGTCAAATGAGGACAGAATCGGCGGGCCGCCCGCGATCACCGGCCGCGCGAGTTCCGCGACTTCATCCTCGAGACATCCGCTGCTCAACGAGCCCGCGACGCGTCCCCTTGTATCTAGGAGCAGTCGTGCGCCCGGCTTGCGATAGGTTGAGCCAATCGTTCGCACGGCGGTGGCCAGCGCCATGGGCTCCGCGCGGCAGGTAAACTCGGCGACGATGGATTTGAGTTCGCTCATTGGGGCGGCCCGGCCTCGATGGAATTAAAGCAATGGATTCCGTGACTTCGGCACGGGTTTCGCGTCCAGATCGCTCGCGACGATAAGTTCGGCCTCGAGTTCCGCGATGTTCGAAAGAAACGCGCGGCGCGGAATGCCCGGTTGCGCGGCGGAATCGCATCGTTCATGGGTGGGAAATCTGTGGCCGATCGACCGAATAATCCACCACGAAAGCCGCGCTTTCTCAAACCGTCAAACGCCGCCATTCAACGCTCGAAGACGCGGATCACGAACGCATCCGCCCGTCCCGATGGTGCCTCAGCGTGCAACCCGTTTGTGCCGTCGGATGGATGCATCCAATCTCTCACGGCCGGCTCGTGGACGACTCGGACGCAACCGCGCCCGCGTTTTTTCCGTCGAGTCCGCGGCGCAACTGATCCAGGCTCGAGAGGACGTCACCGGTCAGACGATCGAGTTTCTCGTGGAGATGCGCGATCTCCATTTCAGCCTTGAGGTTCACGTCATACTCGATGTCGGCATGCACGCGGTCCTTGGCGGCCTGACGGTTCTGGCTGAGCAGCACGAACACCGACAAGAAGATGGCTTCGAGCGAGACCGCGAGCGTCAGGAAACCGAAGGGATACGGATCGAATTGCGCGATGCCGGGAATCGGGACGCAGTTCACGAACAACCAGATCGCAAAAAAAACCACGTGCATGAGCAGGAACGGGATGCTGCCCGAAAATGCCGCGATCCAGTCGGCGCTTTTCTGCACCAGCGTGCGCTGGTCCTCCATTTCCTCGTTGACGTTGCGCGACGCCGTGTGGCGGAGTCGCTCAACCGTCGTGCGCTGGCGGCGACCCATCGCCGCGAGCAGATCCATCGAGGCCTCCGGACGTAGCATCAGAAACTTTTTGAGGTCGTCGCGATCCAGCCTCAGTGCCTCGGTGTCCTGCAACGCCTGCACCGACGCGCTCCGGTAGCCGTTGTCGAGCAACGACAACTCGCCGAAGAAATCACCGCGCGTGGCAATCTCGAGCACGATGCGCTCGCCCGTGTCGTTCTTGAAAAAGATTTCGACCTCGCCGGAGCTGATGACGTAAATGGCGTCGCCGGGATCGCCGTAGTTGAAGATCGGCTCGCCCGCGGTGAAGCGCACAGAATCAAGCTGAGCGGCCAGTTCGGATCGCTCGTGGTCGTCAAGCAATTCGAAGAGTGGGACTTCCTTGAGCAGCTCGGCGTTCGGTTGCATGGCGGAACCGCTAGCAGATCGCGAAAGCGACCGGAAGCATCTTTCCCGCAAAACAGCGGGCTGGACGCCCCGCGACTTGGTCCGCTACGCGAACCCGCCATTCACGCCGATGTTTTGTCCCGTGATCCACGCGGCATCGTCGCCCGCGAGGAACGCCACGACGCGCGCGATGTCTGCCGGTTCGCCGATGCGGTTGAAGGCGCTCACCGCGGCCAGCCGCGCCACGATCTCCGGCGTCTTCCCTTCGTGAAACAAGTCCGTGTTCACCGGTCCTGGCAGGACGCAGTTCACGGTGATCCGGCGCGCGCCCATCTCCTTCGCGAAGACGCGCGTCAATTGTTCGACCGCCGCCTTCGAGGCGGAGTACGCCCCGTAGGTCGGAAGCATGACCCGGGTCGTCGTGCTCGAGAAGTTGATCACCCGGCCGCCGTCGGCCAGCCGCGTCGAGGCCTCCTTCAGCGCGAAGAACACGCCGCGCACGTTGACGTTGAAAATCCGGTCGAAATCCTCTTCCGTCGTGTCTTGCACGAGGCGATAGAGCGCGAGGCCCGCGTTGTTCACGAGAATGTCGACGCGGCCGAAGCGCGCGATGGCGTCGTCGAAGAGGCGGTGAATCTCGGCCGGAATGCCGACGTTCGCGCGGATGGCGGCCGCCTTCCCGCCGCCGGCTTCGATGGCTCGCACGGTCTCGTCGGCCGCGGCCTGATTGCCGGCGTAGTTCACCGCGACCGATGCGCCCGCGGCGGCGAGTTGCAGGGAGACGGAGCGGCCGATGCCGCGCGACCCTCCGGTGACAACGGCGATTTTTTCGGCGAGTGGCGCGGCGGAATTCATCCCGAAAGGTTGGGTGGAAACCGCTCGCGGCGCCAGCTTGCGCAGGGGAAACTGTGTCACCCCGCCGCGGTGTTCGCGGTTGTTCTGTGCGATTGCCCCGACGGGTGGAACATGGAGAATGGCCTCGATGTCGTACGGACTCATCGATCTCGACGGCGTGTTGCTCGACACCGAGCCTTTGCACGAGCGGGCGTTGCGCCAGACCGCCCGGCAGTTTTCCATTCCGCCGGAGAAGCTCGATCTCGCCTCCTTCAAAGGCATCCCGGACGCGGTGGGCGCGCTGCTGCTTGCGGCCTTGTGCGAACCGCCGGGCGATCCGAATGCCATCCTGCTCCAGCGCCAGGCCAACTACGTCGCGCTCATCGACGAGGCGCAACTTTTTGAAGGCGTCGAGGCGCTGCTGCAGACGCTGAAGGATCGAGGGTACCGACTCGCGTTGGCGACCTCGGCGCTGCGGGTCAACCAGCAACGCATCTTCGATCGCTTCGGGTTCGCGCCATTTTTTGACCAAGTGATTACGGCGGAGGACATCACGCACGGCAAGCCGCACCCCGAGCCATATCTAAAGGCCGCCGCCTGCCTCGGGACCTCGCCAGCCGAAGCGTTCGCGCTGGAGGATTCGCTGGCTGGCATCCAATCCGCCAAGGCCGCGGGCTGTCTCGCGATCGGAATCACGCACACGTTTTCGGCCAAAGCCCTGCTCGAAGCCGGGGCGGACGTCATCGTGCCCAGCCTGACGGCCCTCGCCCGCATGCATGGCGTGCTGGCCTAGCGACCCCGCGCCGGCTCAATGCCGCGTCGTGCGCGCGACGCTCCACGTGTCACAGCCATTGAACGCCGCAAACTCCGGCAGCGCCGGGTCCAGCGCCGCCCGGGCGTCGGTGATCTTCACGCCCGGCTCGACGACGAAATTCCGCACGATGAGCCGGCGCTGCGGCCGGTCCGCCTTCGCATCGATCCGCCCGATAAAGCGGCCGCCCGCAAGCACCGGCAGCGAAAAATAGCCGTGCTTTCGCTTTGGTGCGGGCGTGTAGCACTCAATTTGATACTCGAAGCCAAAGATCTCCCGCACGCGCTTGCGATGAATCACGCCGGCGTCGAATGGTGAAAGAATGCGCGCCGGATCGGATGCGCGCGACGGCGAGCGGGGAATCTTCTCGAGCGCATCCGCAAACGCAAAGGAGCGCGTTCGATCAATCCCTTCAATCGTCACTTCCCGGACTTCGTTGGATTCGATGAGTCCGACCAGAACCTGATCTAACAAACGTCGATCGAGGGATCGCTGGTGGCCCATTTGATCCGGCGTGGCGACGCCCTGCGCACGGATCGCCTCGCGGACCCGATACCGAATCATTTCCGCATCCGTCGGCATGGATCGATCGACACTGTCCGGGAGAACCCGCTCGGGCAGGTCGAAAATTTTCGAGAATCCCGCCCGGCCCGCGATCATCACGTCACCCCGCATGAACAGCTCGTGCAGGACGCGGCGCTCAATCTTTGAAAAGCCCCAGAAATCGCCCGCGTCCGGTCCCCCCTCGAAGTCCCGCGCCTGCAAGGGGCCATCGATTCGGATGCGGTCCAGCACGCGCCGCATCGCCTTCTCGAGTTCCGGCGTGTGGCTCGACCAGTGCAGTTTGTCCGCGTGCCGCCGCATGCGCGGCAGGCAGAATCGGTAGCTGCTCATCGGCAGATAGGCCGCCGCGTGGCTCCAGTACTCAAACACCGCGCGCTCGCGCGTGAGCAGCCGGTCGAGGAGCTCCGGCCGGTAGTTGGAAACGCGCGACCACAGCTGATGATGATGCGCGCGTTCCACCACCGAGATGGTGTCGAGTTGGATGAATCCGAGATGCTCGATGGCGCGCAGTGTCCCCCGCCAGCCGCGGCCAAACGGGTCGCGCCGCAACAGCCCGAGCGCGTCCAACGCCAGCCGGCGGGCCTCGGCAATGGACAGGCTGACCGACCTCGCGGGGGACTTCACCATGGGATGGCCTTCCGATCGCGTAAGAATTTTCCCGTGATCGTTCGCGGTGCCTCGGTCGCCAGCCACACCACCGTGTCCGCGCCCGCGTCGACGTCGCGCGTGGCGCCCGCGCCGCCCATGTCGGTGCGGACCCAGCCGGGGCAGACGGAATTCACGGTCACGCCGGGCGATTTCATCGCGTCCGCGCACTGGCGCGTCACGGCATTAAGTGCCGCCTTGGAAATTCCGTAGGCCGCGGCCTCGTCGCCCATGTCATGCAAAGAGCCCCAGCCGCTGGAGAGATTGATCACCGTGCCGTGTTTGCTGCGTTGAAGCAACGGCGCGAGCGCCTGCGTGACGAGGAGCGGACCCAGCGTGTTGGTCCGCCAGGTACGCTCGACTTCGCTCGCGCTGACTTTGAGGACGGACACGCTTGAGCTCTCCAGGATGCCGGCATTATTCACGAGCACATCGAGATGATCGACCGCCTGATTGAGACTCGCAGCCATCGCCTGGATGCTCTTCGCCTCGGTGACATCGAGCGGAAGAAACGTCACGCGTGCGCCGGCCTTTTCCAGCTTCGCCGCCGCCTCTTCCCCGCGGGTTCGGTCGCGGGCAGTGAGAAACACGTGAAACCCGCGCACGCCGAGTTGCCGCGCGATCTCGAATCCAATTCCCTTGTTCGCGCCCGTCACGAGGGCGATGCGGGGCGCGGGTTCTTTCATGGGGGGCCGGAGCGTAGCACGATTCGGGCGGCGCGAGGACTTCCCGCGGTGGAATTTGATTGTCTCACGCCGGTTCCAAGTCTCTGCTCGTCGCGCATCCCATGGGCGCGCCCAAGTTCTCCGTCGTCATCCCGTTCTTTAATGAGGAAGGAAATGCCCGCGCGCTGCTCGACGAAACCCTCCTCGCCGTCGCGCGGCTCGGCGGCGACTTTGAGGTGCTGATGGTCAACGACGCGAGCCGCGACCGCACCGCGGAAATTCTTGCCGGGGTCGCCCAGGCCGACCCGCGCTGCGTGCTGCTGACCAACGCGCGCAACGCCGGCCAGGCCGCATCGCTGAATCGAGGGTTTCTGGCCGCGCGCGGGGAATGGATCCTCACGATGGACGGCGACGGCCAGAATGATCCGG
Source organism: Verrucomicrobiota bacterium (assembly GCA_025353105.1). Classification (GTDB taxonomy): domain Bacteria; phylum Verrucomicrobiota; class Verrucomicrobiia; order Chthoniobacterales; family SZAS-18; genus SZAS-18. The sequence goes on from JANXRG010000092.1 coordinate 16,114, forward strand.
CCGATTATCCCGCGCTTTGGAGCAAGCTCGCGGAGTCCGGCGCGGACATGGTGGTCGGTGTGCGCGCGAACCGGAAGGACTCTGCCCTCCGCCAGCAGATGTCGCGGATCGCCAATGCCGTGCGCGGCCGCATCCTGCGCGACGGCGTGGACGACAGCGGCTGCGCGTTGAAGATCTTCCGGCGCGAGGTCGTGGGGAGTTTCCTGCCGATGAAAACGCTTTATTCGTTCATGCCGGCGCTGGCGGTGGCCGGCGGATTCAAGGTCGTGCAGGCGCCGGTGAATCACCGGCCGCGCGCGGCGGGGGTGTCGAACTACGGCCTGCGCGTGATGCTCTGGCGCCCGCTCGTCGATTTGCTTGGCCTCTGGTGGTTTACGCGTCGGAGTTTTCCGGTGCGGCGAATCGGCGGTTAGAAGTCTGTTGAAATACTGGCATGGACCGCGTCCCCCTCGCCCGCTGGCTCATCGTGGCCGCCTTCGCGCTCGCGCTGCTGACGGGCCTGGGCGACCGCGGGCTGGTCGAGCCCGATGAGGGCCGATATGCGGAGATTGCGCGGGAGATGGTCGTCTCCGGTGACTGGCTTGTCCCGCATCTCAACGGCATCCCTCATTTCCAAAAACCGCCGGTGATCTATTGGACAACGGCGATCAGCCTGAAGTTTTTTGGAATCAATGAATGGGCCGCGCGCCTTCCATCCGCGTTGGCCGCGGCCGCGACGTTGCTGCTTGCGGCGGGGATCGGCCGGAGGCTGGGCGGCCCGCGCATTGGTCTCGCCGCGGCGGGCGTGCTGCTGACGTGCCTCGAGTTCTTCGTCCTCGCGCGCTCGCTCACGCCCGACATGATGATGACATTTTGGATTGTCGCGGCGATCGCCTGCTTTCTCCGGCGGGCAACCGGTGGCGGTGGCTGGTGCGAGTTCGGATTCTTTGCCGCGATGGGCCTCGGTTTCCTGACCAAGGGCCCGGTCGCGGTCGTCGTGCCCGTCTTCGCGGTGCTCGGATGGAATTTCGGCCGACGGCGCGCTGGTCTGCCAAAGACGAAGCTGCGCTGGTTGCCGGGGCTGCTGCTTTCGCTGGCGATCGCGATGTCGTGGTTCACCGCGATGGCGCTGCACGATCCCGCGCTCTCCGACTACTTCGTGAAGTACGAATTGATGCAGCGATTCGCCTCGAAGACGCACGGCCGCTCCCAACCATTGCTCTTCTTCGTGCCGGTGCTCGTTGCCGGCATCCTGCCGTGGCTCTTTGTCGCGCTGGCTGCGTTGCTGAATTGGACGGGGATGCGCAAGGGCGGCTGGCGCATCTCGCCCACGGGCTGGCTACTGGTTGGTTGGACGGTGCCGCCGCTGATTATTTTGTCACTCTCGGGTTCCAAACTCTTCACCTACGTGCTGCCGCTCATGCCGGCGCTCGCCCTGTGGCTTGCGGGCGGCGGAAACTGGAAGGACGCGGCGCCCGCCGCGCCGCGCGACGGCGTTCCGGGTTTTTGGTCCGTCTGGTGGCGCCGCATCGGACTCGTCTGTGGGATCGGCTTCATCGCGAGCCCCGCGCTCGCCTTCACCGGCGCCTCACTCACGATCGATCGCTGGAAGGAATTTGGATTCGCATGGTGGTTCGGTCCTTCGCTGGGATTGCTGGCGCTCGCGTGCGCCGTCGGAGCCTATCTCGGAACAAGATGGTTGGCCCGCGAACCATCCGGGATCTGGCCCGCCTTTGAAACGGCCGGCGGCCTGGCGTTGGCCCTTCTCGGCGTTGGGCTGTGGCTGCTGCTGTTTTCGCAGGCCGATCGATTGAACGACCGATTCGGACGCCAGGCCTCGGTGAAGTCGCTCGCCGCCCTGGTCAAGTCGCGACCGGATTACGCTGCGGCTGCCGTGTTCACGTGGCGCGTGCGCGCCCACGGTTTTGAATTTTATTTGGGGCGCACGGTCGGCGCGACGCGGGCGGATGCGGATGTCGTCCTGCCGCTGAACGACGAACAGCGATTCCGTCTCGTGGAGGACCAGGCGCAGCTCCTTTCGGGTCTGGCGGCGAATCGCCCTGCCTACGGCCTGATGCGCCGCCCCGATTTTGAGCGTGAATTCAAGACGCTCGGCTGGAGCGAAATCGGCCGCGCCGGTGAATTCGTCCTCGCCACCAACGCTCTCACCACCCCACCCCGCCCTTGACGACGTCCGGCCGCCGCTTATCGTAACTATCGTTGTTACAGATATCACATCCGCAAAAAAAATCATGAGCACTACCACCGCCCTTCCCGTGTCCGACAAGTTGAAGGCGCTTGCCCTCGACCTGACGAAACCCAAGACCTTCCCGCGCAGTCCGCGGGAGAAACTGGCCGGCTATGTGCTGGCCGGCCGCACGCTCGACAAGTGCCGCGCCGTCCTGAACGGCACGAACGGGGAATATCACTTCAACTGCCCGCTCGATCGCTATTTCTTCGACTTCACCGGCATCGACGCCGATGACTTCAAGGCGAAGGTCGCTGCCGGGGCGACCGACGAAGAAATGGCTGAATTTGTTTCCCAACACGCCAAGACGCGGCCGGCGATTGAGGTGATCAAGTGGAACAATGAGTGGCGCGATAAGCGTCTCAGTGATTTGCCGGATGGATTGCAGGAATTCATGGAGACCTACATTCCGCAGTTCATCCCGAAGAATCGGCCGGTCCATGTCTTCTTTGACGTCTACGATATCGAAGAGCAGCGGATGTGACGTCGCGCCGGTTCCCGGCGCTCCGAATGACGAAGGTGGACGCTCTACACTGTGATTCGTCCATCGCGGTTGCTCGCGGTCTCGTCCCCGCTTCAGCTCGCCGCTCGATGGCCTTCGCTGAGTGATGGCTTTGGACGGAGCACGCCGCGATTCGTCATTCGACATTCGTCATTAATTCGTCCTTCGTCATTCTCGTTTCGTCATTCGGAGCGTTGCGCAGCGACGCGACGTCATTCGTGCCTCAGCGCGTCGATCGGATCGAGCGCGGCGGCCTTGCGGGCCGGGTAAAAGCCGAAGAACACGCCGACCGCGCCGCTAAAGAGGAAGGCGATCACGATGGACGCCGGCGAAATCAACGTCGGCCAGTCGAAGCGCGCGCTCAGAAGCTGGGATATTCCGACGCCGAGCAGGATTCCCACGATGCCGCCGAGGAGGCTGATCGTTGCGGCCTCAATCAAGAATTGCATCAGCACATCGCGCCCGTGCGCCCCAATGGCGAGGCGCAGCCCGATTTCCCGGGTCCGCTCCGTCACGCTCACGAGCATGATGTTCATGATGCCAATGCCGCCGACCAGCAGTGACACGCTGGCGATGGCGGCCAGAAGAATGGTCATCACTTTCGTCGTGGCGGTGGCCGCCTGCGCGATGTCCTCCTGGCTGCGCACCGTGAAGTCATCGTCCTGCCCGGGCCGGATGCCGTGGCGCTCGCGCAGGACGCCCGCGATTTGCTGCTGTGCAATCGCCAGGCTTTCGGTGTTCTCGGCCTTGATCGTGATGAGACGGAGTTTCTTGTCGCCCGAAATTCGCTTCATCGCGCTGGTATAGGGCATGATCACGACGTCATCCTGGTCCTGGCCCATGAAGTTGTTTCCCTTGGCCACCAGCACGCCGACGATCGTAAACGGCACGTTCTTCACGCGCATCGTCTGGCCGAGGGCCGCTTCCGCCGAACCAAAAATCTGCTTGGCGATCGTGTTGCCGACCACGCACACCTTGGCGGCCGCGATGACGTCGCGCTCCGTGAAGCCCTCGCCGAAGGAGAACGGCCACTTCCGGACGTCGAAATAGCTCGGCGATTCGCCCTGCACGGTGGTGAACCAATTCTGGTTGCCGGCCGCGATGCGCATCGGCTTGCGGACGCCCTTGCTGACCGCGGCCACGCCCTGGGCCTCGCGGAGGATGGCGTCGGCGTCCTCGACCGTCAGCGTGCCGGCGCTGCCCCACCCCGTATTGATGCCGCTGCGCGTCGTACTGCCGGAGATCACGATGATGACGTTGTCGCCGAGGCTGGCAATTTGCGACTCGACCTGCGACTTTGCGCCGGCGCCGATGCTGGTCATGGCGATGACCGCGCCGACGCCGATGATGATGCCGAGCGCGGTGAGCAGGCTGCGCAGCTTGTTGCGGAGCAGGGCCCGCCCCGCGGTGCGGAAGGTGGCGGCAATTTTCATGGGGTGACGGCGAGACTGGGTGAAAGCTCGGCTTTCTGGAAGGCGATGAGCCGTGCGAGTTCCACGTCCGCGTGCAGGCGTTTCTCGACGGGCCGATCCGACAGGACGGTGCCATCGAACATCACGACATTGCGCTTCGTGTACGCCGCAATGTCCGCCTCGTGGGTCACCATCACAATTGTGATTCCATGGTCGTTGAGTTGCTGAAACAAACCCATAATTTCGACGCTGGTGCGCGAATCAAGGTTGCCGGTCGGCTCGTCGGCGAGAATCAGAGTGGGCCGGTTCACGAGCGCGCGCGCAATCGCCACGCGTTGCTGCTGGCCGCCGGAAAGCTGGTTCGGGCGGTGGTCTTCGCGGTCCTGCAAACCTACCTGCTTCAACACTTCCATCGCGCGTTCCCGCTGCTGCCGCGCCGAAATCTCGGGTTTCGAATACAGGAGCGGCAGCTCCACGTTCTCCAGCGCCGTCGTCCGCGCGAGAAGATGGAATCCCTGAAAGACGAAGCCTACCTTCCGGTTGCGGATGTCAGCCAGCTCGTCCTTCGACAATCGTGCGACATCGATTCCGTCGAGGTTGTACGTGCCGCCCGTCGGTCGGTCGAGGCAGCCGATGATGTTCATCAACGTCGATTTCCCCGAGCCGCTCGCGCCCATCACCGCCACGAATTCCCCCGCATTGATCGACAGCGAGACGCCGCGCACCGCGTGAACGTCCGCGCCGTCGGAGCGGTAAACCTTGTGCAAATCGCTCAGCTCGATGATGGGCTTCATGAGGCGGAATTCCACCGGCTTAACGCCGCTGCGTGCCGCCGGTCAGGGGGTTGGCCGTCGTGGCGCTCGCCGCCGACGGCATGCCGCTCTTCACCGCGGTCACAAGCAGATCGCCCTCCTTCAGCCCTTCGAGCACGTCAGTGAACACCCCATCGGTGATGCCCGTCTTCACTTCCACGGGCCGCAAGGTCTCGCCGCCGCCGACCGGGGCCAGGTAGGCCGTGCGCACGGCCGGGGCGCGCGACGCCGCGGGCCGACCACTGGTGGGGCCGCCGGGTGCGCCGGCTCCAGGCGGCGGGCCACCGGGGCGCGCACCGGCGTCGGCGGCCTTGTTCCCGCCCTCGACGGGCACGCCTTCCGGCGGCCGGAAACGCAGCGCCGCGTTCGGGACGCGCAGCACGCCCTCGCGCTTGGCGAGCTGGATCGAGACGCTCGCCGTCATGCCCGGCTTCAACTTCAATTCCGGATTGGCGACCTCGATGATCGTGTCGTAGTTCACCACGTTGTCGACGATGATGGGCGAATTGCGGACCTGGATGACCCGGCCGGTGAACGGCTGCTGGGGAAAGGCGTCGACGTTGAACGTGACCTCCTGGCCGACCTCGACGCCGCCCACGTCAGCCTCGGCGACCTTGGCGTTGATCTGCATCTTGGTGAGATCGTTCGCGATCGTGAACAGCACGGGCGCATTCAGGCTCGCCGCGACCGTCTGTCCAACATCGATCGCGCGCGAGATCACAATGCCGTCGATCGGCGC
>JANXRG010000002.1 GCA_025353105.1 Verrucomicrobiota bacterium
AGCGCCATCACGGTCGCCGCCGCGCGCGCCGTGCCTCCGCCGGTGACGATGCCGATGATGGTGCCGTCCGCATTGGCCCGCACGTCGTGGAACGCGGCCGGCAGCGGAATGACGCGCGAAAGCTTTTCGCGCTCGACCCAGAATTGGAATTCGCCCGGTCGGTCGCCTTCATCCGCGCCGGGTTCAAACTGCGAGACGATCACCACGCGCGGATGGAGCACTTCCTCCGCGGCGGAAGCACTCGTTGCCGCGGAGGCAATGAGAACAGGAAAAAGGAGGAAGAAAAAAGGAAGAAGACGGGCCCGCGCGATTACATCGAAATTATTGGGCTTCATGGATTTCTCGTTGGTGCTCTCGGTGCCGGTATGGCCAATTCTTGTCGGAAACAGAAAGGCCCGGAGACCGTGGTCCACCGGGCCTTCGCGAGTCAATCCAAGCCCGATCAGAACTTAAGTTTCACCGTGCCCGAAACTCGGATGGGCAGGTTGGCGACGACGGAGTCATTCGCGTACACGGCGTTGGGCGGTGAAAAGTTTTTTTGGTCGGTCAGATTTAGCACCGACAACGCGAGTTCATAACGCTTCTGGCGGTAGAAAATCGTGGCGTCGAGCGTGTACTGGGTGCGAATTTTTACCGTGCCATCGTAGTTGAGATTCTGCGGACCGGTGACTACGGCGCCCAGCGAAGCGCCCAGACCCATGTCGAGCTTGTACTGGACCAGGAAGTTAAACTGGTTTTTCGGCAGGCCCGGCTGGCGATAGTTGCCGACTGGGTAACCGGCAATCGCACCAAAGGTGTCTGTCAGATTGCCGTAGTTACCGATCTGGTTGAACGGATAGGTCTGCACGCTGAATGGAGATTGGTTCTTGAAGATCGCATCAAGCAACGTGTAAGACGCCGTCATCCACAGGTTCTTCGTCGGTTGGTAATTCGCTTCAATTTCGAAACCATTGACGGTCAACTTATTGTTGATGACGCCGGTATTCGTGTTGCTGGGGATGATTCGCGTCTGGTGGAACAACGCGCTGCTGATGAAGAGCGTGTTCTTGATGAGCGATGCCTTGGCGCCGAATTCATACAGCTCGCTCACCTGGTGGAAGTAGTTGCTGGCAAATGTGCCAAGGGTGTTGCCGCCCATGACGTAGCCACCGCCGTTGGCCACGCCGGTGGACTGGCTGTAGTTATACGTGAAATACGTCGTCAACCACGGAAACGGCGAAAACGTCGGGCCGACGTTGAAGTTCGGAATTCCCATGACGGTAGAATCCGTCTTCTGTGCCGCAAACGAAGGAGCAAGCGGGTCAGTCGATTTGACGAACAGAATGTCCAAACGAGCGCCGAGGAGGAGACCGAACTTGGAGCCAAATTTTATCTCCTGCTGGAAATATGGGCTAATCGTGAAAGCGCGCGACTGGTTGGTGTCCCCGTTGAAGACGCCGGGGGAGGCGAAGCGCCCGGGATGCCCAAGGAAGGCCAGCGATTGCGATCCACCCGCGAGCTGGTTGATATAATTGATCTCACTGCGCGGCCGGCTGAGGTCCCACGCATTGGCGGGCTCATTGAAGTAATCGTTATACGCGTTCACCTGCTGGTAGCGCAGTTCGACTCCGGCGTTGGTCGCCAATTTTAAATGCCAGCCGCCGCCGCCCTTCGTGACGGTTTTCCCGTCCTTGTCCGTGATCGTCCCCACCGTCCCGCCCATCGGGATGTCGAAGTTGAGCTTGAACTCCGTGCGGTTCGCAATGGCAAAGTTATTGTCGAGAATTTCCGAATAATAGTAAGAGCTTAACGTTCCTCGATTCACGTAATAAAAGAACGTGTTGTTCACGATGCTGACGGTGTCGTTGATCTTCAGGGTCTGAACCACCTGCGCGCTGAAGCTGCGGCCGCTCGAGCCATCCCCGGGGGCCAGCAGCCGCACGCTGCGGGCGAGGTTGACCGTCGGGCCCGGGGTGACGGTGTTGAAGCCGCCGAAAATGATCTGATTGTTTTGCACGCCATTCAACAGACCCACGGTGCCGGTGATATAGCGCCCGTGGTCGATTAAGTCCTGAGTCGGACGATTAATGCCGAAGTTCTCGGTGTAATCGGCCCAGAAGCCTTCAAAATTGAAATCCAAGGTGTAATTCGCGCTCGGGGTCCATGTCAGTGCGGTGTAAAGCGCCTGCGTGTATTGGTGGCCATTCTCGTAAAAGCTTCCGGATTCTTCGCCGGCGAAACTCACGCGAAAGGCCAGCTTGTCCTTAATGATCGGGCCCCCGAAGTCGGCTTGGTAAAGGTATTGGCCATACGAGCCGAACGTCGCGCCGACGTTGCCCTGAAACTTGTCGAAATACGGGCGCTTCGTGTTCAGGTTGACTGAGCCGCCGGTGTATTGCGACACGCCGAGAATGACGGTCGGCGGGCCCTTGATGATGTCCACGGATTCGACCGAGTTAAAATTGACGGGCAGGCCGTTGCCATTCGAGGTCAGGCCGCGGCGCATGCCATTGACGAACAGGTCGGCCGTCTGGCCGCGGATGCTCGGATTCGACGGCGCGCCGAAATTACTCGGCGTGTAGCTCGAAGACGTGAGCTTGGAAAAATCGCGCACGTCGAAGATGGCGATGGTGTCGAGTTGTTCGCGCGAGATGACGGTGACGTTGCGCGGGACATCGAGGATGTTGCTGTCGAGACCGAACGCCGAGCTGAAGGGGCGGACGGTGGGCAGGACAGATTCCTCAATCGGCGTGTCCGTCACGACGACGCGCGCCGGGCTGGCGGTAGTTGCCGGCGTGGTGCCGGAAGCATCCTGGGCGAGCAGGAGCGGAGTGCAGGCGAGACCGGCAAAGCCGGCCACAAGGGCTCGAAGGGCGGAAACACGTTGGGTTTTCAAGTGAGGCAAGGTGAAGGAGTTAGCACGCGATATGCCACCAATTGAATTCCTGCGTCAATCCAGTGTCACGACAAGTTTGTAACATTTTTGGCCGCGTCGGGTGTGGTTATTTTCCGCCAAGGAATCGTTGCGGCTGGTGAGAATCGCGCTTTGTGTCCGGGCATGAATCACCTCGCGCGGTTCGGCCTCGCGGTCCTCGTCGCGACCGCGATCCAAGCCGCCGAGCCGCGCATGACTGAGAGCGAGCTCGCCGGGGCAAAATATGTCATCGCCGCACCGGAGAAGTGGAACGGCTCGGTGCTGATCTACTGCCACGGCCTGCGACCGGAGGGCGGTCCGCTGATGGTCGAACTGCTCCCGCTGAAAACCGCATACGCCGAACTGCTTGACCGCGGATGGATCATCGCGGCCACGAGCTACCGACGGAATGGGCTCGTCGTCGCCGACGGTCTGGCCGACGTGCTCGCTCTCCGCGACGAAATCGCCAAGCGCTTCGGCGCTCCGAGCCGCGTCGTTTTGCATGGCGAGAGCATGGGCGGTGCAATCGCCACCCTGTTGATGGAACGCGAGCCGGCGAAATTTTCCGGCGCCCTTGCCGTCGGCGCGGCCTTGAAATTGGACGAGAACGGCGCGCCGGTGACATTCGCGTCGCGACCCGGCGGCCCCCTGCTTTTCTTAAGCAACCGGACCGAGGTCGCAGAACCGCGCCATTATGCGGAACTCGCACCGGGAGCCCAAGCACGGCCGGTCGTGTGGACGGCGGATCGGGACGGTCACGTCAACGTCAACCAGCGCGAGATTGGCACGGCCCTCGCAGCGCTTAATCGCTGGATCGACACCGGCACGGCCCCGGCTGAGCAGGACGACACGCTCGCGCCCGAGCCGCGGGCCTCGGCAATGACGCTCGAAAATGGCGCCGGCCGCGCCGCGATGACGCAGCGCAACCCGCTCTTCGGCAACATCACGCTGGATTTTCAAGCGTCCGACTTCGCCCAGCTGGGCATCGCGCGGGGCGACAATTTCACGCTCGAGTTCGGCGGCAAACGCGTTCCCGTCCGGCTCGGCACCACCTACAGCGACGTCCCGCGCGGACAGTATGTGGCGTTCTTTGATGCGGAGGATCGATTGCTCATCGCCATCAACTACGGCAACGCCGCTGATGCGCTTGGGATCAATGTCGGTGACACCGCGCGGGTGACGAGGGCCGCGCCGTAGCGCCGGTTTGAATTGAGTTGCGCTGGTTCATCAAACCCTTCGCATCACAATCGGGACACGGCATGGCTTCTCACGCAGGTGGATCGTGACCTCCGGGCACGATGCCAGGGAATTTGGCGGCCCGCGTGGGCGGGCCGCATTCATTTTCGCCAACGCGCTCGGCGATCGCGTTCCACCAAGCCCGCCTTAGTGCGATCGGGAGGACGAATTCGAGTGAAGCCGGGGCACCGAATCTCGCCGGTGCATCGGCGAGTTTGCTTAGGGTCCTATGATGACCTTGCCGTTATCACTCCGCGGTCGACAGGATTTGCTCCAACACGAGCGCCGAGTGCTCCGCGGCGGTCTTGAGGTAAATCTCCTCCTCGTTCGGACCGGCCTGTCCGCCGGCGAGGTCGCTCAAGCCCCGCACGATGAGGCAGGGAATCTTGTTCGCCCAGCACACATGCGCGATGGCGGCCGATTCCATGTCGAGGCATTCCGCTTTCCACACGGAAAAGACGAACTCGCGATACTGGGCGTTGTCGCAAAACACGGTGCCGCTCACTCCGGTCCCGCCGTAGTTCACCTTGCAGGCGCGGCCCTTCAGCATCGGCGGCTTGAGCGCGACCAGAGCGCGCTTCGCTAGTGCAATCAAGCCCGGGTCGGCGGGAAACGTGGCGAGCTGAACGTAGTCCGGCAGGCCCGCGCGGATGACCGTGACGTCGTCCGGGAAGAACATATGGAAGTTCGGATAGTGCGGCTTCAGATACGGCGGCACCTGAAATTTTCCGGGTTCGCGCTCGTTGAGCAGCGCGCCTTCGCCGTGGTAAGCCCAGCGCTCAGGGATGACCACGTCGCCCGGCGCATAGGCCGGATTGATGCCACCCGCGATGCCGGTGAAGAACACCTCCTTCACGGGGAATTTCGAAAGCGCGAGTTGCGTCGTCATCGCCGCGTTCGCCACGCTCATGCCGGAAAGAAAAAACAGGCAGCGGCGCCTCCCGACGTAGGCCGATTCAAACGCGACGCCGTTGATCGTCGTCATCTTGAGCGTGCCCTTGCGATCGAGCACGAGGACCTTCTTCATCGCCGTCAGCTCCTCCGGAAATGACGCCATCACGATGCTGTACGGGGGCAGGGCGGCTGGTTTCCGGCTCTTCGCCCTCGCGTGCGGCGCGACAACGAGGGCGAGAAGAAAGACGAGCGAGGGAAGCGTTCGGCGGTGGAGCATGTGGATGGAAGTGGGAATGGGCACCGGGTGCGCGGCGGCCGCTGACCGCAGGATTCATTCCGCGCGCGGATTCGGGGGCGGTCAATTTGTCCGCTCAACCGTTGCCTCGATCTGGCCTTGCGGTTCATCGGTCGGCACAAAAACCTCGCGCCGGTCCTCGAGGCCAAGCGAGGCGAATGGCACGGAAAGATAATGGCGATTCGGGAGCGCCAAGGTCACCCGCTCGATCTCCGCCACCGCCGTCATGGCCGCGCGCCCCATGGAAAAGAGCGTCGCCTGCACCGACTCGCTGAAATCGGTGGCGAAGACCCGAAGCATCGCCTCAAGCGCGGCGGCATTCGCCTCCCTGAAATGCGCCGGCCCCGCACGAAAATCCCAACGCGCCTTCATCAGCGTGGAAAAGAAACGATCCCGGGTTTCCGGCAGCGTGGTCCACGCGTCCTTCAAATAGCCCGAGAATGCCGAGGCCGTGGTCTTGATCACGCGGACGTCATCCACTCCCGAGGTAAATCGCGGTGCACCGTCACGCGGCGTCGTCACCTCCGCCGTCCAGCGGTACGGCTGACGGTGCATGAACGAGTGCGGGTGCGGCCTGCCGTCCACGGCGATGCGTTCCCACGAAAGCTCGCTCAGGGTCGCCGTGACCGCCGACATAAATGGGCTCTGGGTGAGGAGATGCTGCCCGATGAGCGCACCAAATTCCTCCGCGGTGCGAATCTCGTGCTTCGACGCGAGGGCGTACACCGTGTTCTTGATCGTGTCCGTGGGCAGGATGTGCGCATTGTCGCCGGCCGCGAAACAGGCCGCGAAATCGCCGGTCGCGAGCACGTCGATCGTAAATTCGCGCAAATCGTGCACGCCATCCGCCCCGCGAACGACCTTCGCGACCCGCACGCGCGCCTTGCCGTAGCGATTCGCGCCCAATTCAAAGCCGTCGCCCGGATTCATCGCCGCCATCCTTATCGCGGGCCGCGCGCGGAGACCATCGGAATCTCGGCGAGCGAAGATTCACCGGGCTCGTCCTGCGCGATTTCTTGTCATTCGCCCCCGGCGCGGGATATTCGACGCTCCATGACCACCGACCTGGCCGAGCGCATCCGCGTGCGCGCGAAGTTCTTCTTCGAGGGCGAACGAAAGTTCTTCCTCAAAGGAATCACGTACGGGCCGTTCAGCCCCGACGCGAACGGTGACTACGTCGGCACGCCCGAACGCTTGAAATCAGACCTGGCGCAGATGCGTGAGCTCGGCGTGAACACCCTGCGCGTCTACCACGTGCCGCCGCGGTGGTTTCTTGACGCGCTGCAAGAAGCGGGGCTGCGGGTGCTCATTTCGATCCCATGGGCCGAGCACGTTCAGTTTCTCAACGACCGGAGAATCCGCGCGCAGGTGGTCGAAACGATTCGCGAGGGGGTGTCGCGCCACCAGGGTCATCCCGCGATCTTCGGCTACCTCGTCGGCAACGAAATCCCCACCACGATGGTCCGCTGGCTCGGCGTGCGGCGCGTCACGGAATTTCTCGAGGAGTTGATCAACCTCGCGCGCTCGATCGATTCGCGCCCGCTCTACTCCTACGCGAGCTATCCGCCCACCGAGTATCTCCTTCCGCAGAACGTCGATTTCTTCACTTTCAACGTTTACCTGCACCACCAGCGCGATCTCGAAAAGTATCTGCTGCGCCTGCAGAATCTCGCCGACGACAAGCCGCTCGTGCTCGGTGAATTTGGCATGGACACGATCCGTCATCCCGAGGAGGAGCAGGCGGACATGCTGTCGTGGCACGTGGACAGCGTCGTGCGCTGCGGCCTGGCCGGTGCGGTGGTTTATGCCTGGACGGATGAGTGGTTCACCGGCGGCATGGAGATCACCGACTGGGCGTTTGGCCTCGTCACGCGCGATCGGAAGCCGAAAAAGTCCTTCGAAGCGATCCGGGCAAAATGGGGCGGCGACGAGCCAGTGACGAGTCGCGTCAAGCTGACGAGCTATCCCAAGGTCTCGGTCATCGTTTGCTCCTACAACGGCGCGAGCACCCTCGACAACTGCCTCGCCTCGCTGATGGCGGTTAATTACCCGAATTACGAGGTCATCCTCGTCGACGACGGATCGACCGACAACACGCCGGCGATTGCGGCGAAGTACCCGCGCATCGTCAGCCTCAAGCAGAAGAACATGGGCCTCGGCTACGCGCGAAACGTCGGCGCGCACGCGGCCACGGGCGACATCTTCGCGTACACGGACGGCGACTGCATGGCCGATCCGGACTGGCTCTATTATCTCGTCGGCACGCTGATGAGCGGCGACTACGCCGGCGTGGGGGGACCCAACATCTCGCCGCCGGCTGCGAACTGGATCCAGGCGTGCGTCTCGGCGGCGCCCGGCGGCCCGAGCCACGTGTTGCTCACCGACACCGTGGCGGAACACATTCCCGGCTGCAACATGGCCTTCCACCGTTGGGCCTTCGAGCAGGTCGGCGGATTTGATCCGTTTTATCGCAAGGCGGGCGATGACGTGGACTTCTGCTGGCGGCTTCAGCAAGGCGGCGGCGCGATCGCATTTAGTCCGGCCGCGATCGTGTGGCATTACCGGCGCTTCACGCTCAAAGCCTTCAAGAAGCAGCAGGAAGGCTACGGCGAGGCGGAATCGATGTTGCGATTCCAGCACCTGATTTTCTTTGGTCCCACCGGCACCGCGCAGTGGAAGGGAAACATCTACGGCACGCCGCGCTTCACGTGGCTGATCAACAAACCAATCGTTTATCATGGAGTGTTCGGGCATGGGCTGTTCCAGTCGATCTATCCGACGCCACGCTCGGAGATCGCGAACTACGTTTCGAGCGTCGAGTGGTTCGGCCTCACCCTCTTCCTCTTCGTGATGAGCGTCCCGTTCGAGTCGCTGCGGATGGTGCCTTTTTTGATGCTGTTCGCGACGTTCCTCGTGGCGCTGAGCTACATGATTCACGCGCGGATCGAGGCTCGCTTCGACACCATTCCCGCGCGGTTGCTGGTGCTCGGGCTGGCGTTCTGGCAGCCGCTCGCGCGGGGCTGGGCGCGGTATTCCACCTGGCTGAAGTTCAAGCGCACGCCGCAGTCGGTCATCACGACCGTGCGTCACACCGAGGGTACGGGCCGCATTTTCCGGCTTGGCCGCCACGAATATTGGAATGAAGCCGGCCAGGGTCGCGAAGCGCTGCTCGCGGAATTGATCAAGACGCTCGATGACGAGGACTGGCGCTATTCCTGGGACACTGGCTGGAAGGACTGGGATGTGCAGTTCTACGGCAACTACTGGTGGCAGATCAAAATGCGCACGGTGACGGAATACCACGGCGGACCCAAGGCGCTGACGCGGGTCCGGCTGCGGCTCTCGCCGGTGTTCACCACCGTGCTCGCAAACCTTCTCCCGCTGACTTTGATCGCGTACCGACTGCTGACGATTCCAAAGCTGTCAGCGCCGTCGAACTGGGATTTCGCGTTCGGCGGGGCTTATGCGCTTTTTTTGCTGATCCTCGCGTATCGGGCGTTCCGCTTAAAGTTGCGCGTGGCGGACCTGGTTACCGCGGTCGCGAAGCATGTTGGTCTCGGCCGCGTTCTGCACGGCAAGGCCGATTGGAAAGCACCGGAGAAGCCCGTGGGAAAGAGCGCCATTGAAGGCGGCGACGCCGTGTCGGTTGCCGCGGGCGCGGATGAGACACCGGTGTCCCCAGGACCGGACGGCACGCCGGTCTCGCCCGGCGCGGAACAAGTCGCGGAGGTCTCGGTTGGTGCGCGAGAGTAGGATTGGCGAACCGCGACTCGTGACGAGGTGAAGCATCACCCTGAGGCCCCAAGGGCAGGCCGCCGGACTCGCGCATTCTGCGACCCTTGAGCTCTCCCGTACTTCCCGTCGACGTTTTGCCTCTTAGCTTCCGCATTTCACAACTCGATCAAACCTTCACGTCGCTCTGCGTGCTGCGCAGGCGGATCGATTTCATCTCGAGGTTGTGATAGGTCGTGATGTACCGGATCGTCTGCGTGTTCGCGCGCATCAACACCGAATGCGTGATCGCCGTGCCGCCACGCACCGTCACACCCTTCAGCAACGGGCTGTCGCTGATGCCCGTCGCGAGAAACAGGATGTTCTTTCCGTGCGCCAGGTCGTCCGCGAAATACGCCCTGGAAAGATTCTCGCCGTGACCGTCGGCGACCAGGCGCTCGCGTTCCTCCTTGTCGCGCGGCCACATCACGCACTGGATGTCGCCCCCCAGACATTTCACGCCGGCGGCCGCCAGCACGGCTTCGGGCGACCCTCCCACGCCCACGTAAAGATCCACGCCGCTGTCCGGCAATGAAGGCGCGATCGCCGCAGCGATGTCGCCGTCGCCAAACATTCGCAAGGATGCGCCAATCCGCCGGATTTCCTTCATCAAGCCCTCGTGCCGCGGGCGATCCATGACGAGCACCACCACATCCTTCACCGGCTTCTCGAGAATCCGGGCAACCGCCGGGATCGTTTCCTCAATGGGATTTTGCACGGTCACCGACTCGATGCCGGTCCGGCGCATGTAACGCGCGACCTTCGAGCCGTACGCGAGCTTCATCATGTAGAAGCTGGGAATGTCCTCCATCGAGGTCGCCACGCCTTCCTCCGGGCTCGCGGCCGCGAGGCACGAAATGGAATTCGGCGCGCCCTTCGAGCAGTTCGTGGTGCCGTCGACCGGGTCGAGCGCGATGTCAAAGCGGATCGCCCCGGGCTTCCACGTGCCCAGATGTTCACCCTTAAAGATGCCGGGGGCGTTGTCCTTGATGCCTTCGCCGATCACCACTTCGCCCTGGATATCCATCAGGTCGAACATTCCGCGAATCGCGTCGCACGCGGCCTGGTCCGCCGCCTCCTTGTCGCCCTTGCCGAGCCACTGCATCGTGTTCAGCGCGGCGGCCTCGGTGGCGCGGACGAAATCGAGCTCGATGATGCGCTCAATCGCAAAATATTTCTCCGCGGGGGTGAGCATGGGGAATGGGACGCGGCGGGGCGGGGCGGATCAATGCTCGAGGGTTTCCCGCGTGATGCCGCGCTTGGTGGCGGAGACGAACATCATCAACTCCCCCACTTCGGGCACAACATCGAGCTGCTCGTCGCGCAGGCGCAGCATGGCCTGCTGCATGTTGAGATCGTGGCGGAAGAGGATTTCGTACGCCTCCTTGAGCTGGCGCACCGTGTCGAGTGAGAGGCCGTGCCGCTTGAGTCCGACCATGTTCAAACCGCGCAGGATGGCGGGGTTGCCATCGGCGAGGCAGAACGGCGGCACGTCCTGCACGATCTTCGAGCAGCCACCGATCATCGCAAACCGGCCGATGCGGCAATGCTGATGCGCCGCCGCGAAGCCGCCGAACGTCACATCCGACCCGATGTCCACATGGCCCGCGAGGGTGCTGTTATTCGAGAACACCACGCGATCGCCGACGATGCAGTCGTGCGCAACGTGCGTGTAGGCGAGAAAATTTCCGCCGTTGCCGATCCGCGTCACGGCCCCCGGGGCCGTGGCGCGGTTGACCGTGACAAACTCCCGAAACGTGTTGCCCGCGCCGATCTCGAGATGGGTCGGCTCGGTCGTGTATTTCAAATCCTGCGTGCGCTGGCCGATCGAGGAAAAAGAGTAGAAGACGTTGTCCGGACCGATGACGGACGGCCCATCGAGCACGACGTGCGCCTGGAGCTGGCACCGCTCCCCCAATTCGACGGACGGTCCCACGAGGGAAAACGGCCCGATGTAACAGCCCGCGCCGATGTGGGCGTTCGCGTCCACGATCGCCGTCGGATGAATCTGGGGCGCGGTAAGTTCGGTCATGATGGAAACGCGCTGGAGAGAATCACCAAATTACCAAATTTTGCTCCTTTGGAGGAACAGATGTTTGAGGATCTATCTCGCTTCGCTCGGTTCCAAATGAACAAGGGAGGTGAGGTACATTGTTCCACTCCAAAATCTGATTTCGATAATCTTGGGGAAATTTGAAAATTTGGTTTCGGCCATTCACCGATCGATCAAACTGATCGTGACTTCCGCTTCGCTGACGACCTGGCCGGCGACGAGGCACTGGCACGCGGACTTGGCGAGGTTGCGCCGCGCCTTGATGAGTTCGACCTGGATGATGAGCGTGTCGCCGGGCAGCACGGGCTTGCGAAACTTCACCTTGTCGGCGCTCATGAAGAATCCGATCTTGCCCGAGTTTTCGCCCTGCCGCAGCAGAAGCAGGCTGGAAGCCTGCGCCATCGCCTCGACCTGCAACACGCCCGGCATCACCGGATAACTCGGGAAGTGCCCCTGAAAGTACGGCTCGTTCACGGAGACGTTTTTCATCGCTGTGACCTTGGTCTCACCATCAAAACGGATCACCCGATCGAGCAGCAGGAATGGATAACGGTGCGGGAGCAGCCGCATGATCTCGTGAATGTCGAGCACCGCCTCGCCCGACGGCATCTGGAAGGGCGCGGGAATCAGCGACTGCATCATCGCGTAGCGCTTCATGAGCGCACGCGTGAGCTCGGCGTTCGGCCCATGACCGGGCTTCACGGCGATGACGTGCCCGCGGAGGCGGCGACCGAAGAGCGCAAGGTCGCCCACGAGATCCAGGATTTTATGCCGCACGAATTCGTCGCGAAACCGCAGGGCGCCGGTGCTGATCGTGCTGCCGTCATCCTGGACCACGATCGCGTTGTCGAGTGCGCCGCCCTTGATCAGGCCCTTGTCGAGCAACGGCTGGATATCGCGCAAAAAGGTGAACGTGCGGGCGGAGGCAATTTCCTTTGCGTAGATCTCGGGCGTGATCTCGAACGAGGCAAACTGCGTGTGCATTCCCTCCGGTCCCACC
Source organism: Verrucomicrobiota bacterium (assembly GCA_025353105.1). Lineage (GTDB taxonomy): Bacteria > Verrucomicrobiota > Verrucomicrobiia > Chthoniobacterales > SZAS-18 > SZAS-18. The sequence continues at coordinate 12,143 of JANXRG010000002.1, forward strand.
TGTGTAACCGAGAGGCGAAAATGTTCGGCGGGGACAATCGTGAGCAGCGAGCCGGATTTCGTCTCGACGTGCAGCGGCTCGCGCACGTCGTAAACCGCACACGGCGCGTCCTGCTCGACCACGCCGCACTGCTGGATCAACTCGACGAACGGTTTCGCGCTGCCGTCGCCAATCGGCGGTTCGTTCGCGTCCATCTCGATCTGGGCGTTGTCCACCCCCAGCCCGCTCAACGCGCTCAACACATGCTCAACCGTGTGCACCTTGACGCTGCCCTCGGCGAGCGTCGTCGCGCGCTCGACGTGTTTCACGTTCTCGATCCGGGCGGCGACGGTTGGCTCGTCCCGCAGGTCCACCCGCTTGAAGACAAAACCAGTGCCGGGCGGCGCGGGCCGCAACGTGAGCATCACCTTCTCGCCCGTGTGCAGCGACGTCCCGGCAAGGCTTCCCTTTTTTGCAAGCGTGCGCTGCCGGGTGGAAAGACTCATGAAGTGGGGGAAAATCGTTCGCGCCGAAGCGCGGCGAGGAAATCAGATACTTACTTCGCAGTGTTCGCCGCCAGCAGCGAGTCGATATAGCGCGTGTTGCCCTTGCGCATGCGCGACACGAGGACCTTCGCGATCGTCATCAACAACTTGAACGCCGCATTCGGATACACGCCCGCCAGCGCACGCAGCACCCCCTGCGGCACTTTGAGCATCAGGCTTTCCTGCATGGCCGTGACGGTTGCCGAGCGGGGCCCGTCATCGACCAGCGCCAGCTCCCCAAAGAAGTCGCCCGGGCCAAGCGTCGCAAGGAGAATGTCGCGGCCATCGCGCCGGTGCGTCACCTGCACCTCGCCGCTGATCACGATGTAAAGGGCATCGCCCGTCTCATCCTGGCGCACCACCACCGCGCCCGCGCGAAAGAGCGTGGGATCGGCCAGGTCGATCAGGGTTTCCATCTCCCCGCGCGTGAACTCCATGAAGAGCGCGAGATTCATGAGTTGATCGGGACTGGCGGGAGCATTCATGCGATCGGGACTGGGGAGGTTCAGGGCGACGGGGACTTCACCCATCCGAAAGGATGCGTCCGTCGCGCATCCGCATGCGGCGCGGCGCGGTCTGGGCGACCTCTTCGCTATGGGTGACGACTACCATGGTGGCCATGGACTGAGAAGCAATCTTTTGGAACACGGACAGCACCATCTCCGCCCCGGCCGTGTCGAGATTGCCGGTCGGCTCATCGGCCAGCAACAGCTTCGGTTGATGGATCAACGCGCGGGCGATTGCTGTGCGCTGCAGCTCGCCCCCGCTGAGTTGATGCACGAAGTGCGAGGCGCGATGCGAGAGGCCGACGAGGTCGAGCAGCTCGCTCGCTCGCGGGCGGATGCGCGCGGGCGACTCGCCCTGCAGCAGGAGCGGCAGGCTTACGTTCTCGAGCAGATTCAGCGTCGGGAGCAGATTGAAGAACTGGAACACGATGCCGAGATCGTGCCGGCGATAATGCGTGAGCGCCCGCTCGTCCGCGGTGTGCAAGGCGAGCGATCCCACGTACAACTCGCCGCGGGTGGGTTTGTCGAGCCCCCCGAGCAGGTGCAACAACGTGCTCTTGCCGCAGCCGCTCGGGCCGGTGATGGCGACGAACTCCTTCCCGCCGATCTCAACCGACACGGCATCGAGCGCCGTCACCGCCGCCGCCGTTTCCGAGGCGTAGGAGCGCGTGACATTTTGCAATCGAATCAGCCCGGCCATGGGCCGGGACATTGGCCCACGGCGGGCGCCGCGCAAGGCCGCGTCCGCGTCCGCGGAATTTGCCAACCGATGCCCAACGGCTATTGATCGCGCGTGCCACCTCGTTCCTTCCTCTTCCCCTGGGTCGCAGTGACCGCGTTCGGCGCGCTCTTCCTGATCGCTTGGTCGCCCCATGCCCGCGCCCAAGGCCCCGAGGCCTACGTCATCGCCGACGCCACCAGCGGTCACGTTCTGGAGGCCCGCGGGCAGAAGGACAAACGATCGGTCGCCAGCCTGACGAAGATCGCCACCGCGATGGTCGTGCTCGACTGGTGCGAACTGCGGAAGATCAACCTCGGTGAGCTCATTACGATTCCCGCTGCGGCAATTCGTCCGGAACTGACGAATCCCATTGGGTTCCAGCCCGGCGACCGCGTTACGGTGCGCGATCTGGTATTTGCCATGCTGTTGCAGTCCGACAACATTGCCGCCGAGGCCCTGGCCATGCATTTCGGGCCGCAGCTTCCGGGGGACGCGGGATCAACGCCGCTGCAGCGTTTCGCGCAGCAAATGAACGCGCTCGCGCGAAACCTCCATATGGACCGCACCCTTTTTCTTAATCCAAACGGCGTCGACAACGTGGAGCGCCCGTATTCCACCGCGCTCGACATGGCGCGCCTGACCAAACAGGCGCTGTCGAAAGCGGCGTTCCGGTTTTTCGTCACGCAGAAGGAACGCCGCATCGGCGTGCAACGGGGCGCCACCGCGTCCGACCTCCCATCCGGACCCACGCCGGCGAATGTCCCGCCGTCCGCCCCCGCCGCGAATGAATACCTGCTGCGCAACACCAACGAATTGCTCGGGCACTCGGAAATCGACGGCGTGAAGACCGGCCAGACCGCCCGGGCCGGCGGTTGCGTCGTCATCTCCGCCATGAAACCGCCGCTGACGAAGCAGGTGGGCAAAGATGTGCAGGTCATGCCACGCCGACTTATCGTCGTCGTGCTCGGCTCGCCCAACCGGTTCAACGATGCGCTGGGCCTGCTCCAGCGCGGCTGGACGCAGTTCGATCAATGGACCTCGCAGGGGCGGTTGATGGGAGACGCAAAGAACGAGCTTTGATTGATCCCGCGCGAGGCGGCGCTAGTGTGTCGCCCACGGCAGCGCAGCAACCAGGGGTCGTCAACGGATGCAAAAGAAACGGATTGGAATTCTCACCAGCGGAGGCGATTGTCCCGGGCTGAATGCGGTGATTCGCGGCGTCGTCAAGGCCGCCGATAAGCTGCACTGGGAGGTCATCGGCTTCATCGACGGCTTCGAGGGCCTGCTTCCGCCGGGCGATTACCGCATTCTCGATCGGGCATCCACGTCGCACATCATGTCGATGGGCGGCACCATCCTTGGCACGACCAACAAAGGCCATTTCGTGTCAAAGGTCGGGGTCGGCGAGAAGGCCGTCGTCGCTCCCGAAATTGTGGAGAAGGCGCGCTCGTTGGTCGAAAAGCTCCGCATCGAGGGCCTCATCGTCGTGGGCGGCGACGGCTCGTTAACCACCGCGCAGCAATTATTCGAGGCCGGATTTCCCATCGTCGGCGTGCCCAAGACGATCGACAACGACCTCGAGGCGACCGCCATGACGTTCGGCTTCGACAGCGCCGTGGCGTCGGTCGTTGACGCGCTCGACCGCCTGCAGACCACGGGCACCAGCCACAAGCGCGTGATGGTGCTCGAGGTGATGGGTCGGCACGCCGGCTGGATCGCGCTTTACGGAGGACTCGCCGGGGGGGCGAATGTCATCCTTGTCCCGGAAATTCCGTTTCACTACGACAAGCTCGCGGAATTCATCAAGCATCGGGATTATGCGGGTAAACTCTCGACGCTAGTCGTGGTCGCCGAGGGCGCGAAGCCGGAAGGCGGACAGGAAGTTTACCAGGAGCAATCCAAGGTCGGCGAATCGCGGCTCGGCGGCATGGGCGATGTCGTTGCCCGCGAGATCACCGCGCGCACCGGCAAGGAGACGCGCACCTGCGTGCTCGGCCATCTTCAGCGCGGCGGGGCGCCCACCACGCTCGACCGCATCCTCGGCACGCGCTTCGGTGTCATGGCCGTGCAACTAATCGAGGACAACAAATTCGGCCAGATGGTCAGCTACCAAAACTACCTGGTGCTCGGCGTGCCCATCGCTGATGCTGTCAACCGCCTGCGCCACGTCACGCCCGACAGCCAGATGGTTGCCACCGCGCGCGCGGTAGACATTTGCTTCGGCGATTGATGGCTGCCGCGCAACCATGGACACTCTGCTTCTCCTGCTGCAGCGCGACGCCCGCGCGCCGCACGTTGATCTCGCGGCGCAGCTCGATACGACGGTCGAGGATATCGCCCAACGCATCGCCGCGTACGAGCGCGACGGCACGATTCTGAGTTATCGCGCGGTCATCGACCCCGAGAAAATCGCAAACGGCATCGTGCAGGCAGTGATCGAAGTGCGGCTGACGCCAGAGCGCGAAGGCGGGTTTGATCGCGTGGCCGAACGGATCGCGAAATTTGATCAGGTCCAGGCGTGTTATCTGATGAGTGGCGGTTATGACCTGCTCGTGTTCATCGAGGCGAAGACGTTGCGCGAGGTCGCGGCATTCGTGACCGAGAAGTTGAGCCCGCTGGGCGGCATCTTGTCCACGGCCACGCGCTTCCGGCTGAAAACGTACAAGGAAAACGGCGCGATGCTGACGGAATCCGGGCATAACGCAGCCAAGCTTTCGGTGACGCCGTAGACCGCGCCGTGGGAAGCTCGAAGTGCGAAGTTCGAAATTGCCTTTTGACCTCGGAGAAAAGCTTGCCGTTTCGAATTTAAAGCTTCGAGCTTCGCTTGCAGGCGGCCTCGCTGAGGCCGGGGCGGACCGGATCTAAAGGTCCACGACAACGTCCCGCGTGAACGTGAGCATGGTGGAACGCGATCTCCGAGCGCGGTGCCAATGGGCTTGTCAGCCCGCGGGCGCTGGCTGCATCTGTTTTGCCAACGCGCTCGGAGATCGCGTTCCACCTGGCCCTGAGCGGAAAAACTTGGGTTGACGGCCCGGTTGATTACCCTTCAGGACTTCCGTGACGCTCCGATCCAAACGTCTCCTTCGATTCGCGCTCCTCGCCCTTCTCATCTTCGGCGGAGCGCTTGGCGCGTTTGTCACGTCCGTCCCCATTCCCCGATCGCTGCTCCAGTCCGCTCCCGGCGAAACGCTGACGCTCCGCGATGCCCGCGGGGGAGCGCTCGCGGAAATCGCGAACGACTCCGCTCGCAGCCAGCATCCACGCCCGCTCGCGCAGCTCGGCGCGGATCTACCTCGCGTGACCGTCGCGCTGGAGGATCACCGGTTTGATGCGCACGCCGGGGTCGACTGGCGCGCCGTCGCCGGCGCCGCCCTGCGAAACCTGCGCCATCTCCGCGCCGTTTCGGGCGCATCGACCATCACGCAACAGCTCGCGAAGGATGCGTCCGGCCGACCGCCCCGCACGTTCGCCAACAAATTCCGCGAGGCCGCCATCGCGTGGAAGCTCGAGCGGCGCTGGACGAAAGCCCAAATCCTCGAGAGATATCTCAACACGGTGAACTACGGCAACCGCCTGCTCGGGGCCGAGGCCGCCGCCCGCGCCTATTTCGATAAGTCCGCCGCAAACCTTGATTTGGCGGAATCGATCTACCTCGCCGGGCTCCCGCAGGCCCCGGGCCGGTTTAACCCGTGGCGACACCCCGCGGCGGCGGAATACAAGTTTCAGCGTTCGATTCGGCGCCTCGCCGGACTCGACTTGATCAGCAATGACGACTTGCGCGCGTTATCGACCTCCCCCCCCAAGCCGGGACGATTTCTCCCGGGTCGCCGTGCGCCGCATTTTGTGGATGCATTACTCGCCCGCGCGAAGGCGGACGGCATTTCGCTGTCGGGGGACCGGCGGACAACGATCGATCCGGAATTACAGTCCGTCGCCGAGGGCCTCGTCGCGCGCCATCTCGAGAGTCTCGGCCGGCACGACACAACGCAGGCCGCGCTGGTTGTGATCGAAACCGAAACGGGCGCGGTGCGGGCCCTCGTGGGGTCGCGCAATTACCTCGGCCCGGAGGGCCAGAACAACGGTGCGCTCCGGTTGCGTAGCGCGGGGTCGGCCCTCAAGCCGTTCATCTACACCACGGCGATTGACCGTCGCGTGATCACCGCCGCGACGATCCTACCGGATCTTCCGGGCGGCGTGCGAAATCTGTATGCGGACTACGACCCGCAGAATTACACGGGGCGTTACCTTGGCCCCGTGCGTGCGCGCCTCGCGCTCGGAAATTCGCTCAACGTGCCGGCGGTGCACGTGCTGGACCGCGTCGGCGCGCGGCAGGGCTTCTTCGAGCTGCAGCGCTGGGGGCTTCATCCCGCGCGACCGTACGACGACTACGGCGCGGGGTTCATTCTCGGCAATGCGGAGGTCCGCCCGCTGGATCTCGCCAGCGCCTACGCCGCGTTGGCGCGGGGCGGACTCGCAGCCGAACGGCCGCGATTCATGGGTGGCGACGGGCTTCCCTACCTTGAACGCATCGCCTCCGCCGCCGCGTGCGCGATCGTCACCGATATCCTCTGCGACGACTCCGCGCGACGCCGCACCTTTGGCTCGGACTCACCGCTTGATGTGCCGGTGCGCGTGGCGGTGAAGACCGGCACGAGCTCGGGCTTTCGAGACGGCTGGTGCGCCGGCTTCACCGGACGCCACACCGTCGTGGTGTGGAGCGGAAACTTCGACGGGCGGCCGATGGGCGAACTGCTTTCGGTTCGATCCGCCGCGCCGCTCTGGCGGATGATGATCGATTATCTGCTCGCGGCCCGGCATGATCCATCGGTGCCGAACGCGCTGGCCACCGCGCCTGGCCTGGTGTCAGTGAAGATTTGTCCGCTGACCGGACTTCTCCCGACGGCGATCGGTCCGGAACCGCCGGTAACCGAATATTTTCTCCCCGGCACGGAGCCGACCGGTGATGCGAGCAAGATGTTCGTCGCGGATCCGCAAGGCGGCGCTCCGCGCCTTCTCCTGCCGCCCGAATACGCGTCCTGGTGCCGCAGCGTGCAAAACGGGATCAACGCGATCGCACGATCGCCGGATGGACTCGCCATCACGTCACCGCCGGACGGCGCGAATTTTTCCGTCGACCCCAATCTCTCGCCGACGCAGCAGATGATCGAGCTGGCCACCAACGCGCCAAATCCGGCCGCCGTGCGCTGGTCGGCCAACGGTCAGCCACTCGCGACCGATCCGGTCGGGCGCACGTTCTGGAAACTCGCGCGCGGCGAGTGGGAACTCCGCGCGGAAGACGGCCCCGCCACCGCCACCGCACACGTCGCCGTGGAGTGAAGCTCAGTCGCTGGCGGTCGTCCGTCGACGGTCGAGCGACTCTTCCTCAAGCGCCGATCCGCTTGAGCACTTCCTCGGCCGGCACTTGCAGGCCGATGTAGAACGGCCCGAAATCCGCGTACTGCGCGCTGACTTCATCGAAGCGCATCTCGTACACGATATTTTTGATGTGCGCCGGGTCGTGAGCGAAGAGCGTTACGCCCCATTCCCAGGCGTCGAGCCCGGTCGATCCCGTGATGAGTTGGCGCACTTTGCCGGCCCACGTGCGGCCGACGCGAGCGTGCCCGGCCATTAGTTTTTTCCGGTCCTCGAACGCTGTCGCATACCAGTTCTGGCCCGGCGCGCCGCGGCGCTTGCTCATCGGGTAAAAGCAAAACACCTCCCACTCGTGCGGCATGTTCGGGTACAGGCGGTCCTTCCCGTATTTCTCCATGCGGTCGTGATATTCCTTGAGCGCGTCCTCGAATTCCGGCGTGCCCTCGGCCAGCTTCTTCTCGCCCTTGATCGTTTGCGCGATGTAGTCGGCCTCGCTGGTGGTGTATTCGCTCCGCTCCGTTTGCGAGAGGTAGGAATACGCCGGCGTCAGCACATCGGGTCCGAACGCGCGCGTGAGTCGTTTCTCAAATCGATCCGCGTTGTGCAGGTCCGGCGTGAGCAGCATGAAGCCAAAATCCGCCTTGGGCGTCACGATGCTGAACAGCATCAATTGCGTGTCCGGCGCGGCGCGGATCTCCTCGACCACGCGCCGGAAGTTGTCGCGCGCCGCGAGTTGCTCCGCCGCATCCAGGTTGGCCCAGACCGCCTGCTCAAAGCGGTAGAACACATGCACGACGTGCCAGCCTTCAAACGGAACCACGGGCGGCAGGGATTTGTCGGTCATGGCGCGCGAATTGGGCAAGGAATCCAATTAATTTGAAGCCGTCTTCACCGGCGCGGGCGCGGCGGCGGGCTCATCTTTATCGCCGAGGTAGCTTTCCGCCGGCAAGCTGTAGCGGCTGCGGATGCGTTCGCGCGCGGCATCAAGCGCGGCGCGCTCCAGCACGATCGGACGGCCCTGGCCAAGTAATTTGATGATGTATGTGTCCGTCTTCGCAGCGAAGGCATCACGCACGTCCTCGAGCCGGCGAATTTTCTGTCCGTTGATCGTATCAACCACCGTCCCCCGCAGCGGGCTGAGGTAGGCATTGACCGGGTCCGGCAGGAAGGAGGCGAGCACCACGATTTCAGGACGCTCCACAAAGAGATTGTCCGTCACGAAATAATTGTAGTGATAACGCGTCTGCAAATCGTCAAAATTATACGTCAGCATCAAATTGCGATTCAGCGGCTGGAAGACGAGGCCGCCCTCGATGACAAAGCGCGGCCGCTCGCCGTACGCGAAAGCCTGAATCAAATACGGCCACGCCGTCTTCAACTCGAGCGTCGACTTCATCTCCCGCCTGTCGCGCAACAGACCGAACTCGATCTTGTCGCCCTTGAATTTACGCTCCACGACCTCCGACATTTCCACGCGCTCGCCGTCGAGCATCACGGTGGAGTCACCGGCGATCGGCAGACCATCGATGGTGAGCAGGACGTCACCCGCCTTGATGAAGCCGTCGCCCGAGCCGCCCGGCATCACGCTGCTCACGTACACGCCGCGATCGTCACCGTCCGCCAGGCCGAGCGCCTGGCGGTGCGCGGGATTCAGCAGGTGAAAGGTGGTGATCGCGAGGTCGACGTATTTGTCGTACGTGCCGTCGCTGATGTCCTGCAAGAAGCGGCGGATCACCGGCGTCGGGATCATGTAGCCGACGTTTTGCGCGATGTCGCCGCTGTAGCCCTGGAAGGCGACACCGACCACCTTGTTGTCCTGCACGACCGGGCCGCCACTGTTCCCGGGATTGATGGCCGCATCGATTTGGATCGCGAGATGCGAATCGACCCCCGAGTGACTAAAGAGTTGGTAATCGATGCGCGAGACGACGCCGCGCGTGACGGAGAGATGCTCGCCGCCGATGGGATAACCGAGCGCGGTCACATCCGATTCCAGCGCGGGAATGCCGCCGAGTTCCAGCTCCTTCAAGCCCTTGCGGAAGCTGGGGTCGAGCACGTCGAGAACGGCCAAATCGCAATCGTTCGCGATGAAGGCCACCGCGGCCGTGTATTTCTTCGAGTCGCCCTCCCGCTCGATCTCGACGAAGCGCGCGTCACTTACGACGTGGGCATTCGTCATGATCCGGCCGTTCGAGATGAGGAATCCGGCGCCGACGCCGCGGCCGATGTTGCCGGGATTCCACGGGGCACGAAAATCGGGCGCCTGCATCGTGGTAGTGATCCGGAAGACACTCTTGCGTACTTCCGACACATCCGCGTGGGTGGTGCTGCTGATCAGGGACGCGGCAAAAAGCGAGAGAACGAGGATGGAACGGCGATGCATGAGTGGGAGTCAGACACTTTGGGGGCGATTCCGTTGAGTGTCGAGGGAGGGAAGGAAACGTCGAAGGTCGAACGCAGAAGGTCGAAAGCCAAATGGGCCGCCCGCACGGCGTTGCTGGCTTTCGACTTTCGACCCTCGACTTTCGACTCACCTAAGTTCGAGCCGGTGCTTCGGTGGTCCCGGCAGGAAGGGCGACGGGCGTCCCTTCGCCCAATCGTCGTGACCAGAGCGAAAGTAAGGTGAAAGCGGGTGCCCGCTCACCCCGCCCGGCGTCTCAAAGATCGATTCGTTCTCGCGACCCGGCGCCATCACCATCCGCTCCGATGCGCCGAACGTCGGAGTTTGCACGCGCGGCATGTCGGCGTCACCGGACAGCGGCTCGGCGGTCATGCTCACGGTCCAGCGCAGGCTTTTTGGCAGGAATTGCGCGAAGGGATGCTGGATGCGGACCGTATTCCGCGCGCCCCACGTCATCGCGGAGAGCGGTTTGCCCTCGGCCTTAGCGGCGGCCAGAAAATCGTCTGCTGACGCGAGCAACAACTCGTCCCACGAGATATATCGCGACGGTAGCCAGTTCATCGGACGCGCCTGCATTAGCGACCAAAGCGGCGTTTCGTACGCGAGCCGCGTGAAGCGAAACTGCGGATAGCGCTGGCGGCAGATTTGAGTAACCGGCGCAAACGTCCGTTCCGTCACCGACGTGCGAAACGCGCGCACCGCGCGGTAACCCACCGAGTCAATCGCCGCGCGGCCGCCCCATTGTTCGACGAGGCGCCGGAGTTCAGCGCGCTCCGGGCGTCCCGCGCAGGCTTCGGGCGTCAGGACGGCCAAAAGCAAATCGCGCCAGCGGGCGAGAAACTGGGCGCGGTCGTCGAGTTGAACCGCGAGTAGATCGGCCGGCACGGCGGGGTGCGCGATGGCGGTCAGATCGTCCCGGATCTGTGCGGCGCGAGCCGGCGCCTCGAAGCCACCGTCGCCCAACACGCGCAGTGCTTCACCACCAATCACGCGGTTGTTTGCGGACCAAAGCGCATCGCGGCTGATAACCGGCACATCGCACGACGCTACGAACCCGTCCGTGCCATCGCGTTTGGGGAGAAAGCCAGCGATCGTCCACGCGATCTTCCCGCTGGCGTCCCCGATCAAGATGTTTTGCGGCGGAATTCCGGCCTGGTGCGCGTACTGGACCGCCTCGTCCGTCGAGTTGGCTTTCATCATGGCCATCAAACCGAGATTCGACGCCTCTGGATCGTTGAACGTCCACTTCAAGACCAGCGGCCGGCCCTGCGCGTCGCGCCGGAGCAGCGGGCCGTCGCGCGTCCATTCGAACGAGACGGTGAGTGGCGTTGCGCCCTTCACCATGATGCGCTCGTCGAATTTTTTGCGCGGCTCGTTTTCCGAGACGATCACCGCGTCACTCGTGGCGGTGTAGGAGTTGGTAAATCCCCAGGCGACTTTCCCGTTGCTGCCGACGATTAGCGCCGGCACGCCGGGGAGGCTGACGCCGGTTGAGGCGCGGCCCGCCAGCATGAGCGAGGCGCGATACCAGATGTTCGGCACGCCGAGCCCAAGATGCATGTCGTTCGCGACCAGCGCTCCGCCGTGCGCCGTGCGGGAACCGGCCAGCGCAAAATTGTTCGAACCATTGCGCACATCTTCCTCGAGCGCGCCGACCGCCGCGAATTCGCGGGCGTCGGTCCGGTCGGACGATGATGTGCCGGCCAACCCCGCGCGCAGATCGATTTTCTCCGCGCCCGGGATTGCGGCCGCCGGCGCCACGCTGCCGTCGATGGCCGCATCTGCCGGTGTCATCGGCGGCGAAAGAAACGCGGTGAGCTCATCGCCGAACGTCTCGCGGAGCGCACGGCGCGTCTGTGCCGTGTGCGCGGAGGAATCCTGCAAATCAAGCGCCATGGCGTAGCCGACCAGAATCGTGTCCTCCGGTCTCCACGCCACCGGCTCAACGCCGAGCACCTGATATTCGAAAGGTCGCGCGCCGAGCCGGGTCAATCCCTCGTTGACCCCCTCCACATACGAACACAACAGCTTGGACCGCGGCGCCAAGTGATCCCGCTCCCACGCCGCATGCGCCAGCGCGCGAAAGCGGTGGATTCTCGTCTCGCGATCGATCCGCAGCGCCGGCCAGCCGAACAATTCCGCCAGCTCACCCGCCGCACGCCGTCGCAAGAGATCCATCTGGAAGAATCGATCCTGCGCGTGCAGGAAACCGAGCGCCCGGTACAGGTCCGCGGGATTCTGCGCGTGGATCGTCGGCACACCGTGCGCGTCCCGTTCGATCGTCACCGGTCCCGTCAAACTCGTGAGGCTCAATTCGCCATCGAGCAGCGGCAGGCTCGCGCGCAGTCGCAGATACGCCCAGCCGGTCAGGCCGAGCAGAACGACCGCGACGAGCGCAAGCGCCCATCGCAGGAAGCGCCACGCGCGCCTCACGCGAACTCGTCCTCCCGCCGGTCGCCGCGCCTACGCATCCTTTTTCAACCAGCCTTTCCTCCAAAAGATGAAGAGCTGTCCGAACGCAACGAACGCCATGAACGCCAGGCAAATCACGTAGCCGTATGGTTTCTTGAGTTCCGGCATGGAAAGCGGCCCAGCGTCCTTGTCGAAATTCATGCCGTACACGCCGGCAATGAACGTCAGCGGAATGAAGATCGACGAAATGACCGTGAGCACGCGCATGATGTCGTTCAACCGGATGCTGATCCCGGAGAGGTAAATGTCCATCAAACTCGACGCCATTTCACGGTAGTTTCCGATGATGTCCATGATCTGCACGAGGTGATCGTTGCAGTCGCGCAGATAGACCTTCGGCGGCGGCGTGATGATGCCCGTCGGGTCGATCAACCCGATGACCGGCGGTCGTCCGTCGGCGCCAGCGGGCAGCTTGATCGCGTTCGGCGACGCGCCGGGCGGCTGGGAACGGGTCTTCAGCATGAGAAAAGGAACAAGGTGGAGGGAGGGGGGAGGAATTTTCCCGATGTTCGGCAGCGGCGTCTTAGGCGCGAAGTAAGTCTTATTCCTTCCTTCCCGTTCTTTGTTCCTTTCGGCATGGCCCGATCGTAGCCAATCCCCGTCCAGCGTCCACCGCCTCGCGCAACTGAATCTCAAGTGAAATGGAACCAGGCGCAGCTACGAAGAAGCTGTTTTCGCGGGACAGACCGCGGCGTCACAGCCGGATAATCAGTTTTGTTCCTTCTTCCTTATTCCTTGTTCCTTTCTACCTTGTCTCCCGCTAATGAATCTCAAGTGAAAGTGAGGTCCGGACGCAGATTGCGTTAGAGGCCACCAAGCGGCGCGCGTAAAGTAGCTGGTGAATTCGAACGGCCAGCCAAACGACCACTCTTGTGTGATTCGAAACGTGGCCCGTTTGCTCACGGAGGAGCCGGCCCTCGAGGCGGTGGCGTTCGCGACGAAATCCAAGCGCCTGCAGATGGCCACGCTGGGCAACGACACCGGCGGCCGGCTGGCGCAACGCGTAGCCGAGGCCCTTTCCCCCGCCGAGGGCGCTTCCTGCGGCATCGTCGGTCCCGACGGTATTTGCGCGAAGTGCGGCGTGGCGCCCGCGACGCACGCCGAGATCGGCCGCGTGGTCGTAAAACAAGTGATGGGCAACACGCTCGTCGAAAAACAAACGTGTCCGACCTCCGTGAAATTCTGGCAATGGCGCGATTTGCGATGGCCGAAATTTGTCCCGCGCGAGGCGCATCATCTGACCGCCGACCAGGCCCACGCCGAGGATGAATGGAAGACGCTCGCGCTCCTTGCCGCGGGTTGTCTTGTCGCCGGGGTCGGGGGCTATGCCGCGGAAAGATTCGCCGCCCCGGGCTGGCTGATTCTGGCACTTTGGGTGACCGCATTTCTCTGCGGCGCGTGGGAAGCGGCGGAGGAAACGTGGCACAAGGTCCGCGAGGGGGTGCTCGATGTTCATTTCCTCATGCTCGCCGTCGCGTTGGGCGCTGCCAGCATCGGCGCGTGGCGCGAAGGCGCGCTGCTGCTGTTTCTATTCTCGGCGTCGGGCGCGATGGAACATTACGCCGATGGTCGCACGCGTCGGGAAATCGGCGCGTTGCTCCGCGGCGCGCCCAAGACCGCAAACGTCGTTTTTCCCGACGGCGCGGTGCTCGAGGTCGCGGTGGCAGAGCTCGCGCCCGGACAGATTGTGCGCGTGACCGGCGGCCAGCAGGTGCCGGTCGATCTGCGCGTCGTCAAGGGCGACAGCTCATGCGACGAGTCGAATCTCACCGGCGAATCGGTGCCCGTACCCAAGACGGTGGGCGACACGGCCCTCGGTGGCACGCTCAATCTCAATGGCATCCTCGATGGCCGCGTGCTGCGGCCCGCGTCGCAAAGTGCGCTGCAGAAAATCATCAGCCTGATCGAGAATTCGCAGAAGATGCGCGCACCCTCGCAGCGCTTCACCGATCGCTTCGGCACGAAATACACCTACGGCGTGCTCGGGCTGAGCGCGGCCATGTTCTTCGTCTGGTGGCTTATCTTCAAGCTTCCGCCCTTTCATTCCAACGCGGAGACGACGAGCGCCTTCTATCGCACAATGACCCTGCTCGTGGTCGCTTCACCGTGCGCGCTTGTCCTCTCGATCCCGTCCGCGATTCTTTCCGCGATCGCCGCCGGTGCGCGGCGCGGCGTGCTCTTCCGCGGCGGTTCCGCCGTCGAATCGCTCGCGGATGTGACGACGGTGGCGATGGACAAGACCGGAACGCTTACGGAGGGAAATCTGCAGGTGGTGAACGTGGAATCCTTTCCGCCGGGGGCCGAAACGGAAGTGGAACGCATCGCCTTCAACCTCGATCGATTTTCGGACCACCCCCTCGCCCGCGCGACGCAGCGCTACGCCCGGAGGAAAGGCGTGCCCGAGGTGGTACCAGACAAATTTGCCTCGGTCCCCGGCCAGGGCTTGCGCGCAGACTTCGGCGGAAAGACATTCGCGCTGGGCCGCCGGAAATTTGTCGCGCCCGAAGCCGACACCTCGAGGATCGAACCGTCGGACGGCGCCGAATCGTGGATCGGCGGACCGGGCTTGTTTGGACGGATATCCTACCGGGATCGCGCCCGGCCTGAGGCGGCGGGCGTGTTGCGGCAATTGAATGCCGAGGGTGTGCGCACCGTGATGCTGACGGGCGACCGTCGCGCGGCCGCGGAGAAACTCGCGCAGGAAGTCGGACTGTCCGAAATCCGCGCGGAGTTGCGTCCGGAGGACAAGGTCGATTGCATTGAGCAATTGAAGGAGGGGGGAAAGCGTAAAGTCGCGATGATCGGAGACGGCGTAAACGACGCCCCATGCCTCGCCGCGGCCGACGTGGGCGTGGCCATGGGAGCGCGCGGATCGGACGCCGCGCTCGAGCAGGCGGCGGTCATTTTAATGAACGACAAGCTCGAGAATTTCCTGCTCGCGTTGAACCTCAGCCGCCGCGCGAGCCGCATCATCAAGCAGAACCTTTTCATCGCGCTCGGCACGGTCAGCCTGATGGTGGGCGCGAGCCTTTTCGGCATCGTCCCACTCGCCGTCGGCGTCGCCGCGCACGAGGGCAGCACGGTGCTGGTCGTCCTCAACAGCCTGCGGTTGTTGTTGGGCGGGAGCAAGAAGCCGGGAGCCGCCACCGTTTGAATCAACCGCGGATCGCCCGGACAATTTCGTCCACCTGATCGTCGACCGGTCTCGCCGCGTCCACAATCATGGCATCCGTTGGTTCCTCCAGCGCGTCGAACTGGCTTTGCAATAGGGCTGGGTTGAAGAAGTGGCCGGCCCGATGTTCGAGCCGGCTCTTGATCAGTTCGAAGCTTCCCTTGAGGTAGATGATTTTTCGGTCGACATCGACGGGCCCGAGCGCGCGGCGGTAAATGTCCTTCAACGCGGAGCAGGCCAGGACATGTCCCGTCGAAGTTCGCTGCCACAATTCGATTGCCGAGCGCATGGCTTCCAACCACGGAGCACGATCGTCGTCATTCAAAGGGATGCCGCCGGCCATCTTTGCCTTGTTTGCCGCGTTGTGAAAATCGTCGGCGTCGCTGAAGCCGTAACCCAATCGCTCCGCCACGCACTGGCCGACCGTCGTCTTGCCCGAGCCCGACACGCCCATGATAATCAGAATCATCGCCGGCGCTCCGGTTGGGTCGGCTCAAATTGCGCGACCGGCAAGGCAGAAGGAAATTGCGAACTCGAAACGTCAGGTCGTTCGCTTAGCCGCTTCGCTCCAGCCTCATTCGGCGTTGCGGCCATGCTTGATGAAGCGCCGGCCATCGAGTTGATAACCCAGGTGCGCATAAAAAGTGTGTGTGTCTGGACGATGATCGCCGCTGGTAACCTCGACGCGGATGCAACCCTGCGCCCAGGCAAACTCTTCAGCTGCAGCAACGAGTGACCGGCCGATGCCGCGCTGGCGATATGCTGGAGCAACCACGGGACTTGTGATGCGGCTGAGACGACCATCGGTGTGAAACAACGGGATACAATGAAAGAACAGAAGGCCAATAACGCCCTGCGCCGACGCGGCAAGGATGACGGATGTATCAGCAGAAGCAGCGCTCAATGCGATGCGTCGCTCAATCTGCGCTACCGACGATGGGTAGCCAAGCGCAGCCAATAAACCGGCCACCACGAGAGCATCGTCACACTGCGCGCGACGAATAACGGCAGAAGATGCCTCACGTTGGTTGTCGGCGTTCGTTTTCATGGAACGGCAATGACGCCTAACTCCACGTTCAACGACCGCATGAGAGCCGAAGGGCCAGACTGGCGGTTGGGCGGTGTCCGGTGAAGGTTGGACGACAAAGTCTGTCACTTGTTCAAGTTGAGTCGCCGGCCGCAGGACAAGTGGCTAGCTTCCGGCGCGATGAATTACCTGCAGGCCTCTCTAGATCCCTGGTGCTGGCGAATGGCCTGGCGCGATTCACGGCGCAGCCGGGGACGGCTGCTGCTCTTCGCCAGTTCTCTCGTGCTCGGGGTCGCCGCGCTGGTGGCGATCGGATCGCTCAGCCGGAATCTGGCGCGGTCCGTGGACGCGCAGGCTCGCACGCTGCTCGGCGCGGATCTCGTGCTGGAATCGCGACGCGCCGTGACGCCCGAGGCGGAAGAATTCATCCGCTCGCTCGGCGCGGCGGAGGAGGCGCGCGAGTCGACCCTGACTTCGATGGCGTATTTTCCGAAGAGCAACAGCACGCGGCTCTCGCAGGTGCGCGCGTTTCGCGGCCGATTCCCGTTTTACGGCAACCTCGAGACGGATCCACCCGAGGCGGCCGCGGCATTCGCGGCGGGTCGCGGCGCCCTCGTCGAGGAGGCGTTGCTGCTGCAGTTCGACGCTCAACCCGGCGACGTAATCCAAATCGGCTCAAAACCCATCCCGATTCTCGGCACGCTGCGCAAGGTGCCCGGCGAGGCCGCGGCATTCTCCGCCCTCGCGCCGCGCGTGCTGATTCCAGCGACGGAACTCGATGCTGACCTGCTCCGGCGCGGCAGCCTCGTCCGTTACAAGACGTACCTCAGCTTCGCGAATCCGGCAATCGCACCGGCGCTGCTCGCCAGGTCCAAGGCCCAACTCGAACTCCTCAAGCTCGACGCCACCGATCTCGCGCGGAGCAAACGCCAGCTCGGCCGCGCGTTTGATCAGGTCGCGGATTTTCTGAACCTCGTCGGCTTCGTCGCGTTATTGCTCGGCGGCATTGGGGTGGCCAGCGGAATCGCAGCCTACCTCAAGGGTAAAGTGCGCACCGCGGCGGTCCTGCATTGCCTCGGCGCATCCTCGCGCCAAACCCTCGTCATCTACCTGCTGCAGACGCTCGCCCTGGGCCTCATCGGCGCGGTCGGCGGCGCTCTGCTCGGCGTGCTTTTGCAATCGCTGGTGCCGCGATTCGTTGGTCAATCGTTTGCGCTCCAAATCAATTTCACGACGGAGCCTGCGGCCATCGCCCAGGGTCTCGCGGTGGGTCTCGCGGTCTGCGTGTTGTTCACGCTGTTGCCCCTGCTGCCGATCCGTCGCGTGCCCCCGCTGCTGACCTTGCGGGCCTCGGAGGCTGAGGCCACCGATCGACGACCGGACCCCGCATTGTGGATTGCGCGAATCGCGCTCGGGCTCGCGCTCATCGCCTTCCCGTGGTGGCAGAGCGGAAACATCCGCTTCAGCCTCGGGTTTGCCGGCGCGCTGGCCGTGGGCACGGCGCTGCTTTGGTCCGTCGCCAAATTGCTCGCGTGGGGCGCGCGGCGTTTTCCGATGCCGGGATTGACCTACGCGTGGCGCCAGGGACTCGCGAACCTGCACCGGCCGGGCAACCGCACGGTGCTGATGATGTTCATGCTCGGGCTCAGCACCGCGCTGCTGCTCGGATTGCATCTCACGGAGGGTCTGTTGCGTCGCCAGTTCGCGACCGAGAACAACGAAAAGCAGCCAAATCTGATCTTCTTCGACATCCGGCCCGACCAGCTCGCGGACGCGCGCCAACTCGTGAAGGATGCGGGCCTCCCGGACCTGGGCGCGGTGCCCGTCGTGACGATGCGCCTCGCCTCCGTGGCTGGAAAGAAGGTGGAGGAAATCCTCGCGGACAAGACGCGCCGCACGCCGGACTGGGTGCTGAACCGCGAGTATCGCAGCACGTATCGCGATAAAATCTCCGACACCGAGCAACTCGTCGCGGGACGCTGGCGCGGACGCACGAAGCCGAACGAATCGCCCATTCCGATCTCGCTCGAGGCGGATATCGCGCGTGATCTCGGGGTCGGGATTGGCGCGGAAATCGTGTTCGATGTGCAGGGCATTCCGCTGACCACCCGCGTCGAAAGTTTGCGGCGGGTGGAATGGCGGCGGTTCTCGCCAAATTTCTTCGTCGTCTTCCCGACCGGCGCGATCGAGGACGCGCCGGCGTTCGAGATTCTCGTCAGTCGCACCACCACAAGCGCGGCGTCCGCCAAGATTCAGGCGGCGATGGTGCGGCGCTTCCCGAATGTTTCGGCGGTCGATCTCTCGCTCATCGCCGGGACGATTCGCGACATCATCTCGAAGGCGACGACCGCGGTTCGCGTGCTCTCGCTGTTCACGATCGGCACGGGGCTGCTCGTGCTGGTTTCCGCGGTGTTCACCGGCCGGTTCGATCGCGTGCGCGAGGCGGCGCTGCTCCGCACGCTCGGCGCGACGCGCGAAACGGTTTTCCGGATTCTCGCCGTGGAATATCTCGCGCTCGGTTCGCTCGCGGCGCTGACCGGCATTGTCCTCGCCGCCGGCGGGAGCTGGCTGCTGGCGACGTTCGTCTTTGAACTGCAGCAAACCGCGGTGCTTTCGATCATTGCTCCGCCGGCTCTCGTCGCGCTCGGGTCCGTGATCGCACTGACGCTCGGCGTCGGACTGTTCACCAGTCGCGGCGTGAGCAATCATCCACCGTTGGAGGTGCTGCGCGCGGAGGGCTAGGAGCCTGTTGAAATACTGGCAGGGCCCGCGCGAGCGTCGCTTGGGCTGGCTGGCGGTGGCGTGACGAGGGAACGGGTTCCATCAACCCCGCGACCGACGAGCAACGCCGGCAGACCTCCCAAGCCAAATATCGGCGGCAACGCGGGCCATGCCAGTATTTCAACAGGCTCCCAGTCAAATCAGCGAGAGCTGCGAGGGCGCACCGTCCCCGTCGGCAGGCGCCTCCGGCCGTCGGCGTCGCGCCGGGCGCTGCGGGCCGCTCCCGGCTTCCAGTCTTGCCAGTAATTCCTTCGCGCGCTCAAGCAGCGGCGCGGGCAGTCCCGCCAGGCGCGCCACGTGAATGCCGTAGCTGCGGTCGGCCGCACCCGGGATAATTCGGTGGAGGAAGACGATTTCATCGTTCCATTCCCGCACCGCGACGGTGCAATTCTGCGCGGCGTCGCAATCCTTCACGATTTGGGTGAGCTCGTGGTAGTGCGTGGCGAACAGCGCGAGCGCGCGCACCTCGTCGTGCAGGTACTCCGCCACGCTCCACGCGATGGAGAGTCCGTCGAAGGTGGATGTACCGCGGCCAATCTCATCGAGGATGACGAGCGATTGCGGCGTGGCGTGGTGCAGGATGTTCGCGGTCTCGTTCATCTCGACGAGAAAGGTGGACTGGCCGCGCGCCAGATCGTCGCTCGCACCGATGCGCGTGAAGATGCGATCCACGATCCCGATCTCCGCCGCCGCCGCCGGGATGAAGCTGCCGATTTGCGCCATCAGCACGAGCAGCGCTGTCTGACGCAGGTACGTCGATTTCCCCGCCATGTTTGGTCCGGTGATGATGAGCAGACGCGCCCTTTCCGCATCGAGAAGCACGTCATTCGGCACGAACTTCCCGCCCTCAAGGGTCTGCTCCAGGACCGGATGCCGGCCATCGCGAATCTCGATCCGGCCCGGCTCACGCAATTTCGGGCGGGCGTAGTGGTGCATTCGCGCGATCTCCGCAAGCGAGGCGAGCGCATCGATGGCGGCGAGCGCGGCGGAGGTTTCCTGCAGCGACGCGGCGTGGACCAGCACTTCCTCGCGCAGGGCGAGAAAGAGTTCGTGCTCCAGTTGGCGCGCGCGTTCCTCGGCCCCGAGGATTTTGCCCTCCATCTCCTTCAGCTCGGGGGTGAAGTAGCGCTCGGCGTTCGCCGTCGTCTGTTTGCGATGGTAATCGGCCGGCACGAGCGCGAGATTCGAACGCGTCACCTCGATGTAGTAACCGAACACCGAGTTGTAGCGGATCTTGAGCGACTTGATCGCCGTGCGCGTGATTTCACGTTCCTGCAACGCGGCGATCCAGTCCTTGCCTTCGCGCGACGCCCGGCGCAGCTCGTCGAGGCCGGCATCAAATCCATCACGGAAGATTCCGCCGTCCCGGATGGTTGCCGCCGGTTCATCTGCCATCGCCCGCTGCAGTCGCTGAACAAGCCCCGGCTCCTCGCGCAACCGGGCGTCGAGTTCGCCCGCGAGGGCCACCGCACCGAGGGGACCGTTCGCGAGCGGCTGCAATTGTGCCTTGATCCCCGGCACGAGCGAAAGCGATTGGCCCAGCGCCAAGAGGTCGCGACCGTTCCCGGCGCCCTGGCTCAGGCGGCCGAGCGCCCGCTCCAGATCGCGAACTTCTTTCAGCGACGCGCGCATCTCCCCGAGCGCGCCCGGCGCTTCGACCCAAGCGCCAATCAAAACCTGGCGGGCCTGCAGCGCGGGAATATCGCGCAAAGGATAGAGTAACCAGTGCCGCAGCTGGCGTGCCCCCATCGCCGTGACGGTCCGGTCGAGCGCGGCCAGCAGGCTCGTGCCGCCGGGCGTTCGCGTCTGCACGATTTCCAGATGCGTCTGGGTCGTCGCGTCGAGGACCAGAAATCCGTCCGGCCGGTAGCTTGAAACTGAGGTGATGTGCGACAAGGGGCGGCGCAGCTCGTAACGCAGGTAGTGCAGGATGCCACCCGCGGCCGCCACCGCCCGGGGCAGCGCCGAACAACCAAAGCCGTCGAGCGATTGCACGCGGAAATGCTCGCGCATCGTGAGCTCCGCCTGGCTGAACTCGAAGGCGATCGGATCATAAGGGCGCGTGTCTTCAAAATCGCGAAACGCGGCCAGCTGCGTTGGCTCGTCCGGCACGAGCAGTTCCGCCGGAGCGATGCGCGTGATCTCATCCAACAGCGCGGGCGCGTCGGCGAGTTCGGTGACGCGAAATTGCCCGGTCGTGAGGTCAAGATAGGCGAAGCCGTAACCCGATTTCCCCTTCACCACGGCGGCGAGGTAATGATTGCGCGAGGCGTCCAGCAACGTACCGTCGGTCACGGTTCCAGCCGACACGATTCTGGCGATCTCGCGGTCCACGAGCACGCCGGGTTTCACCTCACCAACCTGATCGCAGACCGCCACGCGCTGGCCGTGTTTTACCAGCCGCGCGAGATAGTGATCGAGCGCGTGGGCGGGGACGCCGCACATTGGGATACCGTTGCGCTTCGTCAGCGCGACGTTCAAGAGCGGGGCGCCTTTGATCGCGTCGGCGGCGAAAAGCTCGAAGAAATCGCCGAGCCGAAAGAAAACGATCACGTCCGCCGGGACCTGCTTCCGCAGGCGCTCGTACTGCCGCATCATCGGCGTCGTCGCCGGCGGGAGTGACTCCCGGTCGGGGGCGGGATTTTCGTCTTTGGGGGGGATGGAATTCAACGGGCTCAGCCTAGTGGGGCGGGCCCTTGAAGTCCACGCGGCAGGAAAGCGGAAATCCGTACTTGAAATCACAAATTGTGACCCCAAGTCCCAAGCCCCCCGACGTGCGTTTAGCCGCCTCCAAAGCCTATGCGCGGTTTTGGAGGGGCGGGCGGCGGAAGAAGCAAGGGACGAAGTCTGTCGTAGAGGTCGCGCAGCGCCGCGTTGTGAGTCAGAAGGGTCTGATCGATCCCCTCGAGGCGTGCGCGAAGCGTCGCGCTGAGAGCCAGTTGTCCGCGCATCTTCACGAAGGCTCTCACCACAAAGACTGACATCGCCACGGCGGCAGGACTGTTCAGCATTGACGCAGCCATGATGGCGCCGTGCTCCGTAAAGGCATAAGGCGTGGTCCTTCTCCCACCGTGATTTGAGGTCGCAATTTGCGACTTCAAGTTTTCGAACTCAGCCGGCGTCAATTGAAAAACAAAATCTCTCGGGAATCGCTTGGCGTTGCGCTTCACCTGCTCGTTTAACCGTTTTGTCTCCACGCCATAAATCGCGGCAGGGTCTGCCGCGAGCACAACCTTTTGACCTCGGATCGTGCGAATGACCGCGTCAATCGCGTAACGAACCGAACTTTGGCGCGTCTGCTTTATCATTGCACGTGAGCATCGCAAAGAGCTCGCCAATAACGCAATCCAGTTTGAACCGGCGCCCTACTCAATGGCAGCTTCGATCCGCGCTCCACGGCACGATCACGGCCTTTCTCTATGGTCCCAATTTGTGACCTTCGTGGCCTACGCCGCGCTGACCGTGGCGGGCTTCGGCGCGGACTTCTTCGCGAGCTGGGCTTTCACCTTGGCGACGAGCGCCTGCGCGGTGATGCCGTGCTTCTTGCGGAGCGTGCCGACGCTGCCGTGCTCGACAAATTGATCGGGCCAGCCGACGCGGACAACCGGCGTCGTAATCCCGGCGTCGGCGAGGTGCTCGATGATCGCGCAGCCAAACCCGTTGTGCAGCACGTGGTCCTCGATCGTCGCGACGACGTCGACGCTGCGGGCAAAGAACTCGATCGTTGCGGCGTCGAGCGGTTTGATCCAGCGCGGGTTGATGACCGCCGCGGAGATGCCGTCCTGCTCGAGCAGCTTGGCGGCCTCCTCGGCCAGCGCGCACATGTTGCCGAGGCCAAAGATCGCGACCTGCGTGCCGTGCTTCACGACCTCCGCCTTGCCGATCTCGAGCAGCTTTGGGCTCTCCTTCGGCTTCGCGCCGGTGCCGGCGCCGCGCGGGTAACGGATCGCAATTGGGCCGTCGCTGTAATGCGTCATCGTCCACAGCATGTCGACAAACTCATCTTCGTCTTTCGGCTGCATGAACACCCAGTTCGGGACATGCCGCAGGTAGCCGATGTCAAAGAGGCCGTGGTGCGTCGGACCGTCATCGCCGGAAAGTCCCGCGCGGTCCATGCAGAGGCAGACGTTCAGGTTTTGCAGCGCGATGTCATGAATGATCATGTCGTACGCGCGCTGCATGAACGTCGAATAAATCGCGAGAAATGGTTTCATCCCCTGCGTGGCAATCCCGCAGGCGAAGAGCGCCGCGTGCTCCTCCGCGATGCCGACGTCGAACATCCGCTTGGGATGCACCTTGCCGAAATGCACCAGACCCGTGCCGGTGGGCATCGCGCCGGTGATGGTGACAATGCGCTGGTTGTCGTTGGCGAATTTCGCGAGCGTCTTGCCGAAATATTCCGAGTAGGTCGGCAGTTCCGCGGGCGCCGTGGCGCCGGTCTGGATGTTGTACTTGCCGAGGCCGTGGTACTTGTCCGGCTGCTTGAGCGCCGGCTCGAAACCGCGGCCCTTCTGCGTGAGAATGTGCAGGATGACCGGCTCGTCCTGCGTCTTCAAAAACTCGAGCGTGCGCGTGAGCTGGCCGATGTCGTGGCCGTCAATCGGCCCATAATAGCGAACGCCCAGGTCGTCGAAGATGACACTCGGGAGCACGAGGCCCTTTACGCCTTCCTCGACCTTGTGCGCAAACTTCACCGCCGCATCGCCACCGATCATCTTGAGGAATTTTGCCGCCTGCTCGTGGAGACCCTTGTAGGTCGGGCTGGTCGCGATCCGGTTCAGGTACTGCGCGATGGCGCCGACGTTCTTGGCGATCGACCACTCGTTGTCGTTGAGGATGATGATGAATTTCTTCGTCGACTCCGAGATGTTGTTGAGCGCCTCGTAGCTCACACCGCAGGTCAGGGCCGCGTCGCCCGCGACCACGACAACGTGTTCGTCCGTGCCCTTGAGATCGCGCGCGACCGCCATGCCGAGCCCGGCGGAGAGCGCGGTGCCCGCGTGGCCCGCGCCGTAGCAATCGTGCTCGCTCTCGGTGCGGAGCAGGAAGCCGTTCAGGCCCTCGTACTGGCGCATCGTGTTCATGCGCTCGCGTCGGCCGGTGAGTAATTTGTGCCCGTAGGTCTGGTGCGAGACGTCCCACAGCATCTTGTCCTTCGGCGATTCAAACACGCGGTGCAGCGCGATCGTCAGTTCGACGACGCCGAGGTTCGGCCCGAGGTGGCCGCCGAGGGAGGTCGGATTGCTTTCCGACATCGAATAGATCAGCGCGTCGCGCATGTCCTGCGCGAGCTGCGGCAGGTCGGACTCCGGCAGAGCGCGGACGTCGGACGGGGCGTTGATCTTCGAGAGGATGGGGCACGCGGGCGCCTGCACTTCCACGGGGGCCGCGGGGGCGGGCGCGGAGGAGGCGTCCTTGACGGCTGCGGCCATGACGGATTCAGAAGAGTGAGACTTCATCGGATGACTTTTCGGCGGAGGTGGTTTTTTTAACGGCAGGCTTCGGGGCTCGCTCGGCGGGTGCGGCGGCGCGGGCGGTCAGCGCCGCGGCTTGGGGTTCGCCCGCGGCGGTGCGGGTGATGACTTCGATGCGTTGTTCGGCGGCGGCGAGGTGGTCAGTGCAGGTCTGAACGAGCTTGGTTCCTTCCTCATAACTGGTCAGGAGTTCGTTCAGCGGCAGCCGCGTGGATTCAATCCGTTCGACAATGGATTCGAGTCGCTCCATGGCGGTCTCGAAATCGGGCGGTGAAGCGCTGGCGGCGGTCGACTTTCCGGTCGGCATGGGGCGGCAAACTACGCACGGTTCAGCCCGTTGTGAAAGGGGGATTTTCCCCCGGCCCGACCGACCCGCCGCGTCACCGGGGCGATCCCCCCGTTTCCTTAAAATCCGCTAACGCGCGACTTCCCAGCGCTTCCGGTCCGAAAAAAAGATAAATTCCCCGTCGGGCGGCAGCGGGACCGCCTCCTTGAAGGGGAAGGTCGGGCCCGGGGAACGGAGGATAACCTGGACCCAATCCTTGTACTCTCCCTTGAGGACGTCGGCAAACAGCCGGCTGTGACCGGTGACGGGCGACAGAAACACCCCGGCGACGGGAATGCCGAGTGAGGTGTAATCATTCATCGCGACCAAATCGGCCATTTTCGCCGGCAACCACAGGGCCTTGCGGTCGGCGTACCAAGCGACGGCCCAAGGCTGGTCACTAACGAGGATCTCTCCTTCGGCAACCCAGACCTTTAACTGGGCGGCGAGCGGCGGGAAGTACGGCGGGTAGCGCAGGGGCGGCACTGAACTCGGCAGCAGCGAAAGCAGCAGGGGCAGGCCGGAAAGGATGAACAGACCCGTGAGGAACGCCGCCTGCAGCAACGGCACCGTTGAGAAATTCAACCGGCTCGCCAGCATCAGGATGAACGCCAGACCGAACGCGATCATGATCGGCGTGAAAAGCACGTGGAGTTGGTTCGAGGCGACCGGTTCGACTGTCGACGACCCCGGTTGCACGGCGAAGAGCGCCATCCCGAACATCGTCAGCATCCACATGGCCAGCACGGCCCAGCGGAGGTGCGCCGTCTCGCGCCGTTTGAACGGATGCAGCAAGGCCACGAAGAAAAGTGGCGCCACCACGCTGCTGCCCAGCAGGCCAAAGAGACTCCCGGCTTGGGCCAACAGGCTGGCCTGCAGCTTCGGCCGCCACCACAGGGGGGTCACCTCGTTCAGTTCCGGCGGGGCCGAGCGGAAGATGACCGACGCCGTCCCCTTCACGCCGTCGTAGATCCAATAATAGGCGGTGCCAAAGATGTGACCCGAGACGTTGTAATTCCGGATGAGCCAGGGCGTCACGACGACGAGAAAAGCGACCAGCATCACGGACACCGAGAGGCCGCGCGGACGGAAGTAGATGCCGGCAAAAATCAGCAGGCCGAGAAACGGCCAGAACGCCAGACCGTGGCAGAGCGCAAGCAGGCCGAACAGCCCGCCGGCGGCCGCGAACCAACGCACGGCGAGCGCCCCGGCCTGGTTGTCCTCGATCGCCCGCGCCACCGTGTACAGTGCGCCCGAAAAGATCAGCAGCATCAACATCTGCGGCAAACCACTCAGCGAAAACTGCCAGAACAAATCGCAGATGACCATCAGTCCGGCGACAAGGAACGCGAGCCGCTGATCGAAGAGGCGCCGGACAAGAAAAAATTGCACGACAACCGCGCCGAGGAACAGGAGCATCGCAAACGTGGCCAGCCATCGTTCCTCCGCCGGCACGTAGACAAACGCGCCGAACGTCATCGCATTGCCGGAGAGCTTGATGGGGATCACGTTCAAAAGCGCAGGCAGCGGCTGGTTAAACGTGTCAGGCATCTCCTGCTTCGCGAGATTGACCTTCGCCCCGGTGTGCTTTTCCAGCTGCCAGAGCGCGATGGGGCGAATGAATTTCGTCGTGAAGCCCCGGCCGTTCGCGATCTGCCGGGAGAGCTGCGCCTGGTCCATTGCTTCCGCGTGATAGAAACCGCGAAACCGCGCGAGCAGTAAAATCAGCGCCACGGCCACGATGCCCACTCCGATCACCGCCCCGCGGATGACCCGCGAGGCTTTACCCTGTTCGACCGAGTGAACGATGCTTTGCGCGGTATCCATAAATCATTGATGACGGGCAGCCCAGCTTGCCGGACATCCGGACCGCTACGCAAGCACGGGATGAGGCCGCGGCGCGGTTGAGACCGCGGAAACTCGAAGATTGAAACTCGAGCCGAGCGCAGCGAGACAGCCGCTCAAACGGGTCTTTTCAAATCGAAAGCGGCAAACTCGAAGAAAGCGGCAAAATGAAAGAAATGAATGAATCAACGATTTCGACCCGTGTGGCTCACCGTCCAAAGATAGAGGCCCTCGACCTTCGTCCGCGCCCAGGGGGTCTGGCGCAGAAACTTGAGGCTTGAGTTGATGCTCGGATCAAAAAGAAAGCAGCGGATTTCAATCTGCTTCGCCAGCCATGGCCAGCCGTGTTGATCGACGACGTGGGTGAGCATCGCTTTGAGCGTGACGCCGTGCAGCGGGTCGTTGGGCTTTGGGTTTGGCATGGGCGCAATGACATCTTGACCACGACATTCGTCCCATGAGTAGCAGAGATTCCGCGCCACCTCGATGGACCTGCGCTGGCGCAAGCGGGCCGCGTTGAGTTAGACTCCCGGGAGACATCCTCCTCTCCCATGGCCACTCAAGCCGAAAAAGGAATCGCCTTTCGCGCGCTGCACGCGCGCACCGACGCTTTCATCATCCCGAATCCCTGGGACCCCGGAACCGCGCGATTACTGCAGCAGGAAGGCTTCGAGGCACTTGCGACGACCAGCGCCGGCTACGCCTTTTCCGTGGGTCGGCGCGACAACCAGATCGGCCGCGACGAAATGTTGGCGCACGTTCGCGCCATCGTGGCGGCCTCGGATCTTCCGGTCAGTGCGGACCTCGAAAACGGCTACGGCGACGACTTCGCCACCGTGGCCGAGACTTACCGGCTTGCGGCCGCGTGCGGGCTCGCCGGTGCCTCGATCGAGGACGCAACGCAGCGCACCGACGAGCCGCTTTATGAAATTGCGCGCGCGGCCGATCGGGTGCGGGCCGCGGTCGAAGCGGTGCGCGCCCTGCCGTTTCCATTCACGCTGACCGCCCGCGCGGAGAATTTTCTGGTTGGCCGACCTGATCTCAACGACGCGATTCGGCGCCTCCAAGCCTATCAGGAAGCAGGTGCCGATGTGCTCTATGCGCCCGGCCTCGCGCGTCGCGAAGACATCGCCGCGGTCGTGAGTTCCGTGGATCGCCCGGTGAACGTCATCATGGGCCTGCGCGGCGCTGATCTGAGCCTGGCGGAACTGTCGGTTCTGGGTGTGAAGCGCGTCAGCATTGGCAGTGCGCTCTCCCGGGCTGCCCTCGGCGCTTTTCTTCGCGCCGCGCGCGAAATGCGCGAGCACGGCACGTTCTCGTTCACGGACGACGCGGTGCCCTTCGCCGAGATCACGGGACGATTCTGAATCAGGCTCACCGGGGCGCCGCGCGTCTGTTGGACAATTGGCTGCGCCGATGTCTCACGTGCTGCAATCGATTTTCTAAAAGTCCACCTGCCGGTGAAAATCCGTCCATGAACCTCGCAGAACCTGCTACTTCTCCGGCGATGACAAAGACGCCGCGAAAGATCAAGCCACGGGCGCACACCAAACCGGTCCATCCGGTCTACTTTTTTCTCCTGCGCCTGGCGCGGCGTTTC
Organism: Verrucomicrobiota bacterium; assembly: GCA_025353105.1. Taxonomy (GTDB): domain Bacteria; phylum Verrucomicrobiota; class Verrucomicrobiia; order Chthoniobacterales; family SZAS-18; genus SZAS-18. The sequence goes on from JANXRG010000002.1 coordinate 40,364, forward strand.
GGCAACTGGCTGTTCCGGCCCAAAGTGTCCGGGCTCGAAAATCTACCGGCCGACGGACCGGTGCTGCTGTTGCCAAATCACATCAGCTACGGCGATGCCGCGCTCATCCAGGCGGCTTGTCCGCGGCACGTGCGCTTTGTCGTCTACGAGCCGATCTACCATCAGATCGGTCTGCGTTGGATCATGCGCTTGATGCGCACGATTCCGCTCATGCCGGGGAATTCCGGAGGGGGACTGACGGCGACAATTGAAGCGCTGCAGGCCGGCCATGTGGTCTGTCTTTTTCCCGAAGGCAGCATTTCGCGCACGGGCGTACTGATGAAACTTCGCCACGGGTTCGAGCGGATCGCCACAGCGACCGGCAGCCCGGTCCTCCCCGTTCGGATCGATGGCTTGAAGGTTTCGGGCCGGCCGGTGACGCGGGGCGCGGTCACCGTGAAGTTTGGAACGCTGCTCCCCGCCGAGCACGCCAAGGTCGATGTTGTCACCGCCGCGCTTCAGCCCGTGCAAGGATGAGGGTCGAGTGACCAGAACCCCGTTACTCACAACGCCTAACTCTTACCCCGCAGCGCCTCCCGCGCTGCGTCACAATCGCGCGCAATCTGCGCCTTGAGTTCGTCGAGCCCCGCGAATTTGCGCTCGGTCCGAAGGTACGCGCGGAAGGCCACCTCGATTTCCATCCCGTAGAGATCGCCGTCGAAATCGAAGACATTGAGTTCCAGCAGACGCTCCGGTTCGCCCTCGCTGACGGTGGGCCGGAGGCCGAGGTTGATCACGCCGGCATATTCCTTCCCACCAAGCCACGCGACCGCCGCATAGACGCCATTCGGCGGAAATTGCTCGTTGTGGGCCGCGAGATTGGCGGTCGGAAATCCGAGCGTCCGGCCGAGTTTCCGACCCTCCATCACGGTCCCCAAAATGGTGAACTCGCGGCCCAGCAATTCTGTCGCGCGAGCCAATTCGCCAGCCTCCACCGCCGCGCGAATGAGGGTGCTGCTGATTTGGACACCGTCGGCCGCGACCACCGGCGGCAGCCCGACGCACGTGAAATTCATCGTGCGGCCGAGGCGCGTGAGCAGGTCCACGTTTCCCGCGCGGCCTTTGCCAAAGGACCAATCGTAGCCTACGCAAATCTGACGGAGTGGCCGGCAGGCGCCACAGAGATTCGCGATAAATACCTCCGGCGGTGTACGCGAGAATTCGAGATCAAACGGAATGACCAGCGCGTGCGCGACACCCATCGAGGCGAGGACCTTCAGTTTGTGTCGTGTGGAAGTCAGCAACCGCGGCGCGGCGTCCGGCCGCAGGACCTTCATCGGATGCGGATCAAACAAGACCGTGACCGCGTGTCCGCCTGGCTCGCGCCGCGCGTCATCCATCGCGCGCTGCACGACCGCCTGATGCCCGCGATGCACGCCGTCGAAGACACCGACGGCCAGATAAGCGGGTCCGGGAACAGACGCCAATTCTGCGATGGAATGAAGAACGTTCATCTTTGAAAGGAACAAGGAACAGGGAGGAAGGAAGAAGTTCCAGCATTCGCACCGCGACGCTCAATTCGAAGATCCCATCTTGTTTCTTCTTCCTTCCTCCTTGTTCCTTTGTCTCAGGCTCCCCGGAGCCTGGAGACCTCCGGCAGGCTGATGATCTTCGCGAGCAATTGATCGCGCGGGGCATTTTTGAGATCGTCAACCGTGACGGCGCGCTCGAGCGTGAAGCGGCCCGAGCGGGTGCGGCGGAGCGATTTCAAATGCGCGCCGCAACCGAGTTCCTCGCCAATATCGTGCGCGTACGTGCGCACATAGAAGCCCTTGCTGCACGACACGCGAAAATCGATTTCGGGCAGGCGGATGCCCAAAATCTCATGCGAATAGACATGCACGAAGCGCGGCTCGCGCTCCACCACCTGGCCCTTGCGCGCCAGCTTATAGAGTGGCACCCCGTCCTTCTTGATCGCCGAAACCATCGGCGGGAGCTGGTAGAAATCACCGTGGTATTTGTCGAACGCCGCGCCGATGCGCGCCGGATCGAGATCCGGTGGCACCGGCTTTGTTTCGACCACCGCGCCATCTGCATCCTGACTTGCGGTCGACACGCCGAGTGTCATCGTCCCCTCGTATTCCTTGTCCTCCGCCATGAGCAAATCCTGAATCTTGGTCCCGCGGCCGATCACCACGATGAGCAGTCCGGTGGCCAGCGGATCGAGCGTGCCGCAGTGGCCGACCTTGCGCGTGTCGAGCGCGCGGCGCGCGATCGCGACGACGTCATGCGACGTCATGGCGGGGGCCTTGTCGACGAGCAGGACGCCGTCGGGTTCAGCTCCGCCGTAAAAGTGCGAGCGAGTCATGAATGGCTTGGGTGACTTGGTGGCGGATGTCGGGCAGCAATCCGAGAACGCGAGCGCCGGCCGCGAGGCGATGGCCGCCGCCGCCGAACTGCGCGCAAATCGCGCTGACATCGAAATCTTCGCGCTTGGAGCGCAGACTGACGCGCACGGCGGGTTCACCGGCGCCGGTGATCATTTCCTCGAAAAAGCCCGCCACCTCCACGGTGTCGATGGCGCGCAGATGATCGATGACACCCTCGGTGTCGCCGGCCTGCAGGCCGAGGGCGGCGGATTGCGCGATCGTGAGGGCCGCGCTGGCGATTCGGTTGTCGTCCGTGAGCACCATATCGTTGAAGACATCCCGCAGCAGCCACGCGCGGCGCAACGGCTGGCGTTCGTAACAGGCCTGCGAGAGCGCGGCCACATTAACCCCGCGCCGGATCAAATCCGCCGTGATCTCAAAGGTGCGGGCGGTTGTATTGGAATATTGAAACGACCCCGTGTCCGTCGAAATCGCGACAAAGAGATTGTCTGCCATTGCCTTCGTGAACGGCAGCTGCTGCGAAACGAACAACTCGTACAAGAGCTGACCCGTGGCGGGCGCCAGGGCATCGATGTGCACCAGATCGCCGTAGCGCTCGTTGCTGATGTGATGATCGAGATTCACCGTCAGGCCGACGCCGCCCAGCGAGCGGAGCGGCTTGCCGAGCCGGGCGAAAGTCGAGCAGTCGAGCGCCAACAGCGCGTCGAAATCCCGCTTCGGATCAGTCAGCGCGGGCGCCACCACGGAATCCGCGCCGGGAAGAAAACGGAATTTCTCCATCATCCCGTCTTCGTTCCAGATCGTTACATCCTTGTCGAGTTCGCGCAGGCAAAGCCCCATCGCGAGCTGGCAGCCATACGCGTCGCCATCGGGCCGGTGATGGCTCATCACGACAAAGCTGCGCCGCGCATGCAGCGCGTCAGCGATTTCAGAAAATGGCGTGTTGGTCTTCAAGGCGGAAACGGTATGACACCCTACCCCGTCCCCTGGGAAAAGCCACGCGGCGAGCCGGTACGAGGACAGCATTCGGACACTCCGCGCAACCAAACAGGGACAGCGACTCAAGCTTCGACGGTTTTGCCTGGCGGCGTTATCCAGCGATGGGATTCTTCCATTTCAAGCCGCGAAACTTTGCGAAATCTGTGTCGGAGGAACAAAGGACCGCGTTGTGTTCGACGGCGAGGGCCGCGAGGTGAGCGTCGGAGACGAGATTGCCCGTGGCTTGGCCGGCCCGGAGCATTTGCTGAAACAGCGGCCAGTGCTGTTCCGTTGGACCGATGACGCGCACGCAGGGTTGATCAAGCCAACTTTGCACGCGCTCCGCCGCTTCCTTTAGCGTGAGTGGGCGCTGAAGCACCCGGTGGTTGGTGCCAATCCGGATGAAGGCGGTCAGCACCGGCCAGCAAAGCGCGACCGCGCCGGTTCCACTCAACTGCCCGTCCCACCAGTCGCGCGCCGCGTCGTGTGACCGTGAGCGATTGTCCTCGGCGTAGAGCAAGAGGTTCGCATCGACGAGGATCACGAGTGGTTCTCCCCCTCGGCACGCACGATCAACTCCGCGACATTGTCGTAGTCAAACCCCGCCCGCAGCCCCAGCGGGCGTGGTTTCGTGCGGTAGGGTCGAGCGGTCGCCGGCTTCAACACCTCGTCCAGCCCGATGCGCAGCGCGGCGTTGATCACCTCCTTAAACGGTTTGCGCAATTTAGCCGCGCCCCGCTTCGCTTTCAGCGCCACGTCCGTGTCGAGCGTCAAGGTGGTTCTCATATAGGCATCATGATGCCTGCATCAGGAAAGTCAAGCCAACCAGCGATGGCGGGGGCTTCCCGATGGAGCCACCATCGGCTGAGCGTCCCGATGTCCAGCCCGTTTCGGCAGACTTTGCGCGGACTCGCTACCGGGCCGGCTCCCCGGGCGGTTCATCCGCGGGCGGGACGCCGAGTTCATCGAGCAGGCGCACGACACGCACGCCGCGTTCGATCGAGTCGTCGAGATGAAAGACGAGCTGCGGCGTGTACTTCAGGACCACGCGCTTCGAGAGCGCGTTTTGCAGCATGATGCGGTTGTCGCGCAGCTTCTGCAGCGCCGCATGCTTCTGGTGTTCCTCACCGAGAGCGCTGAGGTAGACGTGACACTGCCGCAAATCCGGCGTCACGCTGACCGTGTGGATCGTGACCAGTTGGGCGTCGAACGTGAGTTCGCGACCGAGAATGTTGCCCAGCTCGTTGCGGATGAGCTCCTGGACGCGGGCCGTACGATTTTTCATGGCGGAGGAGATGGGGGAGGGTGGAACTCCGACGCGGGCTGAGGGTCGGCGCGTCGCGCTCCGCCCTCCAACGCTGATAAACAGGGCGGCTACAACTTCTGCGCAACCTTCTCGAGCTGGTAGACCTCGATGATGTCGCCGACCTGGTAGTCGCTGTAATCACCGAGCTTGATGCCGCACTCGAAGCCGTTGCGCACTTCCTTCACGTCGTCCTGGAAGCGGCGCAGCGTGCCGATGCCTCCGTCGTACACGGGCTGGCGCTTGCGCAGCAGGCGCGCGCGGCCGGAGCGCAGGATGCGCCCATCGGTCACGTAGCAGCCGGCGACATTGCCCTTGGTCAATTCGAACACCTGGCGCACCTCGGCATGGCCGAGCACGGTCTCGCGCGTCTCCGGATCGAGCAGGCCCGCCATCGCTTCCTTCACCTGGTCGATCAACTCGTAGATGATCGAGTAAAGCTTCACCTGGATACCCTCGCGCTTGGCGGCGTTGACGGCGACGTTCTCGACCTTGGTGTTGAAACCGATGATGACCGCCTGCGAGGCGCTGGCGAGCAGCACATCGGACTCGGTGATCGGGCCCGCGGCGGTGTGAATGAATTCGATGTCGATCTTGTTGCTTGGAATCTGCTTGAGCGATTCGACGATCGCCTCCAGCGAGCCTTGCACGTCGGTCTTGAGCACGATGCGGAGCGCCTTCTTCCCGGCGGCGTTCATCATCGAGAGCAAATTCTCGAGGCTGGCGCGCGGCGGTGGCGCGAGCTTCTTTGTGCGGATCTCGTCGAGGCGTTCCTCGCTCAACGTCTTCGCCGAACGCTCGGATTCCATGACCACAAGTTCATCGCCCGCGTTGGGCAGTCCGGAAAAACCGACGACCTTCGCCGGGATCGACGGACCGACTTCCTTGATGGGCTTGCCGCGATCGTCGAGCATCGCCTTCACCTTGCCCCAGTAGGGCCCGCAGATGAACGCGTCGCCGAGCCGCAACGTGCCGGTCCGATCGATGATGGTCGCGGTCGGCCCGCGGCCCGCCTCGACCTGCGCCTCGATCACCGTCGCGCGGGGCGCGCTCGAAGGGTTCGCTTTCAGTTCCAGCAAATCGGCTTCGAGGGCGAGCATCTCCAGAAGATGCGGGACGCCCGTTCCCTTGGTCGCGGAGACGGGACAAACGACCGTGTGACCGCCCCAATCGTCGGGGGTCAGATCGTTCGCCTGCAACTGCTGCTTCACGCGGTCGACGTTCGCGCCGGGCAAATCGATCTTGTTCAGCGCGACGACGATTTTCACGCCGGCGGCCTTGGCGTGGTTCATCGCCTCGATGCTCTGTGGCATCATGCCGTCATCGGCCGCGATCACGAGCACGACAATATCCGTGACGTTGGCGCCGCGCGCCCGCATCGCGGTGAAAGCCGCGTGGCCCGGCGTGTCGAGAAAAGTGATCGGTTTGCCCCCCACGTCGACGCGATAGGCGCCGATGTGCTGGGTGATGCCGCCGGCCTCGCCCGCGGCGACGCGGGTCTTGCGGATCGCGTCCATCAGCGAGGTCTTGCCGTGATCGACGTGGCCCATGAACGTGATGATCGGGGCGCGGGACTGGAGTTCCTCCTCGACCTCGACGACCGCGGCGACCGGGGCCTCGACCTTTTCGATGACTTTGTGCACGCCGCCACCTTCCTTGCGGCGCTCGACTTCGAACACGAAGCCGTGCTTTTCGCAAAGCTTGGTCGCGACGTCGGGCTCAATCGTCTGGTTCATGCCCGCAAAAATGTTCAGCTCGATCAGCTCCTTGATCAGCACATGCGCCTTCAGGCCGAGTTGATTCGCGAGCTCGCGCACAACGATCGGCGGCTTGATGTGGATGATCTTTTCCAGCGGCACCGCGTCGGTCGTTTCCACCACCACGGTTTCCGCGACCTCGACCGGCCCGGCGGTCTCCTCGGCGATTTTTGCCTCCTTCTCGCTGGCCGACGAAATCAAGTCGAGCACCACCGCCCTGGGCGCCGGGGGCGCTGGCTCGGCCTTCTTGGGCGGTGCCTTCGCCGCGGCCGTCTTGATCCCGGAGATCGGCTTGAACACCGGCTTGTCCTTTGCCGCCGTCGCGGCGCGCGGCTTGCGGGGCTTCGGTCCGTCGATCAGGGAAAGCGTCTCGACTGGCGCGACGGGAGCGGCCGGAGCGATCGGCTCAGCGTCCTTCTTCACCGGGGCAGCCACGGCCGACGCGGGCGCGGACTTTGACCCCGCCGGCTTCTTCGCGGCGGGGGTCGTCGTCGTCGTGCGCTTGCGCGTCGTCGGACTGCTGCTCTTGGCGGGCGGTGAGGAACGGGGCATGAGAATCTGGGATGAAGGAAAATCGGGCGTCAGGCGGCCCATCAGCCGGCAGGCGTGAGGTTTTTGTCGTGGGTCTGGCGGGCGCTGGCAAGGATGGCGGTGGCCTTTTCGAGATCGAGCCCGGTGGCTTCCGCGACCTCCTGCGGATCCGCGTCGAGCAGGGCGTCGATTTCCCCCATGCCGTTCTTCACCAGCAGATTCGCCTCGGCGTCGGTGATGCCGAGCTGGATCGCGAGCTGCGCGGTCGCCTGCTGGACCTTGTTGTCGAAGACCTGGGCGGCGGACTCGTCTTTCTCGATGTTAATTTCCCAACCGGTGAGCTTGGCGGTGAGGCGCGCGTTCTGGCCGCGCTTGCCGATGGCGAGCGAGAGTTGGTCCTCGTCTACGCGGACGATGACGGTCTTGCGCTCGGGTACGAGCGTGACGCTCTTGATCTTGGCGGGCTTAAGCGCCTCGAGGACCATTTCACGCGGCTCGGGATACCAGCGGATGATGTCCACCTTCTCGTTGTTGAGCTCGCGCACGATGTTCTTTACGCGCTGGCCGCGCATGCCGACGCACGCGCCGACGGGGTCGACCTTGTCGTTCGCGCTGTGGACGGCGACCTTGGTGCGATAGCCGGCCTCGCGGGCCAGGCCGCGAATCTCGACTGTGCGATCGGAAATCTCGGCGACTTCCATCTCGAAGAGGCGGCGGACAAAATTCTGGTGCTTGCGCGAGAGGACAATTTTCGGGCCGCCGGGGCCATTTTCCACCGCCACGACGTACGCGCGCAGACGGTCGCCGATGTTATATTCCTCGGTGACCACGCGCTCATTGTGCGGCATCACGGCTTCGAACTTGCCGAGGTCGATGATCACGTCGGACCGCTCGAAGCGCCGAACGGTGCCGGTGACGATCTCGCCGGCGCGATCCTTGAACTCATCGAAGAGCATCTCTTTCTCGGCCTGGCGCACGCGCTGGCTAATGGCCTGGCGCGCGGTCTGAGCGGCGATGCGGCCGAAGCTGTTCGGGGGCACCTCGATTTCCGCCATGTCATCGATCTTAGCGTCCGGCTTCATCACGCGGGCCTTGGCCAGCGTGGTTTCGAGATTGTCATCGATCACACGCTCGACGACCTTGCACATGACGAAGACGCGGATGTCTCCACCCTTGGCGTTGAGGTCGATGCGAAGTTCGTGCGGCTGGCCAAAACGCTTGATGTAGGCCGAACGCAGCGCGTTGGTGACCGCTTCGGTCAAGATCTCACGCTTGATGCCCTTTTCGCGCTCGTAGTAGTCGAAGGCGGCAATGAGTTCGCTGTTCATAAAGAAAATAAAGGACTGGCCCGATGCAGGCGGACTCACTCCAGCCTACCCGGATCAGTCTGAGTTCCCAAACTAGCCGCGTCCTCTGAAGGCGTCAAATGAAGCACGCCCCGCATTTGCCTCTGAAAATCAGACCTTTCCCGCAACTTTCCCCGAGGCTTGCGGTTTCAGGACAAAAGGGGCATTAATCTCTAACTTTCATGGACTCCAAACGCAAAGACGGTTTTGATCGGGACGACCCCCTGTGGGATCTGCTCGGTCGCGCCTCCAAGCCGCCCGAGCCCAGTCCGTACTTTGCCCGCCACGTCCTGCGCGATCTGGACCTGGATGAAACCAAGCCGGCGGCCGGCTGGTTTTCGGGAGTGCGTCTCTTTCAATCCTGGATGCCGGTGGCCGCGGCCATCGCGTTGCTTCTCGGCGCCGCGCAATTCTGGATGCCCACCGCGGTCCGGACCACGGAAGTCACGGTCGTGGCGGACGACAGCCTGCTCCCGGCCAATCCGGATCAGCGCATTGCCACCGTCCTGGCGGATCTGGACGAGCTGATCGCGTTTGAGGATACCCAGTACGGCGACGACGAGGGGATCTGGCAGTAGGGGGGACGCGACGTTCGGGCGCGTTGGTAATTGGTCCGGATGTTTCGGCGAAACGTCCGAAACATCCGGACCGGGCGTGGCAAACCCAATCCATCTCCCGGTCCGTGGTGGATCCAGCCAGCAATGTTTGGGACGTTTCGGCGAAACGTCCCTACCGATCCGCAACGCGCCCGGAGGTCGCGTTCCACCTTGATCATGCGCGGACGATCGCGTTTCGGCGCGCTGGAATTACTCCAACCGCACGCTGATCCCACATGCGCGCAGGAAGCGCTTCACGTCGGCCACCGTGTGCTGGCCAAAGTGAAAAATGCTCGCGGCCAGCACCGCGTCGGCGTTGCTTCGCAGCAACACCTCGGCCAGATGCTCCATCGACCCCGCGCCGCCGCTCGCGATGAGCGGCAGGCGCACCGCCCGCCCCACTTGATCGGTCAGCTCGAGATCGTAGCCGGCCTTCGTGCCATCGGCGTCCATGCTCGTGAGCAGGATTTCGCCGGCGCCACGTGACTCGGCCTCGCGAGCCCACGCGATCGCGTCGCGACCCGTGTTTCGCCGCCCGCCGTGCGTGAACACATTCCAGCCGTCGCCCTCGCGCCGCGCATCGATCGCGATCACCACGCACTGCGCGCCGAACGCCCTCGCGCATTCCGCGATCAAGTCCGGCCGGGCCAGCGCCGCCGTGTTCAGGCTCACCTTGTCCGCCCCGGCCAGCAGCATCGCGCGCATGTCGTCCACCGAACGCACGCCGCCGCCCACCGTGAGCGGCATGAAGCAGCGCTCCGCCGTACGCGCGATGACCTCAAGCAGCGGCGCGCGGTCGTCCGACGACGCCGTGATGTCGAGGAAGACCAGCTCGTCGGCGCCCTGCGCGTCGTAGGCCATGGCGAGCTCGACCGGATCGCCTGCGTCGCGGAGGTCCACGAAATTCGTGCCCTTCACCACGCGGCCGCCGGTGACATCGAGACACGGGATGACGCGTTTGGTGAGCACGCACGCAAGATGGAATGCCTGTTCGCGCGCGGCAACGCCGATTTCCCCGTTGCGCGCCGCGCGCGCCGTCACTATTGGTGCATTGCATGCCTGCCGCCCCGGTCTTCCAAAAAAAACCCGCCCGCGGCGGACCATTCCGGCTCTCGCCCGATCCCGTGGTGCCCTCGCCGTGGGCTGGTGTGCCACCAGCGGAGGAGGATGAGATCGATGAGTTGCCACAGACCTACGGGACGCAGGCGCTCTATCTCGTCGCCTGTGATCCGGAAAAATTGTTCGCGTATTGGGATATCGACTGGTCCGGCTTTGAATCGGACGACGAACCCGCAATCCGGATCTGCCGTGCGGACGGCCAGGTCGTCCAGTCTGCCGTGATCGATCACTCGGACGCAGGCCATTACGCGGGGATCGCTGCGGATGGAGGCACCTATTTCGCCGAGTTGGGGGTGCCGCGCGGGGAGGCGTGGCGCAGCATCGCGCGCTCGGGCCTCGTGACTGCGCCGCCGGGCGAAGTCTCGACCGATGTCGTCGCGCGCTACGTCACGATTCCCTCCCAAATGAGGTTTCGCGCGCTGGGTGAACTGCTGAACCCGCTGGCGCAATCGCCGGAAGAAACCCCCGTCGAAATTCTCGCGCGTATGCAGAACGATTTCGTGGTGCAAGGACCCGCGATGTTTGTAGGCATGCTGCCCGAGCAACGCAGCAGCCTCGAGTCGTTGTTCAGCCCGGCGCCGCTCGCCGGTGGTCGCGATGCGTCATCGCACGCGCCCGTGACCTTCCCCGGCGCCGCGCCGTCCGAGGCCTGGCGGGAAGCGCTGCGCCGTCATCTCCTCCATTCGGAAACGCTCGCGGCCGCGCAGGCGCGATTTGGCGGCAGTCTCACCTCGCCGGGCTGAGACGATGCGCGCGGCGAAATCCAAACGGTGGTCGCCGGAGAAAGATCGGCTGGCCGACGCTTTCTTTCGCTATCTCGACTCGGAGCGCAACGCGTCGCCCTCGACCCTTGTCAGCTACCGCCGCGCGCTGGATCATTTTCGGCGCTCGCGCGGCGACGCGCGGCCCGACTGGCGGAACTACACGACGGAGCACTTCCGCGACCATCTGTTTCAGATCATGAAGTCGGGCGCTGCGCGCGCGACGGTGCGCATGGAATTCGCGGCGTTGCGAAGCTTCTACCGGCACTTGGTGGAGCGGCACGGGATCGCGCTCAATCCGCTGAAGGCCCTGCATCTGCCGAAGGCGCAGCGCAAACTGCCGCACCCGCTCTCGGTCACGCAGGTTACGCAGTTGCTCGAGACCCCGGGCCGCGCGACCCGCGCCAAGCAATCGACCGCCTGGGCGGCCGCCCGCGACGCCGCCATTCTCGAACTCTTTTACAGCAGCGGCCTTCGTCTCGCGGAACTTGCGGCGCTCAACGTCGAGGACCTCGACATTTACACCGAGGCGGTGCGCGTTCTCGGCAAGGGCCAAAAGGAACGTGTGTGCCCGGTGGGCTCGCACGCGCTGAAGGCCATCTCGCATTATCGACAGGCCGCCAACGTGCGGAACGGCCCGCTTTTCCTGAACAAGTCACGGCGCCGCCTCGGCGCGCGGTCGATTTGGTCGATGATGAAGAAGTATCTGCCGGAGTCGGGGGTTGGCTTGCCGCTGAGCCCGCACAAGCTGCGTCACAGCTTTGCCACGCACCTGCTCGACGCGGGCGCGGACCTGCGCAGCGTGCAATCGCTGCTCGGCCACGCGAATCTCTCGACGACCCAGATTTACACGCACGTCACGACGGAACGGATGAAGCGCGTGTACGACGCCGCCCACCCGCGGGCGTGACACCCTGGAGGGCGGCCCTCGCCCGAGTCATTTGGGTTTGACCGGCGCGCGCGCTTGGCCCATCCTGCGACCCGGTTAAGGTCTCAAGGTCAACCCCAACTTCCCTTTCGCGATGAAGAAAATCGAAGCCATCATAAAGCCGTTCAAGCTCGAGGAGGTTAAGGACGCCCTCGCCGAGCTGGGCATCGAAGGCATGACCGTCAGCGAAGTGAAGGGATTCGGCCGCCAAAAGGGCCACACCGAAATTTACCGCGGCAGCGAGTACACGGTGGACTTCCTGCCCAAGATCAAGATCGAGGTGGTGCTCGCGGATTCGCTGCTCGAGACCGCGACGGCCGCGATCATCAAGGCGGCCAAGACCGGCAAGATCGGCGACGGCAAGGTGTTCATCTCGACCATCGAGGACGCCATCCGCATTCGCACCGAAGAGACCGGCGAAAAAGCGGTTTAGGTCGGACGGAATGCACGTGCCACGATGGCACGAAGTACCCGAAGGGACGATCGTGGAGGAAATGGATTGGCCACCGAGACGCAGAGAGCACCGGGGTTTTTGCTGGGACACGGTCACTTGGATTTCCCATCGAGCACCCCTCGGCGTTAACGCGCACCTCGTGAACGTGTTGAGTCGTGTCGGCGTGGCCGGGACTTGAACCGGCGCCCGCAATTTTTCTGACGCTCCGAACCCTTCGAACTTTCTTCGAGTTTCCACCGCCGGCGGCGGCGGCTGTGGCCTAGCCACCCGAGACGATTTCCGGGAGCTGGAAGATTGGCAGGAACATGCAGAGCACAATGCCACCAACGACGACGCCGAGGATCACGATCAGAATAGGCTCGAGAAGTGAGGTCAGGCCATTGAGTGTGGCCTCAATTTCCTCGTCCCAGAAATCGGCCATCTTTTCGAGCATTTCGTCAATTTTTCCGGTCGATTCGCCCGCCGCAACCATCCGCAGCATCATCGGCGGAAAGATGGTCTTCTTCGAAAGCGCCACGGAAAGATTGTCGCCCCGTTCCACGTCCGTGCTCACGGAACGAATCGCGTGCTCGATGACCCGGTTGCCCGCTGAGCCACCGACAATGTCCAGCGTCTCCAGAATCGGCACACCGCTGCGAATCAACTGTGCGAAAGTCCGCGCGAAGCGGGTCATGGCGATCTTGTGAATGAGCGGCCCGAAGATCGGAAGCTTGAGCATGTATTTATCCTTCATTTCGGCGCCTCGCTCGGAACGGAGGAAGAGCTTGAGCGCAAAATAAATGCCAACGAACACGAGAAGGATTGCCCACCAGTAACTCCGGGTAAACTCGCTGAGATCCACGAGCAACTGCGTCGGACCCGGCAGGGGCTTGCCGAAATCCTTGAACACATCGGCAAAGACCGGCACGACCTTGATGATGAGGAACAATGTGATCGAAAACGCAATCGTGATGACAACGACCGGATACACGAGGGCCGACTTCACCTTCTTCTTCAAGCGCGCGGTGGCCTCAAGGAATCCCGCCAGTCGATCCAGAATTTCCGCGAGCAAACCGCCGGCTTCACCGGCCTTCACCATGCTGATGTAGAGGCGGTTAAAGATGAATGGATGCTTGGCGAGCGACTGGTGAAACGAATCGCCGCCCTGGACGCGGCTGACGACGTCGCCGATGACATTGCGCAGACTGGCCTGGCGCTTCGGATCGGCCGAGTCATAGAGCGCGGTCATCGCGCCGACCAGCGGAATGCCGGCGTCGACCATCGTGGCCAGCTGCCGGGTGAAGAGGACGAGATCGGTGTCCTTGACGGTCGTGACCTTCTTGCGTTTCGACGACACCGATTTCTGCTGGATGCTCAACACCATGAGCCCGCGGCTCATCAGGCTGGTGATCGCGCTTTCCTCGTTCAGCGCATCCTGCAGGCCGGAGGTAATCTTGCCGCCCGCATCGCGGGCTTGGTAGGTGAAGGTAAACATACGTCAGGCCGCGGCGGAGACCGCAATCCGGCAAAGTTTAGAAATGAGCACAAAAAATGCCAGTTTGAAGTGCAGCCGCTCGTTTCGCGTGATTAGACGAGGTCGTCGGAAACCACGCTGGTGCGCTCGCGACCGCCCAAGAGGATAGCCTGGTCGATAACGGCCTGCGGGTTTTCGTTGAAGCGATAACCGTGGCAGTTCGGGCAGAAGTGAACCCGGCGGGCGACGATCGAATCACAACCCTCACAGATCTTGTAGTCCTCCGGTTGGCTCGCAATTTTGGAAGCTTGCCGGGCGCGGTCGTTCAGGGGTTCGGATGGCATGTCGTCACGGGCGGCGTCTGCGTTGGTGGAGTATCGGCTCGCCCGCGGGTTCTGACAAGCAATCTGCGGGCCGCGTTCACGGACGCCCTACTGGACGCGCTGACGGGATCCGGGCAGGTTCTCCGGTATGGCTGCCGCGGACGAATTTCATGACCTCGGTGCCGGCCTGTATTTCTGGCAGGCGTACGAGCTGGCGGTAAAAACGGATTTGTCCTGCGCCGCGATCCGGTCCGGCGACCAGTGGTACTTCGTCGATCCGATTCCGCTCGCCGCTGACGCCCGGCAAGAGTTGACCGGAGACAGCGTCCGCCGCGGCGCCATCCTGCTGACAAACGGCAATCATGAGCGCGCCGCGGCCGCGTTCCGCGATCGCTTTGCGCTGCCGGTGCTCGCGCCCGCCGACGCGATCGCGGAATTTACGATCCCCGTCGATCGCCTGGTCGCGGATGGCGACGAACTCTTCGGTGAGATCACGGTCATCGCGTTGCCCGGCGCGGCGACGGGCGAGGTTGCCTATCTCCACGCCGCCAGCGGCACGTTGTGCCTGGGCGACGCGCTCATTCACCTCGACTCGCACGGATTTGGGCCGCTGCCGGCGAAGTACTGCCGCGATTCCCGCGGCCTGCACAAGGCGCTCGCGCGCTTGCTCGATCATCGCTTCGAGCGCATGACTTTTGCGCACGGGACGCCGATCCTGACCAAGGCGCGGGCGCGCTTGGAATCCCTGCTGGCCTCCCTTTCCTGATCCCATGTTCGACCGCCTTCGCCGTGCGCTGACCTTTATCCGATTTTCGCACACGATCTTCGCGCTGCCGTTCGCGCTCGGGGCGATGCTGGTCGCCGCCGGCGGCTTGCCAGGCTGGCGCGTCTTCGGCCTGATCCTGCTCGCGATGGTCTTCGCCCGCACCGCCGCCATGACGTTCAACCGGATCGCGGATTGGAAATTCGACCAGGCCAATCCGCGCACGGCGTCGCGCCACCAACTCATGTCACGCCCGGCCGCCATCGGCCTCCTCGTCGTCACGTCCGCCGCCTTCATCGCCGGGACGTGGTTCATCAATCCCCTTTGTTTCCGGCTTTCGCCGGTGGCGCTGGTGATCGTGTTTGGCTATTCGCTGACGAAGCGCTTCACCGACTTCACGCAGTTCTTTCTCGGTCTCGCACTGGCGGTGTCGCCGGTCGGCGCCTGGCTCGCCGTGACCGGCCAATTCGCGCTGCCCCCACTCATCCTCGCGGCCGGCGTGCTGTGCTGGGTGGCCGGATTCGATTTGATCTACGCCACCATGGATCATGAGTTCGACCGGAGCACCGGCCTGCGCTCGATGGTCGTCCGTCTGGGCGTACCGCGCAGCCTGCGCCTCGCGACGTGGCTGCACCTCGCGATGTTCGCGCTGCTCATTGCGTTCGGAATCGCCGCGCGGTTGGGCCCCGTTTATTTCGCGAGTTTGGCCTTCGTTCTCGCCGCGCTCGTGTACGAACATCGAAGTGCCTCCCGGCTCGATCTAGGCGGAATCAACGACGCATTTTTCAAAAGCAACGCCATCGTCGGTCTGGTCTTCGTCACCGCAATTTTGATCGACCGAACGGCGTGACGCCGGCCCTCAACACGCGTTGCCGCGCTTGGGCGGAAGGTCTTTGAAGCCCGCCGCCTGGGCCGATTCCTTGAGGATCTGTTTGATTGCCTTCGCGGGCAGCTCCTCGATTTTCTGGAAGCGGATACAGCCTTTGCCGACGTTCAAATGCTCGAGCGCCTTGGCGTATTTGGCGACGATTTCTGGGTGGCAGACATAGAGGCTGAAGTGATTCTTCTGCTTCTTGTAGCTGACCCAGAGGTCCGCGAGCAGATAGGTCGGCATCGTGTACAGCATCGATTCCGAGGCGTGCGGCGCGGCTTCGAGGATCCATTTGCGCAACTCGGTGAGCGCCGCGCGTGTGGGAGCGTCGAGGGATTTGAAATAGGCGGCGACGCCGGGATCGATGGTTTTCATGGGGAAGAAGGGGTGGGCTCGACGCGCTCGCGCTCAACGCTCCGGCGGAATCGTCGCGGCCGGCAAACCGACGGGCGCGGATCGCTCGTCGCCCTCCCGCCCGCTTTCCGGGGATGGTTCCCTTTGCCGCAACGCCATGAGTCGCTTCTGCAACGGGCGGAAGTAGGGCTCGAGTTCCTTTTCGTAGCACCATTGATAGAGAAAAAAATCTCGCAGACGATCGACCATCCAGTCGGCGTTCATGAGCTGGCTCGCGCGCTCAAGGTGCCCGGCGGCCGCCTTGAAATCGCCCTTCTGCGCCTCCGCGGCCATCGCCAGCAGCAACCAATCACCGGACGGCGGATTCAACGCGAGCTGTCGCTTGGTCTCCGCGTCCAGCTCGTCGCCGCGCCCCATCGCGATGAGCGTCAGCCGCCGCTTGAACTGCATGGCGTCCTCGTCCGACTGCTCGTGCGCCCGTGCGATGGCCTGGTCGAAACGTTCCAGCGCCTGCTGGTTTTTCCCGCCCCGGCGCAACATCTCGGCCAGTAGAAAAAACGTCTTGAACTGGTGCGGCGTCGCGCGCGTCCCCAGCTCAAACGATTCGAGGGCGCGCCGCGACTGGTTGAACTGCGCCTGGATGGACCCGCGCAAACCATACAACCGTCCGGCGTCCTCGCCCGCGTCGATCCCGGACTTGATGTGAGATTGCGCGTTGGCCGCATCGCCCTTCTGCAGATTCAGTAACGCGAGGGCCGTCTGCGTGCCGCCGAGGTCGGGCGCCGAGCGCAGAAGTTGAAGGAGGAGCTTCTCCGCGCGTGCGAAATCTCCATTCGTTTGCGCGATCATCGCCTCATCGATCAAGGCGATCTCGGCGGGTTCGGCCAGGCGCGTCGTCCCGCGCGGCGGCGCGCTTTCCCCGGCGGACTGGACGGGGCCGAGGTCGCCCTTGGGCCCGCCGGTGGGCGGCACCGGGCTCGTCATCCGACCCAGCAGGAATCCAACGAGGGCCAGCATAACTCCCAACACGGCAACGATCGCGGTCCTCTGCCCGGGTGGCACATGCCGCCACGCCGTCCCGATCGTCGGCGCACTGGGCCGCAGGGTCGCTGGTTCGCTCCGGTCCGGACGCTGCCGTCGTTCGGCCGGCTCGATCGGATCAGGCTTCCCTCCTTCTTCCTTCGTGAAAATCTCCACCGCGGCGGGGCGTTGCGACTTTTCCGGCTCGACGGCCGGCGGAACTTTAGAAACTTCCGCGATTGGCGCATCCGATTTCTCCGCCGGTCCGTCGCTTCGGGTGGCCGCCCCCCCGCGACGGAAACGTTTCTCCTCGCGTGAAATCAGTCCCCGCTCATCCCGGGTCAACGGTGCGACGGGCGCACCTTGCGCCGTCAGCACCTGCGCCAGGGCACTCATCAGGTGCTCGTTGATCGCGGCAGGATCCGCCGGGACGCCGGTCGGCGGAGCGATGCGATCGCCCGGGGCGGCGGATTGCCTCGGCGTGAGGGCAATCGGCTTCGCCGCCTCGGTCTTCTCGGGCTCCGGCGAGGGCTTTTCGGGAGAATCGGGTGGTTCCTCGGCCATGGCGTGCGGAGCTTGGTCTTCCTACGTTCGGCCTGCCCCCTTGTCGAGAGGCATCTCTTCATCTAAGCCTGCGGAGTTCTTCCATGAGCATCGTTGTGCAAAAATACGGCGGCGGCAGCGTCGCCGGACCCGAAAAACTTCGGGCCGTCGCCGCCCGGATCATGTCCACGCGGGCCGCCGGCCATCGCGTCTGCGTCGTCGTGTCGGCCATGGGTCACACGACCGACGAATTGCTCGCCTCAGCCAAACAGATCTCCGCCAACCCGCCGCGCCGCGAACTCGACATGCTCCTCTCCGCCGGCGAGCGCATCTCGATGGCGCTGCTTTCGATTGCGATCCGCGAACTCGGCGGTGACGCGATCAGCTTCACCGGTTCGCAAAGCGGAATCATCACGACCGATCGCCATTCCGACGCGCGCATCATCGAGGTGCGCCCTTACCGCATCCAGGAGGAACTCGCGCGCGATCGCATCGTGGTGGTCGCGGGGTATCAGGGCGTCTCGCAACGCAAGGAGATCACCACCTTGGGACGCGGCGGAAGTGACACGACCGCCGTGGCGCTGGCCGCAGCGCTGGGCGCGGAATGGTGTGAGATTTGTTCAGATGTCGACGGCGTGTATTCCGCCGATCCACGCGTCGTACCCGCGGCGCGGCGGATGCCCGAGCTCGGCTATGAGGAAATGCAGGAGATGGCGGCCGCCGGAGCGCGCGTGCTCAACGCCCAGGCGGTCGAGTTCGCGAAGGAAAAGGGCATCGCCATCTTCGCCCGCGCAACAAGTAGTGCGCCGATGGCTGACGCGACCGGTGCCATCGGCACCATCGTGCAAAGAAGTTCGTCGCCCTCAACCGGCGCAGTGGCATCGGTGGTGGGGGAGAATCAAATCCGCCTGCTGCATGCGAGCGCAGCGCCACTCGAGGTCCTGCAATTTCTTGAGGACCACGGCGTGTGCGGAAAGCAGATCCATTTCTCGGCGGCGCCCGGCGCAGAACCGGCCCTCACGCTCGTGCTCACGCGCGAAAACCTCCACCACGAGGAAGCTCTCCGGCCGGAACTCGCCCGTCGATTCGGTGCGAGCCTGCAGTTGATCGATAGACTCGGCGCTGTCAGCGCGATCGGCACGGGCATCAACGCAACCCACGAAAATCTGCTCCGCGGCTCGGCCTGTCTCGCCGCGAAAGGCATCGACGTGCGGGGCCTCGCGACCTCCTCGTTCCGCATCACCTGGCTCGTGCCCGATGAGCACGCGAATGATGCCGTGCGCGCCCTCCATGCGCTCTATCTCGAACCTGTCGCCACACTCCCGCAACCGTAACGCCACCTCCGCCCCACGCCCATGTCCGCTCTCCTTTCCTCTTCATCCCTGCGCCCCTTGCGCCTCCTTGCGGCCATTCTTCTTGCCACCTCGAGCGTCCGAGCGGCTGACGTCCCCTCCGCCGACGGCCTCTACGCCGTCATGGAAACCACCAAGGGCCCGATCGTTTGCGAGCTGTTTTTCCGCGAGGCGCCGCTGACGGCCATGAATTTCACGGGTTTGGCCGAGGGCACGATTGGCAACTCACTCCGCAAGCCGGGCGAACCGTTTTTCGACGGTCTTACCTTTCATCGCGTCGTGAAAGACTTCGTGATTCAGGGCGGTGATCCGAAAGGCGATGGCGAGGGCGGCCCCGGTTACGCGTTTCAGGATGAGTTTGGCCCGCAGCTTCGCCACGATCGAGCCGGCATGCTCTCCATGGCGAACGACGGCCCGAACACGAACGGCAGCCAGTTCTTCATCACGCTACGCGAAACCAACCGCCTGAATTATCTGCACAGCGTCTTTGGCCGCGTCGTGTCGGGCCAGGACGCCGTCGACAAGATCGCGCAAGGCGACAAGATCAATTCCGTGAAAATCGTGCGCGTGGGCGCCGCCGCAAAGGCGTTTCAAACCGATGTCATCGCCTTTGAGGTTTTCAAAAAACGCTCTGAGCTTGTGCCACCTCCACGGGTGCCGGCCGATTTCAAATTCTTCGTCGACGAGACCAACACGCTGCCCGAATTCCGGGTGAAGAATTTCAACTTCAAGCTCGCGAACTATGAGAAATTCCGGCGCTTGCGGATCGCGGTTCGCATCTTCGCCACGGCCAAGTCGGGCGAAACCGATTTCAAGGCGCTCGCGAAGGAACTCGGCGCGGGCGATGAGGAGGGCGGGTTGATTTGCTACTTCGCGGCCGAGGACGAGTGGAAGTTGATGATTGGGAAAACGCAATTCCCCGCGATCAACGGCGGACCCGTCGCGGACGAGGCGGTCTTCCTCAAGGACGTGCTGCACGCGAAGAAGCAGGCGCTGCTGGCCCGCTCGCGAGAATTATCCAAGGAGAAGAAGCTGAAGGAGGCGGTCGATGCAGCCATCGACACCGTGATCCTGCGCCTCGACGATTTTCAGCTCACGCAGAAATAAGTAACCCTCGGGGAACAGCAGCCCGACTCGCGCCCGTTGAAAGATTCCCCCCGGATTTTCAACAATCCCTGCGAATCGGGCTGCCTTTTGGTTTATTCCCCTGTTCGTTTGCACGAACGCCATCCCCACTTAGCAATGGCGGTGCCACGCGATGGTATGGCGTTCCATCTCACGGTTAAGTGGTTTGTGTTCAATAATTAGAAAATATTTTGACTTTTGCGACCGGGGAACCGACGGTTTTAGACCGCGGTTGAAATGGCTAAATTTGGGCACAAATCGCGGTGGGATTTAGCCAGCCTCCTGGACGCCTCCATTGCATTCGCCAATTCGCTCGTTTGCCGCTTGGCGAGGCGCGGTCGCTCGGCCATTTTCGCGCCATGCCCGCCGCTTCCAAGTCGCCGAAATCGCACGCCGCGCTCTTGCGCCGGGAGCTCGCCGAACACAACCGGCGCTATTACGAGGAGGCGGCGCCCAGCATCTCGGATCAGGAGTACGACCGCCTCTATCGGGAGTTGGTCGATCTCGAGGAGAAACATCCGGAAGTGCGCACGGCTGATTCGCCGACGCAACAGGTCGGTGGTCGCCCGCTCGAGTCCTTCGCGTCGGTTCGCCACCGGCTGCCGATGCAGAGTCTCGACAACACGTACTCGGAAGATGAGGTCGTCGAGTTTTACGCGCGGCTGCAAAAGCTTCTGCCCGGCCGGGAAATCCCCGTCGTGATCGAGCCGAAAGTTGACGGCGTCGCGGTGGCGCTGACGTATGAGAACGGCCAACTGACGCTCGGCGCCACGCGCGGCGACGGAACGATGGGCGACGACATTACCCAGAATCTCCGCACCATTCGGTCGCTGCCGAAAAAACTGCGCCAGTCGTTCGAAGGCGTGCTCGAAGTGCGTGGCGAAGTTTTCTTCCCTCGCGCGGGTTTCGACGCCCTCAACCGCCAGCGCGCAGCCGCGGCGTTGCCCATGTTCGCGAATCCGCGCAACGCCGCCGCGGGCTCGTTGAAGCAACTCGATCCGGCGCTCGTGGCCAAACGACCGCTCGCGTTCATCGCGCACAGCTTTGGTCTCGCGGAAGGAGTCGGGGTGGATTCGCAGCTCGCGATGTTCAAGCTGCTCGGCCGGCTCGGCCTGCCGCATTCCGAAAAACACTGGACGGCGAATTCCGCCGAGGAAATTCTCGCGGCCATCCGCGAGCTGGACCGCATCCGCCGCTCTTTCCCGTACGACACCGACGGCGCAGTCGTGAAGGTGGATCAATTTTCCCAGCGCACCCGCTTCGGCGCGACGAGCAAGGCGCCACGCTGGGCGATGGCCTTCAAATACGAGGCCGAGCGAGCGGAGACCCGCCTGCTCGACATCCAGCTACAGATCGGCCGCACCGGCGTGCTCACGCCCGTAGCCGTGCTTGAGCCCGTATTGCTTAGCGGCACCACCGTGGCGCGCGCCACGCTGCACAACTCCGACGAGATCGCGCGCAAAGACATCCGCGTCGGCGACACCGTGACGATCGAAAAGGCGGGCGAGATTATTCCCGCCGTGATTTCCGTGCGCACCGATCTGCGGACGGGGCGCGAGAAGACGTTTTCCATGCCGAACAAATGCCCGGTCTGTGGCACCTCGCTGCTGCGGGACGAAGGCGGCGTGTTCTGGCGCTGCCCGAATGTTGATTGCCCCGGCGTGCTCAAGCGCCGGCTCGAACATTACGCCTCACGCGGTGCCATGGACATCGAGGGCCTGGGCGAGGCGGTGGTCGAGCAGCTCGTCGACGCCAAACTCGTGCGCACGCTGCCGGATTTGTACGACCTTACGATGGATCAAGTCGCCGCGCTCGATCGCCAGGGCGAGAAGAGCGCGGGCAATCTCGTCGCCGCGCTCATCGCCAGCAAGGAACGCCCACTCTGGCGATTGATCTTCGGCCTCGGCATCCTGCACATCGGCTCGACCGCCGCGCGCGCCCTCGCTACGCGCTTCCGCACGCTCGACGCGCTGGCGGAGGCGTCGGTCGACAGAATTTCGCTCGTGCCGGACATGGGCGAAGTCGCGTCCGGCAGCGTGCACGGATATTTTCAGCGTCCGGAGATCCGCAAACTCCTTGGAGAATTACGGCTGAGAGGTCTGAACTTTGGTGAACGCGATCCCGAGCCCGTCGCGCGGGCCGCCGGCACGTCGGCGATCGCCGGCACCAAGTGGGTCATCACCGGCACGCTGAGCCGCCCGCGCGAGGAAATCGCCGAGCAGATTCGCGAAGCCGGCGGCAAGGTGATTGGCGCCATCAGCAAGAAAACCGATTACCTGTTGGCCGGTGCGGAAGCCGGGAGCAAGCTCGACAAGGCGCGCGAACTCGGCGTGAAAATCATCGACGAGGTAAAGCTAGCGGAACTACTCTCCTGAAATCCAAGCACTCTAATCGTCACCGCCTTTAGAATCAGCAGCGGGTGACTGAGGCAGGGAGTTGGAGATAATGAACGAGGCCCCTTCCCCACTTCAACGAGCGTTGTCGACATTCTCGCAGATAATATTATCTTCCCACCCATGCCCGCCTCACTGCCGCTGCATGAAATGACAGTTGCAGAAAAACTCCGCGCGATGGGAGCGATCTGGGACGCAGCCTGGCGTCAGATATCGATTCGCTTCGGCTTTACGCGGGAATTCACTCTAGTCACTTTGGGCGATTCCATCGCTTGCTTGCAAAGCGATTTCCGTTTGCCGTCTATTATCTGCTGTCGGAGGACACGGTCTGGATGTACGCGATCCTCGACTGCCGACGTGACCCAGCTTGGATCCGCGAAAGGCTGCAAAAATGACCCATGAGCGGTGTCCACTCGAACGGCACAGCATGATAAACTAAAAATCTGCGTTACTACTCCACGCCTCGCCGGCGCCGAAGCCGGCAGTAAGCTCGAGAAGGCGCGCGAACTCGGCGTGAAGATCGTCGACGAGGCGGGTCTCGCCACGCTGCAAGCCGGCGGCTGAAGCCACGCGCGCCGTGGCACCATTCCGAAATCGAGAGAGGACGTTCCTTTGCGAGATGTAAATCCGATCCAACTTGCTATTTGCGTGGCTCATAGGACAGGATTGGGTCGACTACAGTTCCTCCCCATCAACCAAGAGTTGTGATCCTCACCCACATTCTTGACCGTGCGCATTTCTTCGTGATTGCGGTAATGCTGGCGTTCACCCCTAGAGCTGCCCTGGCATTAACCGTTAATGCGTCAGCAAGTGCAACGACCGTTCCGCGCCTCGGCACGGTTGACCTGACCGCCACAACGACGGCAGCATACGGCACGGTAACGTATGGGTGGAGACAGGTTTCCGGCCCTGGCAGTGCCCAGATCGACAACAATATGACCGCGGTCGCTACCGCTAGCCTTCCGCTTGGCCAGACCCCCGGCAACTATACCTTTCAAGTGAGAGCGACAGACAACAACGGTCCCGTGACGGCAGCCGTAACTGTCCGTTTCAACACGCCACCTACCGTTACAAATGGCCTCACCTCAACCTACAATATACTCCCAACATTTGGCGATTCTTCAACGCTTAACGATGGCGCGTCCGCCTGCGGAGAAGCGCCTTCACGAAATACGACCCCGGCATGGAACACCACTGAAACCTCCGCGCCCGCCACCGAGGCCGTGCTGGCTGGGGATGTAGTTTGCTATGCCATTGGACCAACATTATTTGGACGCGATGCAACCACCGGCCTGGTGGTAGGAAGTTACACCACAGGCGGAGTAATCCAAGCCAAGCCGGTTCCGGCCAAGCTGGCCGATGGGAAGTGGTATGTGCTTGTCGCCTCAACAGACGGCTGGGTCTACAATATTGATGTTGCTGCCGGCTTCACACTTGCCGTGATAAACGCGAGGCAGCAAAAGTTTTCAGCTAGACGTGGCTCTGACTCAGGTTGCGCTGTGAGGGATTCGCTCACTGCCTCGGTGGCTGTTCAACTCGCCGCATCCTCGAATGGGGGTTTTACGGTGGGTAAGGATTTGGTCTTCGTTGGCACGCATCATGGATGCGGCAGCAACACGACAAACATAATGTATGCGCTCGATGCGAATGACATCACGTCTCCCCCCATTTGGGTCTTCAACCAGTTCGGCGATTACTCGGTTGACTATTGGTCTGATGCCGTTCTCGATTATGGTCGAAATTACCTCTATTGCGGCTCAAACTTGGAGGCTGGTCGTTCTCAAAATACGATTTGGTGCCTAAACACTAACAACGGTAATCTGGTTTGGGCCGATAATCTTGGATCCGTTCACAGCAAACCGGCTTTCATGTCCGGCACGCAGAGTCACCTATACGTGCTTGACGTGACCCGCGTCCTGCACGCCGTAAATCCAGCAGGCGGCGTGGAATACTGGAATCTGACGCTCCCGGGAATTCCGGGCGAATACGCTGACAAGCCTCTTGAGGCCGGAACTGGCCCTTACACAGGCTTTGTTTTCGCTACTACTTCAGTCGGTATTGTCCACTGCACGTTTGATAACGACACTAGCGCGGTGGCTGTCTGGACCTACGTCCCGGCTTTCGCGAAGGTTCTCAGCCGTCCTGTGCTATTCTCCGGCACCGGCAAGATCTATCTCGCGCAAGACGACGGCTTCCTGCATCAACTGCGAGCCTTGGACGGAATACACGAGGCCATGGTGCCGGGCGTTTCACCGAACGCGACCGTGCAGTCCTTGGCCCAACTGAACCTCATACAAATTGGTTCGACGACGATGATGATTGCTAACTGGTCGGGAAGCTTTACGCGACAATTCACGATCAGTTTTACATCTTTTAGCACCTGGGTGCTGGACATTTCAGATTCTGGTGCGCGAGACCCCAACTTGTCACCATTTTCCGACGGAGTACCAAACCTGCTGCGCTATGCGACAGGACAGTCGGCTGTCGCAATTTCTTCACCTTCCGCACTGCCCCAAATCGTAGAGACCCCAGGAGGCAAAATTTTCCGTTACCAGCTCCGCAGTTGTACCAAGGACATCGCGGCCGGGGTCGAGGTGTCGCCGGACCTCACGAGTCCGACTTGGACCCCTATTCCATCGACCATGACAGGGGACAACGGGACGCTGCAGACGTGGGAGGCCCCACTTTCCTCAGAAGTATTCGCGCGGCTGCGGGTGACACTGATGCCGTAGCACCCATATTCGACGAAGGAAGGATCCCGCATCAAAATCGTGGATGAGGCGGGCCTGACGAAGCTCCTCGCCGCGGGTTGATTCCACGCGCGCCGTTGCCAATCCCGCCGGGGCCCGATATTGGATCAACGGGGCGGCGTCGATCGGTTCGAGCGACCCCGCCCTACGTCCCATGGACACCACCAAGCCGGGATTTCTCGACAAGCTGATCGGACGGCTCGGCCGCGTCCAGCCGGAGGAGGCGCAGGCGCATCTCCTGCGCGTGGTGCGCGAGAAGGGCTTCTTCGAGGCGATCTTCAACACGATCCAGGAAGGCATCATCGTCACGGATCCGACCGGAAAAATCACGTATCTGAATGAGTCGGCGTGCGATCTTTTCGGGCTGGAACGCGCCAGCAGCCTCGGCAAGCGGCTCGCGGACAAGGTGCGCGGACTCGACTGGAAGGCGCTCACGGGCGCCGACCGACTGGTCAGCCGCGACATGCAGATTCTTTATCCGCAGCCGCGCTTCCTGAATTTCTACCTCGTGCCGCTGGATCGAGACGACCTCGATCCCGCTTCGCACGCCAAGCCGGTCCCCGGCAGCGCGGCGCGCGAGGACCGGCCGTATGCCTACGCGATGATCGTGCGCGACATCACGGAGAGCCGTCGCACCACGGAGGAGGCGATCGAGAGCGAGCGCTTCAACGCGCTGACCCTGCTCGCGGCCGGCGTGGCGCATGAAATCGGCAATCCGCTCAACTCGCTCCACATCCATCTCCAGTTGATGGAGCGAAAAATCCGCAAGCTCCCGCCGGGCGAGCGCGGCGGCCTCGAGGATTCCGTCCGCGTGGCCAAGGACGAGATTCGCCGGCTCGACTTCATCGTCAGCCAGTTCCTGCGCGCGGTGCGGCCAACCATCCCGCAGATACAGCGCGATGACATCAACGCGGTTGTGCGCGAGTCGGTGTCGTTTCTCCGCGCGGAAATGGAGGATCGCGGCATCCTGATCGAGCTGGAGCTGGCGGAATCGCTGCCGCAGTTGCTGGTCGATCGCGATCAGATCAAGCAGGCGTTCTACAACGTGATCAAGAATTCGTCCCAGGCGATGAAGGAGGGCGGCATCCTGCGCATCCGCACCAGCGCGACACCGGCGCAGGTTTCGATCGCCTTCGAGGACACCGGCGGCGGCATCTCGCCAGAAAACCTAAGCAAGGTCTTCCAGCCGTACTTCACCACCAAGGACTCCGGCACCGGCCTCGGCCTGATGATCGTCCGGCGCATCGTGCGCGAGCATGGCGGCGAGGTCGAATTGCAGAGCGACGAGGGCCGCGGCCTGACGGTCACCATTCGTCTGCCGACCAGCGACCGCCGCGTGCAGATGCTCGAATACCCGACGGCGGAGACGGCCGGAGACGAGGCACCGGACCCGAACGGGACGGCCCCGTAGAAACAAATCGCTGGGCAGCCTCGCCGCGGCGCGACTATCCTCTCGCCCCTTGCCAAACGTGAGCCCTACGATCCTCATCGTCGACGACGAAAAGCACACGCGCGAAGGCATCCGTCGCGCGTTGGAGGACGATTTTGACGTGTACGTGGCCGACGGCCTCCCCGGGGCGATGTCGCTGCTCGAGACCGAGAAGGTCGATCTTCTCCTCACCGATCTTCGGCTTGGCGCGGGCGAGGACGGCATGACGCTGATCGATCGCGCGCTCAAGATGCCGGTGCCGCCCGTGTGCATCATGATGACCGCGTACGGCTCCGTGGATACCGCCGTGGAAGCGATGAAGCGCGGCGCGTACGACTTCGTCACCAAGCCCATCAATCTCGACAAGCTCGAAATCCTGATCCGCCGCGCGCTGCGCAGCCGCGAGATGGAAACGGAGAACACCGCGCTCAAGGAGCAGGTCCAAAAAAATTACGGGCTCGAGAACATCATCGGTCATTCCGCCGTGATGGAGTCGATCTTCGCGACGATTCGACAGGTGGCGCCCACGCGAGCGACGGTCGCGATCTCGGGCGACAGCGGCACGGGCAAGGAGTTGGTGGCGCGCGCGCTCCACAACCTGAGCAATCGCGCCAAGGCGAAATTTATCGCCGTGAACTGCGCGGCACTCTCGCCGCAGTTGCTGGAGAGCGAGCTGTTCGGCCACGAGAAGGGTTCCTTCACCGGCGCGTCGGAGCGGCGCATGGGCCGCTTCGAGCAGGCCGACGGCGGCACACTCTTTCTCGACGAAATCGCGGAAATCGACGCCGGCACCCAGGTGAAAATCCTGCGGGTGCTGAGCGAACGGACGTTTGAACGCGTGGGCGGGAACCAATCGATCGCGACCGACGTGCGGTTGGTCAGCGCCACAAACAAGGATCTGCGGCTGTTGGTGGCCGAAGGCGATTTCCGCGAGGATCTTTATTATCGGCTGAACGTCGTCCCGATCCACCTGCCCCCGCTGCGCGAGCGCCGCGAGGACATTCCGCTGCTCGTCGCATCGTTCCTCAAGCAATCGGCGCAGGAGAACGAAAAGCCGTACCGCGAATTCACCTCGGAGGCGGCCGGCCGGCTGATGGAATACCCCTGGCCGGGCAACGTGCGCGAACTGCGCGCGGCGATTGACCACGGCGTTGTGCTCGCGACCGGGCCGAAGATTACGCTGCGCGATTTGCCGTCCATTATTCGGCACTGGCATCCGGACGACACCTCGGGAAAGACGGGTGGCGCGTCGTCTTCCAGCCAGTTGCGCGGTGTCGCCACGAGTATCCCCGGCACGCTGAATCTCGAGGCGACCGAACGTCTGATGATTACGCAGGCGTTGGAGCAATCGAACGGCAACCGGACGCAGGCCGCGAAGAAGCTCGGCATCAGCCGCCGCACGCTGCACCGGAAGCTCAAGGAATGGAATCTTGGGAAACCGGCGGACGAGGCGTAGGGCTGATGGCAGGTGGAACGCGATCTCCGAGCGCGTTGGCGAAAAACAAATGCAGCCCGCGGCCGCAGGCTGCCAAACCCTCTGTCAACGCGCCCGGAGCGTTCCACCCAGCGCTAATCAGCATCGCCGCTTCGTTTCACCGTTGAGTTTCCGCGCGCCCGTCTATCTTGCGTCGTGAGCGCGCCCGTCATCGAAGTCTCCGAGTTAACCAAGATCTACCGCGTCTACCGCAAAGAAGGCGGCGTGCGCGGCGCCTTGAAGGGCCTCTTCTCGCGGAAATACGACGAGGTGCGTGCGGTCGATGGCGTCAGTTTCTCGCTGTGCGAAGGCGAGTTCGTGGGCTTTCTCGGTCCCAACGGCGCCGGCAAGACGACCGTGCTGAAAATGCTCAGCGGACTGCTGAATCCGACGTCTGGCAACGCGCGCGTTCTCGGCTTCACGCCATGGGAACGCAGCAATGCAATGAAGCGACAGTTCAGCCTGCTGATGGGCCAGAAGAATGCGCTGTGGTGGGATTTGCCGGCCCGCGAGTCTCTCGAATTGAACCGCGCCATCTATGAAATTCCCGTCGCGCAGTTTAACGAGGTGGTGGAGACGCTGACCACTTTGCTCGATGTGAAGGACAAGATGAGCACGATGGTGCGCGAGCTCAGTCTCGGCGAGCGGATGAAAATGGAGCTCATCGCCGCGCTCCTGCACCGGCCGAAGGTGCTTTTCCTCGACGAACCCACCATCGGGCTGGATGTCGTCTCGCAGAAAAAGGTCCGCGAGTTTCTCCGCCAATACAACGCGGAGCACCGCATCGTCACGATGCTGACCAGCCACTACATGGGCGACATCGAGGAGCTCTGCGAACGCGTCATCATCATCGACAAGGGGCGACTCTTCTTCGACGGCCCGCTCGACGACATCACGAACCGCTACGTGACGGAAAAAATTCTCACGCTCGATTTCGCGGACTCACGGATGGAACGCGGCCTGGAAGGCTGCGGCGAGGTGATCGAGCAGACGCCGGTCTCGCTCAAGCTCAAAGTTCCGCGGGCCGAGGTGGCGGCCGTCTGCCGGAGAATCCTCGAGAGCAATCCCGTGCGCGACATCGAGGTGCTCGAGCCGCCGATTGAGGACATCATCCGCCGACTCTTCGACGAGCAGCGGGCCGCCCGGTGAGCGCTGCACCGCGCCCTACTTCTTCAGCGTTTTGTTCCACTGCTCGAGATTCGCGGCCTGCGCGGCGAAGAGCGGCCCCGTCGGATCGAGAATCTGGATCGAGAGAATCTTGTCGCCCTGCTTCGTGCCCATCACGTTTTCCTGGCCCTTGGTCACGGCGCCGAAGATGGTGTGGCGGTCATTCAGGTGCGGGGTGGGTCCGTGCGTGATGAAAAATTGGCTTCCGTTCGTTCGGGGGCCGCTGTTCGCCATGGCCAGGATTCCCTCGCGATCAAAGCGCAAGGCGGGGACGAATTCGTCCTCGAACTTGTAGCCGGGACCGCCCGAGCCGGTGCCCGTCGGATCGCCGCCCTGGATCATGAACCCCGCAATGACGCGGTGGAAGCTGAGGCCATCGTAATACTTCTTCTCCGCGAGATTCAGGAAATTTGCGACCGTCACCGGGGCCTGCGATGCAAAAAGCGTGATGGCGATATCACCCTTGGTGGTCTTCATCACGATGCGAATGTCGGAAACGGGCGAGGCGGAGGGGGATGGCGTCATGGCGGGAATCGGTGAGGGGGTCTGGGCGTGGAGTTGCGCGATGATCGCAACGGCGGAAAAAAATGTGGGGAGGAAGCGAAGGAATTTCATACGCGGGAAACGCGCACAGCGTAGGCTTTCCGGGGAAGAAGTCCAACCGTCTTGGGTGCGCCGGCGGAATGGGGCCGGCCGCGGCGCAAATCCGACAAATTTTTCCATCGCCATTCCCGGGATTCCGGCTAACACACAAAAAGAATTCGCCCGCCGTCGAAATGCCCGCCTCCCGTAAAAAATCCAAAGCCGCTCCGCTCAAGCTGGCGGTCATCCAGATGCGCTGCGTCGCGTCGCCCGACGTCAACGAGCGCAACGCGGAAAAGAAGGTGCGCGCCGCGGCGAAGATGGGGGCCGGCATCATCTGCCTGCCGGAGTTGTACCGCTCGCTGTATTTCTGCCAGGAGGAGAATCACAAACATTTCGCGCTCGCCGAGACCGTCCCCGGACCAACCACGAAACGCCTCGGCGCGCTGGCGAAGGAACTCGGCATCGTGCTCGTGGCCTCGCTGTTCGAGCGGCGCGCGGCCGGACTGTACCACAACACTGCGGCCATCCTCGACGCCGATGGCCGGATGCTGGGAAAGTATCGCAAGATGCACATCCCGGACGACCCGCTGTACTACGAGAAGTTTTATTTCACGCCCGGCGACCTCGGTTTCCGCACGTGGGAAACGCGCCGCGGAAAGATCGGCGTGTGCATTTGCTGGGACCAATGGTTCCCGGAATCGGCGCGGCTGACCGCGATGAGCGGCGCGCAGATCCTGTTCTTCCCGACCGCCATCGGCTGGCATCCGCGCGAAAAGGCGAACCATGGCGTGGCGCAGCATGACTCGTGGGAAACCATCCAGCGCAGCCACGCGATCGCGAACGGTTGCTATGTCGCGGTTCCAAACCGCGTGGGTCTCGAAACCCCGCTCGGCGGCGATGGCATTCAATTTTGGGGGCAGAGCTTCGTCTGCGATCCCCAGGGCCAGATGCTCGGGAAGGCGGGGCGCGACGAGGAGGAAATCCTTTGCGTGGACATTGATCTGCACCGCGTGGAGGAACAGAGGACGCACTGGCCGTTCCTGCGCGATCGTCGGACTGACGCCTATGGCGACCTGAGCAAACGATTGATTGATTAACCAAGGGTGGCGCGGCGCGAAACCTGCGAGGGAAGAATGTTTTCCCGGCGGCGAATCGCGTCCAACCTTTCGTTTTGTCCCGAAAATTTTTCTGACGTGAATCGCTCCAACCAAACTCCCGCCCAGCAGGGCTACCGCATGCCGGCGGAGTGGGAGCCGCACGCTGCGACGTGGCTCTCGTGGCCGCGCCGGGACGGAATCAGTTTTCCGGGCAGCTACGATCAGGTGATGCCCGTGCTGACGAAGATGGTCGTCGCCCTCGGTGAGTCGGAGCCCGTGTGCATCAACGTGCGCGATGCGGCGCAGGAGAGCGAGATTCGCAAAGTCCTCGGCAACGGCGACGGCGGCGATCATTCGCACGTGCGTTTTCAGCGGATTCCAACCAACGAGCCTTGGTGCCGCGACCACGGGCCGATTTTCCTGACCAAGCCCGGCGCTGCGAATCCCCTGATCGCGCTCGACTGGGAATACAACGCCTGGGGCTGGAAGTATCCGCCGTTCGATCTCGACAACGCGGTGCCGAAAAAAGTCGCGGCGATTCTCGATGACATCCCCGTGTTCAGCCCCGGCATTGTGCTTGAGGGCGGATCGATCGAGGTCAACGGCGCGGGCACGCTGCTCACCACCGAGAGCTGCCTGCTCAACCCAAATCGCAATCCCACGCTGAAAAAGGCTGACATCGAGCGCTTCCTCCGCGATTACCTTTGCGTCACGAACATTCTCTGGCTTGGCGACGGCATTGAAGGCGACGACACCGACGGCCACATCGACGACCTCACGCGCTTTGTCAGCCGCACATCCGTGGTGACGGTGGTCGAGGAGGACGAGCACGATGACAACTACGAGCCGCTGCAGGTGAACCTGAACCGGCTGCGGGAGATGAGCGCCGAGGACGGGACGCCGCTGACGGTGCGCACGCTGCCGATGCCCGGAAAGATCGCCCGCGAGGGGCAGCGATTGCCCGCGAGCTACGCGAATTATTATGTCGCAAACAAGGTCGTGTTGATGCCGGCCTTCAACGATCCGCACGACGCGTGGGCGGCCGCGGTGTTGCGTGAGGCGTTCCCGACGCGTCGCATTGTGCCGATCGATTGCCGCGAGCTGATTTGGGGCCTCGGCGCGTTTCACTGCCTCACCCAGCAGCAGCCGGCGGTGTGAGCGGCATGGCGTTGGACAAAGGTGGATCGTGACCTCCGGGCGCGATGCCAATGGACTTGGCCGCCCGCGGGCGCGGGCGGCAATTGTCTTGTCACACAAGGTCGCGTTCCACCAGGCGCGCCGTTGGCGTGGTCGTCGGCGAATGTTTGCGCCGCTACACCCCAATGTCCTCGTTCCAGAGGGCCGGTTCGTCACGGATAAAGTCGGCCATCATCTGCACGCATTCGGGCAGATCGAGATCGATGACTTCGATGCCGTGTGCGCGCATGAATTCGGGCGCGCCGGCGAAATTGCGGCTTTCGCCCACAACGACCCTTGCCACGCCGAACTGAACGGCCGCGCCCGAGCACAAGAAGCACGGCATCAGGGTGGAATAGAGCGTGGCGCCGCGAAAATTTCCCGGAATACGGCCCGCGTTGCGCAGGCAATCGATCTCGGCGTGCGTGATGGGATCGCCGTCCTGAACGCGTTTGTTGTGGCCGGAGGCGATCACCTTCCCGTCGCGCACCAACGAGCTGCCAATCGGAATGCCGCCTTCCTGCCGTCCCGTCCTCGCCTCCGCGATGGCTGCCCGCATGCCCTCGTCGATTCTTGCGTCATTCGTCATCCCGCGCTTATCGCATGAAGCTCGCGCCCGACGCAAAAAGGAAATGCCGCGGACCGAATTGTCGGTTTGGGGCGATTTCGTCGTTTCCCCCACGCGGCGGCGCTTCTAGATTGCCCGCATGCTCGGCAAGCTTCTCCAACCGGAAATTGAATCGCTGGTCGCCGCCCGTGACTTCGCCGGACTTCGCAAAACATTCTCAGATTGGCCGCCCGCGGACATCGCCGACACGCTCAACGATCTGCCGTCCGAGGACCAGATCGCGATTTTTCGAGTGCTGCCGAAGGCGCAGGCGGCGGATGTTTTCGAATATCTTTCCCCCGACGAGCAGGAGAGCCTGCTCCGCTCGATGGGCCGGGAGACCGCGACCGCGATCCTGAACGAGATGTCACCCGACGACCGGACGGCGTTGCTCGAGGAACTTCCGCCCGAGGCCGTCAAGAAGCTCGTGCTGCTGCTCTCGCCCGACGAACGGAACGTCGCGCAGAAGCTGCTCAACTATCCGGAGGGATCAGTGGGCCGGTTGATGACCCCCGATTACGTCGCCATCAAGCCTGGTTGGAACGTCGGCGAGGTCCTCGAATACGTCCGCCGACACGGTCGCGACAGCGAGTCCCTGAACGTTCTCTACGTCACCGATGCACACGGAAAACTGATCGACGACATCCGAATCCGCGAATTTCTCCTGCGCCCGATCGAGACGCCCGTGCAGGAATTCATGGATCAAAATTACACGTCGCTCTGCGTGAGCGATCCCGAGGAGAAGGCCGTCGAAGTCTTTCGCAAGTACGACCGCACGATTCTCCCCGTCACAGACGCGGATGGCCATCTCGTGGGCGTTGTGACGGTCGACGACGTGCTCGACATCGCCGAGGCGGAGGCGACGGAGGATATCCAAAAACTCGGCGGTCTTGAGGCCGCGCTGGACATGCCGTATCTGGAGAGCCCCATCCAGCAGCTGATTCGTAAGCGCGGCACGGTGCTCGTGGTGCTATTCCTCGGCGAGATGTTGACCGCGACAGCGATGGGATTTTTTGAGGAGGAAATCAGCAAGGCGGTGGTCCTGACGCTCTTCCTTCCGCTCATCATCAGCTCGGGGGGAAACAGCGGCTCGCAGGCGAGCACGCTGATCATTCGCGCCATGGCGCTGGGCGAAGTCACACTCGGTGACTGGTGGCGGGTCGCACGCCGCGAGGTGATGAGTGGTCTCTCACTCGGAGTGCTGCTTGGTGCCGTTGGCTTTCTGCGCATCGGCGTGTGGGCCCTGGGGTTCGGGTCGTATGGCCCCCACTGGGCGCTGGTCGGCCTGACGGTCGGAGTGGCACTAATCGGCGTGGTGGCGTGGGGAAGTCTGATGGGTGCCATGCTGCCGTTCATCCTCCGCAGGGTCGGCATGGATCCCGCCACGTCATCGGCCCCGTTTGTCGCGACGCTGGTCGACGTCACGGGACTGATCATTTATTTCCTCGTCGCCGCGACGATCCTGCGGGGAACTCTTCTCTAGGCGTGCCGGTTGCGACGACAGGGACGGTTCGGGAAACTCGACGCTCGAAATTCGAAGAAAATTCCAAACTTTGGAAGCGCAGAAAACGACCAGGGTGCGCCTAGGGAGTTTCTCCGCCCGTTCGATTTTGAAACTTACTTCGAGTTTCGATCTTCGAATTTCGAGTTTTTAGAAGGCGCTGGCCTTCAACTTACTTGATGCGCGCCACCGCAGCATTGCGCAACGGCGGCCCGGCCCGAGCTGCCGGCGGCGCCTGTAACGTGTAGCGCCAGATCATCCGGAAAAAACGCACGGCGTCGCGCGCCGGTCGAATGCTGCTGACCTCGTCGCGATACACGGTGGTGACCGGCACCGCGCCGATGCGCCCGCCCGCGCGCGAAACGCGGATCAACATCTCCGATTCGTAATCAAACGCGCTCGACTCGCAATCGAGCAGCGGCACGAGGCTGCGATGCACCAGGCGAAAGCCGCATTGCGAATCCGGGATGCGCTGGCCGCAGACCCGGCTCAATAGCCATGACATAAATCGATTCGTCAGCCGCCGCACCAGCGGCATCGACCGCGTGTCGCTCATGCGATTGCCAATCCACAACCGAATCGACTCGTCGACCTGCGCCGCCGCTACAAATTCATGGATCTCCTCGGGCCGATGCTGACCGTCACCATCGAGGATCATAATGTAATCAAAGCCACTGCGCGCGAGATGACGCAGTCCCGATTTGATGGCCGCCCCCTTGCCTCGATTGCGGTCGTGCAACAGGACTTCGGCCCCGGCTTCAAGGGCGAGCGGACCGGTCGCATCGCCAGAACCGTCATCCACCACGAGCACAAACCCCACCGCCGACGCGGTCCGCCGCACGACATCGGCGATGTAACGTTCTTCTCGGTAGGCGGGGATGAGGGCGGCAACTTCCATGGCTCGGAAACATCAGGAGACATGTTTCATGTACCTAGTTTCGTGCCAACCCCGTCCGGAAACGGACTCAGGATGGTTTCCGGAGCGGATGGAAATCAGCCGCGTGATACGAGCTGCGCACCAGCGGGCCGGATGCCACGTACGCAAATCCCTTTTCGCGCGCCACCGCGCCGTACCGGTCGAAATCCGCGGGCTCGATGTACGCCACCACGGGCAGATGATTCGGCGTCGGCCGCAGATACTGGCCCAACGTGAGCACCTGTACACCCACGCCCCGCAAATCATCCATCGCCTGGAATAATTCCTCCCCCGTTTCGCCGAGCCCAAGCATCAGCCCGCTCTTCGTCACCAAGTCCGCACGCATCTCCTTCACGAGCGCCAGCATCGCGAGCGACGTGCGATATTTCGCGCGCGAACGCACCAAGGGCGTGAGGCGTTCGACCGTCTCGAGGTTGTGGTTGAAGATGTCCGGGTTGGCCGTCAGCACGGTCTGGATGGCGTCGCGCTGCGCATGAAAATCCGGCGTCAGAATCTCGACGATGACCCCCGGCACCGCGGCCTTCAACGCCAGCACCGTGCGGCGAAAATGATCCGCTCCGCCATCGGCGAGGTCGTCGCGCGCCACCGCCGTGATGACGACGTGCTTGAGCTTCATCCGCTTCACGGCCTCGGCGACGCGCGCCGGTTCGTCGTCCTCGAGCGCGAACGGCTTGGCTGTCGTCACCGCGCAAAATCCGCAGGCCCGCGTGCACCGGTCGCCTGCGATCATAAACGTGGCCGTACCTCCGCTCCAGCATTCCCAACGGTTCGGGCACTGCGCGCTCTCGCACACGGTGTGCAGTTTCAGGTCTGAAATCAGGGCCTTCGTCGAGAAAAAGACCGGGTTCGAGGGCAGGCGCACCTTGATCCACTCAGGCTTGCGGTCCTGGTGCAGTTGGGGATCGATTTTGGGACGGCTCGACACGGGGTGAACGATGCATTCGCCAGCCGCGGAAGCAACTACGTTCCGAATGGGTGACGCCGTGCAACCCGCCGCTCGAATCGTGGTTTAATGAGGGATGCTCAATCCCCTGCCGCCAGCCAAATGGGACCGCGCGAAGGCCGCCCACTTGCTCAACCGCGCCGCGTTCGGTGGAACGCCGGCACAAATTGACGCGGTGCAGAAGTCGGGCCTCGCCACCGCCGTGCGAAACCTGGTCGATGGACCGAGCCAACCGGTGGCAGCCGTCCCCCCACCCTGGGCGGCGCCCAAGGATCTCCAGGTCCGACGCGACAGCGTGCAGGACATCGCGGCGCTCAGCGCCGACCCGGGCACGCGCAAGCAGATCGAGCAGCAGTTCCGCAAGGATGTCCGGCGCGAGGAAGTCGGCCAAATCCGCGACCTCGGGGTGTGGTGGCTACAGCGCATGCGCACGTCGCCCGACGCGCTCCAGGAGAAGCTGACTCTTTTCTGGCACGGCCACTTCGCGACCAGCGTGCAGAAAGTGCGCGACGCCTATTATATGTGGCAACAGAACGCCACGTTGCGCCGTTACGCGCGGGGCCACTTCGGGGCGCTGGTGAAGGCCATCTCGCGCGACCCCGCGATGGTCATCTGGCTCGATCTGCGCGACAGCCACGACGCGCACCCGAACGAAAATTTCGCGCGAGAGTTGATGGAGTTGTTCACGCTCGGCGAAGGGCATTACACGGAGCGCGATGTCGCCGCCGGAGCGCGCGCGTTCACGGGATATCGCCTCAATCCCCGCGACCAGACCTTCCGGTACGCGGCCCGCGAGGCCGATCTCGGCGAGAAGGAAATCTTCGGGCAGAAAGGAAACTTCGCCGGGGACGCCGTCATCGATTTGATCCTGCAGAAACCGGAATGCGCGAAGTTTCTGGCAAAGAAACTGTGGGAATTCTTCGCCTACCAGGATCCTGAGCCGGAGATCATCGCGCGGCTGGCTGAAGTGATCCGACTGTGCGACTACGAGATGCGACCGGTACTGATGAAGGTCTTCAGCAGCGAGGAGTTTTTTTCCGAGCGCGCGATGCGCACGCAGATCAAGAGTCCCGTGCAGTGGCTCGTGCAAAACGCGCGGATCTTTGAGACCGATTTTCCGCCGCCCTATGTGCTCTTCTTTGCCATGCGGCAGCTCGGCCAGATGCTCTTCAATCCGCCGAGCGTGAAGGGATGGGACGGAGGCAAGGCTTGGATCAGCACGTCCACCCTGCTGGCGCGCTACAACCTCGCCGGTTTGCTGGTCGAGAGCGCCGGGCCGGACCTGATGATCGGCATCCAGAAATCCGTGCGTGACCTTGGTTTTGATCCGATGAACGACGCCGCGCCAAGCGTGCGCATGCCGGATGCCGGCCCGCTCGACGTCGCGAAAATCGCGCCGGCGGCCTTGCGCGCGGAACCGGAGAAGCTGGTCGACGCGTTGGTTCTGCGGCTTTTTCAGGCGCCGCTGGTGGGACGGTCCCGGGACGCCTTCCTGGAATATCTCCGCGCCAAGGCGCAGCCCGCCAACGACGAGGCCGTTCGCGGTCTCCTGCACCTCATGATGAGCACGCCACAATTCCAACTTTGCTGATTTATGGACGACCATCCCTCGACGGACACCCCCGGCACGTTGCAAACGCGCCGCGCCTTTCTTCGCACTTCAATGCTCGGCGCAGCCGCGGCATGGACGCTGCCGGTCTTCATCGACAAGACGTTTTTCACGCTCGACGCGCTCGCGGCGGACCGCGCGATTCAAACCCCGACCGGCAGGGACTCGACCATCCTCGTCGTGCTCCAGCTCGCGGGCGGCAACGACGGGTTGAACACCGTGATCCCGTTTGCGGACGACGCGTACCGCCGCGCCCGGCCGACGCTGGGATTCGCGCCGGACAAGGTGCTCAAGCTCAACGACCAGCTCGGACTGAATCCCGCGCTCGGCCCGCTCCACGCGCTCTACGACGAGGGTCATCTCGGCATCGTCCAAGGAGTCGGCTATCCCAATCCAAACCGCTCCCATTTCCGCTCGACGGAAATCTGGCAGACTGCGTCGGACGCGAATGAAAACCGCGCGTACGGCTGGCTCGGCAATTACTTCGACAGTTGTTGCCAGGGCGCGGACCCCACCGTGGGTGTCGCGATCGGCGGCACTTCCCCCCAGGCATTCGCGTCAAAGACACCCACTGGAGTCTGCTTTGCGCGGCCGGAGCAATATCGCTGGGTCAACTACGAGAAGACGAACGGCAAGATGGGTGCATCGGAGTACTTTTTCCGGCAACTGAACCAACCCGAGGACGTGTCCGCAGATATCGCGTCCATGTTCACCGGCGGAGCCGAGACAACCGGGGGCGGCAGCGTCGAGGCGATCGGCGGCGCCGTCCGCAACGGCGGCAATCCGCTCGATTTTCTGGAGCGCACCGCCCTCGACGCGCAGGTTAGTTCCGACCGCGTGATCGCCATCGCGCGGAAGACAAAGCCCTTGGTGAAGTACCCCGCCGGAAGATTGAGCGAGAGCCTGAGTCTGGTCGGACGCATGATCGCGGGCGGCCTGCCGACGCGCGTATATTACGTGAGCCTCGGCGGATTCGACACCCACCAAAACCAGCTTCCGGCGCACGAACGCTTGATGACGGAACTCGGCGCGGCCTTGGGCGCGTTTGCGGCGGACCTCAAGGCGCAGGGAAATTTCGAGCGGGTGATGACAATGACGTTCAGCGAATTCGGCCGGCGCGTGGAGCAGAACGCGAGCGGCGGCACGGATCACGGCGCGGCCGCACCGATGTTTGTCCTGGGCGGACGCACCAAGCCGGGATTACACGGAAAGTCGCCGAGCCTCACGCAACTGTTTCAGGGCGACCTCGTCCACACGGTCGACTTCCGCTCGGTTTACGCCGGCGTCCTCGAAGAATGGCTGGGCGTGCCGAGCCAACCGGTGCTGGGCAGAAAATTCAATCCGCTCGCGCTGGTTTGACAACCTCTTCGTCGACCGCGAGCAGCCGGAGAATCGCCGCGCCCAGCAACACGCCACACGGCATCGCCATCGGCAGCCACCAGCGCAGGCGATCGTACGCGATCCAGGCGATCACCGCGTAGAGCAGGAGCGCCGCGACCGCGAGCAACACCCCACCCAGACGGATGCGCGTGTGCAACCACGTCCCAAACACCACCAGTGCGGCCAGCAGCAGCCATTGACCGCCGGTGGGCACGCGCCGGATGAAATCGCGCCGCTGGATCGACGCCAGCGCGGCGGCGCTCCAATCGATCGGCGCCCGCGGTTCGATGCGGCCCTCGGCCGTCGAAGCCAACACGGATTTGTCCGTGCGTCCAAGCAGGGTGATTCCGCCGGCGGAAGGCGCCTCGAGATTGAGCCGGTCATTCGGCACGGCCTTCGCGCCCTGCTCGGCGATCAGCAAAAGGTCATCGAAGCCGAGGCGCGAGACGCGCGCGGGCGACCACGGATCCACGAGCATGAAACCCGCCCCGTTGATCGGGATGCGGCGGCCATCCCCGAGGTCGATGTGCGAACCGAGGCGGACCTTGATCTCGCCCGGCGTGACTTTTAGCCAGAGCAGCGCCGCCTGAAGCGTGAACGTCGGTAGCACCTGCCCGCGGTACCGAACGAGCAAGGGAACCGCGGGCGGAACCTCGCGGACCGCGACGGTCGGGCCCAGCGAGGCCAACGCCTGCAAATCGCGCGTCGGCCGCGCGATCAATTCATCCGCGACGGGAAGGTTGGCCACGTTGCCGGTGACATCGCGCAATCCCTCGGGGAGGACTCCGGCATCATCGCCCTCCCGGCGGCCGCTGTTTGCGGTCACCACCCCGAGCACCAACTTCGGGAATTGCAGCGCGCGGTTTGCCAACATCCGCTCCGCCTCGGCCTGCGGGCGTGCCCAGCTCAGCACGGGTTCGATCCCGACGACGGCGGGCCGCAGCTCCTCCAGGGCTTGCAAGAATAACGCGTAGTCGAGCGCAGGCAGCGGCCACTTGTTCCGCCCCGCAAGGACAGCGTCATTAATTTCCACCACCGTTACGGATGCGGGGCCCTTGGGATATCGAGCCTGGTCCCGGTGCGCGGCAACCCAATTCAGCCAGCTGAAATCGACGGTCTCCACGGCCCCGCCTTCGCGTCCGCTCTCGGCCATCAGCAGCGCACCGAGCAGCAACAACACCAAAAATGGCCAGCGGGCGAATCGCGTCACGCCCGCACTTAGCCACAAAGCACGGGCGAGGAAACCCCGATGTGCGGATTTGCGTCACGCTCCGCGGCGCCGTGCCGCCCAGACCTCCTCGCTGGAGATTTCGTGGAGGACACTCAGCGCGCGAGTGCCAATCGCCGCAATGCGTTGAAGGAGAACGAGTCGATCCGCCGGCCGGCACGGCTGAATCGTCGGCCGCTGCACCAATTCCAGCGCCCGGCCGCGGCGAACCAGCAACCCCCAGCCCACGGGCACCTCCGCGGGATCCACGATGTCCGGTTCGACCACGAGATAGAATAGGTTCGCGCAAAGGTAACGCACGATGGTCTCGAATTTCACGTGCCGGTAGAGCCGGCGCTGGAGCACGGTCATCTGCCCAAGCACACGGCGGTAGTTCGCGTGCTCCAGCCGCGAGAGATCCGGCGAATCAAAATCTGGAAAGAGCGAATCGCCGCGGCGCAGCGACGGATAATGCACGCCCAACAGTCGCTCGAGCGTCTCGCGCCGAATCTGCAGGGCGGCGAGCTTTTTCTGCGTGGCCGCGGCGGAGCGCGAATCGATCAGGAAATCCGAGCGGGCCTGTTTGCATTCGAAGATGGCCGTCGTGCCGAGATCCGGGCCGACGACCGCGCGCGGTTGCGGTCCGGGCTTATACGCCGCGAGATCGGCCCGAAAGCGGCAGCGCGGGGGCATCACCTCGAACGCGCATGCGCGATAGCCCTCCTTCTGCGCCCAGAAGAGCGCGAGCTGCTTCAGCGCGCGATGCGCCGGGGATTCGCCGCTCGCTGCCATCGGATCACGACTGATTCAAATGAAGCTCGCGATCGCTTTCGGAACCGGAAACCGCTGGCCCGCGGCGAAATCGTCGTACAGCGCCTGCAACCACGGGCGATCGATCTCAACCTTTCCCGGCACGAAAAACGTCCCGTCCTTTTCCCGCTCAATCCGGTAGTCGAGCAACTTGATGGCGATCGTCTTTTCCTCGCCCAACGGCAACAGGATCGCGCGAATCTGCTTGGACGTGGTGTCGAGCTCGAACTCCTGGAGTTGGCCGTAACGGGCAAATTGACCATTGAAGAACGACTTGGCCGCCACCACCAGGAACGAGTCCTTTCCCTTCTTCAGAAAATTCTGCATGGGGGCAACCTACGCGACCCCGCGACGAGGGAAAGCCGCGGCCCAACGCATTGCGGGACCCCGCATTTCTGCTAATAGCCGCAGGATGTCGAGCCGCTCCCCCGTCCGCGTCCGTTTTGCGCCGTCCCCCACCGGCTTCCTGCATGTGGGCGGCGCTCGCACGGCTCTCTTTAACTGGCTTTTCGCCCGCAAACACGGCGGCACGTTTGTCTTGCGCGTGGAGGATACCGACCAGTCGCGCAACACCGAGGAAGCCGTGCAGGTGATTTACGACGGCCTGCAGTGGCTCGGCCTCGAGTGGAACGAGGGCCCGCTCGTCGGTGGCGACCACGGTCCCTACTTCCAAAGCCAGCGTCACGCGATTTACGAGCGCTACCTCAAGCGGTTGCTGGACGGCGG
The DNA here is from genome assembly GCA_025353105.1 of Verrucomicrobiota bacterium. GTDB lineage: Bacteria > Verrucomicrobiota > Verrucomicrobiia > Chthoniobacterales > SZAS-18 > SZAS-18. The sequence goes on from JANXRG010000002.1 coordinate 82,101, forward strand.
GCATCTCTACGACGACGCGGGTGCGACGCGCTTTCGTTCGCCGCGCCAGACCGTCGTGGTGGACGACGCCGTGTGCGGGCACATCGAATTCGACATGTCGAATCCGGCCACGCATCCAGACATGACCATCCGCCGGCCAGATGGCTCGTGGATTTTCCATTTCGTCAACGTGGTGGACGACATCGAGATGAAGATCAGCCATGTGATTCGCGGCGAGGATCATCTCTCCAACACGCCCAAGCACGTCGAGCTTTACAATGTCCTCGGCGTAAAGCCGCCGGTCTTTGCGCACATTCCCCTCATCCTGAAACGCGATGGCAAGGGCAAGATGAGCAAGCGCGACGAAGGGTCGTCGGTGAACAGCTACAGGGAGGGCGGCTACGTCCCCGAGGCTGTGCGCAATTATCTCTGCCTGCTCGGCTGGTCGCCAAAGGACAACCGCGAGAAGCTCGACATCGAGGAGGTCGTGCAGCTTTTCGACCTCGACAAGATCAACCGCCGCAATGCCGCGTTCGATTTGGATAAGTGTTTCTGGCTCAACGGCCAGTACATCGCGCAAATGCCGATGTCGCGTTTCCGCGAGCTTTGCGTGCCGGTCCTCCAGGCGGACGGCATTCTCTTTGAAGCGCTCGGCGAAGCGCATCTCGAAAACGTGCTCGGCCTGGTGAAGGAAAAGATCAAGTTGATCACGGAAGTCGGACCATGGACGCGTCCGCTTTTCACCGAAGATTTTCCCTTCGACGACACCGCGGTGGAAAAGACGCTCAAGCCCGCCGGCACAGCCGCGCGCCTGCGCGAACTGGCGTCGAAGCTGAATCGGGTGACCGATTGGAGCCACGATCCGATCGAGGCGGCATTCAAGGAACTCGCGGCCGCGGCCGGCGTGAAGCCCGCACTCTACATTCACCCTGCCCGGATTGCCCTGAGCGGACGCGCGGTCGGCCCGGGCCTCTATCAAATGATGATCGTCCTCGGTAAGGATCGCGTGCTTGCGCGTCTCGAAAAAGCCGCCGCTATGGCGGGGTGAAGGACTCGCCGCGGGCTCATCTCAACCAAGAAACTTCATTTCGTAAATTCGGAAAATATGGGAAATTTAGTTCCTCTTCGCTGATGTCCGAGCCGCGCGAAATCTACACCCTCGCGGATCTGCGCAACTGGCCGGAGGCGACCGCCGGTCTCCCGCGACCGCTGAAGCTTGCGGTCATCGGCGATCCCATCGCGCATTCGGCGTCACCGCCCATGCAAAATGCGGCGCTCGAAAATCGCAAGGTCGACGCGGTCTACACGCGCCTGCACATCCGCGCCGACGAACTCGCCGAGGCTATCCGGCTCATGCGCGAACACGGATTTCTCGGCGCGAATCTCACGATCCCCCACAAACTCGCCGTCCTGCCGCTGGTCGATGAACTGAGCGCTGGCGCGCGGCAGCTTGGCGCCGTGAACACTTTGCTTTTCGAACCCGGTCGCGTGCGCGGGTTCAATACCGACGGGCCGGGTTTTGTCCGCGCGCTGCGGGCGGAATTTGGGGTCGATCTCCACGATCTCCGTGTTCTCGTCATCGGCGCCGGCGGCGGGGCGGGGCGGGCCCTCGCCGCCCAGTGTGTTGATTCCAAATGCGAGCGCCTTGTGCTCGTGAATCGCGATGTCTCAAAGGCGCAGTCGGTGGTCCACGCCCTGGCGCCGCGTTTTCTCGACGGCACGCGCTTGCTCGGGCCGGTCGAGCGCTTGAAGGCCATCGCGTTCGAGGACGACGCCATCGCGGCCGAATTGGAAAACACGGATTTGATCGTGAACTGCACGCCGTTGGGTTTGCGGAACACCGATTCACTCCCGCTGACGCCGCGACTTTTGCGGGCGCATCATCTGGTTTTCGACACGGTCTATTTCGGCGGCGGCAGTCCGACCCGCCTTGAATCCGCCGCGCGCGAGGCTGGAGCCCGCGCGGTGAGCGGCCACGCGCTGTTGTTGCACCAGGGTGCGCTGGCCTTTGAGATTTGGTGCAATCAGCCCGCCCCGCTCGAAGTGATGCGCGCGGCGTTGGCGAAGGTGTAGGACGAGGCGCGATGGTCGCCGGGGTCGCTGACCCAAGGGCTGACATAAACTTACCTCCGCGAGGGATTCTGCGTTCCAATATGCTGGTCCCTTTCTCCCCTGCCTTGGTTCAACTCAACGCCCCGGCATCGCATGTGAACGGTCCCATACCTGCGCAAACAGCGCGGTCCCCTCGGGGGCCTGACCCGCGACATACCTGGCACACTTGCGTTGCTGCGCATTCAACAGGGGCACGGCCACCCCGGCCAGGCCGACAAACGCGAGGGTTACCAACACAATCCAACGCAGAGTCTTCATGCCGTCATCATGCGCGCGCTTGCTTCCGTTGATGAAATTGATAAACGTGGGAAGCAAATCGGTTAAAACGATTACCAAATGAACGTTCACCACCTCGAATTATTCTATTATGTCGCCAGGCACGGCGGCATCAGCCCGGCCGTTCGTCAGATGCCCTATGGGATTCAACAACCGGCGGTCAGCGGCCAAATCCTCAAGCTCGAGGAATCGATCGGCGGCAAGCTTTTCCACCGCCGACCCTTCACCCTCACGCCGGCGGGCGACCGGCTTTACCAGTTCATCGCGCCGTTCTTCGCCAACCTGCACGAGGTGTCCGGCGAGTTGCGCGGCCAAGCCAGCCAGCGTCTGCGGCTCGCGGCATCGACCGAGGTTCTGCGCGATCACGTGCCGACCCTCATCCGCCAGCTCCGCGAGAAGCATCCGCTGTTATCGCTGTCCTTGCGCGAGGCGGGCCAGGCGACCGCGGAGCCGCTCCTCCTGCGCGGCGAAATCGACCTGGCGATCACCGAGGTGGAGGACAGTCCGGCCAGCGGCTTGCAATCGGTGGTACTCGCGCGCCTGCCGCTGGTCCTTTGGGTTCAGGAAAAATCTCCGATCAAGAACGTGAAGACCCTGCTCTCAACCGATACACCGATCTCGGAGCCGCTGATCTGCCTGCCCGCGCATGAAACGGTGATGCGACATTTCCGCGCGGGTCTGCGTTCACTGGGCCAGACGTGGGAACCAGCGCTCGAGGTGAGTTCGATTGACCTGATTGAAACATATGTGACCGAGGGATTTGGCGTCGGCCTGTCTGTGGCGATCCCCGCCCGCCCGCCGCACGCCGGAGTGCGCGCGGTGCCGCTGCCGGGTTTTGCGCCCGTCGTCGTGGCCGCTCTCTGGACCGGCAAACTTCCGGCGGTGCCAACGGCATTTCTCGACCTCGTCAAGGCGCGCGCGGCGTTTCTACGCAACGCAAAATGAGCGTAGCCCCGCCCGTGGGAGCCCTCGCGTTTCGAGCCGCCAGGGATTTCGACTTCGCGTTTCTCGCCGATGCCTCGCGCAATGGGAAATGCCCCCTCCGCTCGACTAGCGCCGGACGGCGCCGGCGGGTGCAACGGGAGCGGCGGGAGCGGCCGACGGACGCGGAATTCCATTGGTGCACACCGCAATCCCGATCGCCATCCCCAGTGCAAAAACTCCCAAGGCAAACGATCGGCGGGCGGCGCCGACTTTGGCCTGCCGCTCTTCCACTACGGGCGAGGTGGCGATGAATGGGACGAGGCCGAGGGAGACGAAGCCGACCAACGCGAACACGACGACGACAACATCGCTCCAAGTCCAGGGCGGGGGATCCATGATGCCCCAGTAGCCGAGGAACAGCATGCCCACGGACAGAATGGTGGCGGACGCGGAACTCAGCGCGACGACGGAGCCTTGGGGAGATTGCATCGCGCGAGTTGCTGGCCCTTGACCGGACATGGCGCATGATGGTCAACCCAGCCCAGGCGCCGCAAGCCTCGAAGTGATCAACTCCCCTCGAGGAATCCCTCAGCGCATCACGCGCACGCCTGATCCAGGCCGAGCGTTGCGGCGCCAATCAGGCCGGCATCGCTGCCGAGTTTGGCGGGAACAATCTCCAATTTCTGCCAGAACACCGGGCTGCAGCGGCTCTTGATCTCCGAGCGCACGGGACCAAAAATCCACTCGCCCGCCTTGGCCACGCCGCCGCCGATCACGATCGTGTCCGGATTGAGCAGCCAGACGATGTTCGACAACATGAAGCCGATGCGGCCGCCGATTTCCTTCCACAACGCAATGGCCACCGGGTCGCCGCGCTGGGCGGCTTTCTGCAGCGTGAAGGGCGACATCTCCCCCTCGGGCGCGCCCTGCAGCCCGGCGGCGTACATCTCCATCGCACGTTCGACGATTTGCGCGTTGCCCACGTATTTCTCGAGCGCGCCAAGGTTGCCGTAATGGCCGGCGTTCCCCCCGGGATCGACGCTCATCTGCCCGACCTCACCGGCGCCAAAATTACTCCCGCGATAAAGGCGACCGTCGAGAATGAGGCCGCCGCCCACACCGGTGCCGAGCGTGATGCACACGACGTTGCGCTTGCCCTTCGCCGCCCCGTGGCGCCATTCCGCGTACGACATCGACTTTGCGTCGTTCTCAAGCGCCGACGGCAGACCGGTTCGCTGCTGCAAAATATCCCGCAGCGCGACTTCCTTCCAGCCCCGCACGTTGGTCAGCGAATGAACGATCCCACTGTCGCTGTCGACCAATCCGGGCATGCCGACGCCCAGTGCGATGGCGGGTAATTCCGGATGCGCGGCCCGGACGGCTTCGACCTCGCGCACCATCGCGTTGATGAGCGGTGGCGCGCCCGCGTAGGCCTGCGTGTCGAGCGGCGGCCGCTTCTCGATGATGCAGCCATCGGCGACCAGGCCGATCTTCACGGTGGTGCCGCCGAAATCAATGCCGACGGCGGAATGAGGCGTGGCTGGAATGCTCATGCTAACTGCGCCTTCTGATAGCACGCGCCGCTGCAAAACGCAGTGAAATCATTGCCACAATTCGCGGCCGCGGGGGGTGCGCCGCCGCCTCGAATGCGGAAGATTTGGTTTTGGCCCTTTCGCATGACGGACTTCTGCCCAATATCTCCTACTTCCATGGATTCTCTCGTCCCCATCGCGCGCCATGTGCAAGCCATTCCCCGTTCGGGGATTCGCGATTTCTTCGAGGTCGTGCAGACGATGCGCGACGTGATCTCGCTCGGCATCGGCGAGCCAGACTTCGTCACGCCATGGCACATTCGCGAAGCGGCGATCTACTCGCTCGAGCGCGGTCGCACCGGCTACACGTCCAACCTCGGCCTGCCCAAGCTTCGCGAGGCAATCGCCGAGTATGTGGGTCGACATTTCCAGGTCATATACGCTCCGTTGACGGAGGTGCTGGTCACCGTGGGCGTCTCGGAAGGGATCGATCTGGCGCTGCGCGCCCTGCTGAATCCGGGTGACGAAGTCCTCTACCACGAGCCGTGCTACGTCTCGTACGCTCCGAGCATCGCGCTGGTGCACGGCGTGCCGGTGCCGGTGCGCACGACCCGCGAAGATGGCTTCGCGTTGAAGACCGCCGCCATCGCCGCGAAGATCACGCCGCGCAGCCGCGTGTTAATGCTGAATTTCCCGACCAACCCCACGGGCGCCACGATGCCGCGCGCCGAGCTGGAGGCGATCGCCGGGCTCTGCCGCGAGCACAATCTCGCGGTGCTGACCGACGACATCTACAGCGAGCTGACGTACGACGGCCTCGAGCACGTCTCGATCGCGGCGCTGCCGGGCATGCGCGAGCGCACGGTTTTTCTGCACGGATTTTCCAAGGCGTTTGCCATGACGGGATTCCGGATCGGCTACGCGTGCGCGCCGGTCGACCTCATCGAGGCGATGATGAAAATCCACCAATACGGAATTCTCTGCGCGCCGGTCACGAGCCAGGAAGCGGCGCTGGAGGCAATTCGACACGGCGAACCGGACGTCGAGCAAATGCGCCGCGAATACGAGCTCCGGCGCAATTTCATCTCGCGCGAGTTCGCGGAGCAGGGCCTGCCTTGCCCGCGGCCGAGTGGATCGTTCTACGTTTTCCCGGACATCCGTTCGACCGGACTCTCGAGCCGTGAGTTCGCGCTCCGGCTGTTGCAGGAGAAGCGCGTGGCGGTGGTGCCGGGCGACGCCTTCGGCCCGGGCGGCGAAGGCCACATCCGCTGCAGCTACGCCACGGCGCTTCCGCAAATCAAGGAGGCGCTTCGTCGCATTGGCGAATTCGTGGGCGAACAACGAGGCCGAATCGCGAACGCGGCGTAGGAAAAGGAAGCCGAATGATCGTCACAAAAGCCGTTCTCCTCGCCGCCGGCCGCGGCACGCGCATGCGCGAGCTGACGCTGGATTTGCCGAAACCCATGATCGCGGTGCGCGGCCGGCCGATACTCGCGCACATCGTGAGCGGGTTAAAGGCCGCCGGCGTCACCGATTTCCTGATTGTCGTGGGCTACCGCGCCGGCGTGGTGCGCGATTTTTTCCAAGACGGAGCCACGCTCGGCGTCCGCGTGCAATACGTCACTCAGGTCACGCAGGACGGGACCGGCCGGGTGGTGGAACTCGCCCGCGATTTCGCCGGGGAGGATCCGTTTGTGCTGAGCTACGGCGATATCCTCATCGACCCAGTCAACTACCCCCGCCTGGTTGCGCTGGAGCCGGGGGATGACGCGCTGCTCACGGTGAAACGCGCCGACGATGTTTCGCAGGGCGGCGCCGTTTTCCTCAACGAGCGATCGGAGTTGGTCGATCTCCGCGAAAAGCCGAAGCCGGGCGAGCGGACGAGTCCATGGTACAATGCCGGCGTCTACACGTTTCGCCCGAGCCTCTTCGAGTTCACGGCGCAGCTCGAAAAATCGTCACGCGGCGAATTCGAATTGACCGACGCGATTCGCGCGCTGGCCCAATCGGGCCGGCGCATCCGCTGCCTTGAGTTGACCGGCGAGTGGGCCGACGTGCGCGATCCGGAAGTCCTCGCACAACTCAATCGATCCTAAGCGCGAACTACGGCGGGCTGTTTCGCGTGAACATCCGGTGCACCAGCAGGAGGAGGATTGCCCCGGCCGTGGCCCCGATAAATCCGGCTCCCTGACCGACCTCGTACCAGCCAATCCATCTTCCCAGCAAGGTGGCCACCCAGGCGCCCGCGATGCCGAGCAACATTGTCACAATGCAACCGGCCGGGTCGCGACCTGGCGTGAGAAACTTCGCCACGATTCCCGCGAGCAAACCGATGACGATGGTGCCGATGATTCCATAGGTTGGCATAGAGTTGGCCTTTCGATTCGAGATTGACCGGCGAAGGGTTGAAACGGCAAGCGCAATTCGGCTGGGGACGCTAAATTTGCCTCACCGGCCAAGCCGGACCTTGAGTTCGAGCCCGAAGCCCTTCCTTTTCTTGCCGGATTTCGGCTCGGCCGGTGCGGTGAAGTTCATGCCGAGTTGATCAAACAGAAACGCGTAGACGTCCGCCTGTTGGGCGATGCGTTCGCTCAGCGCGGTGCCGATCCCATGGCCGCTGGCGCTGCTCACGCGCAGGAGAATTGGCCACCCGGACGCGCTCGCCGCCTGCAGGCGAGCCGCCATCTTGCGTGAGTTGGCGGGATTGACGCGGCCATCATTTTCACCGGCGAGCAGGAAAACCGCCGGATATTTCGTGCCGTCGTTCACGCGATGGTACGGGCTGTAGGCGTAGAGCGCCTGGAACTGCGCGGCATCCTTCACCGTACCGAATTCTGTGACGTTAAAGGCGCCATTGGCATCGAGTTCGACGCGCAGCATGTCGTAAATCCCGACGTATGCGACCACCGCGCGGACGAGCTCGGGCGCCTGCGTGAGCGCCGCGCCCATCAGTAATCCGCCATTGCTGCCGCCCTCGATCGCAAGCTTGGCGGGAGAGGTGTAGCCGCGATCAATCAGATGTCGCGCGCTCGCGATGAAATCGTCGAACACGTTCTGCTTTTTCGTCAGGTTGCCGCTGAGGTGCCATTCTTCACCGAACTCGCCGCCGCCGCGCAGATTTGCGATCACGTAGATCCCGCCGTTCGACAGCCAGAGATGCCGGTTCAATACAAAACTCGGGGACATGTTAATGCCGTAGCCGCCGTACGCATAGAGGATGGTCGGGTTTTTCCCGTCAAGCGCGACGCCCTTTGCCTTGAGAATGTTCAACGGGATCCGCGTGCCGTCCTTCGACGTGGCGAATTCACGCACCACCTCGATGTCAGCGAAAGGCACCGGCGAAACCGCCCGCAGTTTGGTCGCGGTGAGGCGCTCGCTTTCCGGCGCGGCGGGATCATAGCGGAACCACGTCGTCGGCTCCGTGAACGTAACCTGCCGGAATAACACATCGTCCGCATGCCCTTCGATGCCCGCCAGTCCGTCAATCGTCGCGACGTCCGGCGAAGGCACCACCGCTTGCAACGCCCCGTTGAGATCGAAAACCCGCAGCCGGGACGGGCCGCCCAGCATTTCGACAATGTAGAGCTGGGAAGCCAGCGCGCGGTACTCCGTGATGACCCCGTCGCCCTGCGGCACGATCACGGGGACATTGGTCAGGTTTGGCTTCACGCCCGGTTTTAACGTGTCGGGATCAAGGCGGAGAATTTTTCCACGCGGTGCACCCTGGCGCGAGAGCAAATAGAGCTGGCCGTCGCGGCCCAGGTGCACCGCTTTAATCTCGTCCGCGAATTCGGAAATCGTGGTCCAACTCCCATCCGACAACCGCAGATAATGCGCAAACTCGCCGCCGTCGCCGTTGGCCACCGTCACGATGACCCGGCTGCCGTCCTCACTCGTCTCAATGACGGTCTCGGCGATGCGTGGGAAATCCTTGCCCAGCACGTAGGTGTCGGCGCTTTGCGGCGTGCCAAGGCGATGATAAAACACCTCCTGATAAAATTGCAGGTCCGCGGGTGGACGCTCACCGGCGCTGGGATAACGCGTGTAGAAAACCCCTTCGCCGCGCGCGTCAAACGCCGCACTCCCACCGCCGGTCGGGAATTGCGCGCGCTCCAGTCTGTCCGGACGCTGCCGCCCGGTCGCGACATCGAAGAAAAACAACGTGCCCTGCTCGCTGCCCTTATCCGACAGGCAGACCGCAAGCGTGCGGCCGTCGAGCGACGGCACGAACCAATCGATGGATGTCGCCCCAGCCTTGCTCCGCGTATTGGGATCCAGCACCACCCGTTCGGTCCGCGGGTCCGCGCTCGTGGCGAGCGTAACAATCAGCGGCTGTTGTTTTGGCGGCTGGTTCTTGAAGGCGAACAACCGGCCTCCCCGGCTGATCAATCCACCGTAGTTCGACGAGGTCTTCGAATACAGGGCGCCCAACCGCGCCGCGATCGGTTTCCGGACTGCCAGCCCATCGAGAAAGGCCCGCGTACGGGCATTTTGCGCGTCGGTCCAGGCTTTGACCTCGTCCGCCTTGCCATCCTCCAGCCACCGATAATCCTCCGTGATGGTCACCCCCTGCATGCTATCCTGCACCGGGCGCTTGGGCGTTTCCGGCGGCGGCGCGACCTCTGCCGCTGAAAGATATCCGGTCGTCAGAAGGCAAAGAAAGGGAAGCGACAGGGCGCGGGTTCTCATGAAATCCATCATTCTCGGATTCGGTCCCGGAGGCAATCCTGGAAGGGGTGAGGTGCGCCGATTCACACTTTTGCCGGCAGACACTGGCAGTTTCCTGAATTTCCACCCATTTTCTAGGGTCCGGACAAATTCGGGCCGGCGCCGCAGTTTTCGCGCCCAAGCCTGTAGGATCAGCCGCTTCCACCGGAAAATAACATCGAAAAATCGAGATTTTGATTTTGACAGTAAGACTGCCGATAACTACCAAAGCGGCATGGTCGCGCCTGTCCATCCCACCGTCTCCATCGGCGACCTCGCCGATCTCGTAAATCAGTGGTGCGACGAGCATCAGGTGACCCCCGCCAACGGTCAGGCGGGTGAGCGAATCACGGAGCGAAACATTCGCTATTACCGCTCGCGTGGGCTGCTGGACGCACCCGGAGGCGACGACATCGGACGCAAGCGCGGTTTCACGGAAAAGCACCGGCTGCAATTGAAGGCGATCCGGCTACTGCAGGCGCGAGGGTTGCCGCTGGACCAGATTCAGGTCCGGATTCACGGCCGGAGTCTCGACGAACTACGCGCCATCGAGCGGCTCGAGCTCCACCAGCTTGCGGGCGGCGGCGCTTCGCCGGGTGCGGTCAGCGGCGCGGAGTTGGTGGCGGGCGAAGGCGAGCGCTGGGGGGTTTCGGCCTTGGGCACGGAGTTTTTCCTCGTCTCGCGCCGCGGTCGCACGCTGAACGGCGTGCAGCGCAAAATGGTGGTCGCGGTGCTCACCGGCGCGCTTGAGGATGGGTCCGCCTCCGACAAATCGGTCGACGGAATCCCATTCTAGCGGCCAGCGCACCGGGGACAGACGAATTGACACGTCAGCTCGCCCCTTCGAACGACGCTATTATCCCCAAGGTCAATCCCGTTTCCCATGAGCAATCGCGCCCGTCTTATCCCGATTCTTGCGGTCATTCTGATCGCAGCCTTCACGTATTTCAATTCGGAGAAATTCACCAATCCGGAAACGGGCAAGACCGCTCGGGTGGCGCTGAGCGAAGACCAGGAGGCAAAGCTCGGGCTGCAAAGCTATCAGCAGGTGATTGCCCAAGCGCAGGGTCAACTGCAGAACAGCGGGCCGGAGTATGATCGCGTGGTGCGCATTGCCCGGCGTCTCGCGCAGTCCACCGGCGACGCGGGCAAGAAATTCCAATGGGCCGTTAGCGTCCTGCGCAGCAACCAAGTGAACGCGTTCTGTCTGCCCGGCGGAAAAATCGTGGTCTACACCGGCATTCTGCCGGTCGCTGAAAACGACGCGCAGCTCGCCACGGTGATGGGTCACGAGATGGCTCACGCGACCAGCCGCCACGGCTCGCAACGCCTGTTACAAACCAAGCTCACGAACACGGTGATTACGGGTGCGCAGGTCTCGATGGCCGGAATGGATTACCAACAGCAACAGGCCGTCATGGGAGCCATTGGCGCCGGCGCGCAATACGGGGTTCTGCTACCGTTCAGCCGCGATCACGAGGTGGAAGCCGACTACATTGGGCTCATGTACATGGCCCGCGCGGGCTACGACCCGCACGAGGCCATCAAATTCTGGCAGCACATGTCGAAGGCGAGCGGAGCCGGTCAGAAGCCGCCCGAGTTCGCGTCGACGCATCCGTCCGACCAGACGCGCATTCAGCGTCTCACCGATGCCATGCCCAAAGCGCTCGAGGAGTATAACAAATCGACCTTCCGCGGGCAGCCCTAACGCGGAGAAGACCCAAGGTCGCCCGTGAATTCAGGACCGTCGGCGCCGCCGGCCGAAAGCCACCGCGCCAAGCGCGAGCCCACCGAGAGCCGCGAGCGAGCCAGGCTCCGGGATCGCGTGAATGTTGTCGATGCCGAGCACGCTGATGATGTTATCGCCGATTAAGGACGTGGCGGAAACGGCATTGATGATGCGGAATTCGGCCGGGCCGGTGAGGAAAGTGGCCAGCGGCAGCGGCGGAATTCCGCCGCTGGAGTTGATGGGGGTCAATGACGAAAAATTAAAGATCGCGTGGTGCCACTGGCCATCGGCCGAAAGGGTGAACGCAACCGGAGAGACGTAGCCGGAGGCACCGGCACTGGTGAACGCCCCCGTGGCCGATCGGAACGCAATCCGGATCGTGAGGGTGCTCGCGCCAATGATGCTGAACGCTTTCAAATCCATCTCGACCGCGTTCACGCCGGCGAGCGTAAAGTTCCCCGTCCACTGGTTGGAGTTGAACCCGACCAGCTTCCCGCCGGCACCATTGCCGTCCGCGACAATTTGCAGGAAGTGGTCACCCGCACCGCCGGGTCCGCCCGTGCTCACGGCGAGGTTGCCCATTCCATTCATCCAAAAATCAGACGTGCCATCCTCGAAGGTGTCGATCTGGCCGTTCACGATCGCCCGGGCCGATGTGGCGCACAGCATGGCAGCGGCGAGCGCGATGAGCAGGGTGGCGCGGACGTTCATGGGGTGAGCCTAGCGTGATAGGACTCGGTCTTCCACGCGATTCCTTCAATGAATTCCGCGCTCAAGGCGGAGGGGAGGCTTGCAAATTCATCCTGCTTGGGCCAAAAAACCTACGCGCCCGTCGTCCCCCCAGCACCCCGAGCGCTCCCCCATGCATGCCCTCTTCCTTAACCGCTGGTTCCAACTGACCGTCGGCGTCATCGCGATGGTCGCCACGGCCAACGTCCAGTACGGCTGGACGATGTTCGTCGATCCCATCGCGACAAAGTTCCATTGGGACAAGGCAGCCATTCAGTTCGCTTTTACGCTTTTCGTGCTCTCGCAAACGTGGCTCGCCCCGTTTCTCGCGTACATGCGCGACAAGCTGGGCGCCCGCTGGGTCATCGTCGTGGGCGGCCTGATGGTCGGCGGGGCATGGGTGATCAACTCCTTTGCCACGTCCCTTTCGATGTTTTATGTCGGCGGCGTCGTCGCCGGAATCGGCGGTGGCATCGTTTACACCACCGCGATTGGCAACGCGTTGAAACTGTTTCCCGATCGCCGCGGCCTCGCCGCGGGCATCACGGCCTGTGCGTTTGGTGGAGGAGCGGCAATTTCCATTGCTCCCATCTACCGAATGATCAAGGCCAGCGGCTATGAGCACACTTTTCTCGTCTTTGGCGTCATCCAGGGCGCCGTCATTCTCGTCTGCGCCATCCTCATGCGGGAACCGGCCGCGGTGCTTGGACATCTGGCATTGAAACCGTCCACTGCCGCCAGCGCGGCGGTGAAAGCCGCGCATGCCATGCCGGACACGTCACCGTCCACAATGCTCAAGACGCCGTTGTTCTACTTGCTCTATGTCATGTTCACGCTGGTCGCGACGGGAGGCTTGATGGCCACCGCGCAGCTCGGGCCCATCGCGAAGAACTATCAAATCGCCGACACCCCCGTTTCGTTCCTGGGGTTGTTTACGATGGCCGCGCTGCCCCTGACATTGTCGATCAGCCAGGTGCTTAACGGTTTGACGCGACCGTTCTTTGGGTGGCTTTCCGACACGATTGGCCGCGAGCTCACGATGTTCCTGTCGTTCCTCGCGGAAGGATTCGCGATTTACGCCCTCATCCATTTCGCGAGCAATCCCATCTATTTTGTGATGTTCTCGGGCCTGGCGTTCTTCGCCTGGGGGCAGATCTACAGTCTCTTCCCGGCGATCTCAGCCGACCTGTTCGGTTCGAAATTCGCGTCGACCAACTACGCCATCCTCTACACGGCGAAGGGAACGGCCTCCCTGCTAATCCCGATCGGGAGCTGGCTGCAAACCAGATACGGAAGCTGGGAACCGATTTTCTATACGGCCGCGGCTTTCGATGTGTGCGCGGCAATCCTCGCTCTGTTCGTGCTCAAGCCCTTGTGCAAAGCGTTCAAGGAGAAGAAACTCGCTTCGGCTGCCCCCGCGGAGGATACCCTCGCCCAAGGTGTGCTCCCGCGCGTCGTACCATAGCGTCCTCAGCCTCGGACCCGCTTCTCGAGCAGCTTCACCGCCCGGTAAAGCGTGTCGGTGACCGGCGTTGGCACGCCGACAATCCTGCCCAGCTCGACGACCGCGCCGACGACGGCGTCGACCTCGGTGGGACGCTGCGTCTCGATGTCCTGCAACATCGACGGCTTGTGCGCGCCGACCTTTTGTGCGCCATCGATCCGCTGCTCGAGCGTGACGCCGAACTTGATCCCGAGCCGTTCGGCCACGGTCATTGATTCGGTCATCGCCACGCGGGCTAGCTCACGCGTCGCGGGAAAGCTGCAGATCTCCTCCAGCGTGGTACCGGTCAGCGCGCTGATTGGGTTGAAGAACGCGTTGCCCCAGACCTTCACCCAAATCTCCGCGCGCAGATTCGTCCGCACCGGCGCTTTCAATCCGGCGCGCGCCAGCGTCTGTGAGAGCGCGAGCACGCGTTCGCTCTTGGATCCATCCGGTTCGCCGAGCGAAAATCGATCCCCTTCCACGTGACGAACCACGCCGGGCGCGGGCAAATCCGCGGCGGGGTAGACGATGCAGCCGATGACGCGCTCGATTTCGAGGTTGTCGGCAATCACGCCGCCGGGATCGACCGACGCCAACCGCCGGCCCTCGAACTCTCCGCCGTGCCGCATGAAATACCACCACGGGATTCCGTTCTGCGCCGTCAGCACGATTGTCTGCGGTCCGTACAAAGCGCGCATCTGCTTCACCACGCCGGGCACGCTGTGCGTCTTGAGCGTGAGCAAAACCGCGTCCTGCTCCCCGGCCTCGGCCATGTCGGACATCGCCTTCACACCCGGCACCAACTCGGCGGGTCCATCGCCCATCTGCAGCTTCAGTCCGTCGCGCTGGATCGCGGCGAGATGCGGCCCGCGCGCAATGAGCGTCACGTCCTCGCCGGCGAGCGCGAGCTTGGCTCCGAGATAGCCGCCAATGGCGCCGGCGCCGACCACGCAAATTCTCATCGCGATAGGAAGTGGCGGCGGAAAACTCGAAACTCGAAACTCGAAACTCGAAGAAAACTCCAAGTTGGGAATTTCAAATATTGAAAAATTGTAGGCGACTTCGCATCGCCTCCAGACTTCTTCATCGTGTTCTTGGATTTCTAAATTTTGAAACTTACTTCGAGTTTCGAGTTTCGGATTTCGAGCTTCCAGTGTCAGCCTGTAATGTTCAAAAGCTTCGCCATATCGATGCGCTTCAACTTCCCGGTCGCACCCCGCGGGATCTGGTCGAGCACGTGGAATTTTCGCGGCACCTTGAACTCCGCGAGCAAGCCGGCGCAGTACTCCTTCAATTCGCGATCGGTCACGGTCATTTCGGCGCGGACAACGATGGCCGCGTGGATGTCCTCGCCATACGACTTGTGCGGCACCGCAAACGCGAGAGCCTCGGCCACGGCCGGATGACGCAGCAACACGTCGTCGATTTCCAACGGCGAAATCTTTTCGCCGCCGCGGTTGATCAATTCCTTCAGCCGGCCCGTCAGCGCCAGGTAGCCGTCCGGATCGAGATAACCTTGATCGCCCGTGCGAAACCAACCGTCGACGAATGCCGTCTTGTTCGCTTCCGGATTGTTTTCGTAACCGTCGACCACGTTGTCGCCGCGGATGACCACTTCGCCCACGTCACCCTGCGGCATTAGTTTGCCGGAGTCGTCCATGACGTCGACGTCAACGCCGAAACCGTAACCGACTTTCCCGGCCTTGCGCGCCTTGGGCGGCAGCGGATTCGACGCCATCTGATGGCTGGCCTCGGTCATGCCGTAGCTTTCGAGCACCGGCGCTTCGAGCACTGCCTCCAACCGCTCCATGATGACCGGAGGCAAGGGCGCGCTGCTGGAGCGGGCAAAACGGAATTTGTTCGCCTTGATCACCGCGGCGTTGTGGTCGGCGCGCGCGAGGAGCATCTGGTGCATTGTCGGCACCGCCGAGTACCAGGTCGGCTTGAACGCGTCGACCACCGGCCAGAATTTCATCGCGTCGAATCCCGCCGGGCAGACGACCGTGCCACCCGAGGCAAGGGTGGCGTTGAGCGAAGCGCTGATGCCGTGAATGTGAAAAAGCGGCATCACGCAAAGGGCGATGTCGCTCGCACTAAGGTTGTAGGTGCCGACGATGTTGCGCGCGGAGGCCGTGAGGTTGCGATGCCGCAGCGGTACGCGCTTGGGCCGGCTGGTCGTGCCGCTGGTGTGGAGAATCATCGCGATGTCGTCCGGACCCGCGAGCTCATGCGGACGAGCGGGGAGCGCATCGCCCTTCGCAAGCTTGAACGAGAGCGTCCCGTCCGCGCCGGCCACCGCCTCGATGACGAGCATGCCGGGAAGAACGGCGGCGTGCGCCTCGGCCTGCGCGCCCGGCAACGTGATGAGAGCCTTCGCCTGGGTGTCCTCGTAGTAAAAGGCGAATTCCTCCGTCTTGTATTTCGGGTTGAGCGGACAAACCGTGACCGCCGTGGCGGAGGCAAAAAAGGTCAGCACCAACTCGGGACCGTTGACCATCGCCACCGCGATGCGATCGCCCCGACCCAATCCGAGGTCGTTCAGCTGCGCGGCGAGCGCGCGGACATTCTCCCGCATCTGGCGATAGGTGAGCTTCGGCTTGTCCGGCGCGACCAGCGCCGCATGATTATCGGCGCCGGCAATCATTTCCAGCAAGGTTGGGTGAGGCATAGGGGAGCGGGAGATTAGCCGCGCGACGGCCAGGGCCGCAAGGCGATTGAAAGCGGGTTCGCACCCGCAGCGCAGACAAGCTCAGGCAGAAGCGTCGGTCGGTAGCCGGTGGTAACCCACTGCGCGGAAAACTCGAAACCTGAAATTCGAAAGTTGAAGGTCGAAGCGAGCGAGCGCCGGAGGCGCGACGGACGACTCAATTTACGGTGGCTTCTACGTCCGCTCCGCCAAAAACCGGTGCACGTCCTCAGCCAACTTTCGGCCGATGCCCTCGACTGCTGCAATGTCCTCGAGCGACGCTTTGCGGAGCCGGGCGATCGATCCAAACGCATTGAACAAAATCTTTTTCCGGTTCTGGCTCACGCCGGGACACTCGTCGAGAATGCTCTCGGCCACTCGCTTCTTGAGCAGCAGTTGGTGAAAGCCATTCGCGAAGCGGTGCGCCTCGTCGCGAATCCGCTGGAGCAGCCGCAATGCCCCGGAATCCTGCGGCAGACGCAAGGGCATCGGTCGCGCGGGGCGATAGATTTCCTCGAATTCCTTCGCGAGACCGATGATCGGAAGCTCGCTCAGGCCCAGGCGCGAAAGCTCCTTGCTCGCCGCGCTGAGCTGGCCCTTGCCGCCGTCGACGATGACGAGATCGGGCAGGCGGACATACGTCATCGGCGTCGCGCGAACAGCCGGAGATATTTCGACCGCAGGATCAATGTCTTCGATTTCCACTGGATCCGTTGCCCGATTTGCGGCGGACTCATCCCGCCCCAACTGCCGCTCCAGGCGTCGCGCGGCTTCGAGCGGCGTCTCCTGCGAAATTTCCGCGGCCTCCCGCGAGAGGGCGCGCGTCTCGAGCAGAATGCGGGAATACCTCCTCCGGACGACCTCCGCCATGCTCGCAAAATCGTTTTGGCCCGCGACGCTCTTGATCCGATATCGCCGATAGGCGGCGGTTTCCGGCAAACCCTTTCGAAAGCGCACCATGCTCGCGACGCTGTGCGTATTCGAAATGTTCGAGATGTCGAAACACTCCATCACCTCGGGCGCACCGGGCAGGTCCAGAGCGTCGGCCAATGCGATCAAGTCGTCCGCCGGATCAATCACGCCCGGCAGCGGCCGCCGCCGCGTGAAGCGACGCGTCGGCGCGGTCGTACGTTTGAGATCTTCGATCATGTCGCGCAGCTGCGCCGCGCGCTCAAAGTCCTGCTTTTCCGCCGCCGCCCTCATCTCGCCTTCGAGGACGTCGACCATCTCGTCCGAGCGGCCGTCGAGAAAATCGCACGCTTGCTCCACCAGCGCGCGGTAACCGGTGGGGTCGATTTTCCCGACGCAGGGTGCCGAGCAGTTCTTGATGATGTGATTGAGGCAATGCTTGTAATCGTTCTCGCCCGGCACCAGCGGACGGCAGGCGCGCACCCGAAAGCGCTTTCGCATGAGTTCGATCGTCGCGCGCAACGCGCCGGAGTGCGCGAAAGGGCCGAAGTAGCGCGCGCCATCCTCCTTGCGCAGCCGCGTGAGCTGGAAGCGCGGGAATGGATCGTTGAGGTTCACCTTCACGAGCAGGAAGCGTTTGTCGTCGCGCATCATGATGTTGTAACGCGGCCGGTAATCCTTGATCAGCCGACCCTCGAGCAGCAGCGCCTCGGGCTCGCTGCGCACGACGTGCCACTCGCAATCCCACACCGTGTCGAGCAACGCGCGCGTCTTGAGGTCGGCCCGCGCGTGGCCGGACGGGAGGAAATAACTGGCCAGCCGTTTCCGGAGATCGCGCGCCTTGCCGACGTACACGATGCGGTTCAGGCGATCGCGCATGACGTAAACCCCCGGACGATGGGGTACATCGCCAAGTTTTTTACGCAGGTCGGGCTTTTCATTGGGGACGGCCTGGCTCATAGATCCAAGTGACCAACGTCATTGAACGGTTAGCTTCCCCCGCCCGTCCAATTGCGCAATTCCCTGATGCGTCCCATCCTGCTTTTCCTCGCCTTGACCCTGGCCTCGGGCCTGCGGGGTGCGCCGACCACCGAGGTGCCGAACGCACTTTCCGCGGGTGACATCATCCAACGCGCGATCCAACGCGACGAGATCCTGCGCCGCGACCGCCAGCGCTTTGAATGTGACGTGAACGTGAAGACGGAGAAATTGGACGGAAAGGGTATTGTGGTTTCGACAAAGGCCGTGAACGCGACGATGCGGCCGACCCGGCAGATTGCGTTCGGCGGGGAGATTAAGCCAGAGAAACAGGACAAGGACTATTGCGAGGCGCAGAAGTTCATGGCCGTGCTCGACCTCCAAAAACTCGCCCCGCGCTTCCAGCTCTCACGCGACGCGGACGCCGAAGCAGCCGGACGCGGATGCTACGTCGTGACGTATCGGCCCCGGCCGGGCCAAGCCTATGACACGCGCGAGGAAAAGGTAATCAACGGCCTGAACGGACGCTTCTGGATCGCGAAGGACGATTTTAGCATCGTGCAAAG